>DATMLM010000010.1:0-80925 GCA_035570055.1 Gemmatimonadaceae bacterium
TGGCGCCCCGTTCCAGGGGACTTCGACTACTTGCACGTATCGCGTCCGTGGGTCCTACAACCCCGTGGCACCCGAAGGTCCCACGGTTTGGGCTCGTCCCGTTTCGCTCGCCGCTACTTCGGGAATCTCGGTTGATTTCTCTTCCTCAGGGTACTGAGATGTTTCAGTTCCCCTGGTTTGCCTCCCTTTCGGGATGACGGTGATTGCTCACCGCCGGGTTGCCCCATTCGGCCATCCAAGGATCGCAGGATGTGTGCTCCTCCCCTTGGCTTATCGCAGCTTACCACGGCCTTCATCGCCTTCGTGTGCCCAGGCATCCCCCACATGCTTTCGCTCGCTTGACCACATCAATTCGTGTTCAAGCAGAGCACGCGCGATCTACGATGTGTTCAACGTATTCAACGTCTCGCGTTGGATTCGTTTCCCACGATCACTACCGACGAACAGTTGTCAAACAGCAAAAAAAATCCGGGCTCCGCCCGAATAATCAGAAATCAAAATCGAGATTGGGAAATGTGTCGAGGCGTCGACTACGTGAGGACTTTCCGAGCGCATCTCTTACGAAATGTGCCCTTACTCGTCGCTCCGTTAAGGAGGTGATCCAGCCGCAGGTTCCCCTACGGCTACCTTGTTACGACTTCGCCCCAGTCACGACGCTCGCCTTCGGCAGCTTGGCCCCTTGCGGGTTCCGACACTGACTTCGGGCGCTCGTCGCTTCCATGGCGTGACGGGCGGTGTGTACAAGGCCCGGGAACGTATTCACCGTGGCGATGCTGATCCACGATTACTAGCGATTCCAGCTTCATGCCGCCGGGTTGCAGGCGACAATCCGAACTGAGGACAGCTTTTGGGATTGGCTTGGCATTGCTACCTCGCATCCCTCTGTACTGTCCATTGTAGCACGTGTGTAGCCCTAGACGTAAGGACCATGATGACTTGACGTCGTCCCCACCTTCCTCCGGTTTGGCACCGGCAGTCCCCCCAGAGTCCCCGGCCGCCTGACGGCGCCGCTGGCAACAGGGGGCAAGGGTTGCGCTCGTTGCGGGACTTAACCCAACATCTCACGACACGAGCTGACGACAGCCATGCAGCACCTGTGCACGTGCCCCGAAGGGAAGCTCCCATCTCTGGAAGCCATCACGTGTATGTCAAGCCTAGGTAAGGTTCTTCGCGTTGCGTCGAATTAAACCACATGCTCCACCGCTTGTGCGGGCCCCCGTCAATTCCTTTGAGTTTCAGCCTTGCGGCCGTACTCCCCAGGCGGGGCACTTAATGCGTTAGCGACGGCACCCGAGGGGTCGCTCCCCCGGGCACCTAGTGCCCATCGTTTACGGCGTGGACTACCAGGGTATCTAATCCTGTTTGCTCCCCACGCTGTCGCGCATCAGCGTCACACAGACCCCAGCTCGCCGCCTTCGCCACCGGTGTTCTTCCGGATCTCTACGCATTCCACCGCTACACCCGGAATTCCACGAGCCTCTAGTCTGGTCCAGCTCCGCAGTCCGTTCGGCTGACCCGGGGTTGAGCCCCGGGCTTTCACCGCCCGCTTGCACGAGCCGCCTACGCGCCCTTTACGCCCAGTGATTCCGGACAACGCTCGCACCCTCCGTATTACCGCGGCTGCTGGCACGGAGTTAGCCGGTGCTTCCTCACCCGGTACCGTCACGCGGAATAAATTCCGCCGTTCGTCCCGGGCAACAGTGGTTTACACCCCGAAGAGCTTCATCCCACACGCGGCGTCGCTGCGTCAGCCTTTCGGCCATTGCGCAAGATTCCCCACTGCTGCCTCCCGTAGGAGTCTGGGCCGTTTCTCAGTCCCAATGTGGCTGGCCATCCTCTCAGACCAGCTACCCGTCGATGCCTTGGTGGGCCATTACCCCGCCAACTAGCTGATAGGCCGCGAGCCCCTCGATTCGCCCCGGAGGTTTCCCAAACAGACCATGCGGTCCACTTGGCGTATGCGGTATTACCCGGCCGTTGGGCCGGCTATCCCCCACGAATCGGTAGGTCGCTCACGTGTTACGCACCCGTTCGCCGGTCACCATTGCTGGTGCCCACGACTTGCATGTGTTAAGCACGCCGCCAGCGTTCGTCCTGAGCCAGGATCAAACTCTCCAATAGAGTTGATTAGCTCTCGAGAAACGCTGCCACGCTGCCTCGCGTGGCAGCGTATCCGAATCACTATAGAAAATGTCAGAGTTGACTCTCCCCGACGTCCTGAAAAACGTCGGATCAATGAGTCGCCTCGCACATCCCCAATCTCGATTTCAATTATCAAAAAGCGTCTTGCATTTTGGTTCCGGCGCAAGTGCGCCAGAGCCTTTAACTATACAGGGGTGTCACCTTCTGGTCAACCCCTCGCGCTTCGCTGCTCGGGGTCGCATTTGCCAAAAAAACCTGGCAAATGCCATCGGTTCTCCTCTGGGGGACAAACCCCCAACAACGTCCCCCAGACCCCCCCACTACCGAACAGTCCTGCTCTCTAGCGATCAGTCCTGCCTTCTATGCACCCGGTAGGAATCGAACCTACAACCTGTCGATTAAGAGTCGAATGCTCTGCCAATTGAGCTACGGGTGCGACGTATCCTGACACGCGCCAGGAGGGACTCGAACCCCCGACCCACAGCTTAGAAGGCTGTTGCTCTATCCACCTGAGCTACTGGCGCCTGAGTCGCTAAGTACCGCACATCGGGGCGACCGGATTTGAACCGGTGACCTCCTGCTCCCAAAGCAGGCGCGATACCAGGCTACGCTACGCCCCGTCTATCACCCTTCCAAACAGTAAAGTCGAGCCGCGTAACGTAACCGGAGCCGTAAACACGGTCAACACTTAGCTCAACACAGGTTGCCTCGAGCAATCAGCGCAAATCCGCACAGTGGACACAGTTGCGGACATCGTACCGGCCATGCTTGCGATTGTAGCGTGCATAATATACTGTTAATCCAATACTTACAGAGTCAAATGAGTGGACATGGAACCGGACATCCTACCGGCGGACCGCGGTGAAACCGTGTCAGAGATGGAGCCTCTGTACATCTCCGACGCATCGCGCCATCGCGGACCACTCAACGATCTCGCCCTCGACCTCACACAAAAGTCCGCCGGCTTTCGACGCAGTCTGCCGGCTTCTCTCCTGTCATCGCTCGCCGATCTCGTGCGCGCCATGAACTGCTACTACTCGAATCTCATCGAGGGTCATGACACTCACCCGATCGAGATCGAGCGGGCACTGAAAAACGACTATAGCAGTGATGCCCACAAGCGTGATCTACAACTCGAAGCACGAGCGCACATCGCGGTACAGCAATGGATCGATACTGGAGGCCTCAAAGACAAACGCGCCATTACCACTGCAGGCATCACGGAAACGCATCGCCGTTTCTGCGAATTGCTTCCCGATGATTTGCTCTGGGTCGACGATCCCATCACGAAAGAACGTGTCCGAGTCATCCCTGGTGAGCTTCGACGGCGCGACGTAAAGGTAGGCAATCACATCGCGATCAGTCCCGGCGCCTTGCCTCGCTTTCTCGAACGATTTCAACAGGTCTACGCACATCTCGGCAAAGCTGACTTGCTCGTCGCCACAGCCGCCATCCATCACCGGTTGCTCTGGATGCATCCTTTCCTCGACGGCAATGGCCGCGTAGCGCGTCTCACATCTCACGCCTTGCTGCTCGATATCCTGGATACGGGTGGCGTGTGGTCCATCGCGCGCGGCCTGGCTCGAAACGTCGCTGAGTACAAAGCGCTACTCGCCAACTGCGACAGGCCCCGTCGGAACGACCTCGACGGCCGGGGAGCGCTGAGCGAAGAAGCGCTCGCGGAGTTCACACGATTTTTCCTCACGACCTGCATCGACCAGGTCTCGTTCATGGAGGACCTTATGCAGCCCGACCGACTGCGCTCACGAATTCTGGTATGGGCAGAAGAAGAGGTCCGCGCCGGCGCACTACCCGCAAAATCTGGCGCTATTCTGGAAGCCATACTCTACCGCGGAGAGCTGCCCCGGGGAGAAGTTGACGGTGTCGTGGGCACAGGCGACCGGCAGGCTCGCCGCATTGTCACCGCTCTTCTCGACAAGCGCGTTCTAGCGTCGAACAGTCCACGTGCTCCGCTCCGGCTCGCCTTCCCCGCCGCCCTGGCCTCGCGCTGGATGCCGGGCCTGTTTCCGGACAGACCGCGCTAACGCGCACCCATTGGCGCCAGGCTCCAACCGAGCTCGCCCACGGCGACTTGTTCGAGGTGCGCGGCGAGTGGCTCAATGCGAAGCGATGCCAGGTCGAACATCGGACGCCAACGGTCCACAAAGAGGCTCGCCAATTTGACGAACGGTCGCGCCAATTCCTCCGGTGTGAACGTGTCCGTGCAGCCTCTGAACGTCTGCTGGGAATCGGCTGGGGCGAGCAGCGCGGGTATATCAGGAAGCGGATCCAATCGCCGCCCCACAAACGTCGGAGCCAGTGGACCCGGCACTGGACGCAATCCTCCCGGCTGGAAATCCAGCGTGAAAGTCACATCCCGGTCGAGTGGCAACTCCCTGACCAGCTGACAAAACAGCAACGCGTCGTACGTCACGTCCCACAATGAGCATAGTCCCGGCGCAGCCATCGTTTCGATTGTTGTCACGTAGCCAACCGAACCGTCTTGGCCACGTCGCCAATGGCGTGCACTTCGAAGGGGCAGATCTCGCCACACGAGGTCGACGGCGTATGCCGAAGTGAGACGGCGCGGGGGTTCCGTGTCAGTAATCCCAAACGCGCGCTCGACGTGCTGCCGAAACTCGTCCAACAAGTCACCGTCAATCGTGAGCGGTAGAGCGCGAATCGGACGTACCGTGAGCTCAAAGTGCGTCGACGACCTCGGCCCAGCTTCGGTTGGCATCGGATAGAACGATCCCCAGTCGACGTATGGTCGGGGCGGCACGGTCCGCGCCGTGACGGAAGTAGCTGAGCCCGGTATCCAGCCGGGGAAGTGCGTCTCGACGAGGTCGGAGTGACGAGCGAGCTCTCGCGCAATGTCCGACCAGAACCAAATGCTGACCGGGAAACGCCCGGATTGGCGGCGGCCAGTGTCGAGATCTCGAATATCATGTTGGAGTGTCACGTCGCGATCTGCTGTCGTGGCAATGACGTATTCCGCCAACGCCGGCACGAACGTCTCCGCCTTCGCGAGCTCCGAGCGGACATCCGCGATCGTCAGTGTCTGGACCCTCTTGCTTTGGATACCGGCATACCGGCCGGCCAAGTGCGGAGGCGTGCCGTAGGCGTCGACGCCGTTTTGCGACTGCCCCCTGCGGCCGTTCCTCTGAATGCGCGCTCCCCAGACCCTCGAGAAAACATCAACCACAATGTCCTCGAACTCCTCCTCGAACTTGGGCTTAGGCAGCGTGGCGGTAGACGGGGTGGGCATCGGCGACTTCGACCGCTCTGGTCAACTGTTTTGGGCCTGCAGGGCCGCAAGCAGCGCCGCGAACGACCGCGCGCGGTGACTCACACGCGCCTTCTCCTCGAGCGTCGCCTCGCCAAACGTCTTACCGAGCTCGACGGACTCGAACAACGGATCATACCCAAACCCACCCGACCCGCGCGGCGCGCCAGTGATCACTCCATGCGTAGCGCCGAGACGCACCATCTCCGAACCGAGCCCAACAAACGCCGCCGCACACACGAATCGCGCCGAACGATCCGACACATCCTTCATGGCCTCCAACAACTTCGCGTTGTTCGCCGCGTCCGTGCCCGCCGTGCTAAATCGCCGGCTCCGCACCCCCGGCGCACCACCCAGCGCCGGCACCTCGAGCCCCGAATCATCCGCCACCGTCGCGACACCGCCCGAGATCTCGTAAAAATACCGGGCCTTCGCGAGCGCATTCGCCTCGAACGAATCAAACGCCTCCACATCCACCTCACCCTCATCCGCCTCGAGCTGAAACTCGGCGAGATCCGTCACCGGATACCCAACCGCCGCGAACAACGGCCGCAGCTCCTTGAGCTTCCCGGGATTCCTCGTCGCCAGCAGAATCGGCGCCTTCTTCATGGTCTTCACGTCACACCCAACACACGACGCTGCCACCCATCGAGCTCGGCGATCCCCTTCGACGCCAGGTCGAGCAACGCGTTCAGCTGTGACCGCGAAAACGTCCCGTGCTCCCCAGTCCCCTGTACCTCGACAAACGACTCGGCCGAGGCCATCACAATGTTCATGTCGACCGCGGCCTTCACGTCCTCTTCATACTCGAGGTCGAGCCGCACGTCGCCATCGACAATGCCGACACTCACCGCCGCCACCCGCTGCTTGACCGGACTCACACTCACCCGAGCAGTCTCCGCCATCCACGCGAACGCATCAACCGCGGCCACACACGCCCCCGTAATCGCCGCCGTCCGAGTCCCACCGTCGGCCTGCATCACGTCACAGTCCAACCGCAGCGTGTGCTCGCCAAACGTGAAATCCTCGATCATCGCCCGAATGCTCCGGCCGATCAGCCGCTGAATCTCCTGCGTGCGCCCCCCGAGCTGCCCGCGCTCCCGCGGCACCCGCGTCCGCGTCGCCCGCGGCAACATCGCATACTCCGCCGTGATCCACCCGAGGCCACTGCCTTTGCGCCATCCCGGCACGCCGTCTTCGACCGTGGCGGCACACAACACCCTCGTATCGCCGAACGACACGAGACACGACCCCTCGGCGTACGGGACGATACCGCGCTCCATGGTGATGGGCCGCAGCGCACCCGCCGCGCGACCGCCCGGTCTAGCGGCCACGGATGCGGTCGACGATCGACGTGGTCGAGTGTCCCTCGAGTAGTGGCACCACGACTACCTCGCCGCCCCGCGCACGGACTTCCTTTGCGCCCACGATCGTCTCCTCGCGATAATCGCCGCCTTTGACCAGCACGTCCGGCTCGAGTGCCGTCACAATCGCGAGTGGCGTGTCCTCATCGAAGATCACCACGGCGTCGACGGCCTCGAAAGCCGCCAAAACATACGCGCGGTCGGCCTCGGAGCGCAGCGGGCGCTCGGGCCCCTTGTTCAACCGCCGCACCGAGGCATCGCTGTTCACGCCGACGATCAGCGCATCGCCGAAACCGCGAGCCGTAGTCAACAGGTCGACGTGGCCGGAATGCAACAGATCGAAGACGCCGTTCGTGAACACGACCCTGCCGGTCTGCGCTCGGCGCCACCGGCGGGCCTCCTCCAACGACATCACTTTCGAGCGGGGCGCTCGAATCAGAAATCCGCCTCGGCGTGCGGATTAAAGAAGAAATCGCGCGTAATGACGCCCATGTTCACATGAGCATAATACTGGTTGTCGATCACGATGTGATGCCGCCCCCGCTCGACAACGATCTCGTACGCGTCATCCGGCAGCACCAGCGAGTCCGCCATCGACCGCAAATGCTGCTTGATCTGCCGGTCCGTATAGTGCCCGGCGAACTTCGCTTCCTGCTTGAACGCGTCGGCGTACTGATAGTACTTCCAGTACGCGTCGCCGACGTACATGCCCGCCCATCCGCCAATGCCGAGGACGGCCATGGCGAGAAAGCACCCCAGCTTGACGCCACCACGCCGGCTGCGCAGGCGCGTCACCATTGGGACTGGGCCCCTTCGACAACGTCGTTCACAACTTTCTTGACGGCCTGAGCCCGCCCTTGTAACTCGCCGCCGTCGGGATAGTCGCCGGCCTCGACGAGCCCTTTGCGCTGCCACAGGATCCGCCCGGTCGCCTGCTCGTCGATCTCGACATCGATCTGGAGCTCCAATCGGCGCTGCGTCGTCGTCGCCGTCGCCGTCGCGCCAGTGATGCGGCCGCCGGAATACCCGACGGGCACGTCGATGTCGTAGCGCTGGATGGTCCCCTTGAGGATCGCATCCGCGTGCTCCTCGCCAACCTCGCGCAGGCCGAGCCGCGATCCGGTAACGGCTCGCAACCCGTCCAAAATGTTCTTCTGGAGCTCGGGCGTCGGCGTATTGTTCTCGAACGGCTCGACCGCGATCGTCTTGATGTTCTGCGGCAGGCCCCCGCCATGGAAGCCGTATTTCCAAAAGCAGCCGCTGAGCATACCCGCGGCGATTACCGCGAGAATACTCCTAGCGATGCCAGAGCTCTGGGTCGATCTCGGCCACCGTATCACTGCGCACATGGGTCAGAGTCAGAGACCGTCCGGCCGACGGATTCTCGAACCGTATGTCGTCGTTTCTCCGCCGCACCACGGTCTCGCGTACGCGCCCCGCACTCAATCGTTCCAACCCTACCAAGCGAGCATCCGCGAAGGCCACACGCCACACACTGCTCTTCGCGGGATCACCCCCGCTCGTACTGAGATCCGCTCGTAGCGTGTCGCCATCCACCCGCATCGCCGTGTCCGTCGCCGGAACCCGAAACCGGCCCAGCGCGGCCCACAGCACCACCGGCGAAGGAAGATATCGCTTGATGCGATCTCCCCCTCCCCCGGAGACGACCGTATCAGCGAAAAGCCACGCGTGCCCCGACCCCATCCCACCCGCCACCGCAAAGTCCAAACGCGCGCTGTCGGGCGGAGCAATCAGCGCCCGGCCCTCACCTCTGGCAAGCAGATCACGATCGCGGTACTCCCAACGAAACGTGAGCTTCCCATGGCTGGCAGGCAACACAGCGGAGGGCAGCCTCGTGGGCGTCGCTGGCGCTATGCCCTTGAGCTCGCCAGCCATCGGAGGCGCGCATGCCGTAAGTATTATCGTGAGGGCGACCACTCTCCTCATGGAGTAACGACGCGGACCAGCGGCACGATGTTGTCGATCCCATCCCACTGCGTGATCTGATCGAGCACGGCGTCGCCCGAGGTGACCCTGGCGAACGCCGTATAGTGCCCGTCCAGATGCGGCTCCGTGCCCAACGAGATGAAGTACTGGCTCCCTCCGGTATTCGGCCCGTCGAGCGCCATCCCCACGGTTCCCCGTACGTACCGCCGCCGGTCGAGCTCATCACGGATATCATAGCCGGGACCGCCGCGACCATCGCCACGTGGATCACCGTCCTGCACCACAAACGCGGGCACGACCCGATGGAAATTCAGTCCTTTGTAGAATCCGCGTTTCGCGAGCGTCAGGAAATTATCCACCGTGAGCGGCGCGTCCGCGCCAAAGAACTCGATCGTGATATTCCCCCTTGCCGTCTGAACAGTCGCCTGCGGCGCCTGCCCGCGGAGACTCGGCTCCACGATCTCGTGCACGACCCGGAGGTACCAATCGGTCGGATGCGGCGCCGGCCGGCCGTTCTCCGGCCGCCAGGCCGCCAGCACCGTCACACCACGCGCCGCATCCAGCAACGCCGCGTCATCGGTCACCGGCAGCGCGGCGATTTTCGCCTTCGCGTCATCGCCCACGTGCGCGCTATCCCTCCTCCAAATCCCCACGAGACAGCGAACCGCCGCGAGCCGTGCTTCGTTCCCGGTGTCCGCGATCGCGGCCTGATACGCATCGGCAACCACCGGCACATCCTCCGCCGTCGCGATGTCGGCGAGACCGCCCAGGCCCACCGCCCGCACCGCGATGTCGGGGTCACGGACCGCGGTCAGCATGTACTCACGCCGCCAGGGATGCGGCGTCCCACCAGCGCTCTGCCCCGCTGCCTCGGCGAACACGTCATACGCCGCCGCCCGTACGCGCGGATCCGGATCGCGCGTGAGCGGTAACGTGAGATCGACAATCCGCTCCATCGAGGCGCCGGTTCCGGCCATCGCGGCCGCCGCACGGAATCGCCAATCGCCCGAGCGCTGCCACCGGTCCGGGTTGTCGTGGTCCAACTCCGGCAGAATGACGCCGTTCCGGACCGCCGCCATCAATACCACCGCATGAAACGCGAACGACGTGTCTTCGCCGTACGCATGGACCCAGTCACCGCGGGGCGCGCCAGCGAGCGTCGAGTCCAGTGCTCGCGCGGCCGTGATCCGCACGTTCGGATCGTCATCGCGCAGCGCAATGACGACCGGCGCGCGCGCCGCCGCACCATATCCGCGGAGCGAGTTGAGCGCGGCGATCCGGACATAGGCGACGCTGTCGTGCGCCATCGAGTCGAGGACCGTGACCGCATAATTCCCGAGCGAATCGCCCGCCGCCGAACGCGCGAGCCCACGAGCGACCCATTCGCGCGTCTCGGCGTCCCGCGCCCGAAACGCCGCCGGCAGCAAGAGCACGCGCACGCCGGCCGCGGCACGCGACCGCGTCACGGCATATACCGCCGCGCGCAGCAGCGCCGTGTTGCCAGGCGTGATGTATGGCGTGAGAAGCGTCGTCGGTACGGGCCTGAGCTTGGCCGCCGCATACAGCACGATCGACGTCGCGAAACCGCCCCGGAGCGCGGTCTCGATAGCCTTCCGTCCCGGATCGCCCAGCTCACCGAGCGACCACGCAGCCTCTCTCGCCAGCGGCGCCGCCACAACGGCGACCGGGACTCGTGACTGCGTCACCCTCGCGTTCGGCTGTTGGCCGTATCCGCCGCCGCCCATGCCGCCACCGCCCTGTCCGCCATTGCGCGTGAGCGGCACATACACTGGCGCAGCCGAGATCGACTGGGCCAGCAGGTTGACGCTCGGCGTGTCGGCCATGAGGCCGAGCGCGAACGCGGCCGTGGCGGCGACCGCGGTGTCGCGCTCGATGAGCAGCGTGCGCAGCACCGGCGCCACGTTCCGCGCCCGGACCTGACCCGCGGCGCGCGCGGCCTCCACGCGCAGCGCGGTCGTCAGCGTCTTGCCGAGGGCCGACTTGATCAGCACCTCATCGACGCGATGCGCGTCGACCATGGCCAGCAGTTCCGCGTAGCGCAGCGCTTCCGAGTCGGGAAACGCCGTGAACTGCGCGACGACTGTCGTGGGCTTCGTCTCCGGCGCCTTGTGCCCGCCACCACAGGCGAGCGCGAAGCTAGCCGCCGATGCCGTTAGACAGAAAAGCGCGAACGTCGCCCGGGAGCGCGGAGACTTTGCCCTCACGATCGAGCGAGACGAGGATCGTGCGAGCGGTCGCGAGACGGGCGCCGGTGCCTGCGTGGACAATGACATAGTCGAAGGTCACGGTTCTGGATCGAACGTCGGTGAGAAGGGTCTCGACCCGCACGATATCGTCGTACCGGGCCGGTGCGTGGCACCGCAACGAGGCTTCAGACACTGCCAGCGCGACACCGTTCCGCTCCAACTCGGCGTACGGCGTGCCGAGGGCGCGGATATAGTCGGTACGGCCGATCTCGCACCAGATCAGGTAATTCGAGTGATACACGACCCCCATCTGGTCGGTTTCCGCATATCGGACGCGAAGCTCCGTCGCAATCGGTCGCCCTCCCATGGCCGGCAAGTTAGCCGGTATGGTAAACTCCATACAGACATGACGGTTCTCCCCGCCCCTGTGTATGTCTTTTCCGATGCCCACTTAGGCGTTGGATCGCCGTGGGATGGGGGCGAAAAAGCCCTCCGTGAGTTCCTCCGGGGAATCACGGACGGCAGCCTCGTGATCAACGGGGACCTCTTCGACTTCTGGTTCGAGTGGCGCACCGTCATCCCACGCTCGAGCTTCCGCGTCCTCGCCGCGCTGGCGGACCTTCGCGAACGCGGAGTCCCGGTCCTGTGGATCGCCGGCAACCATGACTGCTGGGGCGGCGAGATGCTCAGAACGGACGTCGGCGTCGAGTATCACGTCGGCCCGTGGGAAGGCACGCTCGGCGGCTGGAGCGCGCGCATCGAGCACGGTGACGGCCTCCGCGAGACGGAAGACCGCCGGTACCGCGCCCTCCGGGCCGTGATCCGCCACCCGACGGCCGTGCGCGCGTATCGGTGGCTGCCCGCGGACCTGGCGACCTGGCTGGCCACGCGCAGCTCGCACGCCAGCCGGACCTACAGCGCCCGCGATGGCGGTGCCGGCCTCCGCGCGGTGGCCGAGAAGACACTCATCGCGGACCCGCGCCTGGAGCTCCTGGTGCTCGCACATTCGCACGTCGCGACGATCGAGCGCATGAAGGGGGGCGGCGTCTACGCGAACGCCGGCGCGTGGATCAGCGGACCCAAAGAGCCCGGGCCGACATTTCTCATGGTCACGCCCGAGAAGATCTCGCTCAACGCTTGGCTCCAGTCAGGTCACGTTCAGCGTCTCAACGCGCTTGATCGTGTGCCCGGGACCGAGGAACCGGCGGGCGGAACGGAGGAATTGCTCCGGGGCGTCCGTGGCGATGAAGCGATAGGTCGGTGACGCCTTCGGCGGCGCCTCGATCTGCGCCTGCTGCAGCACCATCGACACTTCGATCGCCGTCTCGGCCCCGCTGTCGATCAGCGTCACGCCCTCCACGCGATTGGCGATCTGTTCGACGAGCAATGGGTAATGCGTGCAGCCCAGGATCAGCGTATCGATGCCGGTCGCGGCGAGCGGCTTGAGGTACAGCTTCACGATCTGCCGCGTGGCCTTGTGCTCCAGCAGCCCTTCTTCGACCAGCGGCACGAACAATGGGCACGGCGTCGACATCACCGTGAGCTCGGGGTTGATCTCGGCGATCGCCTTCTCGTAGGCGCCGGACGCGATCGTGCCGACGGTGCCGATCACGCCGATCGGCCCGGATTTCGTCGCCCGCACCGCGGCGCGCGCGCCGGGCTCGATGACGCCAACGACTGGCACCGACAGCGTCTCTCTGAGCATCGGCAACGCGTGCGCGGTCGCCGTGTTGCATGCCACCACCACCGCCTTGACCCCTTCTCCAACCAGATATGCCGCGATCTCCTTCGCATACCGGCGCACGGTGTCGGGACTCTTCGGCCCGTATGGCACGCGCGCGCTGTCGCCGACATAGATGATCGACTCCCGCGGGAGGCGCGCCACCAATGCCCGTACGACGGTGAGCCCGCCGAGTCCGGAGTCGAATACGCCGATCGGTGCGGTCGTCATAAAGGAGGTGCGCGAATAGGGAGTGAGATCGCCACCACAGTCGAGCCATCCGGCGCGCGGAACGCCGAGATGCGACTCGGCAGATCCCACAGCTGCGCCTCGACGAACGCGTCGGCGCCGGAGATGAGATGATTGAAGATGATCACCGCGATCCAGTCTTCGACGTGCAGCTTGCGCGCGCCGACGCGTGAAGACGAGTACGGGTTGTAGTTGAATATCTCGATCGGCTTGCCCGTCGTGTCGTTGATCTGCACGACTCCATTCACGACGGAGTCGTAGAGCGCGACGCTATCGTTTCGATGGGTCTGCGCATATTTGAGATCCCTCGCGGCTTGCTCCCACCGCGAGAGCGCGAGCACTTCGACACCCGCGAACAGCGCGCCGGTCCACGCGCGATCGAGCTTCGCTTGTCCGAGGCCGGGGACGAGCAGCGAATACAAGAACGCGCGTCCCGGAGGAATCGGCGGGCCTTTCACGGTATCGACGCGCGGCGCCCGATGCGACGGCGCCGGCCGCGACACTCCGGCCCTCGTGCTATCCTGCTGCTGGGCTCCCGCGATCGATGCCGAGAACAGCAGCAGCGCAAGTACCAGCAACCGGGAGCGCGTGGGAATCGAACCCACCAAACCCGAACGAGTCGGGTCGCAGCGGTTTTGAAGACCGAGAGGACCACCAGGCCCCATCCACCCCCCTACATGAGCTCAATGCGACCGTCCCCTTCGACCACGACGCCAATCTCGGCCGCACCGGGAACGCGCTGAACATACTCGGCCACGAGATCAGGTGCCGCTGCGATCAATAGCCCCCCAGAGGTCTGGGGATCGACGAGCAGTGCCTTCTCGAACGCCGTTCGCCCTACCCCCCAGTCCACCAGGGGTTTCAGATATGCGTCGTTCCGCTCGCCTCCAGCCGTCCGCGCGCCGCGCTCAAAAGCCTGCCCGGCCCCATCGAGCACAGGCACGCGATCGACGGTGATGCGCAGCCCTACGTGGCTGGCTCTCGCCACGTGCGACGCATGGCCGAGAAGCCCGAACCCGGTGATGTCCGTCGCGCACGACACGCCGAGCGCAACGGCCGCGCGCGCCGCGTCACGATTGAGTGTCGTCATGACCTCGATCATGCGCGTCTCGACCTCGGCCGGCATCTTCCCGCGCCATTTCTTGAACGCGGTCGAGATGAGCCCCGTCCCGATGGGCTTCGTGAGCAACAGCCGATCGCCAACGCGAGCCCCGGCGTTGGTCAAGATGCGCCGCGGATCCACGCGCCCGGTGACGGAGAGCCCGTACTTGAGCTCCTCGTCCTCGACGGTATGCCCGCCGACGATGACCGCTCCAGCCTCCTGCACCGCCGCTTGCCCGCCGCGCAAAATCTCGGTCAGCACCTCGATCGGGAGCTTCTTGACGGGAAACCCGACGATGTTGAGCGCGGTCAGCGGCTCGCCACCCATCGCATAGACGTCCGACAGCGCGTTCGCCGCGGCGACCCGCCCGTACGTGAACGGGTCATCCACGATCGGCGCAAAGAAGTCGACGGTCTGCACGAGCGCGAGATCGTCGGACAGCCGAAAGATCCCCGCGTCATCGAAGGTCTCTCGACCGACGATGAGGCGTGGATCTTCGCTCGGCGTGAGCGGAGCGAGCGCCCGCGACAGGTCACCCGGACCCATTTTCGACGCTCACCCCGCGCACCGCGCGAATTCGGTCAGCCGAAAAATCTCTTCCCGCGTGTGCTTCAGGAATCGCTCCCCTTGTCCTTCTTCATCGCCGCCACCGCATCGATCTCCACCGCGGCGCCCTTGGGCAGCGCCGCGACTTGCACGGTCGACCGCGCGGGCCGCGCGCCATTCATGACCTTCGCGTACACCTCGTTCATGGCGTCGAAGTCGGCCATGTTCGCGAGATAGACCGTCGTCTTCACGACATCCGCCCACGTCAGCTGTCGTTCGGCCAGCACCGCCGTGAGGTTCGCGAGCGCCTGCTGCGTTTGTGGAATGACGCCGCCCGTCACGATCTGACCGGTCGCGGGATCGAGCCCCACCTGACCCGCCGTGAAGAGGAAGTGATGCGCGATGGTCGCTTGCGCGTACGGACCCACCGGCTTCGGCGCCTTGCTCGTCTCAACCGTATGCATGTACCCGAGGGTTAAAAGAGGCCCACAATCGAGCCATCGGCGTGCACCGCCATCCGCTCCGCCGCCGGCTCCTTCGGCAATCCCGGCATGGTCATAATATCCCCGGCCTGCGCCACCACGAACCCGGCGCCGGCCGCCGGATACACTTCGTTGACCGTAATCCGAAATCCCTTCGGCGCGCCGAGTCGGGTCGCATCATCGGTGAACGAGTACTGCGTTTTCGCCATACAGACCGGCGTCTCGCCGAGCCCGATCGACTCCAGATACTCGATCGACCGCTCGGCCTTCGCCGTATAATCGACGCCGTCGCCCCCGTACACTTTCTTCACGATGGTGTCGATCTTATCGCGAATCGGCAAAGTCGCGGGATAGAGTGGCGCATAGTTGGCTGTCTTGCTGTCGAGCAACCCTTGCACCGCGCGCGCGAGCTCTACGCCACCGGCGCCACCCTTTTCCCACACGTCGCAGAGCGCAGCCTGTGCCCCGTGTGCTCTGGCCCTATCCGCGACCATCTGCAACTCGCGATCGCTATCCGTAATAAACCGGTTCACGGCAACGACCACCGGCATGCCGAATTGCTTCACATTCTGGATGTGCCGGTCGAGATTCGGCAGCCCTTTCTCCAACGCGCCAATATCCTCGCGCTTCAAATCATTCTTGTTGGCGCCACCGTTGAGCTTCAACGCCCTCACGGTCGCCACGAGGACCGCCGCCTCGGGCTTGAGGCCGCCAAACCGACACTTGATGTCGAAGAATTTCTCGGCGCCGAGGTCGGACCCGAACCCCGCTTCAGTGATGACAATATCCGCGAGACCGAGGGCCGAGCGCGTGGCCAAGATGCTGTTGCACCCATGGGCGATGTTGCCGAATGGCCCGGCGTGTACGAACGCGGGCCCGCCCTCGAGAGTCTGAACGAGGTTGGGCCGAATCGCGTCCTTGAGTAAAAGCGCCATGGCGCCGGACGCCTTGAGATCCCCAGCCCGCACAGGCTTGCGGTCGGCACCGGCTGTCCCACCGACGATAATGCGCGAGAGCCGCGCTTCGAGATCCGCCTGACTCGTCGCCAATGCGAGGATGGCCATGACCTCGCTCGCGGGAATGATGACCCACCGTTCCTCGCGCACGACGCCGTTCGCGACACCACCGAGCCCGATGACGCAATCCCGGAGCGCCCGATCGTTCATATCGATCGTCCGCGGCCACGTAATGCGCCGCGGATCAATCGACAGCGGATTCCCCTGCGTCAAGTGATTGTCGAGCATCGCCGACAACAGCGCGTGCGCGCTCGAGATCGCGTGGAAGTCGCCCGTGAAATGGAGATTGATATCCTCCATCGGGATGACTTGCGCATACCCACCACCCGCCGCGCCCCCTTTGACGCCGAACACGGGCCCCAGGCTCGGCTCCCTGATGCACAGGACGGCATTCGTGCCGAGCTTCCGAAAGGCTTGCGTGAGCCCAACTGTGGTCGTCGTCTTCCCTTCGCCAGCCGCTGTCGGGTTGATTCCGGTCACGAGGACGAGCCGCCCGCGCGGAGGACGCGCCGTCAGCTCGAGCGGGATCTTCGCTTTGTACTTCCCGTACAGATCGAGATCATCCGGAGTGAGCCCGAGATCGGCGGCGACATCCACGATCGGACGGGGCTTGGCCTGCTGTGCAATCTCAATGTCGGAGGGGACGCTCATGGTCACTCCAATGGGATGGGCAAATTTAACAGGCGCCGTGCGTTCGCGGTGACTGCGGCGCCGAAGGCCTCACTCGTCGTATTCCGCACCGCGGCCAATCGTTCAACGGTATAGCGCGCGAACGCGGGCTCGTTGCGCCGCCCACGCTTGGGGACCGGCGCGAGATACGGCGCGTCGGTCTCGACGAGAATACGATCCTCCGGCACCAGCCGGACTAGCGCGTCGTCGTTCCACTTGGCAAACGTGACGATGCCGGCAAACGAGACGTACCACCCGACCCCTAACGCGGTCTCCGCCAGCGCGTGGGACCCGGTATAGCAGTGCAAGACCCCGCGCACGCCGGCCGCCCCAGCCTCGCGCACGGCGGTCATCGTATCGGCCTCGGCGTCGCGCGTGTGCACGACCAGCGGCCGTCCCAATGCCGCGGCCATTCCTATTTGATCGGCGAAGGCGGCTCGTTGCCGCTTGGGCTCGACGTGATCATAGTGATAGTCGAGCCCACACTCGCCAATGGCCACCGCGCCAGCCGCCACGGCGTCGCGTATCCACGGCTCGTCCCGCTGCCTGTCGTACGTACCGGCTTCGCCGGGATGCACCCCGGCCGTGGCGTACACGAACAGGGGATACCGCGCCGCGAGTCGCAGCGCGCCAGTCGTGGCGGCCTGCGACTCGCCGATACATACGACAGCGGCCGCGCCAGCACCACGCGCGGCCTCGATCACCTGATCGACGTCGTCGACAAACGCGGCGTCGGCCAGGTGGGCGTGACTATCAACGAACGCCGGCGGCCTCCGTAGGCTTTTGCGATCGCGGCGCCGGCTTCTTGACGGCGGGGCCGCCCTGTGCGTTCGAGATCTCGCGCGGCCACCGCCGCTCGATCCAGAGCAGTACCGGCGCGGCGACGTAGATGGATGAGAACGTTCCGGTGAAAATACCAAACGCCATCACCCACGCGAACGGCCGGATGACTTCGCCGGCAAAGATCAGCAGTGCCACCGTCGCGGCCAAGGCGGTCGCGTGCGTCATGACCGACCGCGGCAGCGTCTCGTTCACTGACCGATTGATCGTATCGTACAGGGGCTCCCGCCGCCGCCGGCGCAGGTTCTCACGAACGCGGTCGAAAATAATGATCGTGTCGTTCAACGAGTATCCGATGACGGTCAGAATGCCGGCAACGACGGTCAGCGACACTTCGATGTTCATGAGCTTGATGAACGCCAGCGTCGTGCAGATGTCGTGCGCCGTCGCGATGACGGCCGCGACACCGAACCGCCACTCGAACCGCCAGGCGAGATAGATCAGCGTCAACAAGAACGATAGGAGGATCGCCTTGATGGCCCCGTTCCGGAGCTCATTCCCGACGCGCGGCCCGACGCTCTCGGTCCGGACCACCTGATATTGCTTGCCGAACACCTTGTCGAAAATCCCGCGCACCTCGGTCGCGACCGAGTCCGTACCGCCGCCGCGCGAGGCCGCCAGGTCTTGCGCCCGGACCGTATACTCCCGATTCGATCCGAACGACTGGATCTCCGCGTTGTGTACGCCGCCTTGGTCCAAGAGCGACCGCAGCCGCGACACATCGGGCGGCTGATCGAACCGCAACTGCATGATCGTCCCGCCTGTGAAATCGATGCTGTAGCGGATGCCGTTGAACAACAGGCTGCCCAGCCCGATGACGATGAAGCCGACGGTCAGCGCGACCATGATCCGCCAGGGGCGGATGAAATCGTAGTGGGTGTTATAGAATATGCGCAGCATCAGATGCTGATCGTTTGGGCGCCGCGGGCGCGAGTCAGCCAGATCATATAGAACGTCCGGACGACGAAGATCGACGTGACCATCGACGCCAGGATGCCCGCGATCAGGGTGACGGCGAACCCGCGAACGGACCCGCTGCCATACTGATACAGGACGGCCGCCGTGAGGACGGTGGACACGTTCGAGTCGATGATCGCGCTCATTGCGTGCCGGAAGCCTTCGTCGATCGCGAGCCGTGGCGTCTTCCCGTGATCGAGCTCCTCTCGAATGCGCTCGAAGATCAGCACGTTCGCATCCACCGCGATACCAATCGAGAGCACAAACCCGGCAAGGCCAGGGAGGGTGAGCACGGCATCGAATCCGGCGAGCGCCGCCAGCGTGTACAGCATGTACAACGTCAGGCCGCACACCGCCAAGAATCCAGAGAACTTGTAATACACGAGCATGATCACCACGACGAGCGCCACCGCGATAATTCCCGCCTCGATCCCCGCGTGCACCGAGTCGGTCCCGAGGCTCGCGCCGATCGCGCGCTCCTCGACGATCTTGAGCGGCACAGGGAGCGCGCCAGCTCGCAGAACAAGCGCCAAGTCCTGCGCCGCCTGCAGATCACGCCCACCCATGGTGATCTGTCCGCGCGTGCCGATCGCGCCTTCGATGATCGGCGGCCGCCCCATGACGAGCGTGTCGAGCACGATCGCCATATAGTCTTTCACGTGACGCGCGGTCTCGGTCTGGAACCGACGGCCGCCCTCACGATTCAGCGTAAACTCGACCTTCGTGCCCTCGACCGGATCACTCGCGGGGTTTGCGTCGGTCAGATACTCGCCGGTAATGATCGGACGGGTGTCCACGACATAGAACGGACGATAAACGCGACCACCGAGGACAACGGTATCCGCCGACCACCGGATGGACTTACCAGGGGGCAACGCGGCCTGCACCTCGGGCACCGCCAAGTAATGCTGGACCACCTGGACATCCGACCTCAGGACGTAGTACTCGCCGGGCATCTGCCCGGTCGGCTGCACGAGCTTCGAGAAGGCGCCACCGGTGAGCGTATTGGCGAGCGACCCGGTATCAGCCGACGTCGAATCGTGCTTCGCGCCCCCGGTCTTGCCTTTCTTCGTCGTATCATTGGGACCAGTAAAGAGACCCTGAATCCCTTGCTGTTGCTGCTGACCGCCCGCCGCGCCAGGCGCCTGCGCCGCACCCGCCACGTTCGCGACCTTCGCGGTCTTGAGCGCCGCATCGATCCGCGGAATCGCCTTTTCGAGTGCTTCGGTCTTGTCGGTGATCTGGAATTGGAGGAACGCCGACTGCGACACGATATCGTGCGCCCGTTTGGGGTCGCTCACGCCGGGTAACTCGACGATGATGCGATCGGTCCCGACCTTCTGCACCACGGGCTCCGCTACGCCGAACTGGTCGATGCGCGTGCTCACGACAGTCTTGGCGCGATCGATCGCATCGCTGATGTTGGGCACCGTCCCGTGGTCCTGGTTGACCTCGAGCGCCATGTGAATCCCGCCCTGAAGGTCGAGCCCTTCTTTAATGGGGATGCGCCAGACGGTGTCGAGTAGCGTCAGACCCGTGGTCGGGTCGACGAGCACTTCTCCTTCCTTTGATAGCCGCGCTTCTGTGATTTTGCGCGGCCATAAAGCCCACAGCGACAAGCCGATGAGCGCCAGGACGATGGCGATGCGTATCCTCAAATTCGACATAGCTTTGTAGGTTATCGTCCCGGGCGAAACCCCGCAAGGCGGCCTCTGCGTCTATCCTCGCCCGAATTTCCCGCAAGGCCAACGCCGCGAGCCCCAGCGCGCCAAGCGGCATCGTCATGACCTCGCGCACGCGGGTCTCGGCGGCGGTCGCACCGCAGGGGACTGTCAGGATTCACGGGCCGGCAAACTTCGCTTCCGGCTTCGGCAAGGTCAACGGTCGCCGGAATGACGAGAGGCCGCCTCTCGGCGGCCCCCCGGGGCTGACTCAGTCCTCCAGTCGCAGGGTTCCGTTGCGCGGTGCGCAGGGGTTTGTCAGGCCCCCCGTTGCCGTCGACACATCAACAATACGCACTGGCAAAAAGCCACGCAACGTGCACAAGAGAACGGAGGACTGAGTCAGAATCGAACTGACGCCTCTCGGTTGACAAAGCGAGTGTTCTGCCAACTAAACTATCAGTCCGATATTTCTCGGACGCGACTGCGAGAAGGCGTCACCCTCCCCTTCGCCCAAGAAATACAACCACGCTCACCACGTGGTTGACCGTTCCTTTCTTGCGCAGCGAAGTGGAGCGTTTTCGCGGAGGCTCATACTAGATAGCGGGAAGGCGCCGTTGCAACATCATCGCTATAGTTTCGGACGGTGATGCTTTCCACGCCTTCAGCCATCGCCGGACTCCTCACGGCCGTTCACGTGATCCTGGCCGTCGGCGTCACGGCGCACATCCTGTTGACCAAGGATGACGTCCGATCGGCCATTGGCTGGATCGGTCTCGTCTGGCTGACGCCGATCCTCGGCTCAGCCCTCTATCTCGTCTTCGGCATCAACCGCATCAACCGCCAACTGGGCCCGATGCGCAAGCGACCGCCGCTCGACCCAGCCGACCGCGCCGCGCTCATGCGCGGAACGAGCGCCGAGCCGGCGCAGAGTGAGCTGCTGACCGCGTCGTCCCCCGCGATGCACGGCGTCGCGCGCATCGCCGGAACCGTGACGCGACTGCCGCTGGCGGGCGGATGTACGATCGAGCCACTGGCCAATGGCGATGAGACGTATCCCGCGATGCTGGAGGCGATCAATGGCGCCCAGCGAACGGTTGCCATGGCGACGTACATCTTCGACCGTGGCACCGCGGGCGAGCTGTTCGTCGAGGCGCTCGCGCGCGCGGCGAAGCGCGGCGTCGCCGTCCGGGTGCTCATCGATGGCGTCGGCGCACGATACAGTCATCCGCCGATCGTCGACGAGCTGAAACGCCGCGGCGTGACCGTCGCGCGCTTTCTGCCGTCGGTGCTTCCCTTCCCGCACCCGTACGTGAACCTGCGCGATCATCGGAAGATGATGATCGTCGACGGCACGATCGGATTCTGCGGCGGGATGAACGTCCGCGACCAGTGCATCCTGGCGCTGCACCGCCCGGACGCCACGCAGGACATGCACTTCCGCCTGCGCGGACCCGTGGTGCGCCAGATCATGCAGGCCTTCGCCGTCGACTGGGAGTTCACGACGCACGAGCATTTGCCAGAGTCGACGTGGGCGCCCGACACTGACGCAGCCGGCGGCGACGTCACGGCGCGCGCGATCCCGGATGGCCCCGACACCGACTTTCAGACGCTGCTCATGGTGATCCTCGGCGCGACCGCGGCCGCGACGCGGTCGATCCGGCTGTCGACGCCGTACTTTCTACCCGACCCGCCACTGATCGACGCGCTGCGCGTCGCGGCGCTGCGCGGCGTTCAAGTCGATATCGTCCTGCCGCAGCACGGCAACCTGCGCATGGTGCAATGGGCGATGACCGCCCAGCTCCCCCAAGTGCTCGCATGGGGATGTCGCGTGTATCTCTCAGCGCCACCCTTCGACCACTCGAAGCTGCTGATCGTCGACGGCGAGTGGTCGCTGATCGGCTCCGCCAACCTCGACCCGCGTAGCCTCCGCCTCAACTTCGAGCTCAACGTCGAGTGCTACTCGCGTCCGCTCGCGTCCCGCTTGTCATCGATCCTCGACAACAAGATCGCCACGGGAAAGCAACTGACGATCGAAGACGTGGAACGCCGCCCGCTACTGCACCGCTTGCGCGATGGCGCGGCGTGGCTTGCGCAGCCATACCTCTAGCGCCCGCTGGGCATAGCGACTCAGCCGGCCAATGCGCGGCGCGCGTGCTCCTCGTCACGCCGCAATTGCGCTTTGAGCGCGTCGATGCCGTCGAATTTCTGCGTGTCGCGGAGTCGCGTGATGAACTCGACGCGCACATGGGCGCCGTACCAATCAGCGTTGGCGTCGAACAAGTGCGCCTCGAGCGTCACGTCGGTCTCCCCAAACGTGGGCCTGGGCCCAAGGTTCATCATGCCGCCGAACGGCCCGACCGGCGTCTGCACGCGGACGGCGTACACACCCTCGGGCGGTAAGAGTTTCCGCGGCGATGGCAACGGGAGATTGATCGTCGGATAGCCGATCGTACGCCCACGCTGGTGACCGCGCGACACGACTCCGCTGACGGAATAGGGCCGGCCGAGTCCGGCAGCCGCGCTTCGCAGATCACCGCCGGCGACCGCGCGGCGAATAGACGTCGACGAAATCGGACGTCCATCGTCGCTGGTCATCGGCGGGACAACCTCGACCCGAAACCCGCGCCGAACGCCGATCGCGCGCAGCGTCTCGACATCGCCCTCGCGCCCGCGGCCGAATCCGTTGTCATAGCCGCTCAGCAGCTCGCGCATATGAAATCGCTCGAGCAACACCGCCTCGACAAACTGCTCAGCGGTGTAATGCGACAGCGTCGGCGTGAACGGCACCACCGCGCAATAGTCGATCCCGCTCTCGGCCAGCACTTCCTGTCGCTCGGCCCCCACCGTGAGGAGCGGCCGCGCAGCGGCTGGATTGACGACCTCCAAGGGATGCGGCTCGAACGTGACGAGCACGCCCTTCCATCCCGTCTCGCGGGATCGCTCAGCCAAGCGGCTGAGCACTGCCTGGTGGCCGCGATGCACACCGTCGAAAGTCCCGACCGTGACGACCGTCGCGTCGACACTCGGTGGGAGTCCGCTGACTCCGTCGCCGCTCCAGTCACTCGGCATCATCGTCCCCCATGACCACGCGCGGTCGCCATTCAGTCCCCTCCCTTACCGCGACCGCGACGAGCCGTCGCTCGCGATCCACGAGCGCGGCTCGCGCGCCAGGCGCCGTGGCGCCGACCGGCATGCCGCGCTTGACCCGCTCGATGGCGTCGTGGTCCAGGGCCTCCACGCACAAACCCTCGAGGCCTTCCAGCGGCGATCTCAGATACGTCTCGACGCCACGCTGTTCCAACGCATCCAGCGTCGCTGCTTCATCCACCCGAAACGGCCCGCTCCGTGTTCTTCTCAACGTCTCGAGGTGCGCGGCACTCCGTGCCGCACGCCCCAAGTCTCGCGCCAACGCGCGCACGTACGTCCCGCCGCTGCACGTGACAGTTGCTCGCAGCATCTCACCATCCCAAGCGTCGACGCGCCACTCGTGCACGGTGACCGCGACGGGTGCGAGGTCCAATGGAGCGCCACGGCGCGCGGCGACATATGCGCGTTGGCCACCCTGCTGCTTGGCCGAGTACGCAGGCGGGATTTGCTGGAGCGCTCCCGTGAGAGATGCCAGCGCTGCGTCGAGATCGGCGCGCAGCGGCGGCGGGGCAGCGTGAGTAGCAACGCCAGTGGCGTCGTCCGTGTCGGTCTCGCGCCCGAACGCCACAACGGCGTCGTAGACCTTGGGCTCGCCGGCGAGATACGGCAGCAGTCGCGTCGCCCGGCCGAGCAGGAGGACCAAGAGCCCGGTGGCGAACGGATCGAGCGTGCCGGCATGCCCTACGCGACGCTGTCCGCCGAGCCGTCGGACGATCGCGACGATGTCGTGCGACGTGAAGCCGGCGGGCTTGTCGACGAGCAGCACGCCGTCAGCCAGTCGGGCCCCCATGGTGCTTCAGGCCCTCGAGCAACGCGTCGATCCGCGCCGCATACGCCACGCTCCGATCAGGCCGAAACTCGATCTCCGGCGCCACGCGCAAACGCAACGCCTTCGCGACGCGCGAACGCAGATGGTGCGCCGCGCTCTCCAGCCCCTGGAATGTCGAAATCTGCTCGGCCTCGCTCCCCATGACGGTGACGAACACCTTCGCATGCCGCAGATCCCGCGTGATCTCGGCGCCCGTCACCGTGACGAGCCCGCGGACGCGAGGATCCTTGACATCCTCCGCCAGAAACGTGGCCACTTCCTCCCGGATCGCCTCTCCGACCCGGTCGGGCCGGCGCCTCTCGCTCACGGTCCGCTCCGCGTCCCGTGAGCGCACATCGGTTGGACTGAGCTCGGCTGCGCCGAGATCATGTCGCCGGTGCTAGCGTCCGGGCCCGCTCCTCCGTCCGGAAGCCCTCGATCACGTCACCGACCTTGAGGTCGTTGAAGTTCTCGATGCCGATACCGCACTCGAACCCGGCCCGGACTTCCCGCACGTCGTCCTTGAAGCGCCGCAACGACCCGATGCGGCCCATGTAGACCTCGGTCCCATTCCGGATGACCCGCACGCGACCTTCGCGATTGATGACACCCGAGCGCACCGAGCACCCGGCAATGACGCCGATCTTCGCGACCTTGAAGATCTCGCGCACCTCGGCGTCGCCATCGATGACCTCGCGCTCCTCCGGCCGCAGCATCCCTTCGAGCGCCGACCGAATCTCGGCCACCGCCTCATAGATGATGCGATAGAGCTTGATCTCGACGCCTTCGCGCTCGGCCGCCATCCGCGCATTGTTGTCGGGCCGCACATGGAACCCGACAATGATCGCGCCCGAGGCCTTGGCGAGGAGAACGTCACTCTCACTGATCGCGCCGACGCCACGATGGATGACCTGCACTTCGACTTCCGCCGTCGAGAGCTGCCCCAACGCGTCGGCCAATGCTTCGGCCGGCCCGCCTTGATCCGCCTTGATCACGATCCGCAGCGTCCGCCGCTCACCAGCCGCGGTCTGCGCCATGATGTCTTCGAGCGTCACCCCGGTTCTCGCCGAGCTCCGCCGATTCCGCGCCTCGCGATCGAGCCGCTCGCGCTTCTGTGCCGTCTCGCGCGCGTCGGTCGCATCTTCGACGACCACCAGCACGTCGCCCGCGCTCGGCACCTTCTCGATGCCCAGCACCTGTACCGGAATCGCCGGTCCCGCTGATTTCACCGGCTTGTTGCGCTCGTCGAGCAGCGCGCGCACACGCCCGGCGTACATGCCGACGATGAAATCATCGCCGACCTTGAGCGTGCCGTTCTCCACGAGCACGGTCGCCACCGGCCCCTTGCCCGGGTCGAGCTGGGCTTCGATGACCGCCCCTGTCGCCCGACGCCCCGGATTGGCCTTCAGGTCCAGGACCTCAGCCTGCAGCAGAATCTGCTCCAGCAGCTTGTCGACATTCGTGCCCTTCTTGGCCGAGATCGCCGTCGCCAGCGTCTCGCCGCCGAACTCTTCGAGCACGACGCCTTCGGCCAAGAGATCCTGCTTGACCTTCATGACATTCGCCGACGGCAGATCGATCTTGTTGATCGCGACGATCAACTTGACGCCCGCATTCTTGGCGTGCGAGATCGCCTCCTTCGTCTGCGGCATGACCTGATCGTCCGCGGCGACGACGAGCACCACGATGTCGGTCACCTGCGCGCCACGCGCGCGCATAGCCGTGAACGCCTCGTGACCCGGCGTGTCGAGGAACGTGATCGATTTCCCGCCCGGGAGCGACACGTGATACGCGCCGATGTGTTGCGTGATCCCACCGGCCTCACCCGCGACGACGTTCGCCTTTCTGATATAGTCGAGCAGCGACGTCTTCCCGTGGTCGACGTGACCCATGATCGTTACGACCGGCGGCCGCCAGACGAGCGCGGTCTGATCCTCCTCGATCTCCGCCACGGCCGCCTCGGCCGCGTACTCGGCCTCCTTCACCGCGCGGAAGCCGTACTCGCCGGCGATGAGCTCGATCTCGTCGAAGTCCAGTCGCTGGTTGATCGTCTTCATGAGCCCGAGGTTCTTGAGCGCGAACGCGACGATCTGCGTCGCCGGAACCTTCAAGGTCTCACCCAGCTCGCTGACCGTGATGAATTCATTCACACGCACGGTCTTGCGCTCGCGCTCCGCCTCGGCCGCGCGCGCCGCCTCGAGCTCTTCGCGCGACACGCCCTCGTCGAAGCGCCGGCGTGCACCCGGCGACCGGCCGACCGGACCGCGCATCGTGCTCATCGTGCGGTTGATATTCGCCGTCACGGCTTCCTGGTCGACCATGCCGCGCTTGCCCTTCTTGCGGCGGCCCGCGCCGCCACCCATCTGACCGCCCATCGGCGGCGCGCCGCCGCCGGAGCTCGGCCGCTTGTCGCCGCCACCGCCACGGTCATCCCGACGCGCGGGCGGCGCCCCGCTTCCCGCATTTGGCGCTCCACCCGGAGCGGCCGATGCCACGGGACGCGGCGCGTTGTAGCTGCCGCTCCCACCCGCGGGCCGCGACTGACGCGGCGCACCGGGCACGAAGGGCCGCGGCGCACCCGGCACAACCGGGCGCGGGCGATTGGGATCAGCCGGCGAGCTCGGCGTGCTCGTCGGCGCACCACCTGCCGACGCGCCGCCGGATGGCGCGGCCGTCATCGGTGCACCTGACTGGTCCGCTGGCGCACTCGGCCGATGCGGTGGAGCACTCGGCCGATGCGGCGCAGTAGGTTGCGCGCTCACGGGCCGCTCCTGTGGCGTACTCGGACGCGGCGGCACCGTCGGCGTAGCCGGGGGCGCAGTCACCGAGGGCGCTGTGCTCACCGGCTCGACACGAGGCTCAGGACGTGGCTCGGCACGAGGGGGTGGGAGTTCCTCGACCTCGACTTCCTCAGGCAGCTCCTCGAGCTCAGCCGCTTCGGCATTCGCGGCTTGGACGTCGGCCGCGCGACGGCGACGAACGCCAGTGGCACCCGCGGCAGCAGCACCCGATCCGTTGCCGGCAGCCGCTGGAGCAGGCGCCTCGACAGCAGCACTGGTGGTGGAGCCACGCCGGCGCCGGGAGGCAGCGGGAGCCGGCTTCTCGGCACGCGCGCGCTTCTCGCGCTCCCAGCGGGCACGCACGCGCGAGACCTGATCGTCCGTCAGCGCGCTCGCCTCGTTGCGGACCGGCACGTCCATCGTGCGCAGCAAATTCATCACCTCGTCCGGCGAGATGCCGAATTCGCCCGCCATATCGTGTACGCGAAGCTTGCTCACTCCACCCCTCCCTTCGATTCCACCAGCGCCTCGATCCCCTTCGCCAGCTGGTGGTCCACTATCCCGACTGCCGCTGCCCCGAGCTGTGCAACGCCCGGACCGCTCACTCGCCGTACGCGCCGCGCATCGAGCAGCGGAACCACTTTCGCGAGGCTATGCCGCGACGCATCCGGCGCGACGATCGCCAACCGCAACCGCCCGCGCAGCGCCGCCTCCCGCACCGCCTGGACGCCGCTGACCGCGAGTCGCCCGCGAAGCCCGAGGCCAATCAGCCCCATGAGCTTCTGCACCACCTCTGGCCGTGCCACGACCTCAGGCAGCCGCCCCTCCACCCTCGTCACTCGTCAGCTCATCGATGATCGACATGATACGATCCGCCTCCGCCGGCGCGATGCCCGGCAGACGCAGGAGGTCTTCCCGCTCGAGGTCGATCACGTCGTTCAACGTCCGATATCCAGCTTCCTCGAGCACGGCGACCGTCGCCGGCTCCAGGCCCTCGATCTCCGTCAGCTTCACATCGCCAGCATCCTCGACCCGCTCCTCGGGCAGCGGCGCAAAGAGCGGCGCCTCACCAGCCCGCTCCAGCCACTCGCGACTGGAGTAGAGGTCGATCTTCCACTCGGTCAGCTCCGACGCCAGTCGCACGTTCTGACCATTGCGACCGATCGCCAATGAAAGCTGATCTTCATCGACCACCGCTTGAATCGTCTTGGTCGACGGATCGCTGAACACTCGGGCCACTCGGGCCGGCGCCAACGCCAGCTTGGCGAAGCGCTCGGGGTCCGAAGACCACGGCACGATATCGATCCTCTCCCCACCCAACTCATTGACCACGGCCTGCACACGCGAGCCTTTCAATCCCACACAAGCGCCAACGGGATCGATCGAGTCATCGCGCGAGAACACCGCGATCTTCGTCCGGCTCCCAACCTCGCGAGCCGACGCGCGGATGTCGACGATGTTCTGTTGAATCTCCGGGACTTCGAGCTTGAACAACGCCTTCACGAACAGCGCATCAGCGCGAGACAGAATCAGCCGGGGCCCCTTGGGAGTCTCTTCGACGCGCTTGAGCACGGCGCGAATCGGCTCGCCCTGGTGAAAGTGTTCGCGGTGGTTTTGCTCCCGGTACGGGATAATCGCTTCCGCCTCGCGGAACTTGTTCAGCATGACCACGAGCTTGCCGCGCTCGATCTGCTGGATCTCGCCCGAGAGCAGCTCGCCGACCCGCCCGGTGAACTCGTCGCGAATCTTCGACCGCTCGCCCTCGCGCACGCGCTGGATGATCCGCTGCTTCGCGGCCTGCACGGCCGTGCGGCCGAACTCCGCGAAGTCCACCGGAATCTCCATGACATCGCCGACCTGAAACTCCGGGTCCTCGAACCGCGCGTCGTCGAGAGAGACCTCTTTGCTCGAGTCCTCGACGCTATCGACGACGTTCTTGAGCAGCGTGATGCCGAGCGTGCCGCGGTCGTCATCGATCACGACCTCGGCCTGGACGTTCGGGCCATGTTTCTTCGCGAGGGCGGCCATAATGCCGTCCTTGAGCAGCTCGTGGAGCTCTCCTCGTCCGAGACTCTTCGAGTTCGATAACTCGCGAATTGCCGTCAGAATTTCAGCGGAGCCGACCATCCGTCACACCCCTGTCCCAATTGAACGTCAACCGTGCTTCAACTATCGCTGGTAGCGTTAGCTGGTACTCGCTTGCTCCCTCACGCACTTTGACCACGAAGTCATCACCCGCTCCCTCGACACCAACGATCTCGACCTCTTTGCGTCCGCCGAAGGCGGCGCTCTTGATCAGCGCCCGCCGCCCGACGAACCGTCGCCAGTCCTGCTCCGTCTTGAGCGGCCGGTCCGCCCCGGGGGACGACACCTGCAGCTCAGTTTGCTCGCCAACCAACGGCTCGATCACGCGCGAGACTCGCGCGCAGTCTTCGACCGTCACCCGTTGCCCGTCCCTCCGATCGATTCGAATCTCGACCGCGGGACGAGCCCGGCTACCCTGCCGGCGCAAGTCGACCAGGTCGAACCCCAACCCGTCAAGTGCGCCCTCGACAACGATTTCCAGTTCTGATTTCACAACCGATGAGAATAAAAAAATGTGGGGAACCTCCCCCACATTGCCAGACATAGAAACATAACGTCCCCCTAACAGGGGTCAACCCATCCAGCGCCTAATCGGCTATAATGGCCGCCGCCTGTCGCCCGGCGTCGCCGCCGCGATGAGAGAAAAATCGGTCGTCGTCGCACCGCGAACAATCGTCACTGACCGTCACGGCTCTCACGCCGGCAGCACACGCCTGCCCCGCGAGCAATCCCCGCAGATCCACCGTGGTCGGAGTCTCGACGATCTTGCCCGTCAGTTGTGCGTAGACCTCCGGGCTCACCTCGTAGCATCGCCCACAAATCGCGGGCCCGAGATGCACGCGCAGCTCCCTCAACGCTAGCCCATCCTCGGCCATCACCGTCAGCGCTTTCCGCATGATACCGGCGGCGGTCCCGCGCCATCCCGCGTGAAGCGCGGCCACGGCTCCGGACGGATGCGCAATGAGAACCGGTACGCAGTCAGCCACAGTCACCGCGAGACCGGTGCCGCGATCGGGCGCATAGTGCCCGTCGGCATCATCCACCCTCAGCCAACCGGTCCACGATCCATCGTGCATGGCCACGCGCGTGCCGTGCACCTGTCGCCCCGTCGCGAACCGCGGCGCGCGGAGCACGCCGAGCCGCAGCGCGTCCCAGCGGCCGATCACGTCCTGGACGGACTCGTCACCTTGCGTGCTGAGCGATCCGAACGCACGAGTCGTCACATACGCCCGCACCCCGAAAGAGGTGAAAACGTCGATGGGCTCGAGTGTCGTGACCGCGGTCGTTGTCATCGGGTAGGCGTCAAATATCGCGTGTGGACCACGCGTTCGATACGGGCGCCCAGGGCGTTCAGCCGCTCGTCGATGCGCTCATAGCCGCGGTCGATCTGCCCGACGTTGTTGATCGTGCTCGTCCCATTCGCGCAGAGCGCGGCCAGCAGCATCGCCATGCCCGCGCGGATGTCGGGCGACTCGACGGTCGACGCCCGCAGATCCGACGGTCCCGCGACCAGCACCCGGTGCGGGTCGCAGAGCACGATGCGCGCGCCCATACCGACCAGCTTGTCCACGAAGAACATGCGCGACTCGAACATCTTCTCGTGCATCAAGATCAAGCCACGGCACTGGGTCGCCGTGACGATGGCGATCGACATGAGATCCGCCGGGAATGCCGGCCATGGCTGGTCCTCGAGCTTTGGGACATGCCCTCCCAGGTCGCTCCGGATCTCCAAGCTCTGATGCGCCGGCACGATCAGGTCCGGGCCGTCCACGACACACTCGACCCCAAGTCGCGCAAATCCCATTCTGACGGACCGCAGATGCTCGACGCCGGCGTCGGCAATTCTCAACTCTGACCGGGTCACGGCCGCCAGCCCGATGAACGATCCGACCTCGATGTGATCGGGCCCGATCGTGTACCGCACGCCGCGAAGCGGGCGCGCGCCATGGATGGTCAGGGTATTCGTGCCGATGCCTTCGATCTCCGCGCCCATCGCCACCAGGAAATGCGCGAGATCCTGCACGTGAGGCTCGCTGGCCGCATTGCGCAGAACGGTCGTCCCGGTCGCGGCGACCGCCGCCATCAGCGCATTCTCCGTCGCCGTCACGCTCGGCTCGTCGAGGAACACGTCCGCGCCAACGAGGCGGGGCGCGCTGATCTCGAACTTCCCGTTCAGCGTGAACGTCGCCCCGAGCTGTTCGAGCGCCAGAAAGTGGGTATCGACGCGTCGCCGCCCGATCACATCGCCGCCGGGCGGCGGAAGCTGGACCGACTTGCATCGCGCCAGGAGGGGCCCGGCCAGGAGAATCGACGCGCGGATCCGCGCGCACAATCTCGGATCGAGCGACGCGGCCCGGATCTCCTTTGCGTGGATCTTGAGCTCGTGCGGTCCGGACCACTCCACCGAGGCGCCAACCGATCGGAGGAGATCGACGAGCGTCTCGATGTCGTTGATGCGGGGGACATTCGACAGCTCGACCGGCTGATCGGTCAGGAGCGCGGCGGCCACGATCGGCAGCGCCGCGTTCTTGTTGCCGGACGGCCGGACTGTGCCCGACAGCTTCCGGCCGCCTTCTACCATGAATTGAACAGTCATTATCGCGTTAGGATGTCCGCCCTCGACGCCCCCAGTCAAGAAACGTCACTCGCTTCGCTCGTGACTTTCTTGCCTTGTCCTATTGGATGCGTCGGCCGTGGGCCGCCGCGGAACTGCCGCGACGGTCCATATACAGACGACCGTAGTCGGCCATGCGAAAGGCCGGGCATTCCCGCGAGTCGGCCCAGGTCCTCACCGTGTGCGGTCGCCGAAGGCGCTGCGCACAGCGCGGGTTGCCAGGCGTGGCCCCCGCCTTGCAATGTTCGGCAGTTCTCGAACACAACTCTATCCCAGGAGACTCGCATGGTGCCGGCCTGGCTGCAGATCGTGCAGACCGTCGCGACCTGTGTCCTTCTGGTGGCCCTCGCGATTCTGGCGGTGGGCGCGATCGTGGCGTCCGTCGTGATTCGCCGCCAACTCCAGCGCGGCAGCGAGGAGGTCACGAAAATGCTGGGCGTGGCCGCCCCCATGCTCCGGGACGCGACGGTCCTCTTGGGTGAGCTCCGCGATATCGCAGTCCAGGCCCGCGAAGACACTGCGGTCGTGCACCGGCTCGTCACGGATGCCGACGTCCGCCTGCGCGAGATCGGCAACCGGGCCAATGAGCACATAGGCGAGCTCGACACGGCGTACGGTATTCTCCGTGACGGCCTGGAGGATGCGGTAGTCTCCGTCGCGGCTGTCGCGCACGGGGTCCGTGCGGGGACCGCGGCATTGGGACTCAGCGACAACGGGAGGAAGAATGGCCACGACGATGCAGGATCATCTGGACGACGCGCACAGCCACGAATCCGAGGCCAACGGCGTGAAGAGTAAATTCCGGGAAGGGTTCCCTCGTCTCAAGAAACGGCTGGCCGACCGCGAGGTCCAGACCGACATGGTTGCCGCCGCGCTCGTCGGCGCGGCCATTGGCGTAGCCGCCACCTTACTGCTCCGTCCGCGCCGGAGCCCCCACCTGGGCGACGTCGCCCGCGACACGGCAAGCCGCGCCCGCAAACGCGGCGAAGCGTGGCTGGACTCGCTACCAAACGGCGAGGAGATCAAAGAGCGCCTGTCCGAATACGTCGAGACCGCCCGCGACGCGATCGACCGTACCGTCGAGGGCGAGCTCCGCGCGCTCCGGAAGCGACTGCGCCGGCAGCGATCCCGCGTTGGACTATAGGTACGTAGGACTCATCGTCCTCCTCGCCGTCGCCGTCGTGGCCCTCACGCCGGCGACGGCGTACGCATGGACGCCCGGAACCCACGTGTTCCTCGGCGAGGCCGTCATGCGGTCCGTAAGCCTCCTACCGGCAGCGGTCGCTGACCTCCTCCGCGCATTCCCGTACGACTTCCTTTACGGGTCGATCGCCGCCGACACGAGCATGGCCAAGAAGTACGCTCCAGTCGGCCGGCACTGCCATTCCTGGCACGTCGGATTCGAGATCTACGACGCCGCGAACGACGGCCCCCTCCGCGCGTTCGGCCTCGGCTACCTGGCCCACCTCGCCGCCGACGTCGTCGCCCACAACTATTTCGTGCCGCGCCAGCTCGCGCTGACCTCGACCACGATCGGCCTCGGGCACAGCTACTGGGAGAGCCGGTTCGAGGGGCACCTGGGCGAACGCCCGGGCCACCGCGCGGTCGAGCTCCTCTTGCTGGACCACACGCGCTCCGATGAGCACCTCGATCGGATCCTGAGCCCGACGATCTTCAGCACACAGACCAATCGCCGAATTTTCCGCGGCATGGTCTACGTCACCGACACCGAGTCCTGGCAGCGGATCGTGCAACTCGTCTCCGAGAATAGCCGCTGGGATCTCGCGAACGACGACATCGCCGCCTACATCGCGCGCTCCTACGATTTCGTGATGGACCTGCTCCAGCGCCTCGATAGCTCGGAGCCGTACCTATTGGATCCGGCTGGCCACGAGCCGCTCCAACTCGCCAAGCGCGTCCGCCGCGCCGCGCTCCGCCGCGGCGGCGATGTGCATCTCGCCGAGGACGCCGAACGCCAGTTCGGCCTCCCGCCGACATCGCTGCGGTACGCCGCGACCCTCCCGGCTCCGCTCTACCTTCCGGGATGACCCCCGGTACCCTGTTGGTGCTGTGCGCCCTGACCGCGTCCGCCCAGCTGCCGCCGATCCCTGACACGCCGGCGGGGCGGACGTTCGGCGCATGGCTGGCCGCGCTCAACAGCGGGGACCCCAACACGATCGCCGCGTACGTGCAAAAGTACGCACCGGATCAGACGGTCGATGGGATCCTCCGCTTTCGCACGAGGAGCGACGGATTCGACGTCCAACGAATCGTTCGGAGCGAACGCGTGCACCTCGAGGTGCTCCTCGCGGGTCACCGCGGCCCTGCGGTGTTGGCGGTGCTCGACGTCAAAGACACTGATCCCGCCCGCGTGGCGCGGCTCGCGTTCCACCCGCTGCCACCGGGCGCATCGCAGTCCGAGATCGACACGAGGATCGACGCGGCGACGCGCGCGCGGGTGATCGACAGCACCATCGTCGACCTCGACGAGTTCTACGTGACGCCGGCCGTCGCGAAGCGCATGGTCGATGCGCTCCGCGCGGACCAGAAGCACGGGGACTACGACACGCTGAGCGACGGCGACGACTTCGCCGATCTGTTGACGTCGCATCTGCGGGATGTCAGTCATGACAAGCACGTGCGCCTGATGTTCAGCGCCGTCCCGTGGCCCCCGGGGTTTTTTGCCCCACCCGATACCGGGCTCCGTCGCAGGATGGAACAGAACAACTGCGCATTCGAGAAAGCGGAGATCCTGCCCGGCAACATCGGCTACCTCGAGCTCAACGCCTTCGGCCCGGCGGAAGTCTGCGCGCCGACCGCTACGGCGGCGATGAACTTCCTGGCCAACACCGGCGCGATCATCTTCGACCTGCGCCAGAACAACGGTGGCGATCCGGACATGGTGCAGTTCATCTGCTCGTATCTGTTCGACCATCCGACGCGCTTGAGCGACATCTGGACGCGGAAGGACAGCTCGACGCAGCAGTACTGGACGCTCCCCTACGTGCCCGGTAAGAGTCTGGCTGGGAAGCCGGCCTACGTGTTGACCTCGAAGCAGACGTTCTCCGCCGGCGAGGCGTTCACGTACGACCTCAAGAACTTGAAGCGCGCGACGATCGTCGGCGAGACCACGGGCGGCGGCGCGCACCCGGTCGACGCGCACCGCATCGGCAACCGGTTCGCGATCGCCGTGCCGTTCGCGACCGCCGTCAGTCCCATCACCCACACCAGCTGGGAAGGCACCGGCGTCGAGCCCGATGTGAAGGTGAGCGCCGACTCCGCGCTCGCCAGAGCGGAGAAGCTCGCCGCGGACACGCTCGAGCGTCTCCCGAAATAACCGTTGTCCGATCGCCGCCTCTTTCTCGCCCACCTGACCGCCATCGCGCTGGGCGTCCGCCGCGCGATCCCCGGCGACAGCCTCGCCTCCATCGAGCAGCGCCTCGGCGGCCGCCTGGGCGTCGCGGTACTCGACACGCACACAGACCACACACGCGAGTACCACGAGGGCGAGCGCTTTCCAATGTGCAGCACGTTCAAGCTGCTGGCGGCGACCGCCGTGCTGTCTCGCGTCGATGCGGGCCAGGAGCAACTCGACCGCCGCATCGCCTACAGCGAGAGCGATCTCCTCGAGTACGCGCCAGTCACACGCGCGCACGTCAGCGAGGGCAGCATGACGCTCGACGACCTCTGCGCCGCCGCCATCGAGCAAAGCGACAACACCGCCGCCAACCTCATCCTCGGCACGCTCAGCGGCCCCTCGGCGATCACGGCCTACGTCCGCACGCTCGGCGACTCGGTCACGCGCCTCGATCGGACCGAGCCGACATTGAATGACTGGCACCCCGGCGAGGAGCGCGACACGACGAGTCCCGCCGCCATCCTCGGCGACATGCGCGCGATCCTGACGGGCAACGTCCTCTCTCCAACCTCACGCGACCGCCTCACGTCATGGCTCGTCGCATCCACCCGCGGGCTGGCACGAATCCGCGCTGGCCTCCCGAGCGGCTGGCGGGCCGGCGACAAGATTGGCACGGGCCGAGGCGTGAGCGGCGACCTCGCCATCGCCTGGCCACCGGGTCGCCGTCCTCTCCTCTTCGCCACGTACGTGGTCGCGCCGAATGCGACCGACGCCCAACGCGATGCCGCCTACGCCGATGTCGCGCGCTTCGCGACTGGCACGGTCTAGCGACGCGATCGCTGCACGATGGTCGAGTCTCACTGACTATCGCTCGCTGTTCCCGGACTGGCCGCGCACTATTCGGCATGCTGCTCGCCGCCTTGCTCCTCGCCGTATCGCCATGTCAGGCCCACCAGCTGTCTGACCAGCACATGGACGCCGCCACTGTGCGGCGCGTCGACAGCGCGTGGAGCGTCGCTTTTGTCCGCGCCGACACCGCGTTCCTGCGCTGCCTCCTCACGAGCGACTACGTGGGGTACTCACGCACGGGCGTGGTCGCCGACCGCGCCGCGGAGCTCGCCAAGTCGCTCCGCAGCGGAGATCCCAACAAGCCCCTGCCCGAATTCCCACCATCGGCCACCGTGGAATTTCACGGCGCCTCCGTCGTCGTCACGGGCATCTACAAGGGCGTCCGCTGGATCGATGTCTACCGCTTCGAGGGTGGCACCTGGCACGCCTGGATGTCAGCCGACCAACCCATCCCGGGCTCCAACTAGCAGCGCGGAACGGTATTGACATCGCCAGTCGTATCATGTTATATAATGCACTTGTTATATAACATGACATTTATGAAGCTTTCAGAACAACTCGACGCAACATTCTCCGCCCTTTCCGACCCGACGAGACGCGCCATCCTGGCGCGACTCGCTGCGGGTGAAGCGACGGTTTTGGAATTGGCCGAGCCGTTTGCGATGACGCAGCCCGCCATCTCGCGACACCTGAAGGTCTTGGAGCGAGCAGGATTGATCTCGCAGCGGCAAGACGCGCAGCGGCGGCCGCGCCGAGTCGAATTGCGCCCGATCGTTGAAGCCACTCACTGGCTAGAACGCTATCGACAAACCTTGGAAGCGAACTTTCAACGCCTCGACGTGCTGTTGAAGGAAATGCAAGCTCAGGAGAAAAAACATGGCCGCACAAAATGAGCATGGACTAAAGCTCACCACCCGCGGCGACCGGGAGATCGTCCTGACTCGCGTCTTCCAAGCGCCCAGGAGCCTTGTCTTCAAAGCCATGACAACTCCCGAGTTGGTGAAGCGTTGGTTGGTCGGCCCTCCCGGCTGGTCGATGGTGAATTGCGAGATCGACCTGAAAGTCGGCGGCGTCTTCCGTTATGAGTGGTGCCATGCTGACGGCACGAACATGGGGATGCATGGCGTCTATCGCGAGATTGTTCCGTCCGAGCGCATCGTCAACACGGAGTCCTTCGATCTCGGGTGTGAGCCTCAATCAGGAGAACAGATCGCGACCGCCTCGCTCAGCGAGGACCACGGTCAAACGACACTCAGAAGCGTTGTGCTGTATCCCTCGCGAGAGGCCCGCGATGCCACCATTGCCTCGGGCATGGAGCATGGCCTTGCCGCTAGCTACGACGGTCTGGCAAAGCTGCTCACATGATCTACAAGATCTTCGCCGGCGCTGTGTCGGCACTCGCCGTACTTATCTTTGTTGCCCTCAGGGTCAACACGACCGGTTCCTTTGAGCGAACCTTCAACGCTCCCTCCGATAAACTGTGGCGGGTCTGGAATGATCCTGACCTCATCAAGCAGTGGTGGGGCACCAAGGATTTTGTCGCGCCGAGCATCAGGAACGACCCACGAGTAGGCGGGACCTATCTCTGGTCAATGAAGTCCCCGAAGGGGGAAATGTTTTGGAACACCGGCGTCTATACGGAGCTCGTTCCGAATCGCAGAATCGTGTCCACGAGCTCGTTTTCCGATGCGACCGGCAGAGCAATTCCGGGCTCGCAAGCACCAGTTCCTGGTCATTGGCCGAACGAAATTATCGTGACGACCGAGTTCACTGAATCGGGCGGGAAAACAAAGGTCACGGTAACGGAAGCGGGGATTCCGCTCTTCGTGAAATTCTTATCCAAAATTGCCTGGCATCAGCAGTTCGACAAAATCGAACCCCTGCTCGAGAACCGCTAGCTGCGCGGGATGGCCGCCGGCATCAACCAGACGTTGGTCGTCTCGGTGATGGGCTGGTCGAGCGGCTCGTTCGCATGCGGGAACATGACGAGCACGGAGCGGTCGCTCGTGAAGTACAACATGTGCTGACCCGGGTCGAGGCGCGGCTCGTTGTCATCGACACCGAGCGCGTCGTTTCCCGTGAATTGCAGGGGCACGACCGGCCCCCAAGCGTCGCCGCGCCTGACGGACACGTAGAGATGCTCGTGCGGATCGTCGACCGCCGCGCGGCCTGAGCTCGCGAACACGATATACGACTGATCGGGCGCGATCTCGGGATCGACATCGTTCGTGCTATCGTGGCTGAACGGCAGGGGCGCCGCGGGCTGGTATGCTCCCGCGTCGTAGGCCGAGCGCCAGAGGCGCATGGTGCGACTCTCTTCGGTCTTCGTGATGACGAAGAAGTAGATGCTGCCGTCGGCCGCGACGCTCGGTCGCCAGACCGACGTGCCGATATTCACGGCATCCGGGAGGCGCTCGGGCGCGCTCCACCCCAGACCGTCGCGGGTCACGCGCCAGAGGTTCGCGACGTGGTCGCGCACCGACACATACACCAGGAACGAGCCGTCCGGCGCGAGCGCCGGTTGCTGCTCGGGGTAGTGGCCGGAGAACGACGCGGGCCGGGGCTCCGACCAGGCGCCGTTGGCGCGATCGGATTCCATGATCACGCTCGACGAGTCGGTCGTCCGCGTGAAGAACATGGTATCGCCGCGCGGCGTGAACGTCGGAGAGGCGGCATTGCCGACGCTCGAGACGACCCCGGGCGCGAACAGCGTTGGCGCTGATCGATTCCCTTGGCCGAATGCGGTCGACAACGCTACCACGGCGCCCAGCACTCCGAGTCGGATCACACCCCTCCAGCGAGCAGTTGATTCACGCGTTGCGGGTCGGCCTTCCCTTTCGACTTCTTCATCACTAGACCGACAAGCACCTTCTGGAGTTTCGTCTCCCCGGCCTGAAATCGCGTCCATTCGGTGGGATTCTCCGTCCTCACCTCGGCGATCCACTGCTCGAGCGCCGCGTCGTCGCTGACTTTACGCAACCCCTCGCGATCGGCGATCTGCCCGGCGCCCTCCCCTGTCGCAATCATCTTCTCGAAGATCGTCCGGGCTGCCGTATGCGACACCGCCCCATCGCCCACGAGGCCCAGCAGCTCGGCCAGCGCCTTGGGCCGCACCGGAAACGTTTGTATCGCCACTCCGCCGGCGCGCAACGCCGCGAGCAGCTCACCGCGCACCCAGTTGGCGGAGGTCTTGGCATTCCCGGACGCCTTCGCGGTCTCCTCGAAATACGCCGCCAGCGGGATATCGGCGACGAGCTCGTCGATCTCCTGATCGCCTAGCCCGTATTGCTCCCGGAAGCGTGCCCGGCGCGCGTCGGGCAGCTCGGGGAGCGCTCGCCGGATCTGCTCGACATAGGCGTCCGTGAGCACGAGTGGCGGAAGATCCGGCTCGGGGAAGTAGCGGTAGTCGTGACTCTCCTCTTTCGACCGCGCCGGGCGTACCTCGCCCTTGGCCCCATCCCAGAGCATGGTCTGCTGCACCACGCGGCCGCCGGTCTCCAACACCACGACTTGCCGCGCGAACTCGGCCTCGAGCGCCTTCTCGACGCCCGAGAACGTGTTCATGTTCTTGACCTCGGTCTTCGTGCCGAACTTCGTCTCTCCCGCGCGCCGCGCCGAGACGTTCGCGTCGACGCGGAGGCTCCCCTTCTCCATGTCGACATCGCTCACGTCGACATACTCCAGCACTTGCTTGAGCGTCTGCAGATATCGCCGGGCTTCTTGCGCCGACCGGATGTCCGGCTCGCTCACGATCTCGATCAACGGGACGCCCGCGCGGTTCAAGTCGATCGCGGTCGCTCCGGTATAGCGATCATGAATCGACTTCCCCGCGTCTTCTTCCATGTGCACGCGGGTGATCCCAACACCGGCCAATCTCCCACCAGTCGCCAGCGGGCGATCATACTGCGAGATCTGATACCCTTTGGGGAGGTCCGGATAGAAGTAATTCTTCCTCGCAAAGATCGACGTGCCGTGCACGTTGCACCCGAGCGCCAGGGCGGCCCGCACCGCGAGCTCCACGGCATGCGCGTTCAGGACCGGCAGCGCCCCAGGCAGCGCCAAGCAGATGGGGCACGTATTGACGTTCGGCTCGGCGCCGAACGTCGTCGGCGAGTTGCAGAACGCCTTCGTCCGGGTCTTGAGCTGGACGTGCACTTCCAGCCCGACCACCATCTCATAGTCGCTCATAACCGTTCCACCGCGTATGCCGCCGCGAACATCGCCTGCTCGTCAAAATGCGGCGCGATGATCTGTCCCCCGATCGGCAGTCCGTTGACGGTCCCGATCGGCACCGAGATCGCCGGGTTCCCAGCGAGATTCGCCGTGCACGTGAAGATGTCGTTCAAGTACATCTCGTACGGATCCGACACCGCGCCGATCTTGAACGCGGGCGTCGGAGTCGTTGGCGTAAAGAGGACGTCGACGCCGCTGTTGAACACGTTGTGGAAGTCTTGGGTGATCAGCGCTCGTACTTGCTGGGCTTTCTTGTAGTACGCGTCGTAATATCCGGCCGAGAGCACATACGTCCCGAGCAAGATCCGCCGGGTGACCTCGGCTCCAAACCCTTTCGAGCGCGTCGCCTCATACATCGCAGTGAGCCCGTCGCCGGTCACGCGGAGCCCATATCGCACTCCATCGAACCGGGCCAGGTTCGACGACGCCTCGGCAGGTGCGATGATGTAATAGACGGGAATCGCCAAGCCGGAATGAGGCAGGGACACGTCCCTAATGGTGGCCCCTTGCGCCCTCAACCCTTCCAGCACCTCGTCGCAGCGCGTGCGAATCGCCGGATCCAATTCGGGCGGAAAGTATTCGCGCGGCCGCCCGATAGTCAGCGTAGACACTGGCCGCGCAGCGGCCGTGCGATATTCCGGCACGGGGATGTCAGCCGAAGTCGCATCCATCGGATCGCGCCCAGCAATGATCTGCATTGCCAGCGCCGAGTCGTCCACGGTTCGCCCGAACACCCCGACTTGATCGAGCGACGACGCAAAGGCCACGAGCCCGAACCGGCTGACGCGCCCATACGTTGGCTTGACGCCGACGACACCGCAGAACGCCGCGGGCTGCCGCACGGATCCCCCGGTCTCCGAGCCGAGCGCGATCGGCACGACGCCAACAGCAACCGCGGCGGCCGAACCGCCAGATGACCCGCCCGGCACGCGCGTAGGATCGACGGGGTTCCGTGCAGGTCCGAACGCGCTGTGCTCGGTCGACGATCCCATCGCGAACTCGTCCATGTTCGTCTTGCACGCAACGACCGCCCCAGCCGCGCGCAACCTCGACACGACTGTGGCTTCATATGGGCTTATATAGCCTGCCAGAATACGCGACCCGCATGATGTCGGCATGCTCAACGTCGCGATGTTGTCCTTGATCGCGACCGGGATGTCGTGGAGCGGCCCGTGGTCGACCGACGGCCGCGCTACGGGATCCTCGGCCAGAATGATGTTGAGCCCGGCGGCCCGCCCAAAGTCCGCTTTCATTCGTCCACGTCCTCGTGCGTGGCGAGCCTCGGCACGAGATAGAACCCATCGCGCATCTCGGGAGCGAAGTCCTCCCGCGGCCGCGCCAACCGCAGCTGCTCGCCGCCGTCGGCGCGGAGCGGCATCGGCGTCAGACCCGCCGCGAGGTCCGCCGGCACGCCACTCACGTCCACGCGCTGCAAGGCCTCCATGTGCGCCAGAATCGCGTTCAGCTCACCCGCGAGCGCCGGCAGCCGCTCCTCGCTTACCGAGAGCCGCGCCAGCGACGCAATGTGTCGGACATCGTCGAACGTCACCGCCATTATTCCCACCCTCGCTCGAGCCCAGCCTGAGCCGCCACCAGCGTCTTGCGGCCAATGTCTGGATTGTCGAAATCCACCCGCACCTTGAGCTCCTTCCCGGACCCGGACATCTCCGCGATCACCCCAGAGCCGAACGTCTTGTGCTTCACCCGCTCGCCGACCCGGTACGCCGGTGCATCCTGCGACACCTCGGCTTCGTCCGCGAACCGCGTCGGACCGTGCCGCGCGAGCGACACGGGGTTCCCAGGCCGCCGGAGACTTGGCCGATACGACTCGGGGTCGCGATCATCCCGTTGCCCAAACGTCGCGAACGCCGACCGCCCAAAGCTCCGGGCGGCCTCCGTCTGGTGCTGCTCGAGCATCTCCTTCGGAATCCCCTTGAGGAACCGGGAGGGGATGCCCTCCATAATGCTGCCGTTCCAACGGCGGTGATCCGCGTACGTGAGATATAGCGTGCGTTCGGCCCGCGTGATCCCAACGTAGAAGAGACGCCGCTCCTCCTCGAGCTCTTTCGTGTAGGGGCTATCGATGGCGCGTCGCAACGGAAAGAGCCCGTCCTCGAGCCCCGTGATGAACACGATGGGGAACTCCAGCCCCTTCGCGTTGTGCATCGTCATCATCGACACGGCATCGGCGTTCGGGTCGAGGTGGTCGATGGCGGCGACGAGCGACGTCCGCTGCAGAAAGTGATCGAGCGGCCGAAGGCCAACCTCGCCCCCATCGGCGATCACCGTCTCGGCGGCGCTCTCGATGAGCTCCCGGAGATTCTCCAATCGCTCGGCCGCATCCGGCTCCGACTTGATCACGTCGCCATAGCTGATCGAGCTCACAATCGCGTCCAAGAGCTCGTCGACGCCCGCATCGACCGCCTTCTCTCGCAGCGTTCCAAGGAGCACCGCAAATTCGGCCAACGCCGCCCGCGGCCCAGGCCGGAGTGCCGCCACGAGATCGGGCCGCCCGGCCGCCTCCAGCATCGACACCCCGGCACCGCGCGCCGCCTCACTGAGGAGCCCCAGCGCCTGCTCTCCAACGCCTCGCCGCGGCACGGTAATGGCCCGTCGAAACGCTTCCTCATCCGCCGGGTTCGCGATGAGCTTGAGGTAGCTCATGACATCGCGCACTTCTCTCCGATCGTAGAACCGCACAGCGCCAATAACGCGATACGGCGTGCGCTCGCGCCGTAGCGCCTCCTCGAACGCCCGGCTCTGTGCATTCGCGCGATACAGGATCGCAAAATCCTTGAGCGCCAACTGCCGGTCCGCCAGCCGCCGCTTGACGATCTGATCGACCACGAAGCTCGCTTCGTCTCTCTCATCCGCCGCGCGGACGAGCACAACCCGTTCCCCGCCACGCCGATTCGTGCGCAGCGTCTTCCCCAGCCGCTGCGTGTTCCCTTCGATCACGACATTCGCCAGATCGAGGATCGGCTGCGTCGACCGATAGTTCTCCTCCAGCCGCACGACTCGCGCAGCCGGAAAGTCTTTCTCGAAGTCGAGAATATTCCGGATATCAGCGCCTCGCCATCCATAGATCGAGTTGTGCGTGACGATCCCGTTCGCGATGTAGTTGTGCGTCTTGTCGATATCGAGATCGTACACCGGCTCCGTGATCGTCACGCGCTCGACGTTCGCGACGATGTCATAGTCGCCGTCGCCCGTGAACATGGCCATTCCGGCCATCACAGAGCCCGCCGGCGTGAACGGCAATGACGCCGACCCCAATCGCGCCACCCGAAACAGGTTGACGTCGAATCGCTCACGTATCCGCTCGACCGTATCGAACAGCACGTCGTACTGCGCATTCGCGGTCTCATGTCGCCAGCTCGCCGATCCGGCTTTGGCCGGCCGCACCGATAGCCCCATTGCCGCGAGTGCGTCCCGTCCCTCGCCGTCGTTCCCCACCATCGAGATACGATGCATTGGCGACGCCCCGCGCCGATCGCCACACAGCGTGACCACCACGTTCCGTCGATTCGCATTCCGCGAACGCGGTCTGAGATGCGGCTGGTCGACGGCCAATCCCCGGTCGGCAAGCAGCCGAAGTGCCCCGTCGCGCGTGTCGACCGCGGTAAAGATCCGATCGATCGCCGCCTGATCATGAACCAGGCCCCCAGACGACGTCCGCCGAGCGACGAACGGCAGCATCGGCAACCCGTATCGGAGCGACACGAGATACTCGTCCTCGCGCGCGGCGTTCTCCGACGCATGTGTCGAGATCACCCAGAGCGCGTCCCCATGTTCCTGATGCAACCGCTGTTGGAGTCCGACGACGGGCCGCGCTTGCCCACGCGTGTACACTTGCGTCGTCCCGATCCGATAGCCTTTGCCGCGACGGTGCATGAGGTACGTGAAGTGCGTCTGCGGAACGACTCCCAACACATATCCCGCGAAATGCACGTGCTCGGGCGTGCTCACGATGCGCCGCCCGCGAGCCGTGACGATAGCGACGCCATCGCGCACACCCGAACGTTCGTGGACGGCGGCGACGCGCGCGGGACGGAATGTGCCGCTTCCATACCCCGACCGCACCAGGTCACCCGGCCGCACGGCCTCGATCGGCCGATCGGGGCCCTCCGCCATCGCGATCATTGTGCCGCGCACCAAACACTGATCATCATCTCCCACGACGGCGACGTTGCCGTGGCTGCCGAGGAGTTTGATCAGTGTGTACTGCGCACGGTTCGTGTCCTGATACTCGTCGACGAGTATGTACCGGAACATCGTCGAGTATCGCTGCAGTCGATCGGGATGCGCGCGAAAGAGCTCGACCGGCAGCAGCAGGAGGTCGTCGAAATCGACCGCGTTCTGCTGCTGCATCGTGCGCTCGAGATCGTTGTACACCTGTGCCGCCGCCCGAGAGAGTGGATCAGACGCGAGCTTCGCGTACTCCGAGGGCAAGACGAGGGCGTTCTTTGCGTCGGAAATCACCGAGTGCACGACCTTGGGTGGAAGGTCGCGTACCGAGAGACCCTTCGCGTCCATCAGGCGCTTCACGGTGCCGACGATGTCGTCCTCGTCGTAAATCGTGAACGCCGACGTACGGTTGACGTACTTCGCGTTCGCCCGCAGGAGTCGCGCGCCGATCGCGTGGAACGTGCCGACCCACATACCCGTCGGCTCGCCACCGAGCAGGCGCGCGAGTCGGGCGCGCATCTCGCCCGCCGCCTTGTTCGTGAACGTGACCGCGAGAATCTGCGATGGCTCGACACCGTGCTCGCGGATCAGGTTGAAGATCCGCGTCGTGAGCACGCGTGTCTTGCCCGATCCCGCGCCCGCGAGGACGAGGAGAGGACCTTCACCGTGCAATACCGCATCACGCTGCGCGGGATTGAGACCCGCGAGTGGCTCCAACATCAAGGCAAAATAATCTCGAACGTCGCTCCGCGATCGCCCTGCGGCACGAGCGCGAGCCGGCCGCCGTGGTTTTCCTCGATGATGCGCTTGGCGAGCGAGAGCCCGATGCCCCACCCGCGCTGTTTTGTGGAGAACCCGGGCTGGAAGATCTGCTTCCGGATCTTGGCCGGCACTCCGGGGCCGTCATCACTGATCCGAAGCCGGACACCGCCCTCGGGGAACGGCGAGGCCGTGAGATCGACCCGGCCGCCCCGACCAGCGAGCGCGTCGATCGCGTTCTTGACAATCGACTCCAGGGCCCACTCGAGCAGCACCGAGTCGCCCTGCACCACCAGCGCCGCTCCGCGGCGCGTCGATGCAGCGCCTACGGCGCCGCTCGACTGGTCGGTTGGAATGAGCTCGGCTGCGCCTCGCTCTAGCGTCTCGACTTCGGCGCACACCGTGACCGTATGCGCCAACGACGGCACCCGCGCCCGGAAGTACGCGGCAACCCGCTGCATCAGCTCCGCGGCATCCACCGGCTCGGCCTTCGGCGGCCGGCCGATACGCTCGAACCGGTGCGCGACCCGTTCCAACCGCACGAGGTCACTCTGCATGTGGTCCAGGAGCGAGGACGACTCGGCGGCCTCGTCCCGCTCGCGCAGCAGCTCGACCCAGCCGCTCAGCGATGAGAGCGGAGTCCCCAGCTGGTGGGCGGACTCTCGCGCCATGCCGGCCCACACCCGCTCGCGGTCGGCGTGGGCTCGCGTGCGCAGCGTGAAGATGCTCGCCCCGAGCAGAAACGCGAGCAGGATCACTTGCAGAATCGGAATGATCCGCAACCCCTCGACCAACGGCGTATTCCCGATGTGCACGATGCCGATCCCAGGCTCGATCACCGGCGGGTTTTCGGCGTCGAGTTGATCGACATAGGCTCTCATGCGCGGCCCGTTGAGCGGCGCCGTGAACGGGATATTCGCCGTGTCGCGCGGGTTGCCGTGCGGATCCGTCACGACCACGGGCACGCCCATGTCGCGAATGTGCCGCGCGAGATCGAACAACGCATCGGCGCTGGCGAGCTCCGACGTATCGCTCAGAGCCTTGAAGATCCGCGCGTACATCTGCCCGGACCGCGCGGCCTCCCGCCGCAACTCGGCCAATACGCGCTGCGTCGAGACGACGTACCAACCCAGCAGGACGGCGAATCCGAGCCCCAGGAGGATCGTAGGCAGCCGACGCGCCATCGTGAATGGCCTCAGCCGATACGATCGGCGCCGAGATACGGGCGCAGCACTTCCGGAACGACGACCGAGCCGTCCGGCTGCTGATAGTGCTCGAGCAGCGTGGCGATCGTGCGCGGGAACCCGAGGCCCGAACCGTTCAACGTGTGCACGAACTCGGGCTTTTTCCCTCCCGCCGCTCTATACCGAATATTCGCCCTTCTCGCTTGAAAGTCCGTGAACGTGCTGCACGAAGACACTTCCAACCATTTCCCGACACCGGGCGCCCAGACTTCGAGATCATACGTCTTCGCTGACGCAAATCCCGTATCGCCCGCGGCGAGCAGTACCACACGATACGGCAAGCCGAGCCGCTGCAACACCCGCTCGGCGTGCGTCGTGAGTAACTCGTGCTGTGCCGGCGAATCCTCCGGCGCACAAATTCTCACCAGCTCGACCTTGTCGAACTCGTGCACGCGCAGAAGCCCGCGGGTGTCCTTCCCGGCCGCGCCGGCCTCGCGCCTGAAGCACGGGGTGTAGCCAACGAGCCCCATCGGCAGCTTGGCGCCATCGAGGATCTCATCACGAAACAAGTTCGTGATGGGCACCTCGGCCGTCGGAATCAAAAAGAGATCGTCGCTCTCGACGCGATAGAGATCGTCCTCGAACTTCGGCAGCTGCCCGGTCCCCGTCATCGATGCCCGATTGACGACGTAGGGCACCCACGTCTCATCGTATCCGTGCTCGCTCGTCTGGAGCGTGATCATCCAGTTGATCAGCGACCGCACGAGTCGCGCACCCAGCCCGCGAAAGACGATGAACCCGGAGCCCGTGACCTTTGCTCCAGCCTCGAAATCGATGAGCCCGAGCTTCGTCCCGATCTCCCAGTGTGGCTTGAGTCCATCGCTCGGCCGCGGCTTGCCCCACTCGCGGATGACGGTATTGGCCTCCTCTCCACCTGCCGGAACGTGGTCGAGCGTGATATTCGGGATCTGCAACAATAATTCATCGCGCGCTCGCTTCGCTTCGCTCGCTCTCGCATCCTGCGCGGCGATGTCCCCGCCCACGAGCCGTGACTCATCCACGAGAGCTCTTATGTCGCGCCCCTCGCGCATTGCCCGTTGCACTTCTTCCGAGAGCGTGTTGCGCCGAGCCTTGAGGCGTTCGACGTCGGCGACGAGGCGACGCCAGTCGCCGTCGAGCGCTTCGAGTTGCGCGAGCGAAGCGAGCGCACTCGTCGCCCCGCGGCGCTCCAGCGCGGCACGGAGGGCCTCAGGTCGCTCGCGAAGCAAACGCGCATCGTGCACGGCGTCCGCTCCTGGTTAGTGGCTCGGGATAGCGCCGGGAACGAGCGTATCGTAATCGCAATTCGGATCGACGACCGCCCGGAAATGAATCAACCCAGTCGTCCGATCGATGCTGTCGACCTGAAACTTGCCGTAAAGCAGTTCCTGCGACGTAATGCTGACGGCGGTACACGCGGTCGTATTCTGCGTCACGACCTCGAAGATCTCCCCGGGCGCGACGAGCAACGAGTCGTTGAACTCGTACCCATTGTGCGACGCGATGTCGATCTGGTCGAACGCGATGTGTTGGATGACCTGAAGCCCCACGACGCGCGGAATGCCGGCGGCCGTGACCACGAGCTTCGCCGGGTAGACGACGACGTTGCCGCCCTCGACGTTGAGGGCGAAGTCGAAGTTGAGGCTCCCGTCCGGCACGACCAGGGCGCTCGTCGCCAGGTCGAACGCGGTCGGCTGCGTCGGATCGGCCGTGGCGAGCGAGTACGCGGTGAGCGTGTCGTAGGTGATGGCGATCGCGGCCGCGGGCTTATTGGGGTTCCCACACCCCGCCGCCGATAGGCCAGTCGCAGACAATAGAATACAGACGACCCCGAGACGGGCTGTGGGCAAGCGAAGTGTCATGACCAGGCGTACATTAGAGGTGGGGGACGGTGACTGCAAGCCATTCGCATCGCTTGACATACCCCTTTGGGCCTCCTTAGCTTCGCTCGTCCATGCCAACCATTCGAGACCTCGTCGCGGCCATCCGCCAACGTGATGGCGTCGATGCAGCCGTCGTGCTGGGTCGCGACGGCTTGCTGATCGACAGCCAGACGATCCCGAGCCTCGAGGCCGAGAACGTGGCGGCCCACGTCCCGGGTCTCGTCAATGCCGCGGACGACTTCGGGGCCTCGGCCGCGCGGGGCGACCTCGTGACCGCGGTGCTGGAATACCCCAGCGGCCTAGCGATTGTGTCCGTGCTCTCCGCCGACGCGATCCTGCTGGTGCTCGTCCAGCCCAAAGCCAACGTCGGACAGCTCCTGTTCGAGCTTCGCCGCTACCGCGAACAAATCGCGTCGTTGGTCTAATGGCGGGGGAGCGGATCCACGCCCTCGTGGCGGATGATGAGCCGCACATCGGTCGGATCATCAAAATGAAGCTCGAACAAGGTCCGTTTCGCGTAACCTTGGCGTACGACGGCCGCGAAGCGCTGGAGATTCTGCGGCAGGAACCGGACATCGGGATCGTCCTGCTCGATCTCATGATGCCGCATCTCTCGGGACTCGACGTCCTCGCCGAGCTCCGGGCGGACCCCAAGCGGAAGGACTTGCCGTGCATCATCCTCACGGCCGCCGGGCAGGAGCAGCAACACCGGCTGGCGATGCGGCTGGGCGCGACCGAGTTCCTGACCAAGCCATTCAGCCCCAAGAAGCTGTACGCGCGGACGGCGGAGCTCGCGGGCGTCGCGCACGCGGAGGACGTCTAGCGTGGCCACTTGGGCGGTGGTCCTGGCAGGCGGCGTCGGATCGCGCTTCTGGCCACTGAGCACGCCCGAGCGACCAAAGCAGCTCCTTCCGCTCGTGACTGAGCATCCGCTGCTCGTCGACACGCTCAACCGTCTGACACCGCTGGTCCCGGCCGAGCGAACGCTCGTCCTCACGAACGCCGGGATCAAGAACGAAGTCGCGATGTTCGCCCGGCTCCCTCGCGAGAACGTGATCGCCGAGCCGCGCCCGGCCGGCACGGCCGCGGCGCTCGCGTACGCCGCAACCGAGATCGAGCGTCGCGAAGGGCGCAACGCCGGGATGATCTGCGTCCACGCGGACTGGGCCGTCACCGACGAACCCGCGTTCCGCGATGCGCTCTCCGCCGGCGTTTCAGCCGCCGAGCGTCACGCGAGCCTCGTCACCGTGGGCATCGTGCCGACTCGTCCCGATCCGGGGTTCGGGTATATCTGCCCTGGGGGCGAGGTCGAACCAGGCGTCCTTCGCGTTGAGCGCTTCGTCGAGAAGCCCGACAAGCTGCGCGCGGCCAAGATGGTCGCCGATGGGTATCTCTGGAACTCCGGTATCTTCGCCTGGCGCGTGGGCGATTTTCTCGATGAGATCCGCTCGCTCACTCCCGAAGTCGCACCCGCCATCGGCATCCCCAGCATCGACGCATTTTTTGATCGCGTCAAATCGATTTCCGTCGACGTCGGCGTGCTCGAACGCTCCAGTCGCGTCCTCGTCATCCCGGGCCGCTTCGGCTGGGACGACGTCGGCACGTGGGGCGCCCTCGCCAGAGTCCGCGAGAAAGACGGCGCCGGCAACGCGAGCTACGGCAACGTCTACACGCGCGACGCCCACGGCAACGTCATCCACGCCGACGGCCGAAACGCCGTCGTGCTCGATGGCGTCTCGGGTATCGTCGTTGTCGTCGTCGATGGGATGACCCTGGTGACGACGGTCGAACGCTCGGCCGACCTCAAGGGCCTGCTCGAGGCGCTGCCGCCCGCCCTCCGCGATCCGCGGTGAGTTTTTTTCTCTACGATGACGCGCGGGCGCGAGCATTCGAGCCGTTCGCGCTCACCCGACCCATCGGCGAGCTCCGCGCTGGTGCGCTCGTCACGCGCGAGCGCTGGGAGCGCGTCACGGGCGAAGACGCGGCCGGCCATGTCGTCGCCGCGCATCTCCTCGACTACGACGAGCCCCACGCGCCAGGGGCGGTGACTGACACACTTCCCGCCGGCTCCTGGTTGGTCAACTCCCGATTCCTGCCCGCTCTCGATGCCCGGCCGTCGCACGACGCGTCGGTCTGGCGTTGCGCCGGTCGCTACGCGGCCGTGCGTCTGTCACGGCCGCTGGCCGTCGCCGAGTTGGCCGACGGGATGGTTGCGCTGGAGACGATCGGCGGGGACCAGACCGGAGTGGACATCCGTGGCCGCTGGATCGACGAAGTCTGGCACCTGATCCGCGACCTGCATGGCCTGCTCTGCGACGACATCGACATTCTCGGACCCGCGGCCGCGTCCCGGAGCTCGAAGCGCGACGCGCACGCCATGTACGTCGAGCACGGCGCCAAGGTCGATCCGATGGCGTCGATCGACTGCTCGAAAGGTCCAGTCCTCGTCTGCCGCGGCGCGGTCGTCAGCGCCTTCACCCGTCTGATCGGCCCATGCTATATCGGCGAAGAGTCGAGCGTCTCGACCGATCGTATCGAGGGGAGCGCGATCGGCGAGCACTGCAAAGTCCACGGCGAGCTCTCGGCGTCGATCGTTCTGTCGTACGCGAACAAGAGCCACGACGGGTTCGTCGGCCACTCGTACTTGGGCCGCTGGGTCAACCTCGGCGCCGGCACCATCACGAGCAACCTGAAAAACACCTACGGCCCGGTGCAGCTCTGGACGCCGACGGGCGTGCGCGACACCGGCTTGCAATTTCTCGGCACGTTCTTCGGGGATTTCGCGAAGACGGGCATCGGGACGCGCCTCACGACGGGCGCGGTGGTGGGCGCCGGCGCGAACGTCGTGGACGCCGGCGTGGCGCCGAAGTACATCCCGCCGTTCGCGTGGGACAACTCGGGGCAGCCCGGGACATACGCACTCGCTAAGTTCTATGAGGCGGCCGAGCGACAGATGCAGCGCCGTGCGCAAACGCTGGGCGCCAAGGCTCGCCGTCAACTCTCCGCTGCACACGCGCTCGCCGTGAAACGATGAGAACCTGGTTGCTGGGAAGCGGCAGTCGAGGCAACGCGACCGTCATCGAGTCGGGTGACACGCGCGTGCTCGTCGACGCCGGCTTCCCACGCCGCGTACTCGCCCGTCGACTCGAGGCGGCCGGCATCGCGCCGGAATCGATCTCGGCGCTCGTCCTGACGCACGAGCATCATGATCACGCGCGCGGCGCGGCGTCGAGCGCGCGGCGGTGGGGTTGGCGGGTGTACGGGACCTCGGGTACGCTCGCGCAGTGCCCCGAATTCGCGGATGTCGAGCCGATCCGCCCGGACACGACCTGGAAGTTCGGCGCACTCGATCTCACGGCGTGTCCAGTTCCCCACGACGCCACCTCGCCGATCGCGCTCGTCGCGACCGAGCGCTCGACCGGCGCGCGCTTAGGGCTCGCCTACGACTTCGGGCACGTCACCGATTGTCTCCGCGCCGCCCTGCAGCGCGTCGACGTGCTCGTCGTCGAGTCGAATCATGACGAGATGATGCTCCGCGCCTGCCCATATCCGCCGTCGGTCATGTGGCGCATTGCGGGCCCTCGCGGGCATCTGAGCAATCGCGCCGCCGCGGAGCTCGTGCGGTCGGTCGCCTGGCGTGGGTTGCGGCAAGTCGTGCTCGCCCACTTGAGCGAAACCTGCAACGAGCCCGCGTTCGCGGTGGCCGCCATGCGCAAGGCGTGGCGCGGAAATCTGACGGCCGCGCCACAGGACGCGCTCACGGTGACTGGACAGCCGGAGCAGTTGTCGCTCGGGCTCTGACGAACTCCACCGCTCTGGCGATCGTGTAGGGGTCGCCGAGCAGTCGCCGGTGCCCGAGACCATCGCTGCTGCTCAAGCGGCTCTTGGGCCACGCGTCGGCGATCGCCCGCGCGTAGGACCAATCCGCGATCCGATCGCGCGGGTCGTGCAAGATGAGCAGAGGAATGTCCAGGTTGGACACCGCGCTCGGCACGTCGAACGATGCGACGGTGCGCCCGACGCGCGCCTCGATCTCCCGCCGCACGCCGCCCGCCCGTGCGCGTGGCAACCCGATCATCCGCGAGAACGGCACGATGAACTGGTTCGGCGTCGCGACGGGCGCGAACAACACGACCGTCCGCGGCGCGATACGCGACTCGGCGACCGCCAGCGCTGTGGCCATCGCGCCGAACGAATGACCCACCGCGATCTCGACGCCGCCGAGCGCGTGCGACACCATCGAGAGGGCCCGCATGCACTCGACGATGTTCGTGCTTCGGCCCTGCGACGTGCCGTGTGCCGGCAGGTCGATCAGCGCCACGCCATACCCGTTCGCGACGAGCGCGGTCGCCAGCGGAACAAAATCAGCCGCCGATCCTTCCCAGCCATGCGTGAGCAGCACCGTAGGCCCGGACCCGGCGGTCCACACCGCGACGTCCTCGATCATCATCCGCTGCCAATCACCCGGCAGTCCGGTCTTCGCACGACGGCGCGGTTGGAAGAACAATGCCGCCGCCTGCCGCTCGACCACGCTCGGCGCCACGAGCGACGCCGCCGCGAAATAGTACTTTAGCACCGCACGCCCTCCACGAGAGCCGTGAACGCATCTACCGCCTTGTGCTTGGCTAAGGGGTCGCGCAACAGCCGCTTCGCCCAGTAGTAGGCGAGTACGATCCCCAACATCTGGAACGCGAACTGCTCGGGATTGCTGCCACGCCGAAAGTGCCCTTCGTCGATCGCGCGTTGGGCAGCGCCCGCGAGAAACTCCAGCCATTCCCGCTGAAACGCCGCGATAGCCTCGCGCACGGGGCCCGTGCGGTCATCCCACTCGAACGCCGCGTGCACGAAGACGCAGCCGCCGGGCATGCTGTCGCTCCGTTCCCACTCGAGCCAGCGGGAGAACAGCGCTCTCACCCTCGGCGCGCCGCGCGCTTCGGCCAAGGCTGGCACAATAACGCCCCGCCGGAAGTTCTCGACGGCGGCGTTTAGGACATCGAGCTGCAGCGCTTCTTTCGAGCGAAAGTGGGCGAAGAGCCCACTCTTCGACATGCCAACGTCGTTCGCCAATTCCCCGAGACTCAGCGCCTCCAGTCCATCGACACTGGCTAGCGCGAGAGCATGGCCAACGATTCTATCACGGGTTGCTGTGCCCTTCGACATGGGCACAATAATACGACCGATCGTTCTTTTCTGGCAAGCTCACGCTATATAAGTTGCGTGTACCGTTATAGATATCGCTTGTCACTTCAGATAGTACTTCAGCGTAAGTCGGCCGTCGTGGCCGCTGAGTGCGGTCTGGAGCGGGCTTAGAGCGCTTGCTGTAGAAGTACATCGTGCGCCCGTCGGCCGAGATCCACGGATCTCCTTCTTCGTCCGGAGAGTCGACCGGCGCTCCGAACTTCCGTGGTGTTCCCCACCCGCCCGACGTCCGACAACTCGCGTAGAGATCACCATTGTTGTCGAACACGATCGCGCTCTCGTCGGCCATGATCGCGGGATCACCGCCCGGGAACGGCAGCGCCTCGGGCTTGCCGTGCGGCGCCAGGCGATAGATGCTGTCGCCCTTCGCGAAATAGAGCACGCCGCTGGTCGTCAGCGACGGCGCGAACATGTACGTCGTGTCGCCGAGGAGGAACGACGGCGTGCCCCAGGTCCCATCGGCGTGACGCGGGACGGACCAGATCTCGAATACACCGTGCCCGCCGCGATTCGAGATGAACAGCACGCTGTTGCCATCCGGCGCGAATGCCGGATCGCCGTCGCGCCATGCCCCCGAAAACGCTGCTACTTCAGGCGTCCGCCACTCGGCGCTGATCGACGCTCGATGCGACTCGACGATCGTCATGTGCCGGAATTGATGGTCGGTCAGCACATACAGCAGCGTGAGACCATCAGGCGAGACCGTCGCCTTGAACTCCTCGGCCGGGGTTGATATCACGCCCGGGCCAATGACCGTCGGCTCGACCGCAAGCTGAATGTCCTGCGCCGCGGCGACCCGCGCGATGAGCAGCATGATGGCGATGGTTCTGGGCATGGTGAGAGAGTGTACCGACACCGCCCACTGCCTACTATGACAGTGCAGCCAACCGCGATATTTCCGCCGTGGAATATCCCTTTGCGCTAGTCGACGTGTTCGCCGAGAGACCGCTCGGCGGCAACCCGCTGGCGGTCGTCGCCGGCCCTCCGCCCGAAGCGCTCTTGCCGCGCATCGCGCGCGAGTTCAACCAGTCGGAGACGACGTTCGTGATGCGACCGACGCGAGCTGCCGCGGATTGGCGACTCCGCTCGTTCACCGCGGCCGGCGTCGAGGTGTTCGGCGCGGGTCATAACGCGCTCGGCGCCTGGTGGTGGCTGGCCGCGACGGGGCGTCTCGATCTCAGCGCGGGCCGCATCGTCTTCCACCAGGAAATCGGCCCTGATGTGCTGCCCCTCGAGGTCCGTCCTGATGGCATAAGCATGACACAGAGCGCGCCGGAATTCGGGGCAGTGCCGCCCGACTTGTCCGCACTCGCCGCGGCACTCGGGCTGGACGCAACGGACCTCGCGACCGCTGGTCTCCCGGCGCAGGTTGTCTCGACGGGAGCTCCCCACTTGCTCGTTCCGGTGCGCGACCTCGGCGCCGTCGATCGGGCCCGCGTGGATGTGCCGCGGCTGCTCGGAGTGCTGCGATCAGTCGAGGCCGAAGGGTGCTACGTATTCGCGCTCGGATCGACGCCGTACGCGCGGTTCTTCAACCCGACCGTCGGACTGTGGGAAGACCCCGCGACCGGAACCGCCGCGGGCCCGCTCGCCTGCTACCTCGTACGCCATGGCCGCTCGACCCGCGGCCTCCCCATCTACGTCGAACAGGGCCACGCGATGGGACGACCGAGCCGCATCGAGGTTCGCGTCACGGAAACCGCGGTATTGATCACTGGGCGCGGGGTTATCGTGGCGGAAGGTCAACTGCGCATATGACAGGGGCCGCTTGCCGAGGCGTTACGTCCATATTAACTTGTCCATGGACATTTAATAGAGGCCACGTAAATGCCACACCATGCCCCGGCCGGCAACACCATCGGCGCCGGCGACTTCAAGCAGCGCTGCCTCCAGATCATGGAAGCCGTGCGTCGCTCCCGCGTGCCCGTGACCATCACCAAGCGCGGCGTTCCGATCGCCAAGCTCGTACCGCTCGATGGCCGCGAAGATGCACCGGATGGATTCGGCAGCTTGCGCGGCACCGTCGCGTATCACGGCGATATCACAGCCCCGGATCTCGACGCCTGGCCGGATAACGATGCCTAGCGGCCGGAAGGGCGATGCCCCGCCCTTCGGCGCCTGGCGCCCGACGGCACGGTCGCGTTTCTCCGCCGCTGCTCTCGTCGACACCCACATTTGGGTCTGGTATCTCGATGGCGTCGCGGACGCGATGTCCGCCGCCGCACTCGCTCTCCTCCGGCGTAGCGTCCGCACTACGGGCCTGCTTGTCTCTGATATGTCCATCTGGGAGCTCGGCACCAAGTCCGCGAAGGGGAAGCTGACGCTCGCACCATCCGTTGCCGACTGGCTCGCCCGCGCCGAAGCACAATCAGGGTTTGCGTTCCTGCCCCTTACGCGCCCGACGCTGCTGGCGGGCACGCAGCTCCCCGGCCCTATTCACGGTGACCCGGTCGATCGCCTGTTGGTCGCACAGGCCGCCTCAGCCGCCATCCCCCTCGTGACCGCGGATCGGCTGATCATCGAATACGCTGACCACACGCGCACTCTGTCGGTCTGCGACGCCCGTCGCTGACGTACATCGGAGAGCACCGCGAAATGCTATCGCGCCGCTAGATGATCGCGCGCCCCATATGGAGCTGCTTCAATTCCTCAGGTTTGACGCCGAACGCGTTCGTGCCTTTGCGAACATTGAACTGCCGGCTGACACTGAATCGGACTCATACCTGCGAGGGAGGATTGCCACCATCTACCCGGTCATGCGGGGCGCTCACAGATCGGGCAAAGACAGGATCGGGCTTCACTCGGCATTCACGAGCACTGGCTCGGCGCCCAACGCGACCTGGCGGTAGCTCGAGGCAGCGTGGCGAGAATTGAGAGGCTATCAGATGTCAGTTAACCCGGAAAAAGAAAACGGGGCCGATGTACTCGGCCCCGTTTCCCCACACTAAGCGCAGGCTTAGTACATGCCACCCATGCCACCGCCCGGAGGACCACCGGCGGCAGCCGGCTTGTCCTCTTTCTTCTCGACGACCAAGGCCTCGGTCGTGAGCAGCAACCCGGCGATAGACGCCGCGTTCTGAAGAGCGGTACGCGTCACCTTGGTCGGGTCGATCACACCAGCCACGACCAGGTTCTCGTACTTGTCGGTCAGTGCGTTGTACCCGAACGAGCTCTCCTTCGACTCGCGCACCTTCTCGACGACGATCGAGCCTTCGCCACCAGCGTTCTGCACGATCATACGGATCGGCTCTTCGATGGCGCGACGGACGATCTCGACGCCGATCTGCTCGTCGCTATCGCCGGCCTTGAACGCCTTGAGCGCCGGCTGCACGCGAATGAACGCGACGCCACCGCCTGGGACGATGCCTTCCTCGACCGCGGCGCGCGTCGCATGCAGCGCATCCTCGACGCGAGCCTTCTTCTCCTTCATCTCCGACTCGGTCGCGGCGCCGACGTTGATCACGGCCACGCCACCCGCGAGCTTGGCCAACCGCTCCTGGAGCTTCTCCTTGTCGTAATCGGAGGTCGACTTGTCGATCGCCGAACGAATCTCCTTGATACGACCTTGGATCGCATCAGTGGAACCCGCCCCGTCGATCAGCGTCGTGTTGTCCTTGTCGACAACGATGCGCTTCGACTTGCCCAGATCGTTCAGCACGGCGTTCTCGAGCTTGAAGCCGACTTCCTCGGAGATCACCTGGCCGTTCGTCAGAACAGCGATGTCCTGCAGCATCGCCTTGCGGCGATCGCCGAAACCGGGCGCCTTGACCGCGGCGACGCGAAGCGTGCCACGGAGCTTGTTGACGACCAAGGTCGCCAGCGCCTCACCCTCGATGTCCTCGGCGATGATCAGCAGGGGCTTGCCAACCTGCGCGACCTTCTCGAGGATCGGGAGCAGATCCTTCATGGACGAGATCTTCTTGTCGTGGATCAGGATGAGGCCATCCTCGAGGACCGCCTCCATCTTCTCCGGATCCGTCACGAAGTACGGCGAGAGATAGCCGCGGTCGAACTGCATGCCCTCGACCGTCTCGAGCTCGGTCTGAAGGCCACGGGCCTCCTCGACCGTGATCACGCCATCCTTGCCGACCTTCTCCATCGCCTCGGCGATCAGATCGCCGATCTCGGAGTCGTTGTTGGCCGAGATCGTGCCGACCTGCGCGATCTCCTTCTTGCCAGCCGTCGGGACGCTGATCTTCTTCAGCTCCTCGACGACCACGGCAACGGCCTTGTCGATGCCGCGCTTGAGCGCCATCGGGTTCACACCAGCCGTCACGTTCTTGAGGCCTTCGCGGAAGATCGCCTGGGCGAGCACCGTCGCCGTGGTCGTGCCGTCACCCGCGTTGTCGGACGTCTTCGTCGCGACTTCCTTCACCATCTGAGCGCCCATGTTCTCGAGCGGATCAGAGAGCTCGATCTCCTTGGCGACCGTCACACCGTCCTTCGTCACCGTCGGGGCACCGAACTTCTTGTCGATGACGACATTCCGCCCCTTGGGGCCGAGCGTGACCTTCACCGCCTCGGCCAACTGATCAACGCCACGCTTCAATGCCGCGCGGGCGTCCGTATCAAAAAAGAGTTCTTTCGCAGCCATAGTAATGGTTCCTCAACCAATGACCGCGAGTACATCAGACTCGCGGAGAATGAGCAACTGCTCGCCATCCACGGTCACTTCCGTGCCGCTGTACTTCCCGTACAGCACCTTGTCACCGACCTTCACTTCCATCGGCACCCGCTTGCCCTCGTCGAACCGGCCAGGACCCACCGCGACGATCTCACCCTGCTGCGGCTTCTCCTTGGCGGTGTCCGGGATGTAGAGCCCACCCCGCATCTGCTCCGCCTCTTCCAACGCCTTGACGACGACCCGGTCTGCCAGCGGGCTGACCTTGCCGCCCACGGCACTCTTAGTGGCCATACTGACAACTCCCTCCGTGTATTTGGATCTGTTAGCACTCAAGGATGGCGAGTGCTAGCGACGGGAAACTACCCGGCGATTAGCTCAAAAGCAAGCCGTAGCCCCTCGAGCGTCAGATACGGCGCCACCAGGTCGAAACTCTCGACATAGGGCTTGAGAACCTCCGCCAAACCGCCGGTGGCGACCACAAATGGGACCTCCTTGGTCGGCCACTCTTTCTTGATCCGCCGCACGATCCCGTCGATCGCATCGACCGCCCCAAACACCACCCCCGCCCGGATGCACTCCTCGGTACGCTTTCCAATAACCCTGGACGGCGCAACCAACTCCGTCGCCGGCAGCTTGGCGGTCCGCCGAACAAGATTGTCGGACGAGGTCCGGACTCCGGGTGCAATGGCTCCGCCGAGGAAGGTCCCATCGGCTGTGATGCAATCAAAAGTCGTAGCCGTCCCGAGATCCACGACGATGGTATCCCGGTGATAGAGCCGACTCGCAGCCAGCGTATTGATCAACCGATCGGCACCGACCGTCAGCGGTTCGTCCACGGCGAGCGTGATGGGCAGCTTCGACGTCGCGTCCACGATTATCGGCGAGCGACCAAAGGACGAACGACAGGCTTCGGCCAACGGCCGCGTGATCGCCGGCACCACCGACCCGATCGCCGTGCCGAGGATCTCCGTCGGTTGCACCATCCCCACCCGCAGCAGCTGATGGATGAGCAACGCCAACTCGTCCGGCGTCCGCTCGGGATTCGTGGTCAGCCGCCAATGGGCCCTGAGCTCGGCGCCCGCCCAGAGCCCGACCGTCGTCTCGGTATTTCCAACGTCGAAAACGAGGATCACAGACTAACCATAACGAGCGATCCAGAACGATACGCGCCGACGGCCTCGCCGCAGCGCACGAGCAGCTCGCCAGACGGCGAGATGCCAGCGACCGTTCCCACCGCAGGCTCCCGACACGTATGCCCTCGCGCCATATCGCGCATCGCATACTCCTCGAGCTCGGACTCCGTCAGCGCACCCTTCTGCCTCGCGGCCGCACGCAGCGCCGGCACGACGGCCGCGAGCAACTCCGCGCGATGGACGCCATCCCGGAGACCAACGGCGCCAGGCACCTCGGGCGGCGCGATGACATTGATGCCGAGCCCGATCGCGACCCACGATGGCCGCTCGTCCTGCCAACGGGCTTCCGAGAGAATGCCCGCCAACTTTCCCGCGCCGATATAGAGATCGTTCGGCCACTTGATCTCGACGCGTTGGCCGTCGGCAAAACCATCGAGCACGGGCGCCAGCCGAATGCCGAGCCGCAGCGACAGCACGTCGAGCGCCTTCGGATCCGTCGGCCGCTCGATGAGTGTCAGGTACAGCCCCGCGCCGGCAGAGGAGGCCCAGCGCCGCCCCGCGCGCCCACGACCCGCCGTTTGCCGATCGGCGATGATCAACGTCCCGGCTGGCGCTCCGGCCTCCGCGGCCGCGTGCGCCGCGTCCATTGTTGACGAGATACTGTCGTACACATCGACACGTGGTAACCCGAGCCTGGCCTTGAGCTCGGCCGCCTGCAGCCCATCATACCCGGGGCCTTCAGGCACCTGCGCGGGAGAACCAGAGTGCGACGACGGCGGCCGCGAGCAGCACCCGGTAGAGCGCAAACACGCCATAGCTATGCGTCTTCACATAGCGCAGCACGATCGCGATCGCGAACCAGCTGCTCACCCCGGCCGCAATGACCCCGGTGGCGATCGGCGCCGTGATGCCCGCCTTCAACAAGTGCGGCAGCTTGTGCAGGCCCGCGCCCGCGATGATCGGCATGCTGATCAGAAAGCTGAAGACGGCCGCGCTCTCGCGATCGAGCTTGAGCGCCCGCCCTGCGGTGATAGTCGATCCCGATCGTGATACGCCGGGAACGAGCGCCAGGATCTGCGCCAGCCCAATCCAGACGGCGTCCATGACGCCGAGACGATCCAGAGACCGATCCGCCGGCGCCCACTTGTCGACGGCCCACAGCAGGACGCCCATGACCGACAGCGTTCCGGCGATCAACAGCGGAGACCGGAACGTGTCCTCCGCCCGCTTCTCGAGCAGCACACCCGCGATCGCACCGGGGATCGTCGCGATGATCAGCAGCACGACCCGCAGTTCTTCCGGGCTTTGCACGCGCCCGCCCCGTCGCACGATCCCCCACGCCGCCTGCGCCAGCCGCGCCCACTCGGCCCGAAAATACCACAGGACAGCGATGAGTGATCCAATGTGCAGCGCGACATCGAACTCGAGACCCGGGTCGGTCCAGTGAAAAACCCATGGCGCCAGGGTGAGATGCGCTGAGCTCGAGATCGGAAGAAACTCAGTCAGCCCTTGGATGAGGCCCAGAACGAGGGCTTGCACGACCGTCATGGCGGCGAAACATAGTAGACGATCATCGCCACAGCCATCGCCGCCTTATAGATCGCCGGCATTCCCCAATACGCCGCTGCAAGGGCGAGCACCATCGCTGGCAATGCGATCCAACGACGGTCCATAAAGGCGAACCACGCGCCGCAGAATACGCAGGCTGCCGCGAATTGGATCACCCGCGCGACGCCGACGCCGGCGACGATCGGCAACGTGCGCCTGCGCCCACGGTCACCGTCGATATCATCGATGTCTTTGGCGACCTCGCGCGCGAAATGCAGCGGAGAGGCGATGACCAGGAGCGCTGCCCCCACCAAGGGCCTGCCGGCCGCCCAGGCGCCGTAGAGAAACGGCATGGATCCCAGCACGGCCACCGTCGCGTTACCCGCAATGCCCCATCGCGATTTGATGCGGGCGTAGGCGAGCATGACGCCAATGACACCGATGCTGACGATGGCGAGCACCGGCCGGGCCAGAGCGCTGAATCCGATGCCGCCGACCGCGCCGATCGCGACGATGCGAAGCGCCGTGACTGGCGTCAGTGTACCAGAGGGAAGAGGGCGACCCGGATGAATCATCGCGTCGATCGCCCGGTCGTCGTAATCGTTGAACGCATTGGCGACCACACTCAAGCACATCGCGGCCACCGCGGCGGCGAGCACCGCGAGCGACCAGGCGACCCCTGCCCCGCGCGCGCCAACGAACACGCCGGCGGCAGCGAGGAGTCCGTTGGGCAGGCGAACCAGACGCGCGACGCTAGAAATCGCGATAGAGCGCCTCGTACTGACTCACGATGTCGTCGGTCGCAAACCGCGCCCGCGCATCCGCCGCCGCGGCGGCACTGACCACGCGCCACCGCTCCGGGTCGCGCAGGAGCGCGATGGCCGCATCCGCCATGGCATCAACGTCCCCGATGGGAAAGAGCCACCCGGTCTCACCATCGCGGACGACCTCGGGCAATCCACCCACGCGCGACGCGACGACCGGGACACCGGACGCCAGCGCCTCGAGGGCCGAGAGCCCGAACGACTCGCTCTGACTCGGCAACAAGTACACATCGGCGCCGGCCAGGAGTGGCGCGACGGACTCCAACTTCCCGAGGAATTGCACATCATCCTCGACTCCCAGGAGTCGCGCCTCATCCTGTGCCTCGACGCGATCGGGTCCGTCGCCGACCATCACCAACACGCTCGGCACCGCCTTGCGCACCTTCGCATAGATGCGCACGACATCCCGCACACGCTTGACGGGGCGGAAGTTGGAGATGTGCATGAGCACTTTTCGCCCATTGCTCATGAGCGGCTGGTACCGCGACCGGTCGAAGACCTTCGGATCGACGAAGTTGTAGATCACGTCGACGCGACAACCGCTGCACCCGAACGCCGTGTACGTCGCCTCGCGCAGGTAATCCGACACGGCGGTCAACCGGTCCGACCGCTCGATCGAGAATTTCGTGATCGCGTGGAACGAGGGATCTTGCCCGACGATCGTGATGTCCGTCCCGTGCAGCGTCGTCACGAGCTTGATGTCCTCGCCGTTCTGGCGCAGCATCTCTCGCGCGATCCACGCGCTCGTCGCGTGCGGGATCGCGTAATGACAGTGCAGCAGATCGAGCTTGTTGCGGAGCACGACCTCGTGCATGCGCACGGCGAGCGCCAGATCGTACGGCGGATACTCGAACAATGGATACCGCCCAACGTCCACTTCGTGAAAGTAGATCCGCGGCTGGAACATGGGCAGCCGAAACGGCTGCTGATACGTGATGAAGTGCACCTCATGCCCGCGGGCCGCGAGCGCGATCCCGAGCTCGGTCGCGACCGCGCCCGAGCCGCCATACGTCGGATAGCAAGTAATGCCGATGTTCACCGGACGAGCTCCTCGAGTCGCGCCAACGCGTCCGGCGAGCGAGGGTCGATGCGCGTGGTCTGGCCCGCCGGCAGCTGGTGCCGAAACCAGGTCCGCTGTCGTTTGGCGTACTGCCGCGTCGCAATCACGACCGCCTCCCGCGCCTCGTGTTCGGACAGGTTGCCCCGCACCATCTCGCGTACCGCCGCGTACCCGCTCGCCTGCCACGCGGGCGCGCCGTCCGGCACGTCGCGCCCGAGCCGCACCACTTCCTCCCGCCATCCGCTGGCCAACATGACGTCGACCCGGTGGGCGATCCAGTCGCGCAACACCGGGCCGGGATCCACCACAAGATAGCGGGCGTCATATCGCATCATCCCCGGCTCGGGTGTCACGAGTGCGCGAACATAGAACCCCGCGCCGCCCACCACGACCGGCACCCGGCCCTCGGCCCGCGCTCGCGCAATTGCCTCAATGGCCGTGGTCGCCCATGCGAACGATGAGAATCGGTGTGTGGGGTCAACGAGATCCAACCCTGCGTGCGGAACCTTGTCCCTTTCTTGACACGTTGGCTTCGCCGTGCCGATGTCGAATCGCCGATAGATCTGCCGCGAGTCCGCGCTCACGATCGTGATCGGCAGGACCTCGGCCAGTCGCATGGCCAGCGCCGACTTTCCCGCCGCCGTCGGCCCGCACAGAACGACCAGCGGCTGCGCTGCCGCGCTACCGCCGTCCAAACCGTCGCTCGAGCTCATCCCACGACAGCCGGACGATGGTCGCTCTCCCATGCACATCATGCGCCGGCAACGTCGTCCGGCCCAACGCCAGATACAGCGCCCGCATCTCGGCCGCCGAGAGACCGTCGCCGGCTTTGACGGCAGCCTTGCAGGCCACGGTCGCCACCAGCCGCTCGTGCCGCGTCGCGGTGCCGGCGACCCGATCTCCCGTCAACGCGTCGAGCGTCTCCCGCAAACACCGCTCGGCGTCGAACCGGGCATGCGGCATCGGCACACTTCGCACGAGCAGCGAATGCCCGCCAAATCCCTCGATCTCGAACCCCAGCGTCTCGAACAGCTCGCGGTGCTCCTCGAAGGCATCGCCCTCGGCCGGGCCCATGTGCAGCGTCAATGGGAACAACAACCGTTGCCCCGCCGCTCGCTTCTCCGTCATGAACTGCTCGAATAACACTCGCTCGTGCGCCGAGTGTTGGTCGATCAGCACAACGCCCTCGTCGTGCTCGTACATGAGATACGTGCGCCGCAGCTGCACCAGTGGCGGAACGATCTCGATGTCGGCCTCGGTCCCGGTCTCCGCTCCGATCGTCGGCGCCGCAAGCGCTCCGAGCGAGTGAGCATTGCTGCGAAGCAGCACGCGCTCGTCCGGCGGAGGAGCAGCCACGCCGTTCGAAACCCAGGTCCCCACGACGTGAGAGCTGGCGAGCGTCCCTAACGCCCGCCGCACCGCATTCTCGACGGCGCGCTCCACCACCCACCGGTCCCGAAACCGAACCTCGGCCTTCGCCGGATGCACATTGACGTCCACCGACTCGGCACTGACGGTAATGTCGAGAAAAACCGACGGCCGAAGTCCGGCGGGAATCGTCGATCGATACGCGGCCTCGGCGGCCCTGACCAATCCCGCGTCGCGTACCGCGCGCCCGTTGATGACCAGCACCACGCGCCGCGTGCGAGTCCCGACGTCACTCGGCCGCTCGGCAAGCCCGCTCACATAGACCGTCCCAGCGACATCGTCGACCTCGACGAGCGCATCCGCATACGTCCCACCCCAGATGGCGCCGACGCGCGATCGCAGGGACGTTGCCCCAGGCAGCGTCAGAGCGCGGACACCGTCGTGCGTAAGCGTGAGATGCAGTCCACGCTGCGCGAGCGCCAACGCGGTCACGGCGTCGGTCACCGCCCGCCACTCCGACCGCGCGCTCCGCAAGAACTTGAGCCGCGCCGGCACATTGTGAAACAACCGCGCGACCGACACGGTCGTCCCTCGCCGCCTCGCACCGTCCGCGACGTCGGTCACCGAGCCACCGACCACACGCACGACCGTCCCGGCCCCGTCGCCCGGCGCTGTCTCCAACGTCAGAGCCGACACGGATGCGATGGACGGGAGCGCCTCACCACGAAACCCGAACGTCGCGATGCCGACGAGATCGTCCGCCGACCGGATCTTCGAGGTCGCATGCCGCTCCAACGCCAGCAGCGCGTCGTCTCGCCCCATGCCGCAGCCATCGTCGCTCACGCGAATTCCTAAGCGGCCGCCGTCGTCGACTTCGATCTCGACCGACTGCGCCCCGGCATCGATGGCATTTTCCACGAGCTCTTTGACGGCCGACGCCGGCCGCTCCACCACTTCGCCCGCGGCTATCTGATCGGCTAGCGCGCTGGGCAGTACGGCAATCGTGGGCACGCCGTAACCTAGTACGCTCCGATCGGAGTGGTCCGGCCGATCTCGACCCAGCCATCGCGGTCGCCATCGAGACGGACCCGTACCCACGCGCCAGAGCGCTCCTCGATGCGAGCCACATCGCCGGCATCGAGAGCGGCTACCCGCTCGGCGCCCAAAGCGGGCGAGGCCGAAAGGCCGGAGCCCGAAGCAATCACGACCAGCTTGGCGCCACTCGCCAGCTCATCGAGCCACACAGCGCCGGCTCCGCCGGCGACCGCCACAATGCCGAGCACCGCGGTCACGACCTTGAGTCGCCCGGGGCGGAATGCGAGCAAGAGACAGAGCAAGATCCAACACCCGATGGCGACCGACGCCACGAGTCCGGCGTCGAAGCGCGGCGGCGCGGCGATCATCCCTTCTTGCGACGCCCGCACGAGCCCGAGCCGCTCATGGACATCGTGCGCAAACGGCTCGAGCCGCGCGGCACGCTGCCACCCCACGACCGCGTCGGCCGTGTCGCCCACCACCCATGCGGCCGTCCCCGCATTCGCCCACGCGTCAGCGGCGCGCGGCGCGAGATGGCCGGCAGCCGCGAACCGCACCGCCGCCTGGCCATACGCATGACGCGCGTACGCCGTGAGCCCCTGCCGGAACTGCTCGCCGGCCTCGGCCTCGCCGACGCCCAACGCACGGGCCGTCGCCCCGAACACAACGCAGAGCAACAACAGCGGCACGATACGCTGGCGCGCCTCCCGGCAGACGCTCTCGAATGCCGCATACGCTTGCCGCGCAATGTCCTTGGGCAGATCGGGCCCGGGCCCATAGGCGGTCTTGTCGAGAGAGTCGAGCAATCTCTCGACACGCATACCCGATGGCCCAGTGCATCCTTCCCGTCGCAACACGTGAGCGAGCGCGCCGCGCTGCGTGAGCGTAGCGGGTGAGAGCGCGAAACGCTCCGCCAAAGCGGCAACGTAGGCCCGTCTCAGCGCAGGCGCCGGGATCGGCCGGCGAGAGCGCGACAGGATCTTGAGCCGGTCCGCGGCCGAGAGCACGCGACGCCGGCGGCGCCGCGCCCGACGCGCGGCGCCCAGCGCAATCGCCGGGATCGGAGCACACGCGGCAACCGCGAAAAACTCGGGCCGCGAGTAGAGCGGCGGCGGAAGGTTGCCGCGGTACATCGTGCGGATCGCCAGCGGCGGACTCGCATCCATCCGCGTGGTATCGAGCGATGCGAGCGTCCCGGCCCCGACCCGCAACGTATCGGCCCGCGTCACCGCGATCTCGTATCGCTCGGTATACGGGTTGAAGTACGGGTAGCCAACCGGAGGGAGCGCGAGGACGCCAGTATCGCGCGGCGTCACGACCCAGTCGAACTCCTTGGTCCCATGCACGTCGGCGGTCGTCGTATCGACGCGCACGCGCTCTTCGGCGGCGACCGCCGACCCCCACGGCACCGCCAGGGCGGGCCGCGGCAGCAGTTTGACATTGCCGCGCCCGCCGACCAGCACCGTGAGCAACACGGGATCGCCGGCGCGCACCCGATGCGCATCCAACCGCTCGTCGACGTGCAGCTCGCCGACCGCGCCGGCGTAATTCGCTGGCCTCCCCGCGACTGGCGGCGGCAGCGCGACGACCGCCAAACTCTCGGCCGCGAGCGTATGACTCTCCTCGCGACTGAAAAAGCTCATCGACAACGGCAGCGAGTACGACAGCTCGGCCGCGGGGATCTCATATCGCCCCGCTTCGAGGGGGAAGAACGCCCGCTCGAACACGTGCACCTCGTACTCGTGATCGCCCACGCGTCGCGCGCCAGGCGCGGTCGCGGTCGACGGCAGATCGTACGCCAGCATCGCCCGCGGCTCGGGCGGCACGAACTCGGGATTCCGGCGCAGCCGCAGTCGCAGCTGATCGTCGAGGAATACCCCGACTTCGTAGGTCACCTGCTGCCCGACGAACACCGTGTCCGGCGTGACCATCGCATGAAAATTCACGGGCTGCGCCGTGTCGATCGGTGCGCGCGCCACGATGGCCAACTGCAGCAGGAGGCGGAGCATCACCAATCCTTCCCGATGGGCGGCACGTCGGTCGCCGCTTCTTTCTGCCGCTTCCCTTCGACGTCGCGTTCCTCGCGCGCCGCGCTCTTCAGGATCTCCTCGGCCTGCCGCTTCCCGAGCTGCCCTTCGGGCTGATCGCCCTGGCGCTGTTGCTGGCGATTGCTCTGCTGCGGGTTGTTCTTGGGCTGCTGCGACGAGCCGCCACCACCGGACTGCTTGGCCTGGAGCGCGAGCTCGTAGTTCCACTTGGCATCGTCGTCGGACGATCGCATGAGCAGCACGCGCTTGTAGGCCGCGAGCGCCATGTCCAGCTCGGAGCGCGCGTTGTCACCCGACCCGGCCAATCCCCGTTTCAGGTGCGCCAGACCCAAGTTGAACAACGACCGATAGCGCACCTCGGGATCCCGGTCGCTCGCCACGAGCGAGAGCGCGGACACGGCGGCGTCCATCGAATCGCTCGCCAGCAGCGAGGTCCCATAGTTGTACATGGTCCGGGCCGTGTGATCGCCCTTGTCGACCAGCTGCTTGAAGGTCTGGGGTGGGGGAACGCTGTCTATTTGTACGAAGCCGAGCGTGAGGGCCGCCGCCGCGACAGCGCTAGTCCGCCGGAGGCGGACGCGCGTACGATCCGCCAGGAACGTATCCAGAAGCAGCAGCAAAACCGCGGGCGCCAAAAAGAGCTGAAATTGCGGCGCCAGCGACTGCCCGCGCTCCAACGCGCGCTCCTGCGTCCGCAACTTGTTCAACGCGTTCCGAATCTTGACCGCCTTATCAGTCTCGCTGGCCGAGATGAACACCCCATGCCCGGCGTCGGCGATGGCTTCCAGCATCTTCGGTGTGTAATGGGTCACGACGATGTCCCCATTCTCATCGCGCTTGACGGTGTCGCCTGGCGCCCCTCCCGTAACGGGGATCGTCGTGCCCGCTTCCGTGCCAAATCCCACCGTCACGACGCTCACCGCATTCTCCTTCGCATACTCCGCCGCCGCTCTCACGTCCGACTCGTCGTCGAAGCCTTCCCCGTCACTCATGAGGACGAGCGCGCGATCGCTCGCCGTCCTGGTCGCCAACAGGAGCTCGGTTCCCTGCCGGATCGCCCGTGCCAGCGCCGTGCCGGGCTGCCCGACGACCGACGGGTCGAGGTTCTCCAGAAACAGATCCAATGCCCCATCATCGACCGTGAGCGGCGTCAGGACGTAACTCCGGCCGGCGAACGCGATGAGCGCCGTCCGGTCGCCCGGCGAGAGATCCCGGAGCCGCCGGACCTCTTCTTTCATACGCTCGAGGCGATTCGGACGCTCATCCCGGGCCATCATCGAGAGCGAGGCGTCGAGGGCCAGCACGACATCGACCCCGGATCCGTGCTCCAGCCGCTGCTCGTTTCCCCACCGCGGGCCCGCGAGTGCCACTCCCGCGCAGAGCGCCGCTCCGCCGAGCAGCATCACCCTGAGGACGCCCGACTCCCTGGATACGCTAGGCACCAGGCGGTTGACGATCGCTGGGGTCCCCAGCTTGGCCAGCCTCGCGCGTCGCCGCTGTTGCCGGGAAACAACCAGCGCCACGACGATGATCGGCCCGAGAATGGCAACCGCGAGCAGCATGGGTTGCTCGAAGAGCGAGATCACGGCAACGGTCCTCGCCATGCGAGCAGGCCGAGCTCGAACAGCAGCGCCGCCAACCCTACCGTGAGAGGCCACCTGAACAATTCACGATAGTGCACGAACGATTGGGTTCTCACCGGCACGCGCTCCAGCTGATCGATCTGCTCATAGATACGCTGCAGCGCATCCGCGTCCCGCGCCCGAAAAAACCTCCCGTTCGTGATCTTCGCGATGTCACTCAACAGATCGTAATCGATGTGCACGGGCCGATTCTCATAGCGAAGCCCGAAGAGCCCGCGCCCCACGGGCACCGGCGCCATACCGTCGGTCCCGATCCCTATCGTATAGACCTTGATGCGAAACGCCGCCGCGGCCTGCGCGGCGGTTCGCGGATCGATCGACCCGCGATTGTTGTCGCCGTCGGTGAGCAAAATCATGACGCGCGAGCGCCCGGGGGCCACGCGCAGCCGGTTGGCGGCCGTCGCGATCGCCGTCCCGATGGCAGTCCCATCGTCGAGCTCACCGGCCTGCAGGTTCGTGATCGCCGCCTGCACGACCGGATAGTCGAGCGTCAGCGGCACCTGCGTCAGCGCCTCGCCCGCGAACGCGACGACGCCGATGCGGTCGGACTGGCGAGCCGCCACGAATCGTTTCATGGTCTCTTTCGCGACCTCGAGACGATTCTGCGGCTGAAAGTCGAGGGCCAGCATCGAGCTCGAGAGATCGACGCACAGCACGATGTTGATCCCCTCGCTCGTGATCATCTCGGCCCGCGCGCCGGTCCGCGGCCGGGCTAACGCGATGATGCACGCGGCCAGCGCCAGGTTGCGCAGGACAAACAGGAACCGGCTCAGGGTAAGCCCCAACCTGGGCCCGGCCGCCAGGGTTGCCACACGCGAGAATGTGACGGCCGCCGGCCGCTGTCCCCGACGCGCGAGCCACCAGAGGGGCAGCATCAACAGGAGGAGCAGGAGCCACGGCTGTCCGAACCCGACCCCGTTGAAGCTCATGCCGCCGTCTCCTCACTCTTCTTGACGGCCGTATCGGTCTCGTCCACGACTTGCCGTGCATCGCTCGCGACGGCGACCGCGCGTTCGGTCGAGACTCTGGCGCGCGCGAACTTGACCTGATCGCTCTCCTCCAGGACGCCTTGCAGGCGCTCGAGCGGCACGCGCGCATCAGCGCGGAGCGCCTCGACCAACTCCATTGTGGTCAGGGAGAGTGGGGCCGTCGCGATCCGGCCGGCGAGATAGTCGCGCACGACTTGGGTGACCAGGGCGACATACCGCCCGCGCTCGCCGGCATCGATCAGGCCGAGCCGCTCGATGCGATCGAGCTCGCGCACCGCCTCCTCGTACGGATCGCGCCTTGCCCCCGATCCCGTTCGGCGCTTGGACCGCGCGACGAGCCACCACAGGAGGAGCACGAGAATGAGCAGCGCTCCGAGCGCCACGGCCCAACGCCACCACCACGGCTCGACCGCCACGAGGATCGCTCGCGCGGCCTTCGGTACACGCCGCGCACTATCCTTGGGCGGCACGAGGCGCCGCACGAACACCGTCAGCGGCGCGATCGGCACGGCCCTCAGCGCAAGACTCGGGAACCGCACCATTGCGTCGGGAATGAGCACTTGCTGCGGCCCCACATCCCACGCGGCCAAGCGATAGGTCGCCATGGCCTCCGCGCCGGTCGTATCGGGCGAATCCCTGATCTGGCGCGTGTCCAGCGCCTGAACGGCGCCGGTGGAGTCAGGCCCGAGCGAGAACTCGATGCGCGATCCGCGCGGCGCACGGATGCGAACGAGTACCTGAAACGGCGCGCCCACGGTCACCGTGTCTGGCGCAACGCGCACGCCCAGCAGGACCGAGTCGCCGGGAACGAGCAGCGCCAGCACCGCCAGACCGGCGAACATCAGGCATGCCCAGCGCTGCGCCGCCGATGGAGTCGCATCGTGCGAGCGCGAAAGAACCCCAGGAGGGGCTCGACGACCCCGGCGTCCGTGCGAATCGCGACCTCGTCGATCGCCAACCGCCGCAACAGCTGTCGCCGCGCGTGGCGCTCGTCGGCGACCATCTGCTCGTATCGCGCCCGCACCACGGGCTTGCTGGTGTCGACGACGATCGTCGCGCCAGTCTCCGGATCGACGAGTCGCACCGGACCGAGGTTCGGCAGCGTTTTCTCGGCCGGGTCCTCGACGGTGACCGCGACCACATCGTGCTGTCGCGCGAGATGCTTCAACGGCCGCTCGATGCCGCCCGCTCCGGCTTGGAAGTCAGAGATCAGAAACACGATGGCATGGTGCGATAACAGACGGTTCAGGTACTCGATCGCGCCCGGCAGATCGGTCCCGCGCCCCACCGGCTGGAACGCGAGCAGATCGCGAACGATGCGCAGCACATGGCGCCGTCCCTTGCGCGGCGGAACCACGTGCTCCACCCGATCCGTGAATAGAACCGTCCCGACCCGATCGTTGTTCCGGACAGCCGACATCGCCAGCACGGCGCCGAGCTCCGTCGCGGCCTCGCTCTTGAACCGGCGCGTCGTGCCGAAGCGCTCCGAGCCCGACAAATCGACCGCGAGCACCACCGTCAGCTCGCGCTCCTCGACATAGCGCTTCACGAATGGGCGCCGCATCCGCGCGGTCACGTTCCAGTCGATCGAGCGCACCTCATCGCCCGGCAGGTACTCGCGGACTTCGGCGAACTCCATGCCCTGGCCCTTGAACACGGAATGGTACTCGCCCGTAAACAACGAGTTCACGAGCCCCCGCGTTCGAAGCTCGATGAGCTTGACCTGCTTCAGGACCTCAGGCGGAACGGTCGATGACATAAGGTTCTGAATGGCGCTTCGCGCCGGCTCGCTTCGCGTCGCCCTTACGGTGCCGAACACCTGGACGTTGACGTCCTCGAAGTCGTGGCCGAGTGTGGCCGCGTACATGCTGCGCAAGCGCCGCAGGCGCTGCGGGCGCGAAGCGCCACTCAGAACCCATCACGGGCTCTCGATGGCCGCGAGCACGCGCTGGACGATGATATCGCTCGTCACCGACTCGGCCTCGGCCTCGAACGTCGTCAGTATCCGATGCCGCAGCACGTCGGGCGCAATTGCCTTGATATCGTCCGGCGTCACAAAGGTGCGACCGCGCAGATAAGCGTGCGCACGAGAGGCCTGCGCCAGCGCGATCGTGGCTCTCGGACTCGCCCCATACTCGACGAGCGGCGCGAGCTCCTTGAGCCCGGCGTCAGCCGGCCGCCGCGTCGTGTGCACGATCTCGACGATGTACTCGACGATCCGATCGTCCATGTACAACTCGGCGATCTTGGCCCGCGCCTCGAGAATCTGGCTGGGCGACGCCACCGCGTCGACCGGGATGGCGGTCCCGCCCGCCATCCGCCGCAGGATCTCCCGCTCCTCCTCCTTCGACGGATACCCGACTTTCAGCTTCATCATGAAGCGGTCGACCTGCGCCTCGGGCAGCGGATACGTCCCTTCCTGCTCGATCGGATTCTGCGTCGCCAGCACCAGGAAGGGCTCCTCGAGCACGTGCGTCACGCCGCCGATCGTCACCTGCTTCTCCTGCATGGCTTCGAGGAGCGCCGCCTGCACTTTCGCCGGCGCGCGATTGATCTCGTCCGCCAACACGATGTTGGCGAAGATCGGACCGCGCTTGATCGTGAACTGACCGTTCGACTGATCGTAGACCTGTGTCCCGATGACGTCCGCCGGCAAGAGATCCGGCGTGAACTGAATGCGACTGAATGATGTCCGAACCGCCTCGGCCAATGTCCTGACGGTCAGCGTCTTCGCCAGCCCGGGCACTCCCTCCAGCAACACATGCCCGCCCGTCAGCAAACTGATGAGCAGGCGCTCGACCATGTAATCCTGCCCGACAACCCGTCGAGCGACTTGTCGCGCCACCGCCTGCGCAAGCGATGTATCCGCCGGAACGGCGGTAGACGCCGTAGGTGTTGCGGTCTTAGGCATGTTCTATCACCTGCCGTTCAGCAGCAGTGAGGGCCCGACTCGCGCCCGAAGCCAGATTGGCCAGTTGCACTGGTCCAAAGCGAGTACGCACCAGTCGCTCGACATCGAGGTCCAGCGCCTCGCACAGTCGGCGGATCTCATGATGCTTGCCTTCGGTAATCGTGACCTCGAACTCCCATCGCCGTTGCCCAATCGGACGCGCGGCCACGTCGACGGGCCGCACCACTTCCCCCTCGGCCAGCTCAACACCACCGCGCGCGATCCGCGCTGCCCCGGCGGCGTCCCCTCGGACGGTCGCGACATACGTGCGCTCGACGCCGGAGCTCGGATGCGTGAGCCGATGCGCGGCAGTTCCGTCGGTAGTCAGCAACAGCACGCCTTCTGTCATGTAATCCAGCCGCCCCACATACGTGAGCCCGGGCACGTTGGGCACGAGATCGAACACGGTCTTTCGCCCATCGCGGTCGGCCTTCGCCGTCAACACACCGCCGGGCTTATTGAGGACGATCCAAGTGGCCGAAGCGGGTGGCGGGACGACGTCGGCGCCATCGACGGTGATGCGATCCGTGGCCGGATCGACCGACTGCCCGATCTTCGCGACCTGCCCATTGACCCGCACGCGCCCCGCCGCGACCAGCTCGTCCGCCCGCCGCCGCGAAGCCACGCCGGACCGGGCGAGCGCGCGCTGGATGCGCATCATAGCTCAGACAGCGGCTTGAGCGCGACGGCAAGCTCGTTGGCGCGCGGCAACTCGCCGAGGTGCCGCAACGCGAACTGTTCCAGAAACGCGGGCGTGGTCCCGTAGAGCAACGGCCGCCCGAGCCCCTCGGCTCGGCCGACCACGTCGACGAGCCCGCGCTCGAGCAAGGTCTTGAGGAGATTCCCAACGGTGACGCCGCGGATCTCCTCGATCTCGGCCCGCGCCACCGGCTGTCGATACGCCACGAGCGCCAACGTCTCCAGCGCTGCCGATGACAACCGCTGCGGCCGGGACGCGAGCTGCGCGCGCTCGATGGCCGCCGTGTACTCGCCGCGCGTGAGGATCTGCCACCCGCCGCCCGCCTCGATCAGCTCGACGCCGTGGTCCGCGTAGTGCTCGGCGATCTCGGTCAACGCCGCGGCGATCTGCTCGCCCGTCGACTCGGGGTCGAGCGCCGCGAGGTCGTCGAGCGGTACCGGAGTGCCACTCGCGAAGAGCGCGGCTTCAAGCAGCTTGGCCAGCGGGCTCACACCGTATCTCCACATCGGCAAACGGCGCCACCTGCCGAATGATGCACTCGCCCAAACGCGCCATTTCGAGCAGCGCCAACAGAAACGACAACGCGCGCCATGGCTCCGACCCCGCGGCCAAGAGATCGCGCCACGACGCACGCGAGCGTTCGGCGAGGAGCGCGCGCACCGCGCGCAGCGCGCCTTCTACGTCGAGGGCGCGCGGTACTACGGTATGCACGATGGGACGCACAGCGGAGCGCAGCACGCGATCGACCGCGGCCAGCAGCTCGCTCATCGAGACTGACAACACCGTATTCTGAGGCACCGGATCGCCGGGCCGAACAGGCACGGTACGCGCGAATTGATTGCGGCGCGCTTCGCCTCGCGCATCCAAGATGTCGACGACCTCGCGGACCTGCTGATACTCGAGCAGCCGCCGCACGAGCTCCGCGCGCGGATCTTCCCACGCCTCCTCCCCTTCCGGATGCGGCAGGAGCAGCTGTGCCTTGATGCGCAACAAGCGCGCGGCCATGTCGAGATAGTCCGCCGCTTCGTCGAGGCCGAGCGAGTGCAGACGCACGAGGAACTGCTCGGCGACACGCGCGATCGGAATGTCGTAAATGTCGATCTGCTCGTCGCGAATGAGCGTCAACAGGAGGTCCAGCGGCCCGTTGAAGTGTGCGAGCTCCACGACGAATGGTGCGCCCTCGGCGATCATAGCGTCAAAGTAATGGCGCATCTTGACATGCGCGATTGGGACGGCAAGCTTACAGGTCTATGCCGAACATCCAGTCCGCAAAGAAAAACATGCGCAAGTCCCGGGCGGCGACCGTGCGCAATCGCGCCCAGCGCTCGGCGCTGCGGACCGCGCTCAAGAAGGCAAAGACCCCCACGTCGACGGCCGACGAGCGTCTGGCCGCTGTCAGCCTGCTCGATCGCGCGGCGCGCAAAGGGCTCATTCACCGGAATGCGGCCGCTCGGCAAAAGAGCCACCTCGCCAAGGCCGCTAAAGCCTAGGCTGCACGGGGCGCGCTACATCGCGGCGAGTTCGCCGCCGCACCGCTCGCAATACCACTCCGTCGGGTAGTTCATAGACCCGCACTCCGAGCACTTGAGCGACTTGACCTGCTCGGTCGGCACGTCGCGCAAAAACACCGGCACACTGCCACTGTCGCCCTTGGCGGGTGCGGCCGGATTCTCGCGCAGCGAGATGTCGTTCAAAGTCCCGGCCTCTGGCGGAGTCGCCAGCTTCGCGCGTGATGCCGGCGCAGGCGCAGCGCCCCCACCAGCGGCAGCCGCGCGCGCCTGATTGCCCGCGGCACCGGGCGGTGATCCAGCTCCCCCGCCTGGCGCTACCGACTTCAAGAACGCGAGCTCGTCGAAACTCGACGGATCCATGATCGGCCCGGTCTTCGGCTCGGTCCTTGGCTCAGCCGGCCGCGGGACGGCAGCCGACGGTCTCCGTATCGCCCCATCCGCCGTCCTCGGCTCAGGCGGACGCAGTCGCGGGATCTCTGGCGGCGGTGGCGGTGGCGGGGCCGCGGCCGCCGGAAGAGGAGCAGGAGCCGGCGCGGCGGCAGCCGGCGCGGGAGCAGTCGCCGGAGGCGCCAACGGCGGCGCCGCTGGAGGCACCGGGACGACCGGCTCGGGGCGCCGACTCTTTGCCATGTTGAGCAGCTGTTGCAGCTGCGCCAATTCAGCGGTGGCCTCGGACCGCTCACTCGACAACCGGGCAATCTCGGTGTCGGTCGCCTCACTCAGCTCGATCCACCGCTCCTGCGTGTACTCGCCAACAGCGGCACGGAGCTCAGCCTCGGCGCGCTCATCGCGCCTGGTGTTCTCCTCGGACTCGAGCGTGGACAGCTTCGCACCAAGCGTATCCACCGACTGCTGAAGCTCGGCCGATCGCCCGCCGAGCTGATCGAGCACGCCCGATAACCGTGCCGTGTAATCCGCATGCACACGCGCGTAGACGTTCACGGGCGTAATCGCGCGCCGCGATTCGAGCGTCGCCAACCATTGCTCGAACCGCCGGCGCTCCTGCAACAACGCCGTGATCACATCCGTCGATTTCTCAGCGCCCGTAGCCATCACCTCTAGAGTAACGGTCTCACTGTCACGATGCTATTCGGTGGACGATACGGCCCCCAACTATGGTACACATCGCCCGACCCTTGAGCTCGAACCCGGCATAGGGGGTATTCCGACCTTTGGACACAAACCGGGCCGGATCCACCCTCCACATCCGCTGCGGGTCGAACACCGTCACGTCTCCTGGCGTTCCCTTCGCCAGCGATCCGCCACGCAAATGAAACAGGCGCGCGGGCGCCACTGACATCCGATCGATGAGCTGAGCCCATGTCAGAATCCCGGGGTCGACTAGCGTCGTCACGTTGACGCCGAGCGCGGTCTCGAGGCCGACGATGCCATTCGGCGCATCGGCGAACTCGCGCTCCTTTTCGTCGTAGTGGTGCGGCGCATGATCGGTCGCCACGACATCGATCGTCCCGTCGCGGAGCGCCTCCTGGAGCGCCGCGACGTCCTCCGCCGTGCGGAGCGGCGGGTTCATCTTCGCGTTCGTGTTGTAGCCCTCGACCGCGTCTTCGGTGAGCGACAGATGGTGCGGGCACACCTCGGCCGTCACGCGAATGCCCCGCTCTTTTCCCCAGCGAATGAGCTCGACTGATCCCTTCGTGCTCATGTGAGCCAGGTGAACATGACCGCCTGTGCGACGCGCCAGGAGAATATCACGGATGACCATGATCTCCTCGGCTTCGGACGGGATGCCTTTGAGTCCCAACCTCGCGCTCACGAGGCCCTCGTTCATGGCACCTCCGGCCGCCAGCGTCGGCTCCTCGCAGTGATCAACGACCGGGATGCCGAAGGTCCTCGCGTACTCCAACGCGTTGCGCATCAGCTGCGCGCTCACGACCGGCTTCCCGTCGTCGCTCACCGCGACCGCGCCCGCCCCGACCATTTCCCCGACCTCGGCCAGCGCCACCCCTTTCTGCCCGACGGAAATGGCGCCAATGGGATACACCCGCGCCGCCGCGGCCGCGAGGCCTTGGCGCACGATGAACCCGACGGCCGCCTGATTGTCGGTGACGGGGTCGGTGTTCGGCATCGCGCAGACCGCCGTGAATCCTCCCGCCGCGGCCGCACGGGCCCCGGACGCGATCGTCTCCACGTCCTCCCGACCCGGCTCCCGCAAGTGGGCGTGCACGTCCACGAATCCCGGGGACACAATGCATCCCGAGCAATCGAGCACCTCGGCGCCGTCGGGAGTGCCGATGCCGAGACCCGTGGCCTCGATAAGCCCATCCATGACGAGCACGTCGCCGACGACATCGACGCCCCGGCCCGGATCGATCACACGGCCGCCGCGCAGCAGCAGTGGTTTCGTCATCCTTTTGCCGCCTCGGCAAGCTCCGGCCGGCCGCCGGCGAGCAGATACAAAACCGCCATGCGAATGGCCACGCCGTTCGTCACCTGGTTGAGGATCACGCTGTGCGGGCCATCAGCCACGTTGGAGTCGATTTCCACGCCGCGATTCATCGGGCCCGGGTGCAGAATGAGCAGCTCTTTCGATGCTCGCGCGACCCGATCGGCGGTCACGCCGAACACACGGTTGTACTCGCGCAGCGACGGGATGTAACCCGCGGTCATACGCTCCAGTTGCAACCGCAGCACGTTGAGCGCCTGCGCCCACTCGATGGCCGCCTCGATCCGGTCGAACACTTGGACGCCGAACTCCTCGATGCCGTACGGCAGCAGCGATCGGGGGCCGCACACGGCGACCTCGGCGCCCATTTTCTGCAGGCCCCAGATATTCGACCGCGCGACGCGCGAGTGCAGGACATCGCCGCAAATACACACGCGGAGGCCTTCGAGCTTCTTGAAATGATCCCGTAGGGTGAGGAGATCCAACAGACCCTGCGTGGGGTGCTCGTGCGTGCCATCGCCGGCATTGATCACGTTCGACTCAATGCGCTCGGCCAGAAACTGGGCTGCGCCGGAAGCGCCATGCCGCATGACCACCATGTCGATGCGCATCGCCTCCAGGTTCCGCGCCGTATCGACCAGCGTTTCGCCCTTGGAGACCGAGGATCCGGATGCCGCGACGTTCACGGTGTCGGCCGAGAGCCGCTTTTCGGCGAACTCGAACGAGACCCGCGTACGGGTCGACGGCTCGAAGAAGAGATTGACGATGGTCGACCCGCGGAGCGCCGGCACCTTCTTGATGGCCCGCTCGCTGATCTCCTTGAACGGCTCCGCCGTATCGAGAATGAGCCGAATTTGCTCCGCACTGAGCGGCTCGAGCCCCAGCAAGTCTTTGCCGAGCGCGCTCGTCACGGTGTCACCAAGATCACCGCGTCCTTTCCGTCGAGGCTGTGAACGAGCACATCGACCCGCTGATCCTTCGGCAGATCGACGCGTTTGCCGACGATATCGGCATGAATGGGCAACTCTCGCCCGCCACGATCGACGAGGACGGCGAGGGCGATCCGCGCCGGCCGCCCGAAGTCCGCGAGCTCGTCGAGGGCCGCGCGCACGGTGCGCCCGGTATAGAGCACGTCGTCGACGATGATGACCTGCGCCCCATCGATATCCCGCGGGAGCTCGGTCTTCCCGACCACCGGTCGCGGACCGACGGTCTGGAGATCGTCTCGATAGAGCGTGATATCGAGCGCCCCGCGCGGCGGCGCATCGCCTTCGCGCTCGCCGATGAGTTGGGCCAGTCGGTCCGCCAACTGAACGCCGCGCCGCTGTATACCGACCAGCATCAGGCGATCCGTCCCGCCGTTGAGCTCAACGATCTCGCCCGCCATCCGCTTCAACGTGCGGTCTACTGCCCGGGCGTCCAGCAGTATGAGTGAGTTTGGTCCCATCCAGGGCCCAAATATAGGGGCAGTATGGGCGTAGGGGGGCCTACCTAAGGGTAAGGGGGGGTGTGGGGGGGAACGCCCCACTCGCTCGGACGCCTAAGTCCGTTCATCCCTCTGCTGCTCGTCAGCGAGTCGGATGGTCAACCCGGCTGGCTTCTGATACCGCCGGAGAAAAGCCCGGAACTTGACAGCCGCCATGCGGGCGTCATCCTCGCCGCCCGCGATGATGACTCGCGCCTCGTAGATGACCCGCCGACTCGATGCGTCGACATTGCTCGTTGTCACCAGCGACAACGGCACTTCTTCGTGGAGTGGCATTCCCACTGCTGAGCTCGTGTAAGGGTGGAATCCAGCCAGCGTCGACTGGGGGACCCCTTAGAAGGCTGCGCCCCTACATCCGTCCACCGAAGGTGTCATGTGCGTAACTACTCACGCGGGACTTGTATGTGTGCGATGGCGACTGCCCGTGTGTCACTCAGCCGTGAGCCATACGCCCGTGGCTCAGTTCACCGTGGATCATTATTACCGTGGGCGTGCCACGACATTTGCGCACTGATCACCAAATGCTCGCCTCCGTTCTGATCGGCCTCCGGAAGCAACGCGGGATGTCCCAGGAGAAATTCGCGGCCACATCGAATGTGGATCGCGCATACGTCGGTGGGATCGAGCGCGCTGAGCGCCGCCCCTCATTCGAGGTCATCGAGAAGCTGCTGGCCGGCCTCGACGTCACCTGGGCCGAGTTTGGGACTGCCCTCGATCGCGAGGCGAAGCGACGCTAGCGACGAAGTTCGTCCGGGAGTACTCGCCCCCCGTGAGAAGCCGGAGCGACCCCTCCTGCCCCAGGACCTCCCGGGCAATCGCCCGGTGACTCCACCCCTCGGCCAGACGCCGCTCGATCGCGGCGACGGTCCCCTCGATCCAGTCGGCCTTCGCCGTCAGCGCCCCGATGGGGTCCATGATCAAGCCCCGGTGCGCATCGAACAGCCGCTTCGGCCGAAGCGCGATGGCGGCGCGCAGGCTGGCCGCGTGCACTCGTGGGTCCTCCCACGGCGCCAGGACGCGGACCTTTACGCCGAGAAAGAGGTCGGCGCCGAACAGGTACTCCCGCTCGGCGTCCCACACCACGTGATGGTCGGCCGAATGCCCCGGGGTATGCAGCATCACGAGCGCGGGCTCGTCGACATCACCGGGCTCCAGCCCGTCCGGCACCTTCCGAGGGCGCCCCCATACATAGAGTCGATAGAGTCCAATCCCCTTTGCGCCTTGCAACTCCGCAAGCGTCCCTGGTGTCATTTGCATGGGGACGTTGAGGCGCGCTACGACATCGACATTGCCCGCGTGGTCCTCGTGGGCATGGGTCACGATGACCCCTCGCGGCTTCGCCGCTTCGAGCCACTGCGCGAATTCGCGGCCGATCGCCGGGAAGCCCGTGTCGATGACCACGCCGCGCGTCACGTAGGCGCTGACGTGGTAGCCCACTGACATGCTCCGGCGGGTCCACATGATCACCCGGTCCACGTCCCCATATCGCTCGATGCTCAGCATAGCGTCCCCGACACGCCCGCAGCCCGAAATACCACGAGGGCCCACGTTGGGCGCTGTAGGCAGTCGCGAAGCGCTGTGTAATTCTGGCTGGCAGGACGCCGGTCTCTAGCGCAGTCTACTGAATGCCGAATCGTGTCGGTCCGTGCCTGCTGGCAGCCGCGAGCCTCGCCTGCACGACCCGCCACTCGCCGCCGCCGGCGGACACGGTACTGCGCGGCGGCGCCGTGTACACGGTCGACTCGCTGCACCCGACCGCGCAGGCGGTGGCCGTAACCGCCGGCCGCATCGCCTACGTCGGCGACGACAGCGGGGTCACGCCGTGGATCGGCACCCAGACCGTCGTGATCGAATTGGGCGGCCGGATGCTCTTGCCCGGCTTTCACGATTCGCACGTGCACGCGATCACCGGCGGATTGAATCTCGGCGACTGCCTCCTCACGGCCCTGCCGACCGCCGCCGCGGTCGTCGACTCGATCCGCCACTGCGCCAAGACCAAGCCGTGGTTCCGCGGCTCGGGCTGGGACGACCCGATCTTCCCTCACGCAAACCCACGGCGCGAGCTGCTCGACTCGCTCGTGCCGGACCGGCCGGCGTACGTCGAATCCGCCGACGCCCACTCGGCGTGGGTCAACTCGAAGGCGCTCGACGCCGCCAACATCACAGCGGCGACGCCCGATCCACCGAACGGGCATATCGAGCGCGACCCCCGCACGCACCGGCCGAGCGGCACGCTGCGCGAGGACGCCAGATATCTGGTCACGAAGCGGATGCCCGAGCGGACG
>DATMLM010000011.1:0-46391 GCA_035570055.1 Gemmatimonadaceae bacterium
CTAATGTCCGCTCTTACCGAGGGCGGCCGGAGGGACGGAACGGCCTACAATGCCCGCCAACGCTACAATTGTGAGGACGTACGGAATCATTGCTACGAATTGCGAAGGGATCGCGCTGGTTCCTTGCAGGTTGATCTCCAGCGCTTCGGCTGCCGCGAACAGGAGACAAGCGGCCCCGACGCGGAACGGTTGCCAACGGCCGAAGATGACCGCCGCCAGCGCAATGAATCCCCGGCCGGCCGTCATTTCATCGGAGAATTGGTGCTGATCCAGCGCCAGAAACGTCCCGCCCAGTCCGGCGAGTGCGCCCGACGCGAGCACCGCAATCGCCCGAATACGATTGACCGAGATTCCCACGGTGGTCGCGGCCTCGGGGTGCTCCCCTACCGCGCGAAGACGCAACCCGAATCGAGTCGTATCGAGGATCAGAGCGACAAAGACGATCGACAGGAGTCCGCCGATCTCCAATACTCCACTCGCGCCGCCGGGTACGCGTGGCGAGTTCGAGGAACTACCGAACGCGACGCGCAGCGCGAACCGTGTGGTGCCGACCGCCAGAATGTTGACCGCGATACCGGAAACAATTTGGTCGGCGCGAAATCGAATCGTCGCGATGGCGTGAATCGCGGCGAGTGTGGTGCCGCCGAGCGCGCCCCACAGAATGCCCGACCACACCGTGCCGCCGTAGTACGATCCGAACGCGGCCGCGCACGCCCCGGTGAGCATGTAGCCTTCGAGGCCCAGACTCACGATGCCCGAGCGCTCGGCGATCGTTCCGCCAGCGGCCGCGAACAGGTACGGCGTCGCGATGCGAATGATCTGGAAGATGAGTCCCATTACGTTCGCGCCCGTGAGGCGATCGCGATCGCGAGGATCACAACGCCCTGGAGGATATCGGCCATCTGCTTCGGCACGAGCGCATGAATGGCGAGCCCGCCTTGCGAGAGCGTAGCGAACGCGAGCGCCGCCAGCATGATGCCGATCGGGTGCGCTCGGCCCGCGAGCGCGACCGCGATCCCAATGAGGCCCGCGCCGCCCGTAAATCCATCTTCGTAGTAGTGCTTGTAGCCGAGGACGAAATTCGTCCCGCCCATACCAGCCAACGCGCCGGCAAGGGTGAACGTTGCTACCCGCACACGCGGCAGAACGATCCCCGCCGCCTCGGCCGCGTCCGGCGACAGGCCGACCGCTCTCAGCTCGTAGCCATATCGCGTACGAAACACGAACCAGCCCGTGACAACGGCCGCGACGATCGCGAGCAGAACCGTCGCGTTGGCGGCTGACCCTCGAAAGGCGGGAATCACGGCCGAGAGTCGGGGTACGGTGCCGTTGGTAAACGCGGGCGTATGTACGGTCTCCGCCACGTGGAGATGGGCGGTCACGACCCAATTCAGGAAGAACAGGACGACAAAATTGAGCAGGATCGTCGTAATCACCTCGTTGGCGCCGAACCACGCATTCAGCGCCCCGGGCACCGCGCCGCCAACCGCCCCGCCCATTGCCGCGGCGACAATGCACGCGATAATCGCGAGTGGCGCAGGTACGCCCGCGGGTAGCGCGAGACCCATCACGCTGGCGGCGAACCCGCCGAGCGCCAGTTGGGCTTCAGCGCCGATGTTGAACAGGCCAGCGCGGAGAGCGAGAGCGACGGCGAGGCCGGTGAACGTCAACGTGGTCGCTTTGTAGAGCACCTGAGCAAAGCCGTACGGGTTGCCCCAGGTGCCTTCGAGCAGCAGACGATAGACCTCGGCCGGTGACTGGCCGACGCCAAGGATGAGCAAGTCTCCGACGACGAGCGCCACGAGTGCGCCCACGAGCACGGGGAACAGCGCTTTCACGCCGCTGCCCCGGCCATGTACCGCCCAATCACCTCGGCGCTCGCGTCAGCGCGATCGACGACCGCCACGAATCGTCCGCGCAGCATGACCGCGATGCGATCGGCGAGAGCGAGCAACTCACTCAAATCAGACGACACCAGCACGACCGATCGCCCTTCGGACCGTGCCAGCCGGAAGTGAGCATGAATGGTCTCGATCGCGCCGATGTCGACGCCCCGTGTCGGCTGGGCCGCCAACAGGAGATGGAAATCGCGTATGCCGCCCATTTCACGTGCGACCACGACTTTCTGTTGATTGCCACCCGAGAGCGTACGCGCGAGGCGGCGAGGATCGTGCGGCCGAATGTCGAACGCCGTGATGAGCCGCTGGGCTTCGATCGCCATCTTCATCCGATCGAGCCGCACCCGGCCGAATGACCGCTCGCGCCCCAGGATGAGATTTTCGGCCACCGTGTAGTCGAGCACGAGCCCGCGTCGCTGCCGGTCGTCGGGGATGTGCGCGATCCCGAGCTCGCCACGCCGTCGCACGCTCAAGCGCTCGATCGGCGTGCCGCCGCGGCGGATGCTGCCGCTGGTCACTTTGGCGTAGCCCGCGATGGCTTCGATCAGCTCGTGCTGACCATTTCCTTCAACGCCGGCTATTCCGAAGATCTCGCCTGGTGCGACCGTGAACGACACGCCATCGACTTCGTGGCCTACGACGAGATTGTCGACTTCGAGCACCGGCGCGCCGTTCGACACACGAGCGGCCGGTGTGAAGAATTCGGCCAGCTCTCGTCCCACCATGGCAAGCGCCAAGTCGGCTGACGTGACATCGCTCGTCTTGAATTGGCCGACGGTTTGTCCACCGCGCATGACCGTCACGGCGTCCGCAATCGCCATGACTTCGTCGAGTTTGTGCGTGATCAGTATGACTGTGCTGCCTTGATCCCGCAGGGCGCGCAGGACTTTCCAGAGGTCGTCGACTTCGGGAGGGGACAGCACCGCGGTCGGCTCGTCGAGGATGAGCAGCGTCGCGCCACGGTACAGGGCTTTCAGAATCTCGACTCGCTGCGCCTCGCCAACCGAGAGGTCGCTGACCTTCGCGTCGGGATCGACAGCCAGGCCGGTCGATTCGGACAGATCCCGAACGGCTTGCGATGCGCGCCGTCGATCGAGGAACACGGGCTCGCGGCCGAGGATCATGTTCTCGGTCACCGTCAGCGTTGGGACCAGCATGAAGTGCTGGTGCACCATGCCGACACCAGCCGCGATGGCCCCGGTGACGCTCCACCCGGTGACGTCGCGATCGTCGAGCATCACGCGACCCGAGTCGGGGCGGAGCTCGCCGGCGGCGATCCGCATGAGCGTCGTCTTTCCCGCGCCGTTCTCGCCGACCACGCCGTGGATTTCGCCGGTTGCGACGGTCAGCGAAGCGTCGCGGTTCGCGACAACGGTTCCGTAATTCTTATTGATCGCTTCGAGCGACAACATCAGCGCGAGGGCACGTGAATGCGTCCCGCGATGATATCGGCGGCCAGCGAATCGACCTTCGCGTGCACCGCGTCCGAGATGAGGGCCGTATTGCGCGCGTCATACACATAACCGATGCCGCCATCAGCCAGGCCGAACTCATGGACGCCGCCGCTGAAATGGCGAATGGTTTCGAACGTCGCGACGTCGACATGTTTGACCATCGACGTCAATACGTGTCCTGGTGCTTCGTCGTATTGGTCGGCGTCGGTGCCGATGACGAGCTTGTTCGTCTCGCGAGCCGCCTCGAACACGCCAAGTCCGGTGGCGCCAGCGGCCTGAAAGACTACGTTGACTCCCGAATGATATTGGCTCAGCGCGAGATCTTTGCCGCGGGGAGGATCACGAAATGCCTCGGGAGTCGCGCCGGCGTATTGAGCGATCACCACGCAATCCGGGCAGACCTTTGCGACACCCGCCCGATATCCCGCCTCGAATTTGTGAATGAGCGGGATGTCCATGCCGCCCACGAATCCGATTTTTTTTGAACCACCCGACAGAGCCGCGATCGCGCCGACGAGGTAGGAGCCTTCTTCCTCGCGAAATCGAATGGCCGCGAGATTGGGCGGAGGAATGACGCCGGCCGCGTAGTCGATGCCCGCGAAGTTCGTGCGCGGGAATTGTCGGGCGAGTTCGGTGAGGTCGTCAGTGAAGATGAAACCGACGCCGATGACGAGCTTCATTCCCTCGGCCGTCAAGAGTCGCAGTCCCGCCTCGCGGTCCGAGCCGTCGCCCGGCTCGATGTAACGGACCCCGACGCCGAGGGTGCGCGAGGCTCGCTCGCCACCCGCGAACGCGCCGTCGTTGAAGCTCTTATCTCCCCGTCCGCCGATGTCGAGCACGATGCCGACGGTGGCTAGCGGAGTGGCCCTGGAGCCCTTCGGCCGGATGCCGAGCAGGGCTACATGGAGCGCCGCGAGCAATCCGACCGTGAGAGTGAGCCTCCGCACACCCCCATTATACTTCAAGTATGAACCGAACGCGGTACCTGGTCGTTGGGAGCGGGGTCGCGGGGTTACATACCGCCTGGCGGGCGGCTGACAGGGGCGAAGTGGTCGTCCTCACGAAGCGATCCCTGTTCGACTCATCGACTTCGTACGCCCAGGGCGGGATCGCGGCGGCCATTGGCGCAGGGGACTCGCCGGAGCTCCACTGGCGCGATACGCTCGCGGCGGGGGCGGCGTTGTGCGATGCCGACGCGGTTCGGGTGCTGGTCGAGGAAGGTCCCGCCCGGGTGCGGGAGCTGTACCGGGCCGGCGCTGACTTCGACGTCAAAGCCGACGGGAAGTTCAAGCTCGGCAAAGAGGCGGCGCACTCCCGCCGTCGCATCGTCCATGCGCATGGCGATCAGACCGGGGCCGAGGTCGCGCGGACCTTGGCCGAGCGGGTGCGCGAGAATCCCCGCATCACGGTGATCGAGAAGGCCCGGGTGCTGGACCTCATCGTTCACGACGGCGTCGTGTACGGCGTCAAAGCCAGCGTCGCCGGACGCGCAGTCGAGATCATCGCCGACGCGACGGTTCTCGCCACCGGTGGCTGCGGCCAGGTCTATCGGTACACCACGAATCCCGAGGTCGCGACTGGCGACGGTTATGCGATCGCCCATCGCGCTGGGGCCCGGCTGGCCGATATGGAATTCGTGCAATTCCATCCCACGGCGCTGGACACTCCCGAAAATCCTCTGGCGTTGATCTCCGAGGCCGTCCGCGGTGACGGAGCGATTTTGGTGAACGCGGACGGTAAGCGCTTCATGACCGAGCGTCACCGCCTGGCCGAACTGGCGCCCCGAGACGTGGTTGCGCGGGAAATTTTTCGGGAGCGGGCGGCGACAGGCGCCGTGCTCTTGGATGCTCGGAAGATCGGGGACTTCGACACGAGATTCCCTGGGATCTTCGCGCTGTGTAAGGCTCGAGGGATCGACCCCAGAACCGATCTCATCCCTGTGACCCCAGCCGCCCATTACATGATGGGTGGGGTCGTGGTCGACCTTCAGGGCCGCAGTACGCTGGAGCGGCTGTACGCGTGCGGGGAAGTGTCACGTACCGGAGTGCATGGGGCGAACCGCTTGGCATCGAATTCGCTGCTGGAAGGTCTCGTGTTCGCCGAGCGCGTGGCTCGCGATCTGGCGGCAGTCGAACCCCTACCGGGGACTGTCCCAGAGATCGCGCCGTGGACCGTTGCCCAGCTCTTAGACCGCGGCGCGGCCCAGGTTGCCGCGGGGCGCATTCGCGACATCATGTGGGAGGATGCGGGCATCGCGCGGACCGCCAAGGGTCTGCGCACGGCGGTCGCGCAGCTCACCGAGATTGGCCAGCGGCTTCCCGAAGGGGCGACGGAGGAGGCCAACATGGTCGATACCGCGCTCCTCATCGCCGGAGCGGCGCTGCTCAGGAAAGAATCACGCGGGGGCCATTATCGCGCGGATTTCCCCCACGCCAAGGACAAATGGCGGAAAAAGCACATCGAGTTCTAGCGGAAGAGATCCGCAAGCTCGCACGTGAACGCAACGCGGTGATCCTGGCGCACAACTACGAGCGCCCGGAAGTTCAGGATGTCGCTGACTTTGTCGGGGACTCGCTCGGTCTCTCGCGCGAAGCCGCCAAGACCACCGCCGAGACCATCGTCTTCTGCGGCGTGCATTTCATGGCCGAGACGGCCGCGATTTTGTCGCCGAAGAAAACCGTCCTCTTGCCAGACATGGCGGCCGGCTGCTCGCTTGCCGCGACGATCGACGCTGAGCAACTGAGAGCCTGGAAGGCCGAGTTTCCCGGCGGGGTCGTGGTGTCGTATGTGAACACGACGGCCGAGGTAAAGGCCGAGAGCGATTATTGCTGCACATCCGGCAATGCCGTCGATGTGGTCAACTCCATCCCAGCCGATCGAACGGTACTGTTTCTGCCCGATTTTTTTCTCGGGACTCACGTGAAGCGGGTCACGGGCCGTTCCAACATGGAGATCTGGGTGGGGGAGTGCCACGTCCATGCAGGGATCGACCCGGAAGACATTCGCCGGAAACGCACGGCGCACCCGAACGCCGAGTTTCTGATCCACCCGGAATGCGGGTGCGCAACGAGTGTGGTGGAAGCGGTCTCGGCCGGAGATATTGACCCCGAGGGGGTGCAGATTCTCTCGACAGAGGGAATGATTCGGAGACCTGCCGTATCCGAAGCAGGCGAGTTCATCGTCGCCACGGAGGTCGGAATCCTGCACCGCTTGCGCCGCGAGAACCCACAGAAGACCTTCTACGCGGCGAACGAGCGGGCTGTGTGTGCGTTCATGAAGGTCACGACCTTGGAAAAGGTCCTGACGAGCTTACAGCTCATGCAACACCGCATTACCGTCCCCGCGGAGATTGCTGGACGAGCGCGGCGCGCCATCGAACGCATGGTCGCCATCGGGGGCCAAACTCCAACAGTTGACCCGGGCGAGTAGTCGATGGGGAGGGCTGATGGCCGAAATGCAGCAGCAAGGCGGGGGAGGTAGCCCCGAGCGACGCGGCGGCGCCGAGCGGCGCTTGTCGCGTCCACGGACGATCACGCCGAGCGAGCTGCCGGCGCTGGGCGCCGACGAAGGACGACTCGCGTTCCCGCTCCATCAGGAGCAACTGTCCGCGATTGTTCGCCAGGCGCTCGATGAGGACGGCGCGTTTCACGACATCACGACCGTCGCCACGGTCGTCAGCACGCGACGCGCGCGGGGCATGATCGTCTCGCGCGGGCGTGGTGTCGTCTCCGGTGTCCCGCTCGCACTCGAAGCCTTCCGGTTACTGAACCCCAAAGTGACCATGCGCGTGGACGTCGAGGACGGCGGCCACGTCGATGTCGGGTCTCCGATCGTGTTCTTGAGTGGCAACGCCCGCGGTCTGCTCTCGGCCGAGCGCGTGGCGCTCAATTTCATGCAGCCGCTGTCTGGTGTCGCGACGCTGACGTCGAAATTCGTCGAGGCCGTGCATGGGACGAGAGCCAAGATCGTCGATACGCGCAAGACGACACCGGGGTGGCGTGTCCTCGAGAAATACGCGGTGCGTTGTGGCGGCGGCGTAAACCATCGCATGGATCTCGCGAGCTCTGTGCTGATCAAAGACAATCATCTCGCGGCGCTCGACGGCAACGTGCAGCTCGCCGTGCAGCGCGCGCGAGAAGTCGCGCCACCGGGAGCGAGAGTCGAGATCGAGTGCGAGACGCGGGAGCAGGTTGCCGCGGCGTTGGAGGCGCGGGCCGACATCATCCTGCTCGACAACATGTCGCTGCCGTTGCTCGCCGAGTGCGTGCGTCTGGTTGATCACCAGGCGATCGTCGAGGCGTCAGGGCGCGTGCGGTTGGAGAACGTCCGGGCCATCGCCGAGACTGGCGTCGACTGGATCTCGGCCGGATCGCTGACGCATTCGCCTCCGGCGCTCGATCTGGCGTTGGATTTCGACTAGTTGAGCTCGTGGGACCGCGGGCCGCGCTGCAATCGGCGCTCGGGGGCGCGTATCGCTTCGACCGCGAGCTGAGTGTCGGGACGATCGGGGGAGCCGGAACCTTCCTCGCCACCGACCTCGCTATCGGCCGTCCCGTCGTGCTCAAGATTCTGTCGCGCGACGATTCGGCCGCGGTCAGCCCCGACCGGTTTCTGACGTCGCTCGATCCCATTCGGAATCTGCAGCACCCGAATCTCGTCGCGCTGCTCGCCGCCGGGCGGGTCGAAACGCAGTTGTATTACGTCACGACCTATGTGCACGCCGAACCGCTGCGCGAAGTGCTCGCCCGCAGCGGGAAGCTGCCGACGAGCGACGTCGTCTCGATGCTGCGGGACGTCGGCCGTGCGCTGGCGCACATGCACAGTCGCGGCGTGTGCCATGGCGATATCACGCCTGGGACATTGTTCCAGAACGGGGTGTCCACGCTCGTCGCCGATGCGGGAATTTTCCGTGTGCTCGGCAAGAGCACCTCACCGGTCTACGCCGCACCGGATGACGAGCCAATCGATCATCGCGCCGATCTGTATTCGCTCGGCGTCGTCGCGTACGAGCTGCTCACCGGTACTCCCCCCTTTGTCGGTCGGTCGCCGGCGCAGTTGGCATCGTCCCATGCGCTCGAGCCGCCGGCCCCGGTGACCGCGCGCCGGCCGGCGACGCCGCCGGCGTTGGCCGCGGTCGTCATGCGGCTGCTCGAGAAAAGGCGCGAAGATCGCGTGCAGTCGGCCGAGGAGCTGCTGGCGGCGATCAACGAGGTGCGCATTACGCCGGCCGAGCGCGCGTCGGGGCCGCAGACGATTACTCCCGTGCAGCCGAGGCTGCCCGCCAGGTGGAGCGGCGAGACGCCGGCCGAGGCCGACCGGAAGATTCGGCGGCGGGTCATGGTCATCAGCGCCATCCTCGCCGTTTTGATCGCCGGAGCCCTGCTGGTCACCTTTGCACGGCCCGGGAACTGAATTCTGCATTGCTAGCCTAATGCAGAACAATGGACAGCGTCGACCGCAAAATACTGAACATCCTTCAGTCTGACGCCAAAACACCGAACGCAGAGCTAGCCCGGCAGGTGGGCATGGCGCCGTCGGCGGTGTTGGAACGTGTGCGGAAACTCGAAGAGCGCGGCGTGATTCGTGGGTACGAGGCGCGGCTGGACCCCAAGGCGCTCGACTACGGGCTCCTGGCCTACGTCCTCGTGCGGACCGACGAGCGAGTTGGGGGTCCGCACGCCCAGGGCGCGCTGGCCGATATCCCGGAAGTGCAGGAAGTCCATCACGTGGCGGGAGAAGACTGCTTTCTCCTCAAGGTCCGCGTGGCGAACACCGACGCGTTGTCCGCGTTGCTCAAGAACCGGATCGGGGCGATCCCGACCGTGCGTTCGACGAACACAACGATCGTGCTGCAGACGGTGAAAGAGTCGGCCGCTATCCCGGTGGAGTCGGAATGACGAAGCAGCTCAAGGTCATCATCGCGTTCGCGCTCGTGTACGTGATCTGGGGATCGACGTACCTGGCCATTCGCTACGCGATCGGAACGATTCCGCCGTTCCTCATGGCGGGCACGCGATTTCTCGTCGCCGGCTCCGCGCTGTATCTCTGGCAGCGACTGCGCGGCGGTCCGAAGCCAACGCTCATCCAGTGGCGCAATACCGCGATCGCCGGTGGGTCCATGCTCATGATCGGCAACGGGCTGCTGTCGTGGTCGGAGCTCCGCGTGCCATCGGGGCTCGCGGCGCTCATCGTCGCCACCGTAGCACTGTGGATGGTCGTGTTCGACTGGCTCAGTGGTGGCCCCAGGCCCGGACGCAACGCCATCCTCGGCATCGTGCTGGGGTTGGTCGGCGTCGGACTGCTCGTGGGGCCCGGTGGCCGCGGTGGCGTCGATCCGATCGGCGCGGTCGCCGTACTCGTCGCATCAATGGGCTGGGCCGCCGGATCGTTGTTTGCTCGCCGCGCCGACATGCCGAAATCCCTGGTGCTTACGACCGGTATGGAGATGATGGCGGGTGGTGTCATCAACGGCCTCGTGGGACTCGCGACTGGCGAGGCCACGCACTTTCAGATCGCGGCCGTCTCACACGAGTCGCTCGTCGGGCTCGTCTATCTCATCGTGCTCGGCTCATGGGTCGCCTACTCGGCGTACACGTACCTCGTGGCCGCCGTCACGCCCGCGCAGCTCGGAACGTACGCCTACGTGAACCCCTGCATCGCGCTCTTACTCGGCTGGTTCTTCGCCCACGAACCCATCGGACCACGCACGGTGGTCGCCATGGGCGTGATCGTCGGCGCGGTCATCCTGCTCACGCTCAAGCCTCAGACTCGTCCGCTGGCCTTCGCGCCAGGCTCCTCTTCGGCGTCCAGTATCGCGTCCTCGACGAAGTAGCCGCGTGCGGCGCGCAGCGCCGCCGCGATACTGCGGCGTGTGTCGTCGACTTCGTCCTCGCGCCCGGAGAGCGCCTGCCGATTCTCGCGGAACCGTCGACCGGCGGTGACGCAGAAGAGATCGCACAGGGCGATTTCGTGGCGGGCGCCGTCGGCGCTGTCTGATTCGATGAGGCTCTGGGTGCGAGAGATCGCGGCCGCCGTGGCGTAGAGATCGATCGCCATATTCGCCAGCCGCTCGAGCACCAACTGCCGCTCGACGATCGCCTTCCGATACTTGGTGATGGCGCGGTCCGTCTCGGCCTGGAGCTCCGCCGTATGCTTTTCCAGATAGCGTCCGTGCTCAGCCAGTGACGGATGCAGCGTGACGGTCAAGTCGGGGCGTCCGCCGAAGATGCGCGACGACACGTAGCCAGACACGAGCCCGAAATTCTTGATGGGCTTTCTGATCGCCGTCCCGATCTCGGTCAGCCGCTCGGCCGGCGCCTGAATGCCATTCAACGCGATGAACAATCGCAAAATCTCGTTCGCGCCCTCGAATATGCGATTAATGCGAGCATTGCGGAGGAGGCGTTCATACGGATACGGTTTGACGTATCCGCGGCCGCCCGCGACTTGCACCATCTCATCCGCCGCCCGCCACACGAGATCACTCGCGAACACCTTGAGGCACGCGGCTTCGAGCGCATAGTCGGCGTCACCGCGATCCATGGTGGCCGCGAGCAGCCCGAGCATCGCGTCCGCGGCGTACGTGTCGGCAGCGAGGGATGAGAGCTTGCGCTGGGTGATCTCGAAATCCGCCAGCGGATGACCGAACTGCACGCGCTCGCTGGCGTAGCGGGTCATGAGCGTGATCAGCTCTTTCGAGCCGCCGGTGCAGCCGGCGCCGAGCGACAGACGGCCGCCGTTCAAGACGTTGACCGCGACCAAGAATCCCTTGCCGACCGTGCCGAGCACGTGGTCGGCGGGGACCTGAAGATTCTCGTACGCGAGTTGCGCCTGTGTCGAGCCACGAATGCCGAGCTTGTGCACCGTCTCCACGACCCGGAATCCCGGCATGTCCGGCCGGATAATGAACGCGGTCGGGCGCATCACATGCTCGCCGCGGCGGTCGACCTGGGTCTGTGCGAAGGTTGCGATCACGCCCGCGCGCTGGCCGTTGCCGATCCAGATCTTGCGGCCGTTGAGCACCCAGTGGTCACCGTCGAGCCTCGCCGTCGTTTTGATATTCTGCGCATCCGAACCCGTCTCGGGCTCGGTGAGCGCATACGCGGCGAGGGTCTCCCCGCGAGCGAGCATGGGGAGATATCGGGCTTTCTGCTCGTCGTTCCCAAAGAGCACGATCGCTTTCGAGCCGAGTCCGCAGTGCACGCCGACGAGCACGGCGAGCGAGCCATCGACGCGCGAGAGTGTCTCGAACACGCGGGCGTAGCCGGTCGCCGAGAGACCGAGCCCGCCGTATGCTTTCGGGATCGAGAGCGCGAGCCAACCGGATTCGGCGAGCGCGCGGATCACGTTCTCGGGGATCGTCTCCTCTTCGTCGAACCGGGCCGAGTCGATGAGACCCGAAGCTCGCATGTCCCGGAGCGCGCCGATCAGTCGTCGCACGACCTGGGCTTCGTCCGCGTCGCGGGCCTCGAGGCCTGGCGGGTACGGGAAGACGAGCGACTCGTGGATCGCGCCCTGGAACAGGCCGCGGAGGAACGATGGCTTGGGATCAGTCATGCGCGAGGAGGTCTCTCAGCTCTTTTGGCTCGGTCACCGGGCGATCGCACACAAATCCCCTGCACACATATGCGGTCGGTCGTCCACCAATCGCCGGCCGATCCTGCAGGAGCTCGACATCCGCCGTCCCGCCGGCGAGTACGAGCGACGGGATATAGGTGGTCGCGACGACATTGGCGAGAGCCGCTGCATCGCCAGCGAGTGCGACCTGCAGCGCGCCGTGCACGACGGTGTCGGCCGCGCCGAGCAGGAACCCGAATGCCGGCGCGTGCGTCGTCATCGGCTCGGCCAATGTCGAGAGCACCCACTCGGCCCGCTCTCGCAACGCCGCGTCTCCCGTCAACTCGGCGAGATGGAGATAGAGCGCGGTCGTCAACGACGTTCCGGACGGCGTGGCGTTATCGGTGACGTCTTTCGGGCGAATGATCAATGGGTCCGCATCGACAGGCGTGTCGAAGAACGCGCGATGGGACTCGTCCCAGAAGTACACATCGATCGCTTTCGCGATCGAACGTGCCTGTGCCAGCCAGCGACCGTCGAAAGTCAATTCATATAACGCTAGAAAGCCGAGGGCCACAGCGGCGTGGTCTTCCAGAAATCCGTCGATTTTCGTCACGCCGAAGGCGTGCGACCGCATGACGCGCCCATCAGGGCGCACCATGGTTCGCGCGAGAAACTCCCCATTGGCCAACGCTTGCGCGTGATAATCGGCACGACCGAACGCGCGGGCCGCGTCGGCGAGCGCGCGCAGCATGAGGCCGTTCCATGAGGCGAGGATCTTCTCATCGCGCGCCGGACGCTCACGTCTGGCGCGGCGCGCAAACACTTTCTCGCGCGCGGTCACGGGTGGCGATGCATCGGGGATGGCGACGTGCAGAATGTTCGCGCCCTCGAAATTGCCGTGCGCCGTGACGCCGTAATACGCCTTGAACGCGGGAGCATCGGGCCCCAGGATCGAGTCGATCTCGTCGGCGGTCCAGATGTAGAACGTACCCTCGCCCCCAGCGGAGTCGGCGTCGAGACTGGCGTAGAACCCGCCATTCGGATCCGTCATCTCCCGCGCCACCCAATCGAGAGTCCGTTCGGTGGCGCCCCGCACCTCGGCGTCGCCGGTGGCTTGCCACAGATGTACGCCGAGGCGCGCCAAGAGAGCGTTGTCGTACAGCATCTTCTCGAAATGCGGCACGAGCCAGATCGCGTCGACGGTATAGCGATGGAACCCGCCGCCGAGTTGGTCGTAGATGCCGCCGCGCGCCATGTGGCGAAAGGATTCGAGCGCGATGGTCGGGGTGGTGTGGCCAGCCCGATGGGAGTGCCGCAGCGCGAAGTCGAGCACCATCGCCATCGGAAACTTGGGCGCACCCTCGAACCCGCCGTTCCGCGAGTCGTACCGGGCGGCGATGCTCTGGTACGCGCGGTCCAGCGTGCCGGCCGTGATCTCGCCCGTTGCCTCGGCCGTTGCACCGACTACGTCGTACAGTTCGCGCAGCCGGCGGGTGCTCTCTTCGAGCTCTCCGCGGCGCGAGCGATAGGCTTCGGACACCGAGCGGAGAACGCGCGTGAACGCGGGCAGCCCGTGGCGGTCGCGCGGCGGAAAGTACGTGCCGCCGTAGAACGGCTCGCCGGCCGGCGTCAGGAACATGGTCATGGGCCATCCGCCATGTCCCGTCATAGCCTGCACGGCCTGCATGTAGATGCCGTCGACGTCGGGCCGCTCCTCGCGGTCGACTTTGATGTTGACGAACTGCTCGTTCATGATTGTGGCGGTCGCCGTGTCCTCGAACGACTCGTGCGCCATCACGTGGCACCAATGGCACGCGGCGTACCCGACGGAGAGGAGGATCGGCTTGTCCTCCCGGCGAGCGCGCTCGAACGCCTCGGGCGACCAAGCGTACCAGTCGACGGGGTTATCGGCGTGCTGCCGGAGGTACGGACTCGTTTCCTGGGCAAGGCGATTCGCCATGCCCGGAAGTTAGCTTCTATGAAACGTCCAGATGACGGTGTGCTTCATGCCTTGAGAGTCGATCGCCCAGCCGAGGATCTCAGGGTTGACGTTGTTGATAGCGACCGCTCCGGTCGCGCCGCCGCCGGGGAGTCCGGGTAGAAAGTGCGCGCCGGTCGCCAGGTTCCAGAGAAAAGCCGTGGTCGGACCCGTGGGTGTATCGCGGTGGTACCCGACGACGTTGCCCCACGTGTCGACGCCCGTGGCGCGCCCGAGGTGGCTCAGGATGCGCTGGGGTTGTCCCGGGACCCACAGGAGCGCAGCGGTATCAGCCATGCCCGAGGGCCATGCCCAGCCCGCGACCCAGCCGTTGGTGTTGACGGCCAGCCCCTGGGACGGCTCCATCTGACCGTTGTTCAAGCCGATGAGCGTGTAGTACGACGCGCCTGGTGGCCAGAGCAGCGCGATGGGAGGATCGAACGACAAGTCGAACCCCGTCAAGTACTGATTCTCGGCGATCGCCGTGAGCACGCCGCAGCACGCTTCCTTGATGATCGCGCCGCCGGGGGCCCACTCGGTGGCGAACGAGTTCACGTTCGGCATGCACGTGCCGACGACGTAGACGCTGTCACTGATCGCCCACGCGCCACAACCGAGCGGTTCCTCCGGTGGGACGAGAGGGAGCATCGGCGGCAGCAACGTGGTCCCCCCGCTGTGCCACCAGATGTACGCGAACTGCGACGTGTCATTGAAAACGCCGCCCGCGACTTGTCCGCCGCTGTTGATCCCGGCGTGGATCTGAGAGAAATTGTCGAGCTGAAACCCTGCCGGCGGCGTGAAGTACTGGATCAACCGGCGTGACCGAAATACGCGCGAGGTCGATCCTGTCGTGACATAGCCGGTGATCACGTCATACTGGTTGAACCCAGTGACCGTCACGTTGTTGCCGTCCAGATTGGGCGCGACGCGGACGCTGATGGTCGAGTCGACTGGCAATGTGGCCGTCGACTCGGAGTGTAACGTTGAGCGGCTGAGCGGACTGGTACCGTCCGAGCAACCCATGGCGAGCAACACCAGGACGCACACGGACAAACGCCAAGACACAGAGGCCTCCCGATCGTGACAGACAACACCGCGTGGTGGATCTTGGGGCTCGCGGGCGTACTGCGTTTTATCATGGCAGCGATCGTGCCGATCGTCCCAGATGAGGCGTACTACTGGGAGTGGTCGCGGCATCTGGCCGCGGGATACTTCGATCATCCGCCGGCGATCGCGGTTCTCATTCATGCCGGAACACTGATTGCTGGCAACACGCCATTTGGCGTGCGGTGCGTAGCCGTCCTCGTCGGGACGATCGCGACGGTGGCCGCGGTGGCGCTTGCGCAACGATTCGGTGGTGCGGTCGCTGCGCGGCGAGCCGCGTGGGCAGTAGTGGCGATGCCGCTCGCGGGTGCCGGACTCGTGCTTGCCACGCCTGACGTGCCGCTATTGGCGGCTCTCAGTATCGGGCTTCTCATGGTCGACCATGCGCTCAGCTCGACGCGGCCACTCGCTTGGTGGGTTGCCGCGGGGCTCGCGCTCGGCTGCGGTCTCGAGTCGAAGTACACCGCTGTCTTGTTCGGCGCCGGTATCGCGCTGGCGTTGATGGCGCGCAAAGATCTGCGCGAGCAATGGCGGCGGCCTGGGCCGTATGTCGCCATACTCGTTGCGGCACTCGTGTTCTTGCCCGTCGTCTTATGGAATGCTCGGCATGATTGGATCTCTTTTCGGTTCCAGTTACAACACGGGCTCGTTCCCAAAGGGCACAGCCACGCCTTCAATCGCGAGTTGTCACTGCTCGGTGGGCAACTCGGGTTGGTCTCGCCGATTCTCTTTGTCTTGATCGTTCTGGCCGTCGCGCGTGGGCTGCGGCGTGTAACAGCAAACAGAGTGTTTGTTGTCGCCGCCGTCGCGGCGTTTATCGCGGCCTTTTTCGTCTACAGTGCCGCCAGACGATCTGTCGAGCCGAATTGGCTGGCGCCGGCCGTGTTAGCGGGCACGATTGTCTGGGGAGCCGAGAGGGCGATCACGACGCGATGGGAGAGGGCCGGGCTGGCGCTGGGGATCGTGTTAGTTGCGGCCATCTACGTTCAGGTGATCGTGCCATTCTTGCCACTCCCCGCCCGAAGAGATCCGACCGCGCAGGGCGCCGGGTGGGCGTCGCTGGCGCGCGAGATCGATGGCGTGCGACAAGGGGCGTGGATCGCGACGAATCGGTATCAAGATGCGGCCGAGTTGGCGTTTCATCTGAAGGATCACCCCGCGGTTTTCTCGTTGAACATCGGCGGCCGGCCAAATGAGTACGATCTCTGGCCGCAGCTCTCCGAGCGGGCTCGCGCCGGCGATACGGTGCTCGTTGTGATCCCCGACGAGAGCCACACGCCGGATGCGATCGTCGCACTCTTGCCACATTGCCGCTCGATGGCGCGCGCCGATACGGTCGAGCTCAGGCGTGGGCGCGAGGTGATCGGCGCACGCCGGGTCTGGACATGCGCCGGATGGATCGCGGCGGGAACCCCGCTTCCGCGCCCGCTTATAAATTCCTCGACATGACCACGTCTCCGACTGTCCCCCGCGATCTCGACACATACTTCTCGGCCAATCGCCCGCGAATCGAGCGCGAGCTGTTCGATTTCTTGAGGATTCCGTCCGTCAGCGCCAAATCCGAGCACAACGGCGACACCCGGCGCGCGGCGGATTGGCTGTCCGCGTCAATGAGCAAAGCCGGGCTCACGACCGAGGTGATGCCGACGCCCGGCCATCCGGTCGTGCTGGCCGAGTGGCGTGGCGCTGGGCCAAGCAAGCCGACGGTGCTCGTGTACGGGCACTACGACGTGCAGCCCGCCGAGCCGCTCGAGCTCTGGACGTCGCCCCCGTTCGAGCCGACGGTGCGCGACGGCAAGATCTTCGCGCGCGGATCGGTCGACGACAAAGGGCAGTTGTTCGCGCACGTCAAAGCGCTCGAGGCGCATCTCGTCGTGCGTGGCCGGCTGCCCGTGAACATCGTCGTCTTGGCCGAGGGCGAAGAAGAAGTCGGGAGCGATCATCTCGCGCCCTTCGTGGAGGCGCACGCCGAGCGGCTCAAGTGCGACGCGGTCGTCATCTCCGACTCGGCGATGTTCGCGCCTGGCTTGCCGTCCATCCTCTCGTCTCTGCGCGGTCTCGCTTACTTCCAGATCGACGTGCAAGGGCCCGCGCAGGATCTCCACAGCGGGATTTACGGCGGCGCGGTTGTGAACCCCGCGACGACGCTGGCGCGGATTATCGCAACGTTTCACGACGCAAACGGGCACGTGGCGATTCCCGGATTTTATGACAAGGTTCGGGATTGGGAGCCCTCGGCTCGCGCCGAGATTCGTCAGTTGCCATTCGACGAGGCATCGTTCCAACGTGACGTGGGTGCGCCCGCGCTTGGGGGAGAGGCGGGATATACGACGCTCGAGCGCGTGTGGACGCGGCCTACGTGTGAGATCAATGGGCTATTGAGCGGCTACACCGGGGAAGGCGCCAAGACGGTGTTGCCGGCCAAGGCCATGGCGAAGGTCAGCTGCCGGCTCGTGCCGGATCAGGATCCCGAGACGGTCGGACGCCTGATGCGCGAACACGTACAACGCGTCGCGCCGGCCGGAGTGCGCGTCACGATCCAACAACTGCATGGCGGCCGCCCCTGGAGAGCGAAAGTCGACGGGCCGGTGTTCGACGCCGCGAGGCGGGCGTTGACCGCGGCGTTTCACCGCGAGCCCGTCGTGCAGGGCGAGGGCGGCTCGATCCCGGTCGTCGACGATTTCGTGCGTACACTCGGCGCGCCCGTCCTGCTCATGGGCTTCGGGCTCCCGGGCGAGAACGCGCACGCGCCCGATGAGTGGATGAGCGTCGAGAACTTCGAGCTCGGGATGCGGGCGGTCGCTACGCTGTGGGACGAGATGGGGAAGGGTGACGCACCTCGCTCATAAGGGCGAGCATATTCCCTTCGCTGTCGCGGAACGCGCCCATCCAGATATCGCGGTCGCCGAGCGAGGCGATCTTGTGTGGCGGTTCCTCGAATTTCACGCCGCCGGCGACGAGGGCGGCGTGCGCGGCCTGGATGTCAGCGACGCCGTAGTACAGGATCGACGTACCGACGCCGGTGGGCAGCGGCTCCGACGGCTTGTCGAGCATGAGCCGCACGCCGCTCAGGTCGAAGAACGCCAAGCCCGGCGGGGCCTGGAAGAGGAACTTGAGTCCCAACGTGTCCCGGTAGAACCGCACGGCGCGGTCGAGGTCCTGGACGACGACCGCCACTTGCGTCAGGTGGTTGATCATAGTTAGTTAGGCTAACTAATATTATGCGATGACGCAAGAGGAGCATGTTGCCGACCGGCTGCACTCCGCGGCGATCCATCTGCTGCGGCTGGTCCGCCGCGAGGACGAGACCAGCGGCCTGACCGCCCCGCGACTCTCGGCCTTGTCCGTCGTCGTCTTCGCCGGGCCGATCACCCTCCGCGATCTGGCCGCGGCCGAAGGCGTGACGCCGCCCACGATGACGCGACTGGTCGATGGGCTCGAGGGCGATGGGCTGGTGGTGCGGCGCGACGATCCGTCGGACGGGCGCGCCATTCGCATTCGCGCGACGGCCAAGGGGACCAAATTGCTCATGAACGCTCGCGCGCAGCGCGTGGCGGCGCTCACCGCGCGCGTCGCGGACTTGAGTGCCGACGAGCAAGACCTGCTCGGCCGTGCGGCCGAGGTCATGGAGCGGCTCAGTCTTCCCGCAACACCTGCATCGGCTCCACGCGCGAGGCGCGGATAGCCGGAACGAGCGACGCGACGAGGGAGACCAGGAGCACGATGACCACCACGCCGGCCAGCGTCGCCGGGTCGGTCGCCGAGACGCCGTAGAGCATTCCCGAGAGGAATCGCGTGAGCGCCAGCGCCAACGCGATGCCGACCGCGCATCCGAGGCCCGAGACCACGAGCCCTTGCGACAGGAATTGCCGAATGATCCGCTCGCGCACGGCGCCCAAGGCCATGCGCAGCCCGATCTCGCCGCGCCGGACGTTGACGCTGTAGCTGATCGTTCCGTACAGCCCGACACAGGCGAGCAGCATCGCGAGCGAGGCAAAGCACGAGAGCAGGATCATGCGCAGGCGGTTCGTCGCATAGGCGTCGGCGATCTGATCGGCCAGCGGTGCCACGTCGTAGACCGACCGGATCGGCTCGATCTCGTGGATGGCCGCACGGATCGCCGGGGCGACCGGTCCCGGATCGCCGCGCACGCGCACCAGGAAATGCGTCCCGGGTTGAAAGAACGTGGCACACCAGTAGACCGTCGGAACCGGCTGGCGATCCAACCCCATCTCGCGCGCGTCGCCCACGACGCCGCGCACCTCGCTCGACCGAACGTAGATGTTCCCGGGTTGCGAGAGATGGCGCCCGATCGGAGACGTTCCGCGGAAGTACGCGTTGGCGAACGCGCGATTGACCATCATGGTCATGCTGGTCGTGTTCGCGCCCTGCTCGCGGCATAGCTCTCCAGCGAGGAGCGGAATGCGCAATGTGGCGAAATAGCCGGGTGACACGGCGCGAGTCTGGGTGATGATCTTGGGCTCGGACGCGGCCCGCGGCTCCTGCGTCGCTAACTCCGTTTGATAGTCGCTCGGGATCCCCGGGACGCTGGGGGTGACCGCTACGGCCTCGATGCCTGGCAGGGACTGCAACCGCTCGAGAATCCGGTCCGCGCGTTGCTGGGCTTTGGCGGGATCCGCCGTCTCGTCCCACGAAGCAGTCATCTGAAACACCAGGACGCTGTCGGGATCGAAGCCCGGCGAGACTCGCGACAGTGCCTGGAAGCTCCTGACGAGAAGCGCCGCGCCCGCGAGCAGGGTCACGGCCAGCGCGACCTGCACGCCGACCAGACCAGCATGTGCGCGACGGCCGCCGGATGATCGCGTCGCGCGGGCTGATTGGGCGAGCTCCTTATTTGCTTGCGACACCGGCGCGACGCCGCAGACGACGATCGCGACCAGGGCACAGGCCAGGGAGTAGAGGACGAGCCGCCAGTCGAGGGTGATGTCCGCGACGTGCGGCAGGTTCCGGGTCACGGTCCGCAGGAGCGCCAAGCTGGCCCCGGCCAATCCCAGCCCGAGGGCCGCTCCGACCAACGCGAGGAGCGAGACCTCGGCCAGCAGCAGCCACGCTACCGAGCCACGCGAGGCGCCCATTGAGACGCGCAACGCGATTTCCTGCCGGCGGGCCGCGGTTCGCGAGAGCAGCAACGCCGCTACGTTCGTGCAGGCGATCAGCAGCAACAGCGATACGGCGCCGAACACCATCCAGAGGCTGCCTCTGACACCGGCGACGGTGGCTTCTTTGAGCGGCTCAATGGCGCACGTGATCTCGCCATCGGGCTTGGGAAATTCGCGGCCCAGCTCGGCCTGCACGGACGCGAGATTCGCGCGCGCTTGCTCGACCGTGACGCCGGGCTCGAGCCGCCCGACGGCAGTGTACCACGTGATGTTCCGATCGTTGACGAACAGGCTCGGTGACCAGAGGTCGACGCCCCGCACGGGAAACCGGAACGACGCTGGCATGACGCCCACAATGGGCGCGGAAGAGTGCGCGAAGTGGAGGATCGCGCCGATGGCGCGCGGGTCGGCGTGAAAGCGCCGGCGCCACAGGCCGTCGCTGATGATGACTGCGGGCGGCCCGTTGTTCTGTTCTTCGGCCGGCGAGAAATCCCGACCGATGACGGGCGCCACGCCCCAGACTTCCAGGAAACGCGGCGCGACGAACGCCCGCGTGACCATCTCCGGAAACGCGCCCGAGACTTCGGACTCGTCCTGCGTGTAGTAGCCCGAGATGGCCTGAAACGTCGAGTTCATCCGATCCCAGTCGGCCAGCCGCACCGGCGCGACGAACGACTGCGAGGCTTTTCGATCGATCTGCGCCAGGGTCACCAGTCGATCGGCGTTGGGGAACGGCAAGGGTCGTAGGAGCACGGCATCGATCGCCGAGAAGACCGTGCTGTTGGCGCCGATGCCGAGCGCCAGCGTCGCGACCACCGTCGCGGTGAACCCCGGCGTTCTCGCCAGCGCCCGCGCGGCGAGCCGCAGGTTGCGGAGCGCGTTGTCGACTCGCTGACTCACGTCCTCATCGCGGATCCGCTCGCGTTGCAGGAGGTAGTTGCCGAGCCGCTGGCGAGCGACGCGACTCGCCTCGTCCGCGCTTAAGCCCTCCGCCTCCAGCGCGTCAGTGCGCTCGGCCAGATGAAACGCCAGCTCGCGATCCAGCTCGCGCCGCAAGCGAGCGGGCCTGAGCACGTTCCACAGCCGATCGATCCATGCCATAGGTCTTACGCCATCCCACGCAACACGCGAGCGACGCCCGTCGTCAGCCGGTTCCAGCTCTCCCGCTCCGCGGCGAGTTGGCCGCGACCCTTTGGCGTCAGGGTGTAGAACCGCGCCTCGCGGTTCTTGTCGGTCGTTCCCCATTCCGCTTGGACCCACCCCTCCTGCTCCATGCGGTGCAGCGCCGGGTACAGCGAGCCCTCCTCGACGCGCAGCAGCTGGTCGGAACGGCGTTGGATGTGCGCAGTGATCGCGTAGCCGTGCATCGGCTTCCCCGAGGCCAGCGTGCGGAGCACCAGCAAGGCCAGCGTGCCCTGCAGAACGTCATTCTTGCGCGCGCCCATGAGACCAAGCTAGCTATACCTAGCTAGCTTTGGGAAGACTCGTTGGTTACCAGCGCCAGTCGTGGAGGAGGAACAGCCCGAACACCGGGGTCGGGGTGATGCCGCTCGTCGTGGACAGCGGGGTCAACGTCGGCTGCTGCAGCAAGAAGTACGGCTGGAACGTTGCCAGAATCGAGGTCCGCTGCCCGAAGCGGCGCTGCACGAGCGCGCCGGGCGGGCTGATGTTCCAGGAGAGTGGGGAGGCTTGGATCGCGAAGTAAGTCTGCGGGTCCCAGTATTTCCCGAACTCGATGCGGGTCGACGCGAGGAAATCTTGCGCGCCGGACTGCGAGAACTGGATCGGCGTGTTCGAGTTGTTCGTGATGTTGAAGACGTCGGCATCGAGCGTGCGCGCGAGGTCGCCCTGCAAGGATTCGGTGAACGTGCCGATCGCCACGCTGGCGAGCTGCTGCTGGACGTAGGCCGCGGCTTCGCCGATCGGGAGGCCGCTCGCGCCCGCGCCGGTGCCACCGCCGCCGGCGGTGCTCGACGGCAGCAGCGAGGCGGTCGATGAGCCGAACGCCAGGTAGGAGATGAGGTCCGACTGCGAGAGCGGCGGTTGCGCGTCGCTCGTCAAGGCAACGGTCGGCGTCTTCGCCGTGCCGCCGATGTTGATCTGGATGTTGACCGGCTCGCGACCGGGTACGCTGACGGGATAGAGCGCGGTCGCTTGGACCGAGGGGTTCAGGTCCGCCGTGCCGATGAACGTCGCCGTCCCCTTGGTGATCTGGAAGCGCTTGCTGAAGTACGTGTACTGCCCGCGCTCGCTGGCTACGACGCCGTCGAGCACGAAGCGACTGCGCCGCGAGTCGTCTACGCGGAGCGTCAGTGGGCCGTCGGTATAGATCTCGACGTTGGCTTCCTTGTTGCGCACCCACACCTGTGGCTCGACGCTCACCTCGACATCCATGATGACGCGCTGCGTCAGCGTGCTCGGCTTGGGGATCAGATTGTTCGTGGCCTGGTCCGTCGTGTCGGCGATCTTGTAGACGGCCGGATCGGCGAGATCGATCGGCGTCAGCGCGCCGGTCTCCGGGGCGTAGAACACACCGTCGGTCAGGTTGATCGTTCCGCCGAAGACGAGGCGCGCGGAGGGCTTGGGGCTCAGGGCGCGGAGCGAGCCGCCGACCGTGAGCGAGTCATCGATGACTGCCCATCCGTACTCCTTGGTGTTCATGATGCGCACATCTTTGCCGGTGATGGTGATGTCGACCGGCAGCGACTGGGGATCGGTCAGGTCGACCATTCCCTGAACTTTCATCTTCCCCTGGCTGGTCGCCACGAGCGAATCGATGGTGAGCGAATCGTGCGACGCGCGGATCGCGCCGGCCATGTCGGTCAGCCGGATGTTGGTCACCGGGAGGAGCAAGGTGCCGCGCGCGAGCGAAATCCGGCCGTTCGCGACCGGCTTGCTCAGCGTGCCACTCATGGTGAGATCCGCCGTCGCGAGACCGTGGACGTCCTGAACGCTCGTGACGAGATCGGGGAGGAGCTCGAGCGGCATGCTGTCCGCTTTGACCGTGAGCGCGAGCGGCCCGTCGGATGGGATACGCGATGTCGTGTCGTGGTCGAGGGCGAGATCGATCGGCACGTGCCCATCCGCCACCATGAACACCCGGCCTGGTGATGGTCCGATGTTGGTCGCCAGCTCGGCGTGCGCCGAGAGGAGGGTGGTATCGTACTGGAAGCGTGTCCGGAGATCCGGCACTGGCACGCCGTTGTAGGTGCCATTGATGAACGCCAGGTTGCCGGTCACGTGCGGCGCGTGCGTGGTGCCGCCCGCATCGATCGTGGTCGAGAGCTCGCCGCGCATGAGCAGCTTGCTTTCGAAGAGTGCGATCAGCTCGCCGACGCTCAGGTGCTGGATATCGGCATGGGCCGAGAGTGGGCCGGATTTCGGGACGGTCGCGCGAACGGCGATGATGCCGCCGAAGCGGTTCTTCAAGTTGAAATCGCGGACCGAGACGCCTTGCTCACCCCACTCGACGACCGCCGGTGGTGCGGGGGCGCCTGGCGCGGTCCACGTCGTGGTGTCGAACGTGAGTGACATCGCGTCGAATCGGAGTCGCCGTTCCTCCGGGCGGAACGCGAAATCCATGTTCGCGGTGTACTCCTGGTCGTGTGTTGGCGGGCCGCCGGGCTGGTCCGGGATTCCGCGCTGGCGCACGAGGAAGAGCACCGAACCCTCGGGTTTGTGATAGACGACGCGGGCGTCGATGCTGTCGAGCTCGAACGTGCCGACGCTCACCGTGTCGAGCTGGGCCGCGAGAATCAGCGGCGTCGCGATGTCGGGAGCGCCGAGCCAGGCATAGTCGGCGCGGAGGCGGCGGATGGAGTTGCCGTGGGCGATGACGTTCGAGGCGCCGAGCCGTCCGCGGACGTTGAATTTTTGGATTGAGCCGTCGACTTGACCCGCGGCGTGTGCCCAGCCCGACAGTAAGTCGCGGCGTATCGCGGCGGTGTCCATGGCCAGTCGTTGCTCTGACGTCAGCTCGCCGGTCCCGGTGTCGCCCTGGGTGCGCGCGTAGGCCTGCGCGAGTCGGCCGGGTCCCGGGCGGAACGACCCCGTGTCCGCCGGAAGGAACCGTCGCAGCGCGGACAGGGAGTCTAGCGTCATCTGGTACGTCAGGTGGCCCGTCGTCTTGGTGGTGACGCCGAGCGTGCCGGTGACATCGGCGGAGGCCGCGCGGAGTCGCACGTGGGCCGTGTCGAGGCGGGCGACGCCCTTGTCGATCGCGCCGCGCAGCACGAGCGAGTCTACGGTGACGCTGTCGACCGCTGAAGCAGCGAGATTCGCGGCGACCGTTGCTTGCATCGTCGCCGGGTCGGTGCCGCGGCCCTTGACCGCCGCGGTCGCGGTGATGGCCGTCGGCGGCGCCTTTGTCGTGACGGCGTTGGCGTTGAACAAATACGCTCGGGCGGTGAGGTCGTACGTGCGTTCTTTGGACGCCATGTCGACATGGCCATCGACCGCGATCAGGCCCGCCGTGTCCCCCACCGCAATGTCCGTATCCGCCTTGCTCGGCCCGAGACTCCCTGGGTAGAGCGAATAGCGCGGTGCCTGCGGCGACCGCGTACTGTCTCGGCGTGCGGATCCTGCCAGTCGACCTTCGCGTACCTCGGTCTCGCTGATCTCCCCGTTGGCGACGGCTTGAGCCAGCGTCGTGCCCGGAGGATGGTGCGCGGAGTCAGTCGCGGCTGTCATGCCGGGTGCGCGCTCGGTGCGAAGCACCGGTGCGGGCAAAGTGTCCAGCGGCCCGATGGGTTGCGTGATCAGTGGTGGGGGCGGCCTGAGTGTCGGACCGGAGGCGACGAGGTGCGAGTGCACGGTGAGGTCACCCATGTCGCCAGACACACGCGTGGTGCCCGAGACCGACCCTTGCAGCCCGGCGGCCGGCACGAATCGTCCCGCCGTGACGAGCGAGAAGGGATTGAGCGTCGCGTCGATGTCGAGCCACGGATGCGTCCGTGGCCGTCCCGCGAACTTCGCGTTCGCCGTGGCGGTCATGTGCGATGTTTGCCCGCGGTCGACGTGCGTGAGGTCGGCGTCGGCGACGATCGCCGTATTCGTCGCGCCATCGAGATTCACGTGGCCCGAGATCGCGCCGCCGACCGGCAAGTTCTTCACGAACGTCCGCGCGAGCTCGACCTGCACCCGGTCGAGTGTGAGCGCGAGATGGCGCGCGTGGAGCACCCGGCCGTGGGCCGAGCTGTCCATGCCTATTGTGCCGACGGCGTCCAAGTGGCTGGGGCCGGACTCGGTATCGTCGAACGCGAGGTCGGCGTCGAGCTTTGCCTCGCGCACGCTACCGTCGACGGTGAAGCTCCCGGATGCGATGCCTTGATGTGGCAGATGCGTTCCCGGCACGACTTGCTCGATCAGGTGCGTGCTGACGCCGCCGAAGACGATGTGGGTGTCATGCACCGCTATCGAGTCGCCCATGTGTGCCTGTGCATGACCGACCGCGTGTGCCGCCCCCGTTCGGACATCGAGGTCGCGCACGGCGTAGTCTTGGGCCTTGCCGCGCCAACGGACCTCGACGCCCGCCGCGAGTGTCCCTTCGGTGGGCAGCGGGGGGTAGGCGAAACGGAGCGCATTCAACGCCACTGGCGCGGCGCGAAGATCAAGCGCGAGGTCGCCGGTCTCGAGGCCGTATCGCGTGTTGATGTCCTGCACGCTCGACCCGGGCATCGCCAACCGCGCGCCGCGCAGCCATAGCGAGTCGCTATCGATCTGGACCGTCGCGGCGAGATTGTCGATCCGCGCGAGGGGCGGTTTGAACAACGCCAGGTCGGCATTGAGCGACGCGATCTGCGCCAATTTCGATTTCTGCGCCGGGTCGGCGATGCGGACCAAAGGCAAGTCGGCGTTGAGCCGATTGATCTCGGTGATCTGTTGATTCCCTACAATGACGAGGCGCGGATTGTCGCTCTTGCGTGGTTGCCGAACGATGACGCTGGCGTTCACGATGCGCAGTCCCCGAATCTGGACCCAGTCACCGAACCCGTGCGTGCTCGTGTCCTTCGGAGTGTTCGACGTCGGGAAGATTCGGGAGAAGTTCCAGACGCCGTTGGCTGATTGGTCGAGCACAATGACCGGGTCGTCGAGCTCGACGTTCCGCAGCCAGAGTCGCTTCTTGAGCAGGTTGGGAATGCCGTAGTGCACCGAGACGCGCCGCGCGCTCACGAAGGGCGCGCCGGTCGAGTCGGTGATGACGAGCGTGTCGATCGTCGCGTGGCTCAGGAGATCGCCGCTCAGATGCCCGAGCTGCACGCGCCCATGAATGGCTTTGCTCGCGGCATTGAGCGCGATCCGCTTGACGAGATCGCGCCCGAAGTCCGTCTGGGTCGCGATCATCGCTGCCGCGACGGCGGCCGACAGCAACAGCGCGACGGCGATGAGACCCCAGCGGAGCACGCGCATCAGAATGCCTGCCCGATCGAAAGGTGCAGGGTCACGCGATTGAAGAAGCCGTTGAACCCGGCTTCGGTCAGCGCCGGCGCATAGGTCCTTCGCCCGCCGACTTCGACCAGATGCGCCGTCGGCCCGACGCCAGCCTGCGTCAGCACCACGAGCTCCTCGGTGGTGATCGGGTCGAGCCCCAGGTCGATGCGAATCGCGCCGACCGATGAATAGTAGCGAATGCCGATGCCGGGCGTGATCGCGCCCGAGGAGTGAATGGGCTCGAGCTGATTCCCGGTGCCCGCCCCGACCAGGGCGCCGTCGACGAATGTCGCGGCGCCGAGCGCGCCGACCAGCGGAAACCGGTACTCGACGCTCCCCTCGATGATCTGGTTGCCACCGAGCGGCCGGACCGTGAACTCCTGGTCACTCAAGACGGCGTTGCCGTGTTTGCCGTTCCCTTCGGGGAAGGCAATCGGCGCGGGATTGAGGGGACAGCTTTGAATGTCGATCGATGGCTTGCAGAAGACGAAGAGCTTCGTGATGTGCGGGCTGAACTGCACCGTCTTGTAGCGCAGGGAATCGGGTGGGATAGTCAAGACGCGTGGCCCCAGCAGGTTCTCGCCGAACCCGCGCACCGAGTTCGCGCCGCCCGCGTAGAACCGCACGCGCGGATTGAGCAGCTCCGCATCGCTGGTCTCGCCGAGGGCTTTGCCCGTCGTGCTCTGCGGCCGCACCCATCCGGCGTGCGCACGGAGCGCCAGCACGGCGTGATGGAATCCGAGGGCGTGATACCACGCCGCGTCGAGGACCGCCCGGTTGTACTGCCAGTCGGACTCGGTGAACGACGAAGCGTCCTGGAGCTCGGTCTTGATGACGTAGCCGCTGGTTGGATATCCGGTCGGATAGAACTGGTTGTTCGAGCGATCGATGTTCAGGCCGAGGGTGACCGGCGACAGCTTTTGCCATCGCTCGTTGAACGTCGCGAGCGTGGGTTGGTCGCAGATACCGAAGTTGACGCAGAAGTACACCTGATCGGCGTCCGTGCGCGTCTCCTCGAACTGGTAGCGGAGGCTGATATCGCCGCGGTCCAACACGTGGCGCGTGAACGTCGCGTTCCCGCCATAGCCGTAGTCCACGTACACCCCCGGCGCGCTTCGGCGGTGCGCGAATACGCCGGCGCCCAGGGAATTCTCGGTCGTGAGAAACCAGGGCTGCACGAGATCGACGCCGATCTGCCACGTCGGTTGGAGGTACGGCCTCGTGTCGAGCCCGAAGTTCCCGGCGCCGGACTGCCGGATGACGTCGGTGAAGAAGAGCTGGCCATTGAGCGCGGGGGCGAACAGGTTGGCGAGGCCGCCCGACACGATCAGCTGTCGTCCGCCGCCCAGAAAATTGTAGGTCGTGAAACGGCCGGAAACCTGCACGAATTCGACGGTGTTGAATCCAAACTGCCCTTGGAAATCGTGCAGCGGCGCTTCCGTCACGTCGACGTACACCGTCCGGATGCTGTCGCGGCCCGGTGCCGACGTGTCCCTCTTCGCGGTGATCACGGCTCGTCGGAACATTCCGGACTGGTACAGCGTGCGCTGACGGTTCGGGTTCTGGCCGCGCTGGTAGATCTGGCCTGGGTGCAACCCGAGCGATCGTCGGATCACCGACTTCGCGACCTTCTGATTGCCGGTGATCGAGTCCCCCCCGATCGTGTTGATCCGGCCCTGCACGACCTTCATGCGCAAGGCGACGCGGGGCTTGCCGCTGTCGCCCGGCGTGACCACGGTCGACGTGTCCACGTGCGCGTCGGCGTATCCGCGTTGCCAGAGCGCGCTTTGGATGTTGGTGATCGCCGAGTCGAGCTGGGAGAGATCGAACGGTTGGCCGACGCGGAGTGGGACGACGTCGGGGCCGAGCTGCTTTTTTGATAACAGGTGCGGTGGGGTGTCGATCGCGACCGTCGTGAGAATCGTCGGCGGGCCCTCGATCACCTTGAACGTGACCGCGACGGTGAGACCCGCGGGCGGCGTCAGGACGGTGTCGACGATCGCGTCGTGATAGCCGTGGCGGTACAGGAAGATCAACGCCCGGAGCACATCCCGTTTGAGCTCGGTACGGTCGAGGTAGTCATGCTCGTAGAACAGCGGGGTCTTCCAGACCAGGCAGAACGGGTCGAGCAGCAGATTCTTGCAGTGCGAGGCGTGCGTGACCAAGCCGTCGGCCAGCGCGCCGGCGTCGAGGTGATTGAGGCCAACGATTTTGACGCTGGTGACCTCGGGGCGATCACGACGCGTGAGCGTCCGCGGCGGCTGCGCGGCCGCCGCGGTGCCCAATACCAACGCAAACGCTACGCCCCTGACACGGATCACGCCGGCAAATTAGCAAGGCGCGGGCCGGTTCACTTCCCCCCGGCTACAGCCCCGTTAGGAGCGAGTCGTTATTGGTCGTTGCGGCGATCCGCTTGATCAACCATTCCATGGCTGACTGGGGCGGCATCTGCTGCAACCCGCGCCGCAGCGTATAGACGTTGTCCAGCTGATCGGGCCGGAACAGCTTTTCCTCGCGCCGGGTCCCGCTGGTCGCGATGTCGAAGGCCGGGAAAATGCGCTTCTCGGACAACGACCGGTCCAGCTTGATCTCCGAGTTGCCGGTGCCCTTGAACTCTTCGAAGATCACGTCGTCCATCCGCGAGCCGGTCTCCACGAGCGCGGTCGCGATAATCGTGAGCGACCCGCCGCCGACGTTCGCCGCCACGGCTCGGGCCGAGCCGAAGAACGCCTTGGGTTTCGCCATGGCGGTCGCGTCGAGACCACCCGACAGGGTTCGTCCAGTTCCCCGCTCGACGGTGTTGTGGGCCCGGGCCAGTCGTGTGATCGAGTCGAGCACGATCACGACATCCTTGCCCATCTCGACGAGCCGCCGGGCTCTTTCCAGGACCATATCAGCGACATCAACGTGTCGCTCAGCCGGCATGTCGAAGCTCGACGCCACGACTTCACCGTAGCCCCACGTGATCATCTCGCTCACTTCCTCGGGCCGCTCGTCGACGAGCAGCACGAGCAAAACGGCGTTCGGGTGGTTGAGCGCCACGCCCTCGGTAACCGCTTGGAGGAGCATGGTCTTGCCGGCTCGCGCCGGAGCGACGATCAACGCGCGTTGGCCATAGCCGATCGGCGCGATGAGGTCGAGTGCCCGCCGCGTGAGCTCCGGTCCGCCCTTGGCCGGCCGGCCGGTCTCGAGAAACATCTTGCGGTCCGGATACTCGGCCGTAAGCGAGCTGAAATCCGGCCGCCGCAGCATCAGCGCGGGATCGGAATCGTTGATGCGGGTCGCTTCGACCAGGGTGACGCGACCGCGTTGATCGCGGCCAACCGTACCGACCACCGCATCGCCGCGCCGGAGCGCGTACTGTCGCACCAAGTGCGTCGGCACGAACGCGTCCCCGGCCTCGGCCAGATAGCTATTCGCCGCGCGCCGTATGTAGCCGCCGTCGCGCGAGGAATCGAACCAGCCCACGGTCTCGCCGTCGGGCGTGATCGGCACCGGTGGACCCTGCGGAACGACATGCTCTCGCCGCGGTCCGCGATTGCGCCGGCCACGTCCGCCACCCTGGTGCTGCTGCTGCCGGCGGCCGTTCTGCTGGTGATTGTTGTGCTGTTGGTTGCGCTGGGGGCGACCTTGGTAGCCACCGTCAGGCCGGCCCTGCGAGGGCTCGGAAGTAGAGGGTCCGGGAGCGGGGCCCGCTTCGGCGGGCTCGGACACGAATCCCGTCGCGTCATCGGCAGCCTCTCGTGGCGCCGGCGGGGGCTCGTTCACGCTCGGGGGCGGTTCGGAATCGGGTGGTTGGCTCACACCCGTTGCAGCAACTGTCTCGGGGCTCGTCCCTTCATCGGAAGCGTCACGATAGGGATTGGGTTCGCCCTCTTGTTGCTGACGGCCGTATGGGCGAGGCCCACGGCCGCGACGATGGGGACGTCGGCGTTCGTTCATGCACCTGTCTTGGTATGTGGTCGTGCGAGTATCGCGCAGTAAAATGCGCTACTGATTTCCTCGGAGCGCGGATCGTTCACGCGCGATATGGAGCTTGGAGCGGGGTGATTCGGTATCCTCGAATCTTACCCCCATCTAAGATACGAGTATCGCCGGTCTCCCGTAAAATCGCAAGGGTCGCATAACGCCAGTCGCCGCCATGCTAGTTTTTGGCGAAGCATGGATTCCGATTTTCCAATGGAGTCGGACGCGACTCCTACAGTTGCGGCGGCAGTGTCCGCCTACCGCCGCCACGCGAATGTCGCGGCGCTCCACGAGCAGCTGGCCATTGCGGCCGAAGCGGCCTCCGTCGATGAGCTCATCGCCGCCGCCGAGCCATTTCGTGACATCCCGGAGGTAACGGGTCCCCTCTACGAGCGCGTCGTGGCCGCTCAACCCAATAATGCGCGCGCCCTGGTCATTCTGGCGAGCGCCTATTGGATGGCAGGGCGCGGACCCGAAGCCGTCGGGCAGCTGGTCGCGCGGGCTCTTGCGGCGGATCCGCACCATCAGGGCGCTTGGCATCTCTGGGCGATCACCGAGGCGGACCCCAGGGACCGGATGTCCCGCTGGCAGCAGGTGCACAAGCGGTTTCCAGCCGATGAGTTGGCCCTGGCCGCACTGGCCGATAACGCGGCCAGTCTCGCGGGTGCTGAACACGATCCGGTCGCCCTCGGGATCGCGCTCGACGCATACATCGAGCTCCGCAAGCGCGCGACGCTTCCCGAGCAGCAAACGGCACTCGATAACGCGATCTCGACGCTCAAAAACTGGAAGCTTTAGCGTACAGTCTTCCGGCCAATGTCGTCACGAATTCCTCGGCCGGAATGCGTCGACGGGCGGCGCGTGGTGTGACGCCGACGATCTCGCGCATGTGGCGGGTGAGCATGCGCGGCGCGCTGTAGCCCACGCGAGAGGCGACGCTTTCGAGCGACTGGCCAGGGTCGCGCGAGTAGGCATAGGCGCGCAGCAGCCGCGCGCCGACGATCAGTGTGCGTGGTGATTCGAAGCCGGCGGCGGCCAACTGACGGTAGACCGTGCGGACCGTGAGATCGGCCGAGGCGGCGAGGTCCCCCGCCGTCACAAAAACCGTGGGGCGGCGGATCAAGCGCTCGACCGCGCGGGCGAGCGGCGGAGCGAGGAGGTCGAGGCCCGGTTCGAGGCGGCGCAACAACGAGGCGCTCAGCGCGTTGGCGGGCTGGCGCTCGAGCAGCTCCAGGAACCGGCGGGGCTCGTCGTCGACACGGTGGAGCACTATCGGGTGCGCCCCTTGCCCAAACCTCGCCAGCTCGGCGATCGACCGGAGCGTCCCCGGGCTCACGCACGAGTACAGCGTCAGCGGGATCGAGGGATACGCTTCGATGAGTGCCACCAGGTCATCCGTCCTGAGCGTCCCCTCGGCGCACGGATCGGCGACGACCGCGTCCCATGTCGACTGTCGGACCGCCTGCTCGAACGGCGGCCATTCATCGAAGGCCGTCAGCGTATGGTGCGGCTGCAGGACGACGCGCAGATGGGCGAGCAGTGGCGGCGGGAGGAACGCCAGCACCGCCAGCGGGGGCATGGGGAGCACGCGCCCACGCTAATACCTCGCGGGCGCTTTGGGCGTAGGTTGTTTGCCGTAGGCTGTCCGACCTATTTGGCGACGAATCGATCGCCCGTCCGATCCAGGTCTGCCACCATCCGATCGACCGCGGTGCCGAAGGCTTGTATGCGCGGCATCCGCAGGGGATGAAACGCCGAGTCGTATGGGCTCGGCGCCGGCGGACCCGCGACTTCGAGGATCGCGTCGAACTGGTAATGGACGTCCTTCCACGTCCCTTCGTGCGCGAGATCCCGGTTCTTCGGCCAGAGTCCCTGTGGCAGCGCGAATGTCCGTACACGATAACCCGGGACCGCGGAGTCGATCGCAAGCTGATTGCGCGCGATCTGCTCTTGGACGACCGCGTCCGAGTATTTGTTGAGCTGCGCGTGCCAGAGCGTGTGGTCGCACAGCTCGAAGCCCTGGTCGGCGAGGAACTTCACCTTCTTGAAGCGCCAGGACGTCTTTTGGCCCTGGACGCCCGTGTAGCCGAAGAAGTTGTGGCCGGCTTTCGCGCCGCTCAGCAGGCAGAACGTGGCGCGATTGGGCCAGTCGGGGTGTTGCGCGTGGAACTTGAGCCAGATCCCGATCGCCGACGTCGAGTCGATCTCCAGCGTTCCGTCCGGTTTCTCGATATAGCGGAACTGTTCCGGCGAGGCATCGTCGAACGTGAACACGACCGGCGACATGCCCGGCGGGACATCGATCTGCTTGTCGACGAGCTGCGAGACGGTGATCGGGCGGTAGCCGTGCGCGTAGAGCAGCTCGAGATCGTGCTGGAAGTGCGCTCGCGTTATCGAGTACATGCTCTCGTGATCACCGACCAGGTGATACTCGAGCACCGGGACTTTCCCATGAATGTTCGGCTTCACCTGCAACAGGAGCGCGCAGGCGGCGATGATGAGCGAGCGGAGCAGGGTCATGCCGATAGGACGCCCAACCAGTCTCCTTTGGAACCCGAATAACCGGGGAAGATATCGCCGAGTTGCGCAGCTCCCAGATGCCGACCGGCGACTTCGGCGAACACCGACCGGAAGTCAGTGGTCAATGCCAGGTCGCGGCCTTCGTAGAGCTGCTCGGGCTGCAGCCCGGGCCATTTGCCGTAGACCTTCCCACCCTTCACGTCGCCACCAATCACGAAGAGAGCGCCCGCATGTCCGTGATCCGTTCCGCCATTCCCATTCTCTTTCGCCATGCGCCCGAACTCGGACATCGTGAGAATGGTCACGTCGGACATGCGATCACCGAGATCGTTCACCAGGGCTTCGATGGACTTCGCGAAGTCGTCCAGCCGATTCGCGAGCTGACCGGTCGCCGCACCCTGGTTGACGTGTGTATCCCAACCGCCCACGTCCGCGAACGCGATCTCGACGCCCAGGTCCATCTTGATCAACTGCGCGATCTGCTGCAGCCGCTGGCCGAACTGGCTCCTGGGATAGACCGCGCTATTCGAGGGCTGGTATGACTGTGGATTTGCCGCCTTGAGCATCTTCACGGCATCGAACATCTCGGCGCCCGTCCCGTGGACCAAATCGGCCGAGCCGGTGCGATATAGCGCTTCGAGCCGTTCCACATCATTCCCGGTCGCCCGAATGCTGAACTCGGCCAGGCTGTTCATCGCCACGGTTGGCGCGGGGCCTTCCAGTATCCGAGGCGTTTGAGGCGCGAGGGCGACCGCGCGGAATGGCGTGGCTTTCCCCGTCTCACATTCTTGGCACGTTCCCTTTACCGCTAAATATCTGTTGAGCCAGCCATCGGGCGTGTTCTTGTCGTCCGGCGTGCCGGTCTCCATGTAGTCCTGCGCGTCGAAGTGCGAGCGCGTAGCGCTCGGCGATCCGACGGCGGTCACGGGAGCCAGAAGCTTGCGATCGTAGAGCGACTTGAACGGTGCCAACGACGGATGGAAACCGAAGAAGCCGTCGAGGTCGAGCACGGTTTGTTGCGGGACCGCGATCGACGGGCGCATCGAGTAGTACGCCGTCTCGCCGTGCGGCACGACGATATTGAGCGCGTCAGCCGCCCCGCGCTGGAAGAGGCAGATCAGCGTTTTCTTCCCTTGCCGCGCGTGCGAGAGCTCCATGCCGAACGCCGTGCGCCGCAAGAACCGCGGGGAGAGCCCGAGGGTCACGAGCGCGAGTGCGCCCTCCTTCATGAAAACCCGGCGTTCCATGATCTACCTCCGCTGAAATTCCGGTGCGCCGAGCGCCAATCCCACTATCTGGGCAAAGCCGGTCTGGGATGGTGCCTCGGTCAGCATCGGGTTCGAGCCGGTCAACAGGATACGGTGCGTATCGGGTGACGCGTCGCCGTCGAGGAGCGCGGTGACCACGCCATCAACTTGCGCCTCCCGCGGCGCGCTCGCCAACTGCGCCGCGAGCGGCCAGCGTTCGAGCGATGCGCCGGGCAGGCGGTCGGCCGCGACCGCCATCCCGAAATTGATCCGAGCGAGAATCGCGCCCGTGTTCATCCAGCTTTCGCCCGTCTCGGCGTAGCCGTTCGGCGCCTGGTGCCCGTAGAGCGGCTCACCGAGCCGAGCCACGACCTGGGCCGAGCGTGGGGTCGAGTCCGCCTCGGCCCCGAGCGCGCGGAGGGCGCTGGTGACGACCTCGAACGGCGTCTTCACCTTGCTCCGGTAGGCGGAGCGCGAGAAGAACTCGGGCGAAGTCACGATCGTCCGGACCACTTCGCGAATGTCGCCGTCGGTCCGCGTGAACGTCGCCGCGGCGCGGTCGACCAGCGCGGGCGGTGGGCTATCGCTCACGAAGTGGATGCAGAGTTTCTTCGCGATAAAGCGGGCGGTCGATGGGTGCCGGGCGACGATATCAAGCACGGTCTCGCCATCCTGCTCGCCGCCACCGGCCTGGATCGTGTGTCCCAGGACATGCTTGACGGCGGCATCGTGGACTTCGGGACGGAACACGAACGTGCCCGGGTTCGGTTGCCGTGGGCCGGCAATCGACCAGCCCGTCAGCGCTCGGGCGACTTCGATCACGTCCTTCTGTGTGTACCCGCCGTCCACGCCGAGGGTGTGGAGCTCGAGGAGCTCGCGGCCGTAGTTCTCGTTCAGGCCACGTGCCTTGCGCGCGCGAAATGGCCGGCGGGTAGGTCCGAGGGTGGGCTGGCCGCTGTCGGCCACGCTTTCCCAGTTGTCGAGGTAGAAGAGCATGGCCGGGCTGTGGGCCACGGCGCCGAGGAGATCACGAAATCGCCCGAGGGCGTATGGGCGGATCGCGGTCCGGTCGTAGTCCGGCAGGAGGTACTGCTCGGGGCCGCCCTTGCCGGCGAAGATGTTGAAATGATTTTCCCAGAAGTCGACCATCACTTCTTGGAGCTGACGGTCTGACATCACGGCGCGGGCGACCTTGGCCGACTGCAGCTCGACCGTGATCTGGCGGCGCTTCATCGCTTCTTGTTTGCGGAGCGCGGTGTCGGCTTGGGCTTTGCCGCGCGGGAATTCGTCTTCGAGTTGCGACGGTGCTTGCGTCACGACCACGAAGTGCTCGTCGACGAAATCGTCGGTCGCTCGGTCGTTGATTCTATCGGGCTCGAGCTGGGCTTCGATCCAGCGATCGACGCCCATCCCGCGCACACGGGCGACATCGCCTGGCCGCGGGCCGAATGACAGACGCGTCAGCGCCTGGTACACCTGCTGATCCGCCGTCAGCTCACGGCCGGAGTCAGGTGTGGGCGTCCGGGTCAGTTTTTGGGCGTTCGCGCAGCCGACTAAAAAGCACAGGGAGGCGGCCGCTAGACCATGAGCGCGCATACACGTTGGACGCGCATCACGGGCCCCTGTTAACTATGGGCCTATTCTGGCTCGCCGGACGCCCGGTCGCCTTTACCACGAGACGGCCGCTCGGTGCTCAGGCAGTATCCGGTCTTCCGGATCGTGTGCAGGAGAGGCGTCCGATTTGGCGTATCGATCTTCTGACGAAGATAGGAGATATAGACGTCGACGACATTCGAAGACCCGTCGACGTCCGATTTCCAGACTTCGTCCGTGATCTGCTCGCGCGTCAGGATGCGCCCTTGATTGCGCATGAGGTACTCGAGCAGCGCGTACTCTTTCGCGGTCAGCGGGATGAGCTCCCCGGCCCGCACGACCTCTCGCGTCAGCGGCGACAGCGTGAGGTCGTCCACCCGCATGACGGTGTCGTCCGCGCGGATGGTCGACCGTCGGAGCAGCGCCTTGACCCGCGCCAGGAGTTCCTCGTAATCGAACGGCTTCGCCAGGTAATCGTCGGCGCCGGCGTCGAACCCGACGACCTTGTCGGAGACGGTATCGAGCGCGGTCAGCATGAGCACGGGCCCACGATACGCGCGATTCCGAAGCTCGCGGGCCACGTGCAACCCGGAGCGCTTCGGGAGGCCGATGTCGAGGATCACGAGGTCGGGCCGGAGGTCGAGCGCGAGGTTGAGGCCCGCCTCGCCGTCCTCCGCGGTGCGCACGGTGTACCCGTTGCTAGCCAGGGTCCGGCGCACGACCTCCAAGACCTCGGGTCGGTCCTCGACGACGAGGATCGTCGCCGGGAATGCCGCAGTCTGCGCCATGACCGGAAAGGTGCGAACGATGTCCACACGCGGCAACCCTTCCGAGAAGGCAGCGGGACAAACAGTCCATGGCGCGGACAGCCTGACCGGACTTTCTTTTCCCGCGTGCACGTTGAGGTCAACACGGAGAACCGCGTGCGCGCCGGCCTCATCACCGGCGCCCTGGCGGCGTCGGCGACGGCCGGCGCGATGTTGGGGATCGCGAGGCCCGGGCACTACAATCCATTTGCGGCCACGGGGCGCCAAGCACTGGCGACGCTCGCGCCGGCCGCCACGCCGTCGGTTGCCGCCGCCACGCTCGTGGGACTCGCCCTCCATACGCTGATCGCGTTCTTTTGGGCCTTCTTGTTCGTCGCTCTTGCAGCGCGTGCGCGCGGCGTGCGACTGATCATCGCCGCGGCCGCGAGCAGTGCGGTGATCTGGGCGCTCAATGTGTGGCTTGCATCATCGGTGTTGCGGTTCGGCAACGATCTGACGGCCTTCGCGGCGCAGGCAACCCTGTTCTACGCAGTCTTAACGGCGGCATTCGTAGGCGGTATAGCTCTTGCCCGTATAGACCCTGATCGCACGTAGGCAAGCGTGATGCAGGTCACCACGTCGCGTGAGGCGCAGCCGAACCGTGCTGCATCACGTTGCGTCAGACGGGAACTATTCGCCTGCGCGGCTCGTAGATGCAGAGAGGGAGTTCGTCATCTTTTTAGTAAGGGAGGTAGGGGTATGGATGTCCTCGTGATGCTCGAGGATCTCCCAGAGCACTCACTTGTGTTGGCGCACGTGAACTCCGTGCCGGCGCTGCTGCACCCCGAGCGGCCGCCGCGCAACGTGGTCACCCTGTATGGGCACCCCACGCCGGAATCACTCGCGCTCGCCCTGGCGGCGGCGGTCGAAACTGGCCGTACGCCGGACGAGCACTCGGGTACGGTCCGTCATCTCGGCATTTGGCCAGACACCGGCGCGGTCGGCGACGCCGCGTGGCGCGATTCAACCACCGGTCAGATGGTCACGCGCGATCTCGCTATTCCGTTCGATCAGCTGCGCGAAACCGCCGGCCGGCTGCTCGGTGAGTTCGGACAGATGATCCGGCGACTGGTCGCCGGGCTCTCTATGCCGGACTGGCCAGAAGGCTCGCGCCGGGCCATCGGGTTCTCCATGACGCCACTCACCGATGCCATGCGGCTCACTGGCGAGCACCTGCTCGACACGCTCCGCGAGGCCGACGGCCTGGCGTACGATACGGAGGGCGACTAACCGAACGCTTCTTCGTCCGAGTAGTCTCAAAGGGGCCGGCGCGATGCCGGTCCCTTTGTCATCGCAGGACCGGTTCGTCCAACACGACCGGCGTCGACCCGGAGGACCGGCGGTCCTGCTCGGCCAGCACATCGAGCACGTGCGCGCAGTTGATCAACGCGATGTGCGTGAACGCCTGTGGGAAGTTGCCGAGGAACTCGCCGGTGCGAGGGTTCAGCTCCTCGCTGTAGAGACCCAGGTGGTTCGCATGGCCCAGCATGCGCTTGAAGATCCGCTCGGCGTGCTCGCGCTCACCGGAGAGGGCCAGAGCCTCGGCCAGCCAGAATGTGCAGATCGAGAAGACGCCCTCGTCGCCCGGAAGGCCGTCGTCGTTCCGGTAGCGATAGCACATCTCGTCGTCGCAACACGTCAGCTCGCGAAGAATTGCCTTGACCGTGCCGACCACGCGCGGGTGGTTGCGCGGCAAGAAGCCCATCATGGGAATGACGAGATTCGAGGAGTCGAGGGCGTCCGTCCCGTAGTATTGGACAAAGCTCTGCTTCTCCTCGCTCCACCCGTGCTCCATGACGTCGGCATGGATAGCGTCCCGCTCGGCCTCCCATCGCTCGATGGGAGCAGGAAGCGAGAACTCCTTCGCCATACGAATGCCGCGATCGAGCGCCACCCAGCACATGACCTTGCTCATGACGTAGTGCTGGAGCGTGTCGCGCACCTCCCAGATCCCGCTGTCGGGCTGCCGCCAATTCGCTGCCACCCAGCTCACGAGGCGCTCGAGCGTCACCCACGTCCCCTCGCTGACCTCGTTACTCCGGCTCCACAGGAACGCCGTCTCGAGGAGCTCGCCATAGACATCGAGCTGGAGTTGCGCGTAGGCCGCATTTCCGACGCGAACCGGGGCCGAGCCGCGGTAGCCCTCCAGGTTGGCGAGGACCTCCTCGGTCAGCTTTCGCCGGCCGTCGATCCCGTACATGATCTGCAGGTGCGTATCGGTCGTTTTCCGCGCGACGCGCTTCAAGAATGACATGAACCGGTCGGCCTCCTCGGAGTGCCCGAGGATGCTGAGCGAGTAGAGCACGAAGGCCGAGTCCCGGATCCAGGTGAAGCGATAGTCCCAGTTCCGGACCCCGCCGATCTCCTCGGGAAGCGAGGTCGTCGGAGCGGCGACGATCGCGCCTGTGGGCTCATAGCAGAGGAGCTTGAGGGTCAGCGCCGACCGCTCGACGGCGGCGCGATACGGGCCGTCGTACGTGATGCGCCCGACCCATTCGCGCCAGAACGAGACCGTGTCGGCCAGCCGACGCTCCGACTCGTAGGACCCGACAGCCCGAACCTCGTCGTCGTCGAATCGCAGGACGAACCAGGTCGACTCGCTGGCGACCAGCTTGATCGTCGCGCTCGCCGTGCCGTTGTTCAACTGCCACCAGAGCTCCTGTGGCGCCGCCAGCGTGAGCACTTTGTCCTCGGCGTCGGTCGCCAGGACCCCGTGCCGGCGCGGGTTCACATAGGACGCGCCCGCGCCGTAGTTGAACCGCGGCGCGAACCGGATCTCGATCTCGACCTCGCCCCGCACGCAGGTGACACCCCGATGGATCTCGGCGAACGGCCGTGCCGCCCCACTCGGCGCGATCGGCATGAAATCGGTCATCTCGACGATGCCGCCGTCCGGCGTGTGAAAATTCGTGACCAACACGTTGGTCGCCGGGAGATAGCGCTGCTCCACCGTGTACCCGCCTACGGGGCGAATCGAGAAATGTCCGCCGCGATCGGCGTCGAGGATCGCGCCGAACACCGACGGGGAGTCGAACGCCGGGAAGCAGCACCAGTCGAGCGAACCCGATCGGCAGATGAGGGCAGCCGTGTGCAGGTCGCCGACGATCCCGTAATCGGATATCGCCGCGTATCGGCCGGTGAATGTCGTCATCGGCGCAACTCCGCCAGCCACGCCAGCACGCTGCCCATCTCCATTGGGTCCGCTACGATATACTCCGCACACGTCTTCTGCGATCCCTCGCCGGCGACGTGGATCGTGACGGGGCGTGGGTCGCGCGAGCGCAGCGCGACGAACGCATCCTCGTCGGTTGCGTCATCCCCCGCGTAGAGAATCGATGCCCCGGACCTGAACCCTCCGACGCGATCAGCCAGTGCGACAACCGCCGTTCCCTTGTTGACGGTGACGGGCGGTCGCAGCTCCAGGACTTTTTTCCCGGCCACCACGACGAGCCCATGCTCGGCCGCCACGCGCGAGACAGCCTCTCTGGGCTCTATTCCAGTCGCCCGATAGTGCGCCGTCAGCGTCCACCGCTTGTCTTCGACCGCGACGCCGCTCGCTTCGAGTGATCGCCGCGCGGCGGCGACTGCCCCCTCGAATGCGGCCACACTCGGCTCGACCGTCTCTTGACCATCCGGTGAGACGATCTCGGCGCCGTGATTGCCGATGACCCATACCGGTTCGATTCGCACCAACCGGCGAACATCGTCCGCCATCCGCCCGGAGACGAGCCCGACGACGACGCCATCGGACCGTACCAGCGATCTCAGCGCGTCGAGCGCAATGGGCAGCACGGTCGCATCCGCCGGGCGCGGCGCGATGGCCGAGATCGTACCGTCGATGTCGAGGAGGAGGACCAGCGGCGTGCCAGACAGACGCGAGGCGATCGCGTCTCGATCAACGTTCACGTGGACGAAGACGGCGTGACGCAGTCCGGTCCAGCGGCGATCAACGCCTGCACCCGGTCGGCGATCGACTGGAGCCAATCGAAGATCGTCGCGTGGCGCAGGCGCTCCCGCATCGCGTGCATGCGCCGCTGGCGCTCCTCGATCGGCATCTCCAGCGCCCGGCGGATCCCGGCCGCGAATCCGTCGATGTTGAACGGATTGACGAGCACGGCGTCGTCGATCTCTTCGGCCGCTCCCGTGAACCGGCTCAAGACGAGCACGCCCTGCTCGTCGGCCTGACAGGCGATGAATTCTTTGGCAACCAAATTCATGCCATCTTGCAAAGAGGACACGAGGCACAGATCCGCGGCCCGATACGTGGCGGCGAGCTCGGTCGCATCGGCGTTCTTCGTCTGGAGAACGATCGGTGTCCAACCCGGCGTCGCGAAACGGCGGTTGATCGCCTCGACCAAGCTCACGGTCTCGGCCTGGAGCGCGCAATAGGGCGCGAGCTCCGATCGCGACGGCGTCGCGACCAGGAGCATCGTAAAGCGACCACGGAGCTCCGGTGACTCCTGCCACAGGAGATCGAGCGCGCGGAGACGCTCGAGGATGCCCTTCGTGTAGTCGATCCGGTCGACGCTGACCCCGAGCTGCTTGCCGTCAGTCGCATACTGGCGCCGGAGCTCTTGGGCGTGGCCCGCGACGTCGCGCGCTTCGGCGAGCTGCTCGAAGCGCTCGACATCGATGCTGATCGGGAAGGCACCAACTGACATGGTCCGGCCTTCGTAGCAGACCGTATGCGCCTCTCTATCGACGGTCGCTCCTGGCAAGAGATCCGCGACACAGTTCAGGAAATTCTGCGCGTAGCGTTCCGTGTGAAATCCCAAGAGATCGTTTCCCACCAGGCCACGGAGGATCGCTTCGTATGCTCCGTAGGGGAGCAGATGCAGGATTTCGGTCGGGGGGAACGGGATGTGCCAGAACTGGTGGATGAAGAGATCGGGAGCGCTGGCACGGACCTGATCGGCGACGAGCGCGAAATGATAATCCTGGATCCAGACGATAGGTTGGCCACCGACGCGCCGGGCTTCTTCGAGCACCGCATCCGCGAATCGCATATTGACCGAGCGATACCGTTCCCACTGGTCAGCGCGAAATTGATAATGCTGGACCAGGAGATGACTCAGCGGCCAGAGCACGCTGTTCGCGAACCCGAGGTAATAGCCCTCGACGTCCGCTTCATCGAGCCACACGCGGCGCAGTGTGTAGGCAGGGTCGTCGGGCGGCGGCGGGACCTGGAGTCGCCCCCACGCATCGGCGGTGACGCGATCGGCCGAGCCCGAGCCCCACGCGATCCAGACACCGTCGGTCCGGCGCAGCGTGGGATCGAGCGCACTCACGAGCCCGCCAGGCGGGTAGCGCGTTTCGATCTCCCCGCGTCGGGAGACGTGTTCGTACGGCTCCCGGTTCGAGAGCAGGATCAGGGTCCGGCCCGCGAACGCGGCGGCGGCGTCAGCCATGGATCGGTAACGCGCAACACGCGTGCCGCAGTAGGTTATTAGGCAAATGGCCGAGCTTACTCACCTTCAATATGATGCGCTCGAGCGGGCGATCGCGAATGGCACGCGGATCGCCGTGTATCGACGGGGCACCGAATTCGTCGTCGTCCCAACGCGGCTCGTGCTCACCAGCGGCCGCGAATCCATAGAAGCCCGCCATCCCACGACCGGGGAACGCATCACGCTCTACATCGACGAGGTCGATTCTATAGATGTCGTCCGCTGAGCCCTTGGTCGCGATTTACGCGGACGAGTCGTGCCTGGGCAACGGGAAGGAGGGGGATAACCCCGGGGGGGCTGGGGCACTCCTCGAGTATCGCCGAAAGTCAGGCGCTCTCGAACGCCGCGATGTGTGGGTCTCGGAGTCGGCGACGACCAACAATCGGATGGCGCTGCGTTCCGTCATCGAGACCTTTCAGCTCCTCTCGAAGCCCGCTCGTGTCGTCTTCACGAGCGACTCGCGATATCTCATCGATGGATTGACGTCGTGGGTGTTCGGCTGGGCCGACCGAGAGTGGACGCGGAAAGGCGGTCCGATAGAAAATCTGGACTTGTGGATGGACGCGATCGAGGCCGTGTGCGATGGGCGACACCAAGTCGCCTGGCGATGGGTGAGAGGGCACAATGGTCACCCGCAGAACGAGTACGCGAATCATCTCGCGACGCGCGCGGCGGCCGACCAGTCTGCGTCCGAAGGAATTGTGCCGTCGGGGTTCGACGCCTGGTTGGGTACGCAACGGAAGTTACGGCCACTGGCGGAGTTTCCAGACGCGACGGCATTCGTTGCTTCGCGCGAGTTGCCGCGTCGCTAGGGTATGCTGAAATACGTCATCCTGGTCGTGATCGGCGTCTGCGTCGGGTACGGCCTCGGGTTTCAGGATGCGAAACAAAACGACGAGAACGTGGTCGCGCGGCTGGTCCAGCGGGTGGGCGGGAATAACCGCGACAACGTGAAGACCGACGTCGACGCACAGATGGACAAGGTCGACGATGCAAAAAAACATTGAGGATGATCTCGACCGCCTCTTTCGACGGCTGGTCGTCAATATCCGCGCCGAATATCCGCAGTACCTGACGAGCCCCTTCCCGGTCGCCGAGGTCTATCAGAGCGTCGTGCCGTACCGCACGAATCGCAATGAGCTCGGCATCGAGATGCACGAAGACTACGAGCTCGCATTGACGCGGTTGCTCGCTGGGGAGCGCGAATACGTATCGGGCGATGCCGCGATGCAGCAGGCGCTCAGCGGCCCGTCCAACGGCTCGTCCAAGATCAGCTATCGCAACTACGCCGCGTCGCTCATCGAGATCTCGGCCGAGGCAGTGACGCGCCTCGACGAGACCATGCGGCGTTCGGGGCGGCCGATCACGCCGACCGTCTCGCCGGTCGCATCGCCGCGCGCGACGGCGCCGACGACAATTCTCGCCTCCGGGCCCTGCGCGTTTTGCGGGGGTGCGCTGCCTGACGGGCGTCGCATCACCTTCTGTCCATACTGCGGGCAGAACGTCACGGTGAAACTCTGTCCCGCCTGCAGCGCCGAGCTCGAGGTCGACTGGAGCTTCTGCCCCGTGTGTGGACGTGAGGTCGAGACGCAGGCTTCGGATCTCGTGGAGAGCGATACCGAGGGCTAGGTTTCTCGGCTATGGATATCGTGTTTCTCTCGGGGGCGCGTACGCCCTTCGGGACATTCGGCGGCGCCCTCAAGGATACGACAGCAGTCGATTTCACCGTCGTCGCGGCCAAAGCCGCAATACAACGGTCAGGCGTAGCGCCGACTGATATTTCGCAGGCGATCTTTGGCAACGTCATCCCGACGACCGCCGACAGCCCGTACTTCGCGCGGCACGTCGCGCTCAAAAGCGGCGCCCCGATCGAGACGCCGGCGCTCACGGTCAATCGACTGTGCGGATCGGGATTTCAGGCCGTCGTCAGCGGCGCCGAGGAGATTCTGCTGGGGCATGCCGATGTCTGTCTCGTCGGCGGCGGCGAGTCGATGTCGCAGGCGCCGCATATGGCACGCGACATCCGCTGGGGTGTTCGGCTCGGCACGTCCCCCGCACTGGCCGACTCGCTGTGGGAGTCGCTGACTGACGCGTACGCCGGGTGTTCGATGGGCGAGACGGCCGAGAATCTGGCGAGGCGCTATAAGCTCGACCGGGGATGCGCGGACGAGTTCGCGCTCAGGTCGCAGCAGCTGACGGCCGCGGCCTCGTTCGCCGACGAGATCGTGCCGGTGCCTGTGAAAGGCAAGTCGTTCGACAAGGACGAGCACCCCCGGCCGGATACGACGCTCGAAGGGCTCGGCAAGCTCAAGCCCGTGTTTCGAGAAGGCGGTGTGGTGACCGCGGGCAATGCCTCCGGGATCGGTGACGGCGCGGCGGCGCTCGTCATAGCGTCTGATACGTTCGCGAAATCGCGTGGACTGAAACCCCTCGCCCGGCTCGTCTCATGGGGGCTGGCTGGTGTCGACCCAACTATTATGGGCATCGGGCCAGTGCCTGCTGCTCAAATTGCGCTCAAACGGGCCGGGCGATCGCTGAGCGATATAGATCTCATCGAGATCAACGAGGCCTTCGCCGCGCAGACGTGCGCAGTCGAGCGCGAGCTCCAGATCCCGCGCGAGAAGCTCAATGTGCATGGTGGCGCGATCGCGCTGAGCCATCCGCTCGCTGCGTCCGGCGCGCGGATCACCACCCATCTCATCTACGCGCTTCGCCGCGCCGGGAAGCGATGGGGACTCGGCGCCGCTTGCATCGGCGGCGGCCAAGGCATCGCGGTCGTCATCGAATCACTGTCGTGAAGCGCGTCCCGCTGCTAGCCGTGCTCGTGTGCGTCCTCTTGCCGGGCCGGTCGGAGGCGCAGTGGCCCATAAAGACTAGAGAGCACGTCGACCTCTGGCTCACCGGCTTCGCCGAGCTGAACACAGACACGACGGCGAAGGTGCCGGTGTACCGGCATGACTATTTGGACCAGCTCGCGCTGGCCCAGAATCAGCAGAGTATCCTGACCGCGCTCGACTCGGTGCACGATGGCCTGCAGGCCCGCTGGGACCAGACGCCAAAGCTGGCCGAGGCCCGCGCGCTGGCGCTGGATGCCGGGACGTGGGATGAGATGCAGTCGGCGATCGACCTGTACTTGCACCCTCCAACGGACTCGAAGAAGAACAAGAAGGCCATCGTGCCGGATGTCGAGAGCCATCTGGCCGACTACTTCTCGTCGACGTCCGATCGGGAATGGCTGCTCAATTTCGCGAAGGGCCTCAACGGCGCGCGGACGCAGTTTTATCACGGCTGGTGGGTGGCCGAGGAACGGCGACGCCGGCCGGTGCTCGTGGCGGCGGACTCGCTATGGCGTCTCACCGAGCCCAAGCTCGATCACTTCCTCGCGGCAACGCACCAGCCGACGGGTGAGATCATTCTGTCGCTCCCGGTCGATGGCGCGGGTGTGACGTACAAGGAGCCGAACGGCCGCACGTCGCTGGCCGCGCCGTTCCCGGACAGCGTCGCCGACGCCGCGCAGGTGATCTACGTCGTCGCGCACGTCGCGGCGCGAGCCGTCGGCGAGGATGCGCTCGCCGCGGCCACGACAATTTCCCAGCGCAGGAATGGGATCGGTGAGCAGTACACGGAGGCGCTCAGCGTTCGCGGCGGGTATATGCTGTTGTCGAAGGCCGCGCCCGAGCTGGCCGACGGGTACGCCCGCTATTACCTGCGCACGTCGCGGGCGGGGACCGACCTGGCCACGGCGTTCCCCCTGCCTGATGCGATACGGGACGCGCTGAGCCACCAGATCGATCTGGAGATGAAATAGGCTACTTTTCGAGTACGATGGGCTCTGATCTCCCAGTTCCGGTGGCACCCTCGAGCAATGCGTTAGACCGAGCGGCGGTCGAGCGCGTACTCGCCCGGGCAGCCCAGCTCCAGAACCTTTCGATCAGCGCTGAAGACGCGCCGGATCTCCTCTCCGACGATCAAGTCATTGCCGCCGGCGCCGAGGTGGGGCTGTCGGTCACGCATCTTCGCCAGGCGATCGCCGAGGAGCGGACGCGCATAAGCGTTCCGACTGAGCGAGGCCTTCGCGCGCAGGTCGCGGGCGCCGGCTGGGCGTCGGCGAGTCGAACGGTCGCCGGGACTCCCGCGTCGGTGCTCGAGGCGCTCAACGCGACGCTGACCCGCGAGGAAAGTCTGGCCATCAAGCGCCGGTACGCCGAGCGATGGACGTGGGAGCCACGGCGCGATTTCTGGGCGATGTTCCGTCGCATTGGTGGCTGGC
>DATMLM010000012.1:0-15981 GCA_035570055.1 Gemmatimonadaceae bacterium
TCGTCGGCCGCGAGCTTGAACTCTTCGAGCAAGTGTCGTGCGTTCTGCTCAGCGAGATCCACCAGCTCGCGCTTCGGCCCTCGCTGCGGCACCAGTACCTTCGTGCCCGCGAGATTCTCCTGCAACGCCTCTCGGTCCTCGAAATCGAACGGGACCAATAACTCGGCGGCGCGCTCCGCGCTGCCGGTGTAACTCTGACTCAGGTACGCCGAGAGCACGGCGGCGTCAGTTTCGCCTTCGATGTTGGAAAGCAACCGATGGTCGCGAGCCAGGAGCTTGCCACTCCGAATGCGCATCGTGACCACGCTGGCATCCTCGCCATCGCGCGCGAACCCGACGACATCCCGATCCCCGCCTTCGACCTCCATCACCACCGTCGGCTCCTCGAGCCGCTCCAACTTCGCCAGCATATCCCGCAGCTCGGCCGCTTGCTCGTAATGCAACGCGTCCGCCGCCGAATCCATGCGCGCGCGTACCCGGCGCACCACCTCGCGCGCATTGCCGTCGAGGAAGATGAGCACTTCCTCGATCATGGCCCGGTACTCGTCCTGGGACTGCGCCAGGATGCACGGCGCCTTGCATCGCTTGATGTAGTAGTCGAGACACGGCCGCTCGGGCATCTCGCGCGGCATATCGTAGCGGCACGACCGGACCGTGAAGATCTGCTTCACGACGTTCAGCGCCCGCCGCATCTTCCCCACGTCGGTGTATGGCCCGAAATACCGCCCGCCGTCGTTCAAGAGGCGGCGCGTGACGAACACGCGTGGAAACGGCTCCTGAACGGTGACCTTGATATACGGGTACGACTTATCGTCCCGCAGCGCGATATTGAACCGCGGGCGATACTCTTTGATGAGGTTCGCTTCGAGGATGAGCGCGTGCGCCTCGGTCGGCACCACGATCGTGTCGAAATCGGCGACGTAACGCATGAGGTGCAGCGTCTTCACGCTGTTGGCGTGATCCGCGTTGAAATAGCTCCTCACGCGCGAGCGCAACCGTTTCGCCTTGCCGACATAGAGCACAACGCCCTTCGCGTCGCGAAACAGATACACCCCCGGGGATTCCGGCAGGTGGGCGACCTTTTCCTCCATAACCCCTAAATCTACTTGGGGTTGGCCACCTTTGTGAGCGCGAGATAGAGCGCTCCGTAGACGGGGAGGATCGCCGCCGCGCGTATGAACGCGTGACCCGGCGGGAATACCAGCTTGAGCCCGTACGCAGCCGCCGCGCACAGGGCCGCTATGGCCCACAGCGCAGCCACATAACGGCCTCGGACGCCCGTCTGCCCTATCCGGGGCGTGATCCCACGACGCAGCAGGTAGAACTCGACCCAGCCCGCGAGTCCGGCCGAGGCGGTCAAGCCCGCCATGCCCCAGCGGGTGTCCACGCCGAGCCAACGCGGCAACGCGAACGCGAATATCACGCCGAGGATCGTCGTCAACGTCACTCGGACGATCGCGAATCGGAGTGGCGTGCGCGTGTCCTTGAGGGCGTAGTAGGTCGACGAGTACAGTCGGCCGAGAGTGGACGCCAGCAGTCCGATGCCGGATCCGGCCAGGATGCGCCAGACCCACACGGTATCGGCCTCGGTGAACCGGCCGCTCTTGAAGATGCCGCCGAGGACATCGCCGAGCACGAAGAACGCCATCGCCGACGGGATAACGAGAAACGCGATGCGTCGAAGGCCGGCGTTCAACCGCTCCCGAAGCACCTCGGCCGCCGTGTCTCGTGACATCGCCGGCAGCTCGGCGGCCGATACGGCCATGCCGAAGAGGCTGACCGGCAGCGTGTACAAGATCTGCGCATACCCAAGCAGCGCCACGGCGCCGAACGGCAACCAGGTCGCGAGAAACTGATCGATGTAGGCACTGAGCTGCACGACGCCGCGTGCGATAAACGTCGGTCCGAAATTGTGAACGACCACGCGAACGTCGGCGGACTTGGTATCGAGTCTCACGCGAAGTGCGGGCGCCACTCGGATGACCGTCGGGATCTGCACGACGAATTGCGCGAGACTCGCCGCCACCGACCCCCACGCGAACAGCACTGCCAAGTGCGACACGCCAACGCGGCCGCCGAAGGCGGCAAGCGTTGCAACGATCACGGCGTTGTACAGCACCGGCGACGCGTAGGACAGCAGAAACTTCTGATGACTGTTCAGCACGCCGAGGCACCACGCGGACATCGCCAAGAAGCCGGCGCCGGGGAAGAAGATGCGAACGAGCTGGATGCAGAGCACGCGCCGCTCGCCTTGAAACCCGGGCGCGATGAGATCAATGAGCACTGGCGTCGCGAGCACGCCGATGAGCACGACGACGGCCACCACGAGGGCGAGCAACGCCGCGATCGCGCCGGCCACGCGGTCGGCCTCTTTCTCATCGCCTTTTGCCAGCAACCCCGCGTACACGGGAATAAACGACGCCGACATGGCGCCTTCGCCAAACAGATTCTGCAAGAGATTCGGAATGCGAAACGCCGCGGTCACCGCGTCGGCCTCTGGCAGACTCCCGAAGAAATGCGCGAAGACCTGACTGCGAACGAGACCCGTGAGGCGGCTCGCCAGGATGCCGATGGCGACGAGCGAAGCGGCGCGCCCGCCGCCGCGAGCGGCCGATTTACTGTCCGACAAGGGTCTCCGCGTGCTTGCGGGCCGCTTGTCGCATCGCGTCGAACAACGTCGGCCCTTGCCGCGCGAGCGTGGGGATCATGTTCAGCGCACGCTCCTGCGGCTCGCCGTTCGGGTACAGGGCCCCGCGCAACGTGGCCAGCTCGGTCATCCCTTCCTGGTGCACGCGCTTGATGCGCGCGAGAATCCGGCGCTCGAGCCGGTCGATCTTGTACCCGGCGGACCGCTGGGCCCCTTGGAACGTCGTCGGCCAGACGTTGAGTCCCCCGGCGGCTTTTTCCACCTGCGCGATGCCATGGGCCAGCAGCCGCCGGAGGCCCGCGATCGCATCGCCGAGCTCCGCCGGCATCGCGTCGCGCGCCAGGCGATTCTCGGCCGCGTGCGGGTCCCGCAGATCGTCGATCTCGAGGCCGCATCGCGCGAGCAGCCGCGCGACGTGCGGCTCGACGATCGTGCACGACCAGCGCGGCAGCGCGACGGGCGGCCTCAGTCCGAGCGCGTTGGCCACGGGCGTCACCTGCGCGAAATACGCGAGCTCGCCCGGCCCCGCCATGTACGCGACGGTGGGCAGCAATACGGACTCGACGACGGGTCGCAGCAGCACGTTCGGTCCAAGACTCGCGGCGCGCCGCCGATCGCTGATCTGCAGCCGTGTCTTGACCGCCCCATCGTACGCGAACACCAGCGACAGCCCGGGCACGTCGGCGACTTGCGGTCGGAACCCGGCGGCAACGATCGCCTTCGATCGCTCGGCCAACGCCTGCTCGATCTCGGCGGCGTGTTCCAACGCCCTGCTCAATACGGGTCGCGCGGCGACACGCACCGACTCGTGCGACGCATCGAGCACCGCGACGCCGAGTGGCTCGAGCAATCGCCGCAGCAAGGCGACGTACGCCTCGCCGGCTGTCACACCCGCGTGGTATGCCTGGGCAAGGGCGGCCAATGCGTCGGGATACACCGCCGACCCCGTCGCGGTGGCGAGCTGCGCGATCGAAGCGCTGGCGTCGCCGACCGGGACCGCGCTCATGATGGTTCCCTCGGGCGCGCTCCCGGGCATCGTCAGCTCCGTCGCGCCGCCCGGCACGGCGATCCAGGTCGATCGCGCTTCGCGCTGGTCGCTGTCATCGGTCGCGGCCCAGAACACCGGCGCGACGGGGATGCCACAGGCGGCTTCGAGGGCGTCCGCCATAGCCAACGCGCTGAGGGCCTTCGACCACGTATAAATCGGCCCGCCGAAGAACCCGGGCTGCTGCCCGGTCGTGATGACCACACTGGCCCGGTTCAGTCGTACCGCAGCCTCACCACGTGCGTTGATCGCGGGTGCAATCGCCGTGAGCCATTCATCGCGCAGCGCGATCGACTTGACGCGCTCACGCCACGCCGCAGGCGTGCGTGGTGCGCTCGCATACCAAGGGCCGACGAGGGGGTCACCCGCGAACAACGCGCGAGTAAGCGCCGAGCCACCGAGCGGGTTGGTCCGTATGTCAGCGCTTATGGTACGGTTCCCCACGCACGATGGTACCCGCGCGATAGAGCTGCTCGGCGAGCACGAGCCGCGCGAGCTCGTGCGGGAGCGTCCAAGGGGCGAGCGACAACCGGCTCTTCGCCCGCTCGAGCAGCGCCTCTGGCAACCCGAACGCCCCGCCAATGACGAACGCGAAGTCTTTCGCGCGCTCCCGCGCGGCTTGCAACCACCGCGCGAACTCCTCCGACGACATGCGCGCTCCGTCCTCCGCACAGGCTACGACGTCGACCTCGGCCACAGCGCCGGCGAGGCGCTCCTCTCGCACTTCCCGTACATCGAGCGGCCAATAGCGCGCCGCCCGACCCTCGTAGTCCGCGATCGCCTCGGCCAGCGCCCGGTTGCGAGGCGCGCCGACCGTGGCGATCACGATACGCACCGGCTACCGTCTACGCGTAGATGCCGCGGAGTTTATGAACGGTCGAGACGCGGCTGATGGCCAGCATGTAGGCCGCGGTCCGCATATTGACCTTGTGCTGCCGCGACAGGCTCAAGACGTCCTTGAAGCTACGCGTCATGATGTCGCGAAGCCGATCGTTCACGGACTCCTCGGACCAGAAATATCCACCGCGGTCCTGGACCCACTCGAAGTAGGATACCGTGACCCCGCCCGCATTCGCGAGAATGTCAGGGATGACGAACACGCCCTTGTCATCGAGGATCGCATCGGCGCCCGCCGTGGTCGGGCCGTTCGCGCCTTCGCAGACGATCTTGGCGCGGATCTTCGACGCGTTCTTGCTCGTAATCACATTCTCGAGCGCCGCGGGAAGCAGGACGTCGACATCGAGGGTCAGCAGCTCTTCATTCGTGATCTTATCACCCTTCGTGTACCCCTCGAGCGTCTTGTGCTCTTTGACATAGCGTACCGCATCGGCGATATCGATGCCCTTGGCATTATGGAATGCCCCGGTCCGATCGCTGATGGCGGTGATGGTACAGCCTTCGCGTTGCAGCATCTCCGCGGCGATCGAACCGACGTTCCCGAATCCCTGAATGGCAACGGTCGTTCCCGCGACAGGCATGCCGAGATGCTTGAGCGCTTCTTTGGTGACGATCATACACCCACGCCCGGTCGCCTCTCGCCGTCCCAGTGATCCACCCATCTCGACAGGCTTACCCGTGACGACGGCCGTGACGGTGTGGCGGACATGCATGGAGTACGTGTCCATGATCCAGGCCATCACGCGCTCATTGGTGTTCACGTCTGGCGCGGGCACGTCCGAGTCGGGGCCGAGCGTCGCGATGATACCTGCGGTGTAGCGGCGCGTCAGTCGCTCCAGCTCGCCAACGCTCATTTTGAGCGGATCGCAGATCACGCCGCCCTTCGAGCCACCGAACGGAATGTTGACGACCGCGCACTTCCAGGTCATCCACGCCGCGAGCGCCTTGACCTCCTCGAGCGTGACCTGCAAGTCGAATCGGATGCCGCCCTTCGCGGGTCCGCGCGAGGTGTTGTACAAAACACGAAACCCCGTGTACACCTCGACTTCACCAGTGTCGAGCATCACGGGGACTGAGACGATGATCTGTTTTTCAGGGTTTCGGAGGACTTTGTAAATCCCAGGTTCGAGATCCAGCAGCTCCGCGGCCCGATCGAACCGGGACATCATGGCTTCGAACGGGTTCTCTTCGTTCAGAAAGCGGTCTTTGTCGCGCTGGACGATCTTATGGGTAGGAAGTCGAAGGTCGGTAGCCATATAATCAGGTTGCAGGAAGGGACGCCAAGACAGCCTCGCGCCCGCGATCGAACTCGACGCGCTGTGAAACATACCATAAGGGCCCCGCTCCGCGAGGCCACTCGCGCTCCAGCTTGACCGCGTCTTTCAGCGTGCAGACGACCGGCGCGCCGGCCGCGGCACCGGCCAACCGGTCGGCATCGGCCCGGGTGAACGCATGATGATCACGGAATCCATGGGGCACGACACGGGCGCCGGCCGCCTTGAGCTGCGCGAAGAAGGCACTCGCATCGCCTACTCCGGCCACGGCGTGGACGGTACTGTCGGCGATCGTCTCTAACGGCCGCTCCTCGCCCCCGAGCGTCCTGAGGGTCCCGAGGACCAGAGCGGCGACCGCTGTCGGCGTGTCGCCGAGATCCAGCGCCCGCACGACCGCGTCAGCCTGTGACGCGTCGACGGCCTTCCGCGTGACGATGACAACCGACGCGCGGCGCAGCGCCGAGAGCGGTTCGCGCCACGGTCCCGCCGGGAGCAACCGCACGTGCCCGTCCCATGCATCGGCACTGATCAACACAATATCACTTACGCGTGCTATCCGCCGGTGTTGAAAGGCGTCGTCGAGCACCGCCACAGTCGCTCCTCGCGCTGCCGCCGTTTGGACACCAGCCACACGATCCGGATTGGCGATCACCGGTATGTCAGGCGTGAGCCGCCGATGGACGTCTATCTCGTCGCCACCAGCATAACCACGAAGCACCACCGCCGGCTTCGCACCCATGGCGACGAGCTCGCCCGCTATCCACGCCGAGATTGGTGTCTTCCCCGTCCCGCCAACGGTGAGATTGCCGACACTGATCACGGGAATCGCCGGTTCCCGTGGCTCCCGTGCTCGCCACAGAGCGCCCTGCACCGCAACGCCGCCGCGATACGCGAGCGCCGCAGGCGCGAGCGCAATACGCGCGAAGCGCGCCAAAAAATCATCGCTGCGCCAGAGCCACATTGCGCGCACGGAGCTCGAGTTCGTTGAGGGTCGCGCCGAGCGTGGGCGCGAATGCAGCCGCGTCGCGAGCGGTGGGACCGGGGACGGCTATAGCGGGTTGGTATTGAACGACAATCCGCGCAAAAGGCTTGGGGATCATGAACCGGTCCCACGTTCGTAAATGCCAAGCACGGTCGGCGGCCAACGCGACGAGAATCACCGGGACCTCCGTCTCGAACGATGCGATCGCCGGCCCGGGCGAAAACTCGTGCGCGGGCCCCCGCGGGCCATCGGGCGTCACGGCGACGCTCTGACCACCCCGCAGCGTTCGCACGATCGCGCGCAACGCGCCAGGCGCATCGCGCGACGTCGACCCTCGAATCGCGTCATACCCAAACGCCTTCGCGACTCGCGTGATGATCTCCCCATCCCGGTGCGAGCTGACCAGCACAGCCACCCGCTCGAACTGGTGCTCGATGAGAAGCGGCAGCAGGTGCCCGTGCCAAAACGCGTACAGGTTCGGCAACCCCTGACCGAGCCGACTCGCGACCTCTTCCGCGCCGGATCGCTTGATGCGCCAGGTCCAGCCGAGCACGCGTATGACGACCACGCCGAGGAAGACGATGAGGTGGTCGCGCCAGCGAAGGCGCGTGCCGCTCGCAGTCCGGTCCGTCACCCGGCCAGCCTACTCGCCATCTCGGCCACGCGCTCGGCCGCGCCCGGCGTCCCCAGTGCCGCGCGCACCTTCGCCAACTCGGCCACCTCGGTCGCCCTCACCGCACTCCCTTCCTCCAGCAGCGGGACGAGCGCGTCGCCCATGGCGGCCGGCCGCACGGCGTTCTGGATGAACTCCGGCGCGATCCCACGTCCCGCGACGACATTCACCATTCCGATGTATGGGATCGTCACGAGGCGTCTCGCGATCTGATACGTCAGCGCACTGGTACGGTATGCGATGACGAGCGGACACCCGGTCACGGCCGCCTCCAACGTCGTCGTGCCGCTCTTGCACAGCACCGCGGTCGCCGCGCGCAGCACCGTCATGGACGGGGCGCGCACCACCGCGTACGGGCAGCGCGCCGGGTCGATCGTCACGTTTGGCGCGTGGCTCACGATGACTTGCAAGCCAGGAATGCGCCGCTGGGCTTCGCGCGCGGCACCCACAAACGGATCGAGGAGGTGCTCGACCTCCTGCGCGCGGCTGCCGGGAAACAGCGCCAGGACAGGCGCACGGACGTCGAGGCCGAGGGTCGCTCTCGCGGTCGCGCGGTCCGGCAGATCCTTCGCGCGATCCAGCATCGGGTGACCCACGAACGTCGCGTCGATGCCGTTGTCCCTGAGCAGCTTCTCCTCGAACGGGAGGATCACCGCTGCCTTGGTCACGGTCCGCGCCATACTCCGCATGCGCCCCGCGCGAGAAGCCCAAACCTGCGGCGTAATAAAATAGAGGACGGGGACCCGTCTTTTCGCGGCGAGCGAAGCGAGACGCAAGTTGAATCCGCCGTAGTCAACGCAGACCACGAGCGCCACGCGACCCGTTGCCAGACGGGAGTCGAGCCGCCGAAGACGTACCAGGTGCTGCGGCAAATAGCGCACGATCTCGGCAAACCCCATGACCGCGCGCGAAACGGTATCCTCGATCAACTCGACGCCAGCCTCGCGCATGCGACTGCCCCCGAGGCCGACGAGATGGAGATCGGGTCGCAGCCGCGCCAGCATGGCGGCGACGGGCGCGGCGTTCAGATCGCCCGACGTTTCGCCGGCCGAAAAGAGAACCTCACGCACGGGTCAGCGCCGGGAGCGTGCGCTCGATCTCACGCACGATCCTGAGCGCGATCGCCAACGCATCCCTCCCGTCCTCGCCACTCACCGGCACGGGCTGCTCGCCCCGCACCGCGCCGACAAAGCTCTCGAGCTCGAGCTTGAGCGGCTCGGCCTCGGGCGCGGACAGCGGGACCCATTCGACGAATTGCTCGATCGCCTGTGGCGCGGTCGCGAGGCTCGACAAGTCGACGTCCTTCCTCAGGCGATAGAACACGCCGGCGCCGGTGCCGAGGTCGAGCGAGAAATAGCCGCTGGGCTGAAAGATGCGCAGTTTTCTCAACTTCTCGCGCGACACCCGGCTGGCGGTGATGTTCGCGACCGCACCGGTCGAGAAGGTCAGCCGGGCATTCGCGATGTCGACCGAGGACGTCAGCAGCGGAACCCCCACCGCGGCGATATCCTCGACTTTCCCCCGGACCAGCGTCGCGATGAGATCGATGTCGTGGATCATGAGATCCAGCACGACCGCCACGTCCGATCCGCGGGGATTGAAGGGGGCCAGCCGATTGCTCTCGACGAATCGCGGATCGTTGACATACGGCAATGCCGCACGAATCGCCCGGTTGAATCGCTCGACGTGGCCGGTCTGAATCAACGCACCGGCCGAGCGAGCCAGATCCAAGAGCTCGTCAGCCTCTTCGACTGTTGTCGTGAGCGGCTTCTCGATGAGCAGATGGCGCCCGCGCGCGAGCGCCGCGCGCGCGACCTCGAAGTGGGCCGGAGTCGGAACGACGATGGTCAGTGCATCGGCAGCGTCGATCAGACCCGTCACCGACGAGAACGCCGGCACGCCGAGCTCCTTGGTGACGTGCGCCGAGCGTTCAACATCGGCGTCGTAGAATCCGACGAACTCGATGCCGTCGAGATCTTTCAGAATCCGAACGTGATGAAACCCCAGCGCTCCTGCTCCAACGACTCCGATGCGCGGCAGCGTCACGACGTGATGCCGCGCTGACTCGACGCGCGCATGAACGTCAGAAACTCGACCACTTCCGGCAGCGGCTCGAGCTCGGCCTCGGCCTTGTCCAACGCCTGCGACATGTTGAGATCGGACCGGAAGAGCAGCCGATAGGCGCGCTTGAGCTCCCGCATGCTCTCATCGGAGAAATTCGCTCTCCGGAGCCCGACGGTATTGAGGCCCGAGAGCCGCATCGGATTCCCGACGGCGAGCACGAATGGCGGGACATCCTGCGGCACGCGGGACGATCCACCGATGTAGGCGTGCCGGCCGATGCGGGCGAACTGGTGCACCGTACAGAGGCCGGACACCGCCGCCCGATCCTCCACGGTCACGTGCCCGGCGAATTGCGTCCCATTGGCGAGAATGACCCCGTTGCCCACGTGGCAATCGTGCGCGAGATGCACGTAGGACATGATGAGACATCCCGATCCCACGCTCGTCTTGCCCGACTGCGCCGTCCCACGATTGATGGTCGAATATTCCCGAATCGTGGTGTTCTCACCGATCTCGACGAAGGTTTTTTCCCCACCGAATTTCAGATCCTGAGGCTCGCCGCCGAGGATCGACCCGATCCCCACTTTGACGCCCGCGGCCAGCGTCACGTTCTTTTCCAGCACCGCTCGCGGGGCGAGGGTGCAGCCATCGCCAATGGCGCAGCACTCGCCCACGATCGCGAACGGGCCGATCGTTACGCCCTCCCCGATGCGTGCATCATCGTGCACAATCGCGGTCGGGTGGATCACGGTTCTCTCCGATGACACGGCGGTCATGCGTCGCGAACCATGGCCGCCATGTCTGCTTCGGCGACTATGTCCCCGTCGACGCGGGCGACCCCTCGCATCTTGCACACCGGCCCACGGATTTGCACCATCTCCAGCTCCATACGCAGTTGGTCACCAGGTTTGACGGGGCGACGCCACTTGACGTTATCGAGCGAGATAAAATAGACCACTTTTCTGTCGTAGGGCTCACCCACCATCCCCATCAACAGCATGCCCCCGGTTTGCGCCATGGCTTCGATGATCAGCACGCCCGGCATGATGGGATGCCCCGGGAAATGCCCCTGAAAGAACGGCTCGTTGATCGTGACGTTCTTGATCCCCACGACCCGCTTCCCGTCCTCGATCTCCAAAATGCGGTCGACGAGTAAGAAGGGATAGCGATGCGCCAACACCTTCATGATCTCTTCGATCGGTATCGTCTTCTTTTGCGTCACGCGCACTAGCTCCCGTACCAGAGTGACGGTCCCTCGATGACTCGGCTTCGTGGCGATCACCCGCGCCCGCACGCGCCGGCCGGCGAGCGCGAGATCGCCCACGCAGTCCATGGCCTTGTGTCGCACGAACTCGTCCGGCCACCGCAAGCCCTCGCTCACCACGCGCGTAGCGTCGAGGACCACGGCGTTGGCCATGGATGCGCCCTTGATCAATCCCTTCGCCCGCAAAGCGTCGACCTCGTCCACGAATCCGAACGTTCGCGCCGCCGCCAACTCGCGGCCGAACGCCTCCGGTGTAATCGCGTACGCGCCCGACTGACGCCCGATGACCGGGTGCGGAAAATCGATCGTGACCTCGAGTCGGAGGTCGGACGACGGGTGCGCTTCGTACACAGACTCCCCGTCGATCACTCGCACCGGCTCGGCTAGCTCTAAATAGTCGGCGGCCACCTTCTTCTCCGCTACCCCCGCCTCGGCCAGCGCCGAGAAGAAGGGCGCGGCGCTGCCGTCCATGACCGGAGGCTCGGGGCCATCGACGTCGATCCAGAGGTCGTCGATCTGCGCGGCCGCCACGGCCGCGAGCACGTGCTCCACGGTATGGAGCTCGACGCCGTTCTTCCCCAGCTGCGTGCGCCGCTCGGTCAGCTCGGCGTGCTCGATGCGCGCGGGGATCGTTGGCGCGCCCGGCAGGTCCACGCGCCGGAATACCACCCCGATCTTGTCGTCTGCCGGCCGAAACGTCAGTCTCGACGCGAGGCCCAGATGCAGGCCGACGCCCTCCAGCGAAACCGCGCGCTTGATCGTCCGCCGCCGGTCGCTCAGGGCTTCGTCTCCTGCGCCGCGAGCTTCTCCAGCAGCTTCATGTACTTGGGCAGTTGGTGCATGGCGGCGTATGCCCTGAGGCTTTCCAAGTGGGGTCGCGCCGGATATCCCGAGTACGTCTGGCCCCCTTCGAGACTCCCCATAGCCCCGGCCTGCCCCCCCAACCGGGCACCGTCACCCATCGTCATGTGGCCGACGATGGCCGACTGCCCGGCCATCACGCACCCGTCCCCAAGTCGGGTCGACCCGCCGATCCCCGACTGCCCGAGCAGGAGACACAGCCTGCCCACTCGGACGTTATGCGAGATGTGGACGAGGTTATCGATCTTGGTGCCAGCGCCGATCACCGTGTCGTCAATGCTGCCACGATCAATGGCTGTGTTGGCGCCAATCTCGACATCGTCTTCGATCAGGCATCGGCCAACATGTGGGATCTTGGCGTGCTCTCCGTCCCGGTACACGTACCCAAACCCGTCACTGCCGATCACCGTGCCACTGTGCACGGCCACGCGCTTTCCGAGGCGTGACCCGCTGTAGAGTGTGACCCTTGGATACAGCCGGCTGTTCTCGCCGATCTCGACGCCGGCCCCAACGACGCAATGCGATCCGATCCAGACGCCGGACGCCAGTTCAGCCCCGTCGCCGATGACGGCGTAAGGATCGATGGTGACGTCCGCGGCAAATCGCACCCCACGCCCGATTTTCGCGGTCGAATCAACCCCTGGTTCACGTTGCGGAGCAACGTAAAAAAAAGGGATAAGCGTAAGCATCGCGTCGTGCGGACTCTTGACCACCACGCGGATCGGTGGACCAGGCAGTTCCGCCAAATCAGGCGCCACCAAAGTGACCCCTGCGGCAGAGCGAGCGAACTGCCCACTGTACTTGGAGTTGGCGAAGAAGCTGACGTCCGATCCGGTCGCGCGTTCCAGCGGTGCGATACCGCCGACCGTCGTATCGGGAGCGCCCACCAGCGTGCCCCCGACGACGGCCGCGATCTCCGCTGCGGTCATCACTGCCCGATCAGTTCGTCGGCGGCGACTTCGGTTGCGTGACGCCGGATGGAGTAGGACGCGCACCGGCCGCCGGCTTGGGCGATCCGCCGGAGCTGGCGCCGCCGCCGGTCGCGACCGGCATCGACTGGAGCTTCCGGATCACCTGGTCGGTGACGTCGAGATTCTTGTCATAGGACACGACCGCTCCGCCCGCGTTTGGCGAGACGTCGACGATCAACGTGTACCCGCTCTCGGACCGCAGGTCATCGATGACCCGGTGAATCCGGTCGAGAATCGGCCGCACGAGCTCATTCTGCCGCTCCTGCGCCTTCTGCTCCAGCTGCTGTTGCTGCTGCTGGAAGGCCGCCTGCTTGTCGCGGATCGACTGCTGCCTCGTCGTCTTGTCCGCGGCGCTCAAGGTCGCTTCGCTCTTGCTGTAATCGGCGATGAGGGCGGCCATCGAGTCGCTCATCACTTTCTCCCGGGCGCGGACGCTGTCCATTTCCTTATTGAACTGCGCCTCGGCCTCGGCGCGGCCGGGGACGGAGCCAAAGATCCGCTGTCCATCGACAAAGGCGATCCGGGTCGATTGCGCGTGCGCCGCCGGGACAGCCACAAGTACGAAACAGGCAGCGAGCCCAATCGCGCCGCCGGTAAGAGTTCGCATGAATACTCCGAGGTTAGAAAATGTTGCCAAGTCTGAAATGTGTCTGCCAGCCTGGTGCCGGCCGGCCCTGCGCATCCAGCTTGTCGAATCCATAGGCCTCGTCGAGGCCCAATGGCCCGAGAGGGGTAACGATCGAGATCCCAATACCGGCGCCCTTGTACAGCCGCGTCGGGTCGAATTCCCGTGGGCCTTGCCACAGGTTGCCAGCATCTAAAAATAAATCGAGGTAGATCGACGAGTTCAACCGTAAGCCCATTTCGGTCGTGGTCGTCAACACCGTATTACCAAATGATGTCGGGGTCGCGTTGAACGTGCTGGTCCCCGTCAGGTACCCCGTCGGGGTGATCGAGAACTCCGGGTACCCGCGGAGCATTTCGCCATACTGTACGCCGCCGAGCGCGAAGGCCTGGCTGTAGAAGAACGGGCCGGTCGAGCCGAACACGTTCCCCAGCCGGATCTTCTCGCCGAGGACGATCTTGATCGGCGAGGACCCGATCTCGTTCGCCCCGAACGCCGCCAGCGTCGAGTACCCTCTGAGCTCCGCGACGACGCGCTGATAGTGCGCGGTCCCCCCGAGCGGTCCGCCATCGAGGTCCAGGGTGACGGTCTGCTCTCCGCCGCCCGACGGGAACGGCATGTCGACGCGGGTGTCGTGGCTCAGCGAGAAGCTCACGACCGAACGGATACAGCCGTGGCATTCGTTCGAAATCGCGCCCAGGAGCGACGTCGTATCGCCGGTATAGCGAATGGACTCCAGGCCGTATGAGGCAAAAAACCGGGCCCAAGTGGACCCCGGCACCGGGAAGCCGAGCTGGATATTGCCGCCGGTGGTAATGGATTCACCGAGCGCGCCAATCGTATACCGCGACTGCGAGTGATACGCGGTGAACTGACCAGAGATTCTCGGCCCGAAGAGCTGAGGATCCGTGTAGGTGGCGGTCAGGTTGTTGATGTACCGGCCGAACTGCCACTGGATCGATCCCTTTTTGCACTCGCCGAACAGGTTCGGCTGATCGAGTCCAATGAATCCACCGACGCCCGTCCCCTGGCCGGTCGACGCGCCAAAGTTGACGTTCCCCGTCCGCTTTTCTTTGACGTGGAAGATGAGGTCCACGTCTCCTTGATCACCCGAGGGCCGGGTATCGGGCGGCGGGATCGGGGTCTCGAAGAACCCGAGGTTGCCGAGGCTCTGATAGCTGCGGATCAGGCGGTCCTGCGAGAAGACGTCACCGGGAATGATCGAGAGCGCGTCCCGGATGCACCCTTCGGTCGTGTAGTCGTTGCCGACGATCTCGATGCGGTTGACGATCGCCGGCGACTTCTCGTCGATGAGCCATTGGAGGTTGACGATCGGCTGCGAATCCTTCGTGACGCTCCGGTCCGCGACGGGTCGAATCGACGCGTAGATGTACCCTTCGTTGCTGTACGCCGTGCGGAGTTTCGTCGTCGCGTCGTCCCACCGCGCGCGATTGAACACGTCGCTCGCGATGTTCTTGCGACCCAGGAAGACGTGGGCCAAGCTCTGCGTGAAGGTCGGGCCGGTGCGGCGGAACGGGTAATAGCGGGCGATCTCGTCGGACGAGAACCGCCGGTTGCCGATGACGTCGAACGAGCCGACGTGATATTGCTTGCCCTCGTTCACGGTCACATCGATCAAGGCCTTTCCGCGCGCGCGGTCGACAATGACCGTGTCGCGAACGACCTGCAGGTCGATGAAGCCTTGGCTCGCGTAATGATCGGGGATCCGCTCCGCCAGGTCCGCGGCGAACGCATCCTCGTCGAACTCGCCCTTGCGGAAGAAGAGAAACCCCTCGGGCTTCGTCTTCATCGCGCTGACGACCTCTTTCGGCGAGAGCTTGTCGGCGCCGTGCACCGCGATACCCGAGACCGCCAGCCGGTGTCCCTCGTCGATTCGGAACGTGAGGTCGATCGCGTTGTTCTTGCCGGTCGACGTGTCGACCATGACCTTCGCCAGATAGTAGCCGCTCGACTCATACAGCGAATCGATGCGTGTGATGGCTTTGGAGACCTGGCCTGGATCGATCGGCTTGCCGGATCCCAAGTCGATCCTGTCGCGAACGGACTTCTTGCTCACGCGCTGGGGACCGATCACCGTCACGTTGCCGAGGACTTGGCGCTCTTTGACGGTGACCGTGAGCACCGTTTTGTTGTTCGCCGCGGCCGTGCATGAGATTTGCACGTCGTCGAACTGGCCGGTGCCGAAAAGTGCTTTGACGCCTTCTTGGAGTTGCCGGGCGTTGAGCGGGGCGCCCGCCAGGATGCCCATCGACGCCCGAATCGTCGGCTCGTCGACCCGGGTATTCCCGGTTACGACGATCGAGTCGGGCTTGGCACAGCGCCCGCCGCCTTCCTGCGCAAAGACGCGCCCACCCGCCGCGAGGGCGAGCAGAACGCCCGCGATATAACGCATGGGCGCTAATATACACGGGCGTCGCCAGAAGGTCCCCTAGGGTTGTACACAGGGCCCTTCGGGCCACCGTGCACTGTGCCGCTGGCCGCATGAGTCCCGGCTGGCATCGAGACAGGCCATCGCGAGAAATGGCGGGACCAGCATGGCTACACGAACATGGCGGGACGAGCACGGCGGCACGAGCATGGCTACACGAACATGGCGGGACGAGCACGGCGGCACGAGCACGGCGGCACGAGCATGGCGGCACGAGCATGGCGGCACG
>DATMLM010000013.1:0-4004 GCA_035570055.1 Gemmatimonadaceae bacterium
TGCCAGGATTCCTGCGCCAGCCCCATCATCCCGCCGCCGTTGGGCGGGCTTCAGTCGGCGGGGATGCTGCCGTTGAGCGCGCTCGATCCCAAGCAGACGGGCACGGTCTGGGTAGGCGAGCCGATCGTGCTGTCGCCCGACAGACGCGGCACGTACTCGATCGTCTCGGGCCCGCCGCGATCGCTCGACGCGGGGAAAGTTCTGTGGGCGTCGGTCGTCAAAGCTGGAAGCGTGCGCCTGCGAGCGACCGCCGCGCCCGATACGTTCAGCATCGAAGGAACAGGTACTGCTGTCGCAGCCGTATTCGGCCCGGACTCGAAGCTCGAGTTGCAGCAAGGGCCGGGGCTCAACTATACGGCGAAGGCTCCAGTCGTGCTGGCCTTGTCGAAGGGTCCGCCGGCGTCCGTCAAAGGAAAGGTCACGCCGCCCAAACCGGCCGTGAAGAAAGTGTCGGGCCGCCAGTCGTTCGACATGATTGAGGTACGAACGGCACCCGTGCCAACGGGCCTGTTCTCGACTGCGATGGCCCGCGACGGAATTTCGATTGGCACAGCGCCGCTGGTTCTTGAGCGCAAGGGGAATGTTGCGACGCTCGTTTCGCCGGCCGCGGGCACGGAACTCGCGCAGGCGTCATCCGCGAAGGGACAAATCACCATCAAGGCTACCGCCTCCCCGAAGACGCTCGCGCTCACGGGTCCGGTGACCGCGGCTGCGGATGAGAGTGGGCGAATCGCGATCGTGAGCTTGCCCGGCGGCGAGTTGGCCGTCGTGCCGCTATCCGCAGTGCTCGGCACCCAAAGCGTGAACACCGGACTCGCTCAGCAGTTGGCCGACGGCCTGCTCACACAGGGCATGGCGTGCATCCGCTGGAACCAGGGGCTGGGGACGACCGCGACGACGGTGACAGATGTGCAGCGGCCCGAGCATGCGGTGGTCGTCCACGATCTCCACGGTGTCATCCGCACCGAGTACTACGACGACGCCTGGCGACTTTTGCGGAACGTCAACCGCTCGACCGGCGAAACCATCGACTACAATTTTCGCAACGGCACGCTGCACGGAATGCGCGACGCCTCGGGCGCACGCACCTGCATCGCCGCTGATTACTATGGCAAGCCGCTGAGCCTGACCAAGCTGCCGGCGCCCAATGCACCGGGAGATACAACGCCGCATGTGACCCAATACTCGTACACGGCGTCCGGCGCCCTCGTCGATTACATCAGGGACCCTGGACTGCCGACTCAGGCGAGCATTCACCGCGAGCGCGACGGATGGGACCGCGTCCTCTGGATCGACACGCAGATAGGTGGCGCCGCGTCGGAACGCACGACGTATTCATACCCGGGGTCTCCGCAGTTCAACGGACACACGATCTTTCCGACGAGCATCGTCGCGCCCGACGGGACCACGACGACGATCGCCTACGACCCGAGTGGCGCGGGTCCTACTCAGATCACGAAGGAGGTTCCCGGTTCGTCGCCGCTGCAGCTCTTCATTCAATATGACGCGTTGGGACGGATGGTCGAGCAAGGGCGCACGGGGCATTGGGGCAGCAACTCGGAGCAGGCCTACGACCCCGCGAGCCTCGTAACGTGGGAAGCAACGGCGGACGCGCTCAACCCCGGGCAGTGGATTGGGACGGGTATCAGCTACAACGGCAGCCGTCAGCGCTTCCATGAGGCCGGCCCTCGCCTCGATCGATGGCTCAATTACGACGCGCTCGATCATTTGCAGACCGTGGTGCAGGTGCCCAAGGACGGCACGCCGCGAAAGTCGCGATGCGAGCGACACGCGTCGGACGGGCGCCTCGACTACGCTATCGACCCCGAGGGGATCGTCACGCACGACATCTACGACGCGAATAATCGGCTCGTACGCGTCGACCTCGGGCATCCGTCCAACCTCACTGCATGGACGAACGCATGCATTGCCGGGGCACCGGCGCCGATCCCGTGGCGCCCGTTTCCGCTACCGATACCGATAGGAAAAGTTATGGCGCGGACGTCGACGATTCGAAGTGCGCCGACCAAGATCACGAACGGACAGATCGCACAGAAGCTGCCGCCGGCGACCTTCAAGGTCATCGCCCTGCCGATCGTGGCGACGTACCACCACCCGCCCCCGCCACGGCCGCCGCAGCCTTCATGGCCGACGACGCTCCCTCACAATGATCCCGGGATGCAGACCATCTCGGTCCGAAAGTATGCTCTAGGCGGCGCGCTCGTAAGCGATGTCGACGGATCGGGCGTCGGAAAGTTCTACGTGCTCGACGGCTTCGGTCGAGTCATCGACGAGATGAACGCCGATCCATCGACCGCTGACCCCGCACAGATCGTGCACCGATGGCGTGGATACGACACGCTCGATCGCGTCGTCTGGCAGGCAGTGCTGTCCGGTCCGAGTCTTCCGGCTTACGCCGAGCCGACCGCGATCTTCCCGGGCCTGCAGTCGATGGTCCAACGGCAATACGACAGCACGGGCCGCGTGACGGGCGTGGACGATTGGCGCTTCGCGAACGGGCAGCAGATCCAATCCCAACTCGCTGTTCACACCTCGTATGCGTATGACGACGTGCATCGAACGCTCACGACGACAATCGGGAGCCATCCGCCGCGCGTCACCACCTTCGACACGCTCGGCAGGCCGGTTTCGGATCAACTACCCAACGGTTCGACGCGCACGGCCGTCTGGCGCGAGGTCACAGACGGAGACGAGCAGGACGTGACGTCGCCCGACTCCGCCGGTACATCGATCACGCTTACGGAGCATTTCGACGATCGCGGCCTCGGCACCGGAACGCGCCAGGGGACGGATCAACTCGCGAGCAAGGTTTATGATTCGTACAGTCAGTTGGTCTCGACCGTCACCGGCCAGCTCGTCACGACGAACTACACTTACGACGACTACGGGCGGCAGACCGGCTATACGATCGCGGGCGCGCCCGGACCGAGCCGAATCGCGAGCTTCGCCTACGACGGCGACGATCGACGCACGGCGATCACAACGACCAACGCGCTTGGCAATCAAACAACCAGCTTCGTCATCGACGGGTTGAATCGAATAATCGAGACCGACGCGCCGCTCGCGCGGGTAACTACGCAGAGCTACCTTCCGGGCTCGGTGCGGCTCAGCAACGTGATCGATCCTGGCGGGACGAGCGTGTCCTTCACGTACGACAATGCGGGCCGAGCGATAAGCCAGATCGTAAAACCGGGTTCGGCGCCCGGGCTCGACCCCCGCACGATTACCCGGGCATTCACGTACTCGGCGTTCGGCCTGAAGACCGCTGCGATAACGACGGTGCCCCCGGATGCGGCCAGCGGATCGACGGTGACGATTAGCTATGACTCGGACGGCCATCAGATCGGCGAGAACAGCGGCACGCTCGAGCCGCTGGCGATCGCGCGTGTCTACGACGACATGGGCGGCCTGACGTCGACCACGCTGAGCCCGACTTCAGGCACGCCGTTGGTCTTGTCGATGACGCGCGATCCGCTGGGACGCCTCGGCGACGTCAGCGTCGGCGCCCATCCTCTCGCTCATCTTACATACGCTGGTCTGGGCGGCCCGACCGCAATCGACTATGGCGCGCGCGCCTCGTCTCCCGGCCATGGCACCGGCGTCACGGCTCACATCAGCTATGACGCGCGCGGCCGCCGCAGCGGCATCGACGTCTCGTATGGAACGTCGGGCGCCGACGGTGCTGTCGCTAGTTGGAACGATTTCGTCGGCCTCGAAGGAATACCGCGGGCTCGCGTGCGCCAGCTTGCGGCGAGCCCTGCGCATACCGACCTGTACGAGATCGATGCGGCCGGTCCGCTCATCGACGAAGGTGACGACGCGACGCTGCCCTCGCCTCTGCCAAATCGCGAGCTCGTGAACGCCGACGTCCAGGCCGCGCTGTTGGCGGCGCCGGATCAGAGCCTCCTCACGCTCGACAGCGCGACCAACTGGATGTCGGTCGTCACCCAGTCTGGAACAACAGCCAACCAGATCGACGCCAC
>DATMLM010000014.1:0-23417 GCA_035570055.1 Gemmatimonadaceae bacterium
GCGTTGCCCTGGGCATCGGCACGCTGCGCGTGCACGATGGTCACGTCAGGGTTGAGCGCCGGGACCGTGGCCAATGTCTCACCCGTGTATGGGCACGTGACCGCGCGAATATTGGGATTGACGTGCGGCAGATCCGTTCCGGCGTAATCGCGCAGGGGCCAGAACGGGAGGCGCGCCGCGCCAGCCGAGAAGCGCGCGACCATGCCGAAGTGGGAATATTCTTCGATGGCGAGCGAGGGATTCTTGCCCTCTACCGCGCGGCGGAAGGCGAACAGGGAGCCCGCGCCGGGGTTGCCGGCCCACGAGAAGACCAGTTTCTTGGCGCACCCCGCCGCGATCATCTGGTCGTAGATGAGATCTGGCGTTAACCGGCACAGCGTCAGGTCGCGGCGGCCTTGGCGAATAATTTCGTGGCCCGCCGCGAAGCAAATGAGATGTGTGAATCCCTCGATCACCACCGTGTCGCCATCGTGCACGAACGCGGCAATCGCATCGTGCATCGACATCACCTTCGAGTCGATCACTTTCGGCCGGCCAGACACTCGTCGATCATCGCGAGACCGGTGTCGACGTCCTGCGCATCGATCACCAATGGCGGGGCGAGCCGCAACGTGCTCTTCCCGCAGCCGAGCAGCAGCAAGCCACGGGTAAACGCGTCGTTCACGAGATCGCGCACCGCGTGCGGATGCGGCTCCCGGGTTTTCCGGTCTTTCACGAACTCGACACCGATCATGAGCCCGAGCCCGCGGACATCGCCGATCACCTCGTGTCGCGTGGCCAGGTCCCGCACGCCGGCTAACAGGCGCTCACCCATGACGGCGGCGTTCGCGACCAGCTCGCGCTCGACGACATTGAGCGTGGCGAGCGCCGCCGCGCAGCACACCGGGTTGCCGCCGAACGTCGACCCATGCGACCCCGTGCCCCAGTGCATGATCGACTCTTTCGCGACAATGGCGCCGAGGGGCATGCCCGACGCCAGCCCCTTGGCCGTCAGCAAAATGTCCGGCTCGACCCCCGCGTGCTCGGCCGCGAACATCTTGCCCGTGCGGCCGATCCCCGACTGGATCTCGTCGAACACGAGCAGTATGCCGTGCTTGTCGCACAGCTCGCGCAGCCCCTTGAGATACCCCGGGGGCGGGACGACATATCCGCCCTCGCCCTGCACCGGCTCGACGAAGATCGCCGCGACATCGTGCGGGTCGAGATCGCGGTGGAACAGGTCGCTCTCGATCGACGACACGCAAAACAGCTCGCACGACGGAAACGTCTTGCTGAAATCACACCGATAGCAATACCCGAACGGGAGGTGGTACACCTCCGGAAGCAGCGGTGTGAATCCCGCGTGCTGTTTCGCCTTGCTCGACGTCAAGGACATCGCGCCGTAGGTACGACCGTGGAACGCGCCCTTGAACGAGATCAAGCCCGTGCGGCGCGTCGAATGGCGCGCGAGCTTGATCGCGCCTTCGACGGCCTCTGTCCCCGAATTCGTCAAGAACACGCGCTTCTTGCTGGTGCCCGGCGCTATCTTGGCCAGCCGTTCACATACCGCAGCCATCCCCTCGTAGTAGAAATCACTCCCACAGATATGCAAAAACTTCTCGGCCGCGGTCTTGATCGCCGAAATAACCTCAGGGTGGCCATAGCCTGTCGACGCGACGGCAATGCCGGCCATCAGGTCGAGATACTTGTTGCCGTCGACATCTTCGACCATGACGCCACGGCCGCCCGCAATCGCCAGCGGATACTCTTTGATGTATGACGTGGAGGCCCAGGCGCTATCGCGAGCGACAATGTCGCGCGCCTTGGGACCCGGCGGTGCCACAACGATGTGGGGATAATCGCGCTTCATTCATTCGTCTCGGCTATGACTGTTCGGCTTTGCTCCCGCATGAATTGCGCGACGTAGTACGGGCCACACCCGCCTTTGCCAGTGGAGCCGGAGCCCTTCCAACCACAGAACGCCTGAGCACCAGGCCACGCGCCCGTCGTCGCACCCGTGCGCTTGTTGGCGTAGCACACACCCGCTTCAACTTCGTCGAAGAAGCGTTCAACCTCGGACGCCGAGCGCGAAAAGATGCCCGCGGTCAGGCCGTACTCGGCTTTGTTCGTTTCCGCGATGGCCTCGGCGAGTCCCGAGACGACGCCAACCGCGAGGAACGGCACGAACAACTCTTCGAGAAAGAGCGTGCTCTCGACCGGCAGTCGAGCGACCGTTGGCGCCACGAAATGCCCGTGTGAAAATACACCCTCGCGCAGGCGCCCGCCGCCAGCGACGATCGTCCCTTCACGGGCCGCTTGCGCCACTGCTCGCTCGAACCGGGAGACCGCGCGCACGTTGATCACCGGACCGACGAACACATCGCGCTCGGTCGGATCGCCAAGGCGAAGTGCCGCGGTCTTCGCCAGGACCGCGCCGAGATACGCATCAGCGACCGATCGGTCGACGTACACGCGAGAGGTGGCGCTACACTTCTGGCCCGAGAGCCCGAACGCCGAGCGGACTGTCCCTTCGGCGGCCGCATCGATATCCGCCGAGGCGGTGACGATCGTCGCGTTCTTTCCACCGAGCTCCAAGAGCGCGGGCTTGATCCAGCGCTGCGACAGACTGGCATGGATACGGAGGCCCACGGCCTTCGATCCCGTGAATACGACGCCATCGATCCACGGATGCTGCCACAGCGCGTCACCGATGTCGTCGCGGTGACCCGTGAGGTAGTTGAACACCCCCGCGGGCACGCCTGCATCGCGATAGACCTCGTACAAGCCCAATCCCGTCCAGGGCGTGTCCTCGGCCGGCTTGTACACGACCGCGTTGCCGGCGACGAGTGCCGCGCCGGACATGCCGGCCGAGAGCGCGAGCGGGAAATTGAAGGGCGCGATGCAGGCGAACACCCCATAGGGGCGCAGGATGTCGGTGTTGCGCTCGATCGACGTCAGGCTCGCCATGCGGCGCACGAACCCATCGGCGTCTTCGACCTGGCTACAGTAATAGTCGATGAGATCGGCCGATTCTTCTGCATCGCCCATCGACTCGAAGCGACTCTTGCCGACCTCGATCGCCATCGTGGCGGCGAGCTCGAATTTTCGCTCGCGGATGAGCCCCGCGGCGCGGTGCATGACGGCGACGCGCTCCTGCCACGGCAATCTGGCCCAATCCCGTTGCGCGCGCCGCGCGGACGTGATGGCGGCGTCGACGTGCTCGCGCGTCGCTGACGCGAACGCGCCGAGCACAATGCGCGTGTCGATCGGTGACGTGTCGGAGAATGTCGGGCGGTCTGGCTGGATCGCCACGTCGTCGATGTACAGTGGGTAGGTGCGACCGATCTCGGATCGCACGTGCGCCAGAGCGTCGTCGAAACGCCGATGGAACGCATCGAGGTCGACGTTGGTCGACGTATACGTGATTTTCTGGGGCGCTACTGTAGTCGACATAATGCGGTGCGAAAGCGAGTGATGAGCTCGGCGATTTCTTCTTCCGTGATAATGAATGGCGGGGCCAGCATCGCGATATTCTCGTTTGGCCAGACGACCAGCCCGGCATCGAGCGCGGCTGCCGCAAAGCGCTCACCGAAGCGCGGCTCGTCGAATTCCACTCCCGCGAGGAGCCCTCGTCCCCGCACATCGGCGACGTGCGGCAGGTCCCGAAGTGCGCCGAGCGCCTCGTGGAACCGGGGGGCCATGCGTGACACGCGCGCGAGCAGATCGTGCTCGTCCAGATAGCGCAGCGTGGCGAGCCCTCCCGCGCAGAGCACCGGATGGTGCGAGAACGTCTGCGCGTGCTGAAACGCTCCGCTGCCGTCGCGGATCACATCGACGATCTCGCGCGAGACGGCGATGGCGGAGATGGGCGCGTATCCGCCGCCGAGTCCTTTGCCGAGCGTCATGATGTCGGGCGCGACACCGTACGGCTCGAGCGCTGACCAGGTCCCAGTGCGGCCGACGCCGGTGAGAACTTCGTCGGCGATGAACAGCACGTCATGCCGATCACAGATCTCGCGGATCTGGCGCCAATAATCAGGTGGTGGCACCGAAGCGCCCGTCGATGACCCGCCGACCGGCTCGGCGATGAACGCCGCGACGCTCTCGGCGCCCTCGCTCGTGATCACATCCTCGAGCGCCGAGGCGTTGGGTGTGGCGCGATACGGGTACGGTGCCGGCACTCGCGCGACCGGCACGAGCCAGTCGCTGTACAGTGTTTTGTAGTGCTCCCGCGCAGAGGCCGAGAGCGCGAGCAGCGTGTTGCCGTGGTAGCTCGGCGTTTGCGCCAAGATCTTGTGCTTGCCAGGACGCTCGCGCTCAACCCAGTACTGGCGTGCGAGCTTGAGCGCCGCTTCGACGGCTTCCGAGCCGCTGCCCAGGAAATACACGTAGTCGAGATGCGATCGGAGAGCGACTGCCTCCGCTAATTGCTCGACGGGGTCGTGCGTGAACATCGTGCCGTTCACGTATCCGACTCGTGCGGCTTGTGCGGCCATCGCCTCGCCAATCTCGGACACGCCGTGACCGATGTTCACGACGAACGCGCCACCCGAGCCGTCCAGGTAGTGACGACCCTCGGTGTCTTCCAGCCAGCAGCCTCGACCCCGAACTATATGAGGGTAAGTCCGGCGCAGTTTGCGATAGAAGACATGCGAGGCCACCTGCCCAACCTAGTGCAGGCGATTGTACTTGGCGAGCGCGGCACGGAGGCGATCGTGTGGCAGCGCCGGCACGCGCAACGAGTCCGCGCCAACCGTCGTCTCGGCCGCGACCATGGCGTTCACGATTGCCTCGTGCGTCGCTTCGACCGTGGCCTCGAACAGATGATCGATGCGCTCATTCGGGAGCATCGTCAGCGCGCGAAGGTTCTTCGGATCAGCCGCGTCAGGATTGGCCGTTGAAAACGCGATGTAGATGTCGCCGGACGAGTCGCCCCCGAGGCCGCCGGTGCGACCGATGCCGAGCGACACGCGTTTGGCGATGCGTTTCAACTGATGGGGGAGCAATGGGGCATCAGTGGCGACGACGACGATAATGGACCCCTGGTCGCCATCGCGAGCGACACCGGGCTTGTCGCACGTGCGGTATTCCTGGCGCGGGGGATACTGCCAGTGTCCCGCGAAACACGGGAGTGGTTCAGGGATCTCTCGTCCAACGGGCACACCCGCGATCGTCAGTCGGCGGCGAAGTCCATAGTTGCATTGCACGAGAACGCCGAGCGTGTAGCCGCCGTTTTTCGCGGACAGTTTGCGCGAGGCTGTGCCGATGCCACCCTTGAACTCGTGGCAGACCATCCCGGTCCCGCCACCGACGACTCCTTCGGCAACCGGCCCAGTAGTCGCGCGATCCATTGCGTCGAAGACGTCTTGCTGATGCACATGAAAGCCGTAGATGTCATTGAGACCGCCATCCCATGTCTCGGCCACGAATGGCAGTGACCAGTCGGCGTCGGGAACGTTTTTTATTTGCCACGCGATCACGGCATCGTGGACGGTCCCGACGCTGATCGTGTTCGAGATGACCACGGGACCGCGCAGAAATCCGTTCTCCTCCAACCATGTCGTTCCCGTCATCTCGCCATTGCCGTTCAGCGTGAACCAGCCGCCGAACACGGGATCGGCCGAGTGATTGCCGCGCGGGAAGATCGCGGTCACGCCGGTTCGTACGGGGCCTTCGCCGCGCACGAGCTTTCCCTCGCCGTGGATCAATGTCACCTGGCCCACGGTCACGCCCGCGACGTCGGTGATCGCATTGAGCGGACCTGGCGTGCCGTCGAATGGCACGCCAAGGTCCCGGGCGCGTGGCTTTGGGGTTTGCGCCCTAAGTGTGGGCGCGACAAGGAGCAAGAGTGCGAGGGATGAGCGCATAGGGCGCCCAAGATCGACCGCGACATTCGTCCTGTCTACCCCTGGGACATAGATTCCCGAGCGTGGCGACTCACAAGTTCCGGATGATCTCGGCGCAGGAGTCCGGGATCGGTGGATTTCTGTTGCTCTTTGCGCTCACGCAGATCCTGAGCCTGGGGTTCGTGGCCTGGGCCATCCCGGGAGTCGTGCGCGGAATGATCGGGCCGGATGCGCCAATCGTGCAGCGCATGTGGTCGGGCTATCTGCCGCTCGCCATCGCGGAGCTCGTCTTTCTGACTGTCCGAGGCGTGGCCATGGGGATGGGACTCGTGCTCATCTTCCGGCGCGACCCACGGGCGCCGATGTTCTACAAGGTGCTGTTGGCCGCCTTGATCGTGCTCGCCATACTCGACGTGTATTTCATCGGGCGATTCTCCGAGGCCGTCCACACGTATCTCCTGCAGCGCGGCAAGCCGAGCACCGAATTCGATGCCGCCATGTATAGCGGGCGCATGAACAACTTTCGCCTGATCGGCTACGCCGTGATCTGGTCCCTCTACTGGCGTTCGTCAGAGCGCGTCAGGCTGACTTTCACGCCGAGCCCCGGCATGACGGAGATCCCGACGCAGAGTTAGCGTCGACGGCCAGTCGCCCTCACGTCAGGGCCTGGTGTCAACAGTGCGCAGGGAGTACGACCTCGCCCACCAACGGGTGGCGCATCCCCGGGTGTGGAAAACACTCTGGTACACCGCGCACTCTTGCCCGCCATGCCCTCCCAGTTCCTGAAGCTGCTCGGCGACAGAGTTCGGCAGCGCCGCATAGGGCTCGGGATCTCGCAGGAAGCCTTCGCCAACAAGTGCGGCGTGCATCGGACTTACATTGGCAAGGTCGAGCGCGGCGAGCAAAACGTGTCGATGGCCAGCCTGGAGCGGATCGCGAAAGGTCTCGGCGTTCGCGTTTCTCAACTCGTCCGCGAGGCCGAGGAAGCAGCCTGAGCTGTATGGCTATTACCATTGGAAGATTGCAGCGCTGCAAGCACGGCGGCCGTCTCAGTATCGAGATTCGCGAACGCGGCGCGCGCGCGCGGGATGTCGCCGACTTTGCCGGCGAGCTCGATCTCCTGTAAGAGGCCGCCGAGTCGGAGCGCGCCGATCGCGCTCGAGGGCGATTTGAAGGCGTGCGCTGCGTTTGCGATTGCCTTGGCATCGCCGGATTCCATGGCCGCCGTGAGTGCGGCCACGCGTTCGGGCGCGGTCTGCGCAAAGAGCTCGAGGATCGCATCGACGGCTTCCTCGGCGCCCGCCTCCCGCATGGAGCGGCGGAAGGCCTCGAGATCGACGGCGGGCGCTGGAATCTCGGACTCGGTCGTCGTCGAGGCTTCGCTCTCATCGCCGATACTCTCGACGATCGCGAAGAGATCGTGCGCGCGGAACGGCTTCGAGAGGTAGCCGTTCATGCCGTTGGCGAGACACCGCTCGCGCTCACCCGTCAGCGCGTGCGCCGTGAGCGCGATAATCGACACGTGGGCCGCGACCCCTTCACGGATGCGTCGCGTGGCCTCGAACCCGTCCATCTCGGGCATCTGAATGTCCATGAGCACGAGGTCGTACGGCGCTCGCGTGACCGCGGCGACCGCCTCGACGCCGTTGGACACGACATCGACCTTGTGTCCGCGCTTCCGCAGCATCGCGGCCGCGACTTCTTGATTGACCGGATTGTCCTCGGCCAACAAGATCGAGAGCCGGCGGCGGCTCTCGGCGATCATGTGACGCGTGACGAGCTCCGGCTTGGTCTCGTTGGACAGCAACGCCGCGATCATCTCGAGGAGATCGGTGCGCGTCGCGGGCTTCGTGAGATACCCGTCGATGCCAACTTCTTTGCACCGCTGAATGTCGCCGCGCTGACCGGCGGACGTCAGCATGAGCAATTTGGTGCCGGACAGGCGATCATCTTTTCGAACATCCTGCGCCAGCTCGAAGCCGTCTTTCCCCGGCATCTGGGCATCGATGACCGCGAGCGCAAAGGGTTGTCCTTCCGCGCGACCCTGGCGCAGGGCGGCAAGGCCCGTCTCGGCGCCCGACGCTTCGTCCACGGTGACGCCGGCGGCGGTCAGCATGTCGCGCACGATGCGGCGATTCGTGGAGTTGTCGTCGACAATGAGCATCTTCCGGCCCGCGAGTTGGGCGTGGCCGATGGAAACCGTCGCGGGCTGGGATTCTTCGACCGGCATCGTGAGCGTGAACGAGAACTCGCTGCCCACGCCGAACTCGCTCTTGACCGCGAGCTCGCTGCCCATGAGCCCGACGATGCGCTTGGAGATCGCGAGGCCCAGTCCCGTCCCGCCGTACTTCCGCGTCATTGACGCATCGGCCTGGGTGAACTCCTCGAAGATCGAGGCGAGCTGGTCGGGTTTGATCCCGATGCCGGTGTCGCGTACGACGAACTTGACGCGGCATTGGCCTTCAGTCGTGCGCTCCATGAGTGCCGAGAGGACGACTTCACCCTGGGTCGTGAACTTGATCGCGTTGCCGACCAGGTTCGTGAGGACCTGGCGGAGTCGCGTCGGGTCGCCTTGGAGCATGTGGGGCATCTCCGGCGAGATCTCGGACAGGAGCTCGACCGGGCGGTCGACGATACGCACCGCGAGCAGGCCGGCGGTCGACTCGACCAGATACCTGAGGTCGAACGGGATGCTCTCCAGCGTGACCTGCTCGGCCTCGATCTTCGAGTAGTCGAGCACATCGTTCAGCAGTGAGAGAAGTGTTTCGCCGGCCGAGCGGACCATGTCGAGCGAGCGGCGCTGGTAGGTCGAGAGGTCGGTGTCGAGCACGAGCTCGGTGAGGCCGAGGACGGCGTTGAGCGGTGTCCGAATCTCGTGGCTCATGTTCGCGAGGAATGCCGCGCGGGTGCGGGCGAGGCGTTCGGCGACATCTTTCGCTTCCGCCATCGCTTGCTCGGACTGGCGGCGATCGGTGATGTCGAGCCAGGCGCCGACGATCTCCTGCGGCAAGCCAGCGGCATCGCGCACGAGCCGGGCTTCGTCGTGGATCCAGCGATACGGGCCTTTGGCCGGACGGAATCTGTATTCCGTTACGAGCTCGCCCGACGTCAGGAGCGATGGAACCTCGGCCAGCACCCGGTCCCTGTCGTCAGCGTGGACGTGGTCGTACCACCACGACGGGTCGAGGGCGTCGTCGGGGTTGTGGCCCGTGAGCCGCGTCAGGTTCTCGCTGACGTACATCGGCGTGAATGTGTCGCCGTCGACCTTGGTCGCGTAGATCACGGCGGTGCTCGAGGCGACGACTTGCTCGAAGCGCGCCTGGGCGGCGCGGAGGGCCGTGACGTCCGTGTATAGGACGAGTGCGGCCGGTTGGCCGTCGACCTCGGCAGGCACCAGGGAAACGCGCACGTTGACGAGCGTGCCGTCTTTGCGCCGGCGCTCCGTCTCGGTCGTGACCGTCTCGCCGGCCTTGACGCGATCGTGAAGCCGAATAGCGGCTTCGTGTAAGTGAGCGGGTACGACCAGGTCTAACAGCTTCTTGCCGCGCGCTTCGGGCTCGGTGTAGCCGAAGAGCGACACGAAGGCCGGGTTGACCGCCGCGAATCTGCCGGCATGGTTCACCACGGCAATCGGATTCGGCATGCCGGTGAACAGCGTGTGCGCGAACGTCTCGGCGTCCTGACCGCCAGAATTACGCAGCGCCTTCGGCGACCGCGAATCTTCGGCCTGCGTTACGACGAGGTGCTCTGCCGGCTCGGCGCGTTCGTGGCCGGTGCGTTCGTGGCCGGTGCGTTCGTGGCCGGCGCGTTCGTGGCCGGCGCGTTCGTGGCCGGCGCGTTCGTGGCCGGCGCGTTCGTGGCCGCTGCGTTCGTGGCCGGTGCGTTCGTGGCCGGCGCGTTCGTGGCCGCTGCGTTCGTGGCCGGTGCGTTCGGGCTCGGCAGATCGCTCGATCGTGAGAGTGCGCTCATTTTTCGTCAGTTGCACGAGCGCAGCGAGTGCAACAAGAACAATCATCGCGCACGCGGCGCTCAGCTGCCAGGATGCCAGGAGCGCCGCGAGCGTCGGGCAGAGCGTGCCGGCGACGCCGAGGCGGAAGTAGGGTGCGCGGTCGCCGAGCGACATCACGGCGATAGCTAGCGCTCCGACGCCCAGCAGAACCGCGGGCGAGGCAGTAGGCGACGCGTAGAGGGCTGTTCCGAGGCCGCAACCGAGGGCGAGATAGGCGAGTGCGAGACGCCACCCGCCATGAGAATCGAGGCGCGCGAGGGCGGCTGCGACGATCGTGCTCGTCAACGCCGATGCCGTCCACAGTGCTGAGATACCACCGAGCGTGACACTCGCGAGCCCGAGGACGAGGAGCTCGGCGATCCAAATCTCGGGCCACGCGTATTCGCGTCGTGTCATTGCATCGGCACGACGCGCTTTTTCGTCCCGCGTCACAGTTCACGACACTGTGTGAAGTCTTTACGTAGCGTTGCGCCGCGACTGCGTTTGCGTCCTCGGGATGATGATGATGTTTCTCGTGACCGCCGCGCGCCGCGCGAAGCTCCCGGGCGCCGACTCGCTAATGGTGCTGCCCGGCACGTCGACTCCGGAATCATGGACCGAAGTCGCGCGTGCAACGGGCACGACGCCCGAATCGCTCGCCACTCACGTCGCCCAGTCGCTCAAGCTCGGCGTCGCCGATCTCTCGGCGATCGAGCCAAAGGCGCTCCGTCTGCTCCCGGAGAAGCTCGCGCGCCGCTATCACGTCATCCCGCTGCGCGAAACCGACCGCTTTATCACGGTCGCGACGTCAAACCCGGACGATCTTGCCGTCGAGCAGGCGGTAAGCTTTGCCGCCGGCCGATCGGTGATCTTCGAGATCGCCTCGCCGGCCGCGATCGCCGAGGCGCTCGACGCGACGTACGCGAAGCCCGAGGACGTGAGCACGATGCTCGACCGCGTCGTCGGCACGATGGACTCGGAGCTGGCCGATGCCGTGAAGATCGTCGACAGCCTGCAGCCCGAAGAGATCGCCGAGCGCGAGGCGGAGCTCGAGCCGGTGGTCAAGCTGACGAGTTTGATCTTGCGCGATGGGATCGTGAATGGCGCGAGCGATGTCCACATCGAGCCCGGACAGAAGGGCACCGGCGTTGTGCGCTTCCGTGTCGACGGCGTCATGCGGCAGCACTTGCAACTGCCGATGTCGGCGCTCAACCGCGTCGTGTCACGCATCAAGGTGCTGGCCAAGCTGGATATCGCCGACCGCATGCGCCCGCAAGACGGTCGCGCGAGAATCCAGATCGAGAACAAGACGTTCGATCTCCGCGTGTCGACGGTGCCGACGCGCGAGTCGGAGAAGGCGGTCATTCGCGTGCTCCGCTCGGATACCGCGCGGAAGCTCGAAGACATGGGTATGGCGGAGAGCGAGCTCGCGCGGATCAAGCACCTGCTGTCGCACAAAGAGGGGATCGTCGTCGTCACCGGTCCGACGGGCTCGGGCAAGACCACGACGCTCTATGCGGCGCTCAAGGAGATCGCGAACGGCGAAGTCAATGTCATCACGGTCGAAGATCCGGTCGAGTACGAGCTCCCTGGCATCACGCAAATCCAGGTCGAGACGAAGCGCGGAGTGACATTCGCGTCGGCTCTGCGCGCCGTGTTGCGGCAGGACCCCGACGTCATCTTCGTCGGCGAGATTCGCGATAGCGAGACGGCGCAGATTGCCGTGCAGGCCGCGATGACGGGCCATCTCGTCCTGGCGACGCTGCACACGAATGATGCCGCGAGCGCCGTGAGCCGCCTGTCGGACCTGGGGCTCGATCGGCCGAGCATATCGGCAACGCTGCGGGGCGCACTCGCGCAGCGGCTCGTGCGGCGCCTCTGCTCCCAGTGCGCGACGCCCGTGCCCGCGGGCGATCCGCTCCCGGAGTCCGAGGCGTCGCTCAGCACGCGCTCCGGCGTCAAGCCCACGAAACGCGCGGTCGGTTGCCCGGGCTGCGGCGGCACCGGTTATCGGGGTCGCGTGCCGGTGCTCGAGGTATTCACGACAACACCGGCCTTGGCCACATCGATCGCGCGCGGCGCAACCGTGCTCGAATTGCAGGAGGCGGCCATCGCCGGCGGCATGCGGCTGCTCCGGCAGACGGCGCTCGAAAAAGTCGGACTCGGCATCACGACCCTGAGCGAAGTCGATCGCGTGGTCGGGATCGGGGAAGGGTCGGCGATCCAGCGCGTGCTCGTCGTCGATGACGATCCCGTGCAGCGGAAGCTCGCCAAGGCGATGCTCGAGCAGTCCGGGTTCCAGGTCACCGAAGCGGACGATGGCGACAAGGCGCAAGCGTTGTTCGATGCGGGGGCCGAGCCGTACCAACTCGTCATCACCGACTTGTGCATGCCGAAGATGAACGGGGATATGTTGCTGACGCACATTCGCCAGCACCATGGGCCGCCCGTCATCGTCCTCACGGGGTCGGAGGACGGAGAGTCCGAGGCACGGATCATCGAGCTCGGCGCGGATGACTACGTGCGCAAACCGTTTGATCCGCCCCGCTTCGTTGCCCGGGTCAAAGCCGCCCTCCGGCGCGCGGCGATGTGAACGCGGTGAACGACGTTCTCGAGGCACTGCGGACCGTCGGCGGGCCCAAGCTGGTCCGGGAGCTCATCGAGCTGTTTCTCAAGTACGCGCCGGAGCGTCTCGCCACCGCGCGGGCGGGCATTCAGTCCGGGGATCTGCTGGCCGCTCAGCGCGCGTTCCATTCGTTGAAATCGAGCGCGGGCCAGCTCGGCCTCACGGCGATCCAAGAGGGGTGCAGTCGCGGAGAGGCGTCGGCGGCGAAGGGAGACGCCAGCGGCACCCAGACAGCGTTGGCGCAGGTGGAGGCCACATGGCCCGAGGTCCAAGCCTGGCTCACGGAGCAAGTCCGTCTGTAGTACTTTCCCCGGCATGTCGATCTCCCGGCGCTCCTTTATAGAAGCCGGCGCGGCTGCCGCGGCCGGCCTGGTGGTTCCCGACGTCCCGACGCCGATCTCACGCCCCGGGTCGCGCCCGATCGCGATCTCGTCATTGAACGGCATCCGTGGCGTCGCCAAGGCCTATGAGATGATGTCGAGCGGCGCGGACCCGCTCGACTCGGCGATCCAAGGTGTCGTCATCCAGGAGCTCGACCCCGACGACCAGTCCGTCGGACTCGGCGGCCTACCGAACGAAGACGGCGTCGTGCAGCTCGACGCGAGCGTCATGCATGGGCCCACGAAGCGCGCGGGCGCCGTCGGGGCGCTCGAAGATATCGCGACGCCATCGCTCGTCGCGAAGGCGGTCATGGAGAATACCAACCACATCTTCTTGGTCGGCGCCGGTGCCAAGAAGTTCGCGCTCGAGATGGGGTTCAAGGAGCAGAACCTGCTCACCGAGAAGAGTCGGCAGGACTGGCTTCGCTGGAAGGCGCACCAGGATACGAATTGGACGCACGGTACCATCAACATGTGCGCGGTCAATGCGGCGGGTGACATTGGCTCGGTCACGACCACGAGCGGCATATCCTATAAGATCGCGGGTCGCGTCGGCGACTCGCCGATCATCGGCGCGGGTCAGTATTGCGACAACACGGTTGGCGCGGCCGGCTCCACCGGGTACGGAGAGGCCAACATCAAGGCCTGCGGGGCCTTCTACGCAGTCGAGCTCATGCGTCAGGGACTCGATCCCGAGGCCGCGTGTCTCAAAGTCATCGAGCGGGTGATCGCGATGACCGAGAAACGGTTGCTGGATGAGAGAGGGCGCGCGAAGTTCGATCTCACGTACTACGCCGTCACCAAGGACGGCCGGTACGGGAGTGCGTGCTTGTACGAAGGAACCAAGTTTGCGATTGCCGATGCGAAGGGCGCGCGAATCGAAGAGTGCGCTTACGCGCTAAAGGCGAGCGAGCGACCGAAGAGCACTTAGGGGAGGGATCTCCGCAACGCTGTCGAGCAGTGTTGCGTAGAAAATCGCATACATGTGGATCGTACGATTAGCGCTTCGGCGCCCGTATACGACGGCGTGTCTCGCCGTCCTCATGATGTTGTTCGGGGCGTTCGCAGCGGTCTCGATGCCGACGGACATCTTCCCGTCGACGAACATCCCGATTGTCTCGATCGTGTGGTCGTACAACGGCCTCCCCGCGCGCGAAATGGAGGGCCGCATCGTGACCCTCTCCGAGCGCGCCTTTACGACTGGCGTCGCGGACATCGAGCACATCGAGTCGGAGTCGCTCGATGGCATCGCGGTGATTCGCGTCTATATCCAGCCGAGTGGCGACCTCGCGGCGGCCGTGGCGCAGATCGCCGGGACGTGTCAGGCCATCTTGCGCGGGTTGCCGCCGGGGACCACGCCTCCATACATCATTCGCTACAGCGCCACCGACGTCCCGGTCATGGAAGTCGGTATCGCCAGCAAGACGCTCGGCGAGCAAGAGCTGAATGATATCGGCAATCAGTTCATCCGCCCCGGGCTCGTCACGGCGCAGGGCGCGAACCTGCCGCCCGTGTTCGGCGGGCCACCAAAGCAGGTCACGATCGACATCGACCCGCGGCTCCTCTACCAAAAGGGACTGTCGCCGAACGATGTCTCGAACGCGATCAACGTGCAGAACATCATTCTCCCCTCGGGCACCGCGAAGATGGGAGACAAGGAGTACCAGGTCGCCTTGAACTCCAGCCCCGACATCGTCGAGACGCTGGACGATGCGCCGATCAAGCTGGTGAACGGCCAGATGGTGTACGTGCGCGACGTCGGGCACGTGCGGTTGGGCGCCGGCGTGCAGACGAACATCGTCCGCATCAATGGCCGGCGCGGCGCGTATCTCGACGTGCTCAAGTTCGGGAAAGCGTCGACGATCGACGTCGTCGATCACATCAAAGCCCTGCTCCCGCCAACGCAGCGGTCGATCCCGCCGGGCATCGACCTGAGCGTCATTCAAGACCAGTCGACCTATGTACGCAACGCGATCAAAGGCGTGATCGTCGAGGCCGTCACCGCCGCCTGCCTGACGGCCATCATGATCCTGTTCTTCCTCGGCAGCTGGCGGAGCACCGTCATTGTCGCGGTGTCGATCCCGCTGTCGATCATGACGTCGATCATCGTGCTCTATGCGCTTGGCGAGACGATCAACATCCAGTCGCTCGGTGGTCTGGCGCTCGCCGTTGGCATCCTCGTCGATGACGCGACCGTCGAGATCGAGAACGTCCATCGCAACATGGGCGAGGGGAAGAACATCCTGCAGGCGATCATCGACGCGGCCTCACAGGTCGCGGCGCCGGCATTCATGGCGTCGGTGTCGATCTGCATCGTGTTCGTCCCGATCTTCTTTTTGAGTGGGGCTGCCTCGGCGTTGTTCCGGCCACTGGCGCTCGCGGTCATCTTCGCCATTCTCGCCTCGTATCTCCTCTCCCGTACCCTCGTGCCGACGATGGTGCACTACATGCTCAAGGGAGAAGTCGAGCTCTATCAGGGCGGCGAAGAGGTATCGCTGGAGAAGAGAAGAAAAGAGGGCGGGCTCTGGGCGCTGAACGCGTGGGTCGAGACGGAGTTCAACCGCTTCAGAGATGGGTATGAGGCCGTGTTGCACACCGCCATGAGGCATCGGGTGATCGTCATGATACTGGCGTTCGCCTTTGTCGCTGGCAGCCTGGTGCTCATTCCGGCGATCGGCCAGGACTTCTTCCCGACGGTCGACGCGGGCCAGTTCCGGCTGCACGTGAGACTCCCCTCCGGGACCCGGTTGGAGTCGAGTGAGCTGGTGTTCGGCGAGGTCGAGCGGGCGATCAAGCGCCTCATCCCCGAGAACGAGATCGCTTTGATGCGCGACAACATCGGCCTGGCCGGCGGTGGCGTGGCGCTCGCCACCGGCGACCTCTCGATCATCGGCCCTTCCGAGGGCGAGATCCTCGTCGTGCTCGGCGAAAAGCGGACGCACAAGACGGCTCAGTATCAGCAGATGCTCACGCAGACGCTGACGAACGAGTTTCCGAGTGATCAGTTCTGGTACCAGCCGGCGGATATCGTCACGCAGGTCTTGAATCAGGGATTGGCCGCGCCGATCGACGTCCAGATCGTGGGGCGGCAGCGCGACAGCAACTATGCGCTCGCGCAGCGAATGGCGAGCGAGATTCGGCAGATTCCCGGCGCGTCCGACGTCCGGGTGGGCCAGGTGGTCGACGAGCCCGAGATTTTCTTCAACGTCGATCGTCTGCGGGCGCAGGAAGTCGGGCTCACGCAACGCGACGTCGCCTCGGCCCTCCTGGTCTCCCTCAGCTCGAGCTTTCAGTCGGCGCCGAACTTCTGGCTCGATCCGACGAACGGCGTCAACTATTCGATCCAGGTGCAGACGCCGCAGTACAAGATGCGGTCGATCGAAGACTTGGCGTTGACACCCGTCACGGCGGCCGCGGGCGGCGTCCCAACGCAGCTCTTCGCGAACCTGGCGACCACCGCGCGGCGCACGGTCCCCGCGAGCATCAATCATTACAATATTCTGCCGGCCTTCGACGTCTACGCCCGCGCAACCGGCCGGGACCTGGGCGGCGTGGCGAATGACGTGAATGACGTCATTGCGAAGACCACACCGCCCACCGGCTCACGCATCGTCATGCGCGGGCAGGTGCAGCAGATGAAATCATCGTTCGCCGGGCTGATCGGCGGGATTTTCGCGGCGCTGATCCTCGTCTACATCCTGCTCGTCGTGAACTTCCAGACGTGGCTCGATCCACTGGTCATTATCATGGCGCTGCCCGGCGCGCTGTCGGGTGTGCTGTGGTCTTTGTATGTGACCGGCACCTCGTTCAGCGTGCCATCGCTCATGGGAACCATTATGTCGCTCGGTGTGGCGACATCGAATAGCGTCCTGTTGATTACCTTCGCCGATGACGCGCGCCGGGGCGGGTTTGACGCCGACGGCGCGGCGATCGAAGCCGGCGTGACGAGACTCCGGCCCGTGATCATGACGGCACTGGCCATGATCATTGGCATGGTGCCCCTGGCGTTGAGTCTCACAGAGGGAGGCGAGCAAAATGCGCCACTTGGGCGCGCCGTGATCGGCGGACTGCTGGTCGCGAGCGTGTACACGCTGATCGTGGTCCCGGTGATCTACGCGACGATCCGCAAGACCGAGCCGCTGCACGAGGTCGTGCTGCCGGAGGCCACGCCGATCGAGCAACAGTTCGCGGTAGGTGCGACCCGTGGCTGAGGCGACGCTCCCCCGGAGATCGATGGGAGTGGCCGCCATCGTGATCATCGCGGTGCTCCTGGTCTTACTCCTCGTCGGCCTCTTGCCGCGGCGGTCGCAGCGCAAGGTGCTCGAGCAGCGCGCGCATGATAGCGCGCTGGCCGACACGTTGCCGCTCATCAGTGTGGTGCGCGTCAGTCGCGCGCCGGCAAACGCCGATCTCACGTTGCCGGGCACGCTCCAGCCGATCCACGACGCGTCGGTCTATGCGCGCTCATCCGGATACGTGCGCGCGTGGTACGCGGACATCGGCGCGCGGGTCGCGAATGATCAGTTGCTCGCCATCATTGACGCGCCGGACCTCGACCAGCAGTTGAGCCAGGCCAAGTCGACCGAGGCACAGGACCGCGCGAACCTGGTCCTCGCGAAGAGCGAGGCCGAGCGGTGGCAGTCGTTGGTCAAGGACAGTGTCGTAACGGCGGACGAGTACGACCAGAAGCAGTCCACGTATCAGGCCCAGATCCAGACGGTCAACGCGGCGCACGACAATGTGCTCAGGCTCCAGTCGCTCGTCGGTTACGAGCGCGTGACCGCGCCGTTCGCCGGTGTGGTGACCGCCCGCAACATCGATAATGGATCGTATATCACGGCCACCGGAACGTCCGGTGCGCCGAATGCCGCCGGCGCGACCGGTGGCTTGACGGAGCTCTTTCACATCGCGCGAACCGACACGATGCGCGTCTACATCGGCGTGCCGCAGGCGTACGCGCCCTCGGTTCACGCAGGCCTCGAGGCCGCGCTGGAAGAAGAGGAGCTGCCAGGGCAGCTCTTTCCCGGGAAGATCGTTCGCACGGCCGATGCCGTCGATGTGGCGTCGCGGACGCTCTTGACCGAGGTCGACGTGGCGAACAAAGGCGGCGCGCTCTTGCCCGGGACGTATGTCGACATCCATTTCCGGTTCTCGCGGCAATCGCCGCCTATCCTCATGCCGGGGACGGCGTTGATCTTCCGCACCCAGGGCGCGCAGGCGGCGGTGGTGGGCGGGGATTCGATCGCCCATTTCCGGACTCTCCGTATCGGTCGAGATTACGGCACGGTGATGGAAGTCGTGTCGGGACTGAACGAGGGAGATGCCGTGGTCAATCAGCCATCGGATGCGCTGCGCGACGGGCAGCGCGTGCGGGCCCGCCTGGCTCCCGATCAGAACAAGGGAGACCGGCCGCGCGGGCAACAGGTCCAGGTCCTCGAAGGCTTTCCCGGCAGTCCCGCTCCCGGCAGTCCCACTCCATGAACGTGTTGGCGGGCGACATCGGCGGGACGAACGCGCGTCTCGCCGTCTTTGCCGTGGACGGAACGACCCTGAGCCGGGTGCGCGAGCACGTCTATCCGAGCGGCCAGTATGACAGTCTGGCGACCATCGTCACTGAGTTTCGTCGCGGCGACGGGGCCGATATCGGCGCGGCGTGCTTCGCCGTCGCGGGCCCTGTTGTCGGCGGCGATATCAAGGCGTCCAACCTCCCTTGGATGGTCCGTGGCGCCGAGCTGGCGCGCGCCATCGGGGTGCCGCGGACGACCCTGATCAACGATTTCGACGCGGTGGGATTCGGCGTTACACGACTGGGCCCGGCCGACATCGAGACCCTGCAGCCCGGTGTCCCAGACCCGGACGGCCCGATAGCCCTACTCGGCGCCGGTACGGGGCTCGGTCAGGGGCTCGTGCTCAGAGAGCCGACGGGCGTAAGGGTTGTTCCGTCCGAAGGCGGCCATGCGACGTTCGGGGCCCGGAATGACATCGAGTGGGGCCTGGCAAAGTTTCTGGCGGCGCAGCACGACGGCGGGCACGTCTCGTACGAACGCGTGCTTTCGGGCGCCGGACTGGTCTCGACGTATCAGTACATCGTCGCCAGCAAACTCGCGCCCGAGGATCCGAGCGTATCTGACGAGATGCGAGGCGGGGTCCCGGCGGCCACCGTGACGACGCGCGGTGTAGCGGGGACAGACCCGGCGTGTGTCATGGCGGTGCGGCTCTTCGCCTCGGTCTACGGGTCGCAGGCTGGGAACGTCGTCCTCCAGACCCTGTCGACCGGCGGCGTCTACCTGGCTGGCGGTATCGCCAGGCGCGTCCTGCCCGTGCTCAAATCCGGCGACTTTCTCGGATCATTCACCGCGAAAGGCCGAATGGCGGGGCTCTTGTCGAAGATCCCCGTCCACGTGATCACCAACGATATGATTGGACTGCTCGGCGCCGCTGTGGTCGCCGCGTCCTAGTCCGCTTGGAAGTACGCCGCGATGGTCCACTGGGACAGCGCATCGCGAAACGCCTTCGCGCCGCGGGACGACGCACCCCGCACCAGGGCTTTGACGTGTTGGATCACCGTCAGCGCGGGCACACCTGCGTCACGCATCGATCGCGTGTACGCAACGACCGCCTCGCGAGCGGCGGCCATACGGGCGCCTCTTTCGGTCCGCGGCTCCTCGGGATTGCCCGAGACGGCGTCCATCGCACGACACACCGCTTCGCGCATCCGGACGAGTCTCGGACCTGCTTCAGCGGGTGATTGAGTCATGGTATCCGACAGCATTGATATAAGAAGCCCCTTCCGGATCGTTACCGCAAGCGGTAGATCGTGGCCGCCAGAATGGCAGTGCTTGTTGTGAATCGTATGTGCCGATGGTGTATGGGATACGCATGGTAACTTGAGAATGTCATGCGAATGAGACGGTTAGAGTCGGCATCGCGCGCTGCGCTCGTTGGGCTCGCCCGACGCCTGCCTCAGCCGTCGCCGCTCGACTTCTCGGCCGGCGCGCCGCGCGTTCGGGTGCTCTATCTCCGCTACGATCGGATCGGCGACATGATCCTGTCGACCGGGCTCCTCCGCGCGATTGCGCGGTCGCATCCGAATGTCATCTTGGACGTGCTCGCGTCTCCCGAGAACGCGCCGGTGCTTTTCGGTAACCCGTACGTCCGGTGTGTCCATGTCGCGGATTCGATGTACCTGGCCGCATTCCATCGCATTCGGCAGGAACACTACGATGCGATTTTGGATTGTCAGGTTTTTTCGCCATCGACTACGACACTGATGATGATGCTGTTGAGCCGGGCACGACATCGCATCGGGCTTGCTGGGCGCGGTGTCGACGCGGCTCTCACTCTGCCCGCCCCGCGTCCTTCTTCTGCTCGCCATTACGTCGAGCATCTTGGCGCTCTGGCTGTGCCCTTCGGGGTCACTGACGCGAATTGGCGACCCGAGATTTTTCTTTCGCCCGACGAGCGCGCCGAGGGCGAATCACGGTGGCGAGCCGGGCGCCGTTTGCTGATCAACATTTCGGCGGGGAAGCCGACCTGCCGATGGCCGGCCGAGCGCTTCGCGGCAATCCTCGGCGCGCTTCGCGCGCACGCGGACCTCGACGTCGGCGTGATAGCCGCGCCGGGAGATGCCGAGCTGGCGGAGCAGCTGACGGGTGCGGGTACTGGTGCGGGCGCGAGATTCTTCCGCACGCGAAACGTGCGCGAAGCGTTCGCACTCGTTGCGACCGCTGATTATGTGCTGACACCGGACACGGCGATCACGCACGCGGCGTCGGCGTTCGGCAAACCGGCCGTCGTGATGTTCCCGAGAAATCGAGCCGAGATCTGGGGCCCGTATGAGACGGGAGGCGCCGCGGTCGCGTCTACCGAAGGGACGTTACAGTCGCTCCCCGTCGAGCCAGTACTGGACGCACTGACCGGCCTCCTGCTTGAGCCGGTTTCCCACGCGCCCTAACTTGGACGCGCCCATGCTCTCACGCGCGATCGTACGCCAACGCGGTGCGGTCGCCGCTGTCTGGGCCCTCTTGGCCGTCGCGCTGATCCCGTGGGCGTTCACGGCTTCCGATCGCATGAACGCCAGCGCCCGCCCAAACGAGCGCGAGGCGGGCGTCGTCGAACGCATCATGTCCTCGCGATTCGATGCGCCCTACGCGTCGTTCGCCGTGTTGGTGATCTCGAATGTCGCGTCGCCGGCGACGCCGGACGGCAAAGCGGCGTTACACCGCGTGGTCACCGTGCTCGATTCGTTACCCGGCGTGAGCCGCGTGCTCTCGTACGCGAACACACCGGACTCGGCGTTCCTCTCGCCGCGCGGCACGTTCGTCGTGGTCGGGCTCGATCGCGTCGGCAATCCAGCGCAGGAGTACATCCCGGCGATGCGGCGGGCGAGCGGCGCGCTCCAGCGCGAGCTCGCGGTGCAGTATCCCGGCATCGCGATGGGATGGACCGGCGACGCGCCGTTCAACTACGACGTGCGTGCGACCAGTGCCGCCGATGCGAGGACGGCTGAGCGACGGGTGTTGCCGATCACGATCGTGTTGCTCGTGATCGTGTTCGGGTCCGTCGTCGCTGCGCTGCTTCCCGCCATCGCCGGCGCCCTCGCCATCGGGTTGAGCCTCGGCGCGGCGGCGCTCGTCAGCATGGTGTGGCCGCTCTCGGTGCTGTCCCACAACATCATCACGATGCTCGGGCTCGGCATTGGTGTCGACTACGCACTGCTGACGGTCAGCCGCTTCCGGGAATCGCTCGCCGCTGGACGAAATTCAGAGGACGCCGCGGTCGAAGCGGTGCAGCGCGCGGGACACACGATTCTCATCTCGGCAATGGCGGTCGCCATCGGGTTCGTGGCGCTGATCGTGATTCCCATCGGTGACCTGCGCTCGATCGGCATCGGTGGCTTGCTGACCGTGACGTTCTCGGCGCTCTTGGCGACCACGTTATTACCGGGACTCCTCGCGTGGCTCGGGGCCTTGGTCAACCGGTGGAGTCTGTGGCATGTGCGCCGGGTGGGAAGTGAGAATGGTTGGCGGCGATGGGGTGCGTGGGTCGCCGCGCATCCCGTGCGAGTGCTCGTGTTGTGCGGTGTGCCACTGGCGATTCTCGTAGGGCAAGCGCGGCGACTCAACGATCAGTTGCCGACGGGCGAGGATTGGTTGCCGCAGTCCATGGAGTCAGCGCGCGCCGTGCGGGCGATGCGTGGCATGGGGAAGATGGGGATCGTCGAGGACACGCACATTCTCCTCGAGCTTCCGCCCGGCCAGGGGCCGTTGACTGACGCCGGTTGGCAAGCGTGGCGACGACTCACCCTGACGGTCCAGCAGCGGCCCGAGGTCGCGCGCGTGCGGTCGCTCCCGACGATCCTGCACGCCGAGCATCCCAGCACCACCGTCCTCGGTCTCGTCTCGGTTGATCTCATCCACTCGTTCGTGAGTCGTGACCACAAAGCGGCGGTGATCGAGGTGGTCCCGAAAGAGGGCGCCACGCCGGCGCAGCTCACGGACTTCATTCACGATCTGCGCGCGACCGATCCGGTGCAGCTGACCGGGCTCAAAGGGGCGACGATTCGGATCGGTGGATTGCCGGCGCAGAACACCGACTATCAGGACGCGATCGCGGGGCACGCGATGTGGGTTGTCGGGCTCGTCGTTGGCGGGACGTTCTTCGCGCTACTGATCGGGTTCCGGTCCGTGTTGATCCCGATCAAGGCGATCGTGTTGAATCTCGCCTCGGTCGGTGCGGCGTTCGGTGCGACGGTGCTGGTGTTTCAAGACGGCCACCTCGCCTGGCTCGTCGGCCTGGCGGCGCCGGTCGATGCGCTATTTCCGGCCGTTCCCGTCATCGTATTCTGCCTCGTGTTCGGACTGAGCATGGATTACGAGGTGTTCTTGGTGGCGCGAGTTTCCGAAGCGAACAAGTCGGGCGCCAATGTTGACGATGCCCTCGCCGAGGGTGTTGCACGCACGGGCGGAGTGATTACGAGCGCGGCGGCCGTGATGATCGTCGTGTTCGCGTCGTTCACCCTCGGCGACTTCCTGCTCATCAAAGTCCTCGGATTCGCCTTAGCCGTCGCGGTACTGATCGACGCCACGGTCGTCCGCCTCGGCATTGGGCCCGCTGTGCTACGGCTCGCCGGCAAATGGAACTGGTGGCCCGGCGAGCGCGGCCAGTTACCGAGCGTAGTGGTGAGCGAAGCCGACTAACGCTGGCGTAAGTGCAGGTTGGGGGGGTCCGGGGGGCGTACTTGGGGTTTGCCCCCCGGAGGCGAACAAACCAGTCGAGGCGGCGCGAAGTGCAGCATCGACGCGCCGCGGAGCGGCGCACCGCCAGCCAGGCTCGTACGTCGCCCGCCCGATCGTCATGCCGCCGAGTCGCACAATCTCGAATCGGCCCTTCACCATTTCGCGCACTTCGTCGGGTGTCTCGAAGCGCTTGAGGATGACGTCTGTCGGAACCACAGGAGTAGTCATTGGATTGTATACAACAATGTCCCCCATCGAGAATAGCACACGGACAGGCGTGGCGCTCTGGCGTAGACGCCGGTTGGAGCCGATCGTGTTTCGCGCGCCCGTGTGGCCCGAGCTTCGTTACACGCTCGTCGT
>DATMLM010000015.1:0-78138 GCA_035570055.1 Gemmatimonadaceae bacterium
CCGCGCTCCAGCTCCACCAACGGCTGCGCCGTGGCCGCGGTTACCAGCGTCAATTCCACCTGTGGCCACTCGCGTCGGAATGCGATGGCGAGCCGGCCAAACCATGGATACGTGGTATTGCATTCCGTGGCGAACCGCACCACTCCCACGGGATGGTCGATCCTGTTCCGGAGCGCTTGCTCGAATGCGCGGACGTCGTCCAACAGCGGTTCAGCATTCGCTCGGAACCGGTTCCCAAGAGGTGTGATGGATAGCCGGTGACCGGTTCGATGGAAGAGCCGGCCGCCGATTCGCCGTTCCAAATCGGCGAGATGATGGCTCAGCGTCGACTGCGTAAGATGAAGCGCGTCGGCGGCCGCCGTGACGCTGCCGGAGTGCGCGATGGCGACAATGAGGCGCAGATCCCGCACCTCTATATGCATTGGTCCCAGAGCCCCGTCATCGAATTTCGCCATGAGCGCAGTGTAGACAATTCATTGGATCGATTCAACAGGGCTCGGATACATTGGTGCCCCGGACATGACTATTCTTCATCTTTGCGCCGCCATTGCGCTGCTTCCGCCGCCGTCTCATGCGGCGCGCCGATTCTCCAACGTGTCGATCTCACCCGACGGGCAACTGGTCGCCTGGATCGGCCCGAGTCCGGCGGACACCGCCGGCGCCGCCGCGGCCCTCGTTGTCGTCGACCGCAAGTCATCGCACACCGCCGTTCGCACCTTCGGCGACGCGTCCGAAGTGGCCTGGTCTCCGGACAGTCGCGCTCTCGCCTTTCTGAGCGCGAATGGCGCGGTGACGTTGGCGACCGTCGCGGATGGTCAGTCGCGCGTCGTTGCCACCATCCCCGGCTCCACCCAGGGCATCCGGTTCGCGCCGGATGGCAAGAGCGTGGCTGTGCTCTACGTGCGGCCGGAGGAGATCACGGGCGACCCGACGGAGGCCGCCCCGCGCGACACCGGCGTGATCGGCGACATAGTCGACCGCCAGCATCTGGCCGTCATCGATCTATCGGCAGGCCGTCTCCGCGTCGTGACTCCGGCGGACCTCTACGTGTACGAGTACGATTGGTCGCCCGACTCCCGGCGGCTCGTGGTCAGCGCCGCGAACGGTTCGGGGAATAACAACTGGTGGACTGCACGCCTCTACGCGGTGCCGGCCGACTCGGGGGCGCTGACAGAGGTCGCGCGGCCGGCCACGCAAATCGCGGTGCCACGCTGGTCCCCGGACGGCTCGGAGATCGCCTACATCGGCGGTATCATGAGCGATCAAGGGGCGACCGGCGGCGACGTCTGGGTCGTACCGGCCACAGGCGGCACGCCGAAAGATTTGACTCCGACGACGACGACTAGCCCGTCAGATCTGGCGTGGACGAGTGCGCCGCATCAGCTCATTGTCTCGGCGTGGGCGAGCGGTGCGTCCGTCATCTCCACCCTCGATACACGCACCGGCGCCTCGCGCCTCCTCGCCCGCGTGAATGCGCATGTGACGACCGGCGGGTTCGTGCCCTCACTCTCGGCCTCTCGTGATGGCCAGGCCGTAGCCGTGGTGCGTGAGTCGTTCGGCGAGCCGCCGGAGGTCTGGGCCGGGCCGCCAGAGAAGCTCGAGCTGGTGACCCACGTCAACGCGACGGTCACGCCAGCGTACGGCCGGGCGGAGAGTGTCGAGTGGAAGAGCGACGCATTCACGGTCCAGGGGTGGTTGCTATTCCCGGCGGATTTCCGCCCGGGAACCAGGTATCCCATGATCGTGCAGGTTCACGGCGGTCCAGCAGCGGCGCAGTCGGCCCAATGGATGTCGGAGCGCGATCCGACCTCTCAGATGTCCCGCGCCGGCTACTTCGTGTTCATGCCGAATCCGCGCGGGAGCTACGGGCAGGGCGAAGCCTTCGCGAAAGCCAATGTGAAGGACTTCGGATATGGCGATCTCCGCGACATTATGGCGGGTATCGACACGATAGTGCACCGATACTCCGTCGACAGCATGCGCATAGGACTCTGGGGAGCGAGCTACGGTGGATTCATGGGCATGTGGGCGGTCACCCAGACCAGGCGCTTCAAAGCTGTCGTGGCCGTCGCTGGCCTCTCCAACTGGTTGAGTTACGCTGGCGAGAACGGAATTAACGAGTGGATGCCGCCATATTTCGGCGCCACGGTTTACGATGACCCGGCGGTGTACGCCAAGAGCTCGCCGATCAACTTCATCCGACAGGCGCGTACGCCGACCTTGGTCATCGTCGGTGAGCGCGATGCCGAGGCTCCCGCGCCGCAGTCGTTCGAGTTCTGGCGCGGGCTTCAGCGCAATGGCGTGGCGTCTCAGCTCGTCGTGTACGCCGACGAGGGACATGGCTACCGGATCCCGGCGCACGCGCGCGACCTGGGGTCGCGTATGCTGGGGTGGTTCGACACGTATCTGAAAACGCCGGCCAAGTAGCCGGCGGCCTCGTCGCGGACAAGCGCGCTGCGGGCCGGCGATACGTGCCGCTGCGATCCGCATCCCGGTTGTGTACAGAGCCCAGACAACCTCGCGGTACTTCGAAGAGAAACTCGGTAGGAGAGCTCTTCCTCGTCGTCGCCGCCGCGCATTGGCTTCCGGCCTGCCGCGCCACGTCGCTCGATCCGGTGACGACCCGGCGCGAAGGTAGCTAGTGCCGCTTCATGAAGCCCCGCGGCATAGGCGGACCTTTGTCGATCTCGCCCAGCGCCTCATCGATCGCGCGTAACACCCGAGCGTCGACCTCGACCTCCCTGCGTGCTTCGAGCGTCGCGCGCGCGCTCGAACCGAGCGAGGTGCCGATCTCACGTGCGGCGGCAATGCGGAGGCTCGGATCGTCGGAGTCGAGAAACGGCCGGAGCAGGGTGACGAGCTCCTCGCCGTTCGCCTCTTTGAGGAACTGGTAGTGCGCGCCGACGCTCATTTGCCGCATGACCGCCTCGCGCACCGCGCGCGACGATGACGGCGACGTGAGGTACCCCTTGCCGATCGCCCACGAGCCGGCAACGAAGTTGTTCGCCAACTCCGCCGCGGCCGAAGCCCGCTGGTCGTCCGTCGCGGTTGGCGACCGCGCGATCGAGTCCGCGATGTGCTGCTGGGGCACACGGTCATTCATCATCGACAACGCTTCAGCCGCGGCCTCCCGCACTTCCACACTGGCATCGTCATGCGCGAGCTCCCGCAGCCGCATCATATCCTCCGGGAACGGCCCGGTGAGCATCATCGCGGACATCCCCCGGATCGCGGCCGACGTGTCGCGCGTCAAGGCCCGAAGTGTCGCGCGCGCGCGCGCATCGAAAAGTCCCATCGTCGACTCGATCGCCCTCGCCCGCATCGCCGGTGATGTGTCGGACCGTGCGACCCTGAGAATGGCGGTCATCGCGTCGGAATCAGCGACCGGCGGCGCATTCGTGTCCGTGAAGCCGACCGACCCGGCGCCGCGCGCCTGTTCGGACAGCTCCTCGAGCGCGTCGAGGCGCCCGGCGAGCGGCGCGTGCGCGAGCTGCCCGAGCAGCAGCGATTTCGGTTTCGGGAACTTGACGTCGCTCGGCAGCCACCGGCTGGGATCCCACAGGATGTACTGGAGGTCTCCGGTGATCACCGTCGAGTAGGTCGTCACTGCGCCGCTCAAGGGAACGGTCGCCTCGATCACGCCATTGGACGTTCCGACAACGACATCGACCTTCGCATCGAAGTATCCGGTCAGCGAGTCGCGTGGCTGGACTTGCCGGACGGTCAACGTCACCCGGTGAGCGCCGCCATCATACGCGTATTCGATATGAAGGTGCGGGAACCCAGCGCCCCATACCCACTGTCGGAAGAAGATCTCGAGATCGCGACCCGACGCCTGCTCCATGATGTGACGGAAATCCGCCGTCGTGGCGGACTGGCCCGCGTACGTCGTGAGATAGTCGTGCATGCCGCGCCAAAACACACTGTCGCCCAGCTCGTGGCGGAGGAGCTCGAGGACGGCGGTGCCTCTCCCCGTGATGTGGTCGGTCAGCAGGAGCTCGATCGGGCCATACTTCCACCGATTATAGACGAGCGGTCGCCGCCAATCGCGGTCCGCGACCGTGACCGTGATGTTCGACCATTGACGGATCGTCGCAACCGCCTCGGGCGGATTGGATTCCTCGGAGCACACTTGGGCCATGAAGCTCATGAGCCCATCGGAGAGCCAAAGCTCGGACCAGTCGTGCGGCGACACCGATTTGCCGAACCACTCCTGCGCCACCATGCGCCCGATCCCCATCTCGCGGCTCTCTTCTGGAAAGTGGTGCGAATCGGCGAAGATCAGCCGATCGTCCTGCACACTGGCGACAATGATCGGGCGCCATGCTTCGAGCCAGTCCCAGAAAATGAAATTCGGCACGACGGCCTGGGCGAGCGAGCGAGCGGGCAGCGGTGCGTTGAGCTTGCGCTCCATGCACGCGACCAGCCGCGGAGTGACGGCGAACCCTTCGCGCGCCTCGGCCACCGAATCGAGATAGGTCCAGTACTGGAGCTTGGTCGATCCCGCCGAATCCCAGACGGTCTCGTACGGCCCGACGGCGATCGTCAGGTACTCGAGTGGAATCGCCGACTCCTGCGCCCAGTGCCACTCGACGCCGCCGGCGACGGGTCGCGACCCCACGAGGCGGCCGTTGGAGAATGCGCGCTGGTCGGCCTCGGTCGTGACGAAGACATCCCATTTCGCGCGAGCGCTCGGGCCAAGTTGGGTCGGCACCCAGAAGCGATTGTCTTCCAGTCGTCCTTGCGTCCACACGACGCGCGGGTGATTGGCGTAGTAGACCCCGGCCCGTGGCCTCACCACCGAGTAGGTGATGCGAATCGTCGCGGTGTCGCCTGCGGGGAGTGGCGTCGCGAGCCCAACGACCAAGACTGTGGGCGATGCGTCGTACTTGCGCTCGCGACCCGACGCGTCTTGCACCGACGCGATCGCGAGCTTCATCGCATCGAGCTCGATGCGATCGAGCGGCCCGCGCAGAGCTCGCACGCGAATGTCCGTCGCGCCGACTACCGCGTGCTGGTCGAGGTCGAACGCGATGTGGATCGTCTGGTGATCGATCGCGAAACTCGGCGGGGTGAATGCGTGCGGGTCCCCGGGCATGAGCGGCATCCACGGCCTCGCCTCCTCGTTGCCGGGCACCGTGAGGTTGCCGAACATGATGTTGCCGGCGGGCTGCGCGTGATGAGCGGCGCAGCCGAATGTGAGGAGCGAGAGCAGCAGGCCCAGAGTGCAGCGCATGGGGCCTCAAACATGTGTCTGCGACATCGCCCGCGCCAGACAGCGCGCGTGCAGACTTTCATTACGTGACAATGCTTCTAACCGCCCTGATTGGAAGAGTGAGACGGCGACGTCCTTGTGGGTAATTCGTCCAGATGGCCGCGACCATCAATTGATCTGGACGGCGTCGCGCTATGATCGGGGCGATTTCCCCGTAGGCCCGATTGGATGGTCGCCGGACGCGCGACATCTCGTCTTTGCGCGTTGGCAGGGGCTCTGGACAGTCGATGTGGCGAGCCGGAGTGCTCAGCAGCTGCTCTATCTGCCGCAGTGGAAGTATTAGCTCTGCTGCTCTAAACGGGGCCGCGGTACGCCGGCCGTCTGGTGGGTCGCGATGAGGCGATGCGACGGCATCTGCGCGCACTGTCGCGGTGGTGCCTGCTCGCGAGGAAAGCGCGACTATGTGCGTTTCTCAGAGGCTCCGGGACGCGGGCTTGGCGCTCGGCCGGATCAACCGTATAATCCGGCACCAACAATTCGCGAATGTGTCTAGGGTTCCGCCAATCATCGCGATTGGGTCCGTGACCGAGCGACACCACCGGCTCGCGATGAGCCGCACAACTTACGGCATAAAAAGCCTGAGGTCCTTCCTACCCAAACGGTCGGAGCAGCCTTGGCTTTGCCTGAGATCGCCGTACTCGCCGCGTTGTCGCTCATGACACAAGTGCCGGATCGCCCACCGAATCTCATCATCGTGATCTCGGTCGACATGCTGTCCGGCGAGATCATGGACCGCTACACAGACCATCTCCCGGGAGGATTGGGGCGCATCCTCAGAGAAGGCGCGGTCTTCGAGAATGCGTACCAGGAGCACGCATTCACCGAAACGTGCCCTGGTCACTCCACGTTGCTCTCCGGACGACATCCCTCGTCCACCGGAATAGGCACCAATAGCTGGACCGACTCGATCACCGGCACGCCGATCTACTGCGTCCAAGACGACCACGTCAGCACCATCGGTGTGCCGCCAGGCACGCCTGGATCGAGTGACGTGCAATTTCGGGGGACCACGTTCGGTACCTGGCTCAAAGACCAAATCCCGGGCAGCAGAGTCTTTGCGGTAGCGGGCAAGGATCGGTCGGCGATCATGATGGCCGGCCCCGAGACCGATGGCGTGTACTGGTTCCAGGAAGGATTTGGCTTCACGACATCGACGGCGTACGCGCCGGCGATCCCACCATGGCTGGTGGCCGTCAATGCGAGGCTCATGCGGCGTCTGCGCACCGAGACGCTCACCTGGGTGCCCATCGGCCCGTCCGATGGACTCACCTATCCGGGAGAATGGAAAGCCGACATCACGGGCGTGCCGATCGTGAGTCGCCTCCCACGGCTGATCCAGACGCAGGGATTTCCGGATGCCCCGAAACCCGGCTTCGTGCTCAATGAGACCCAGGACGGCGGCTTCTGGAACCGATATCGGGCCTCGCCGTTCTGGGACGATGACATCTTCGATGCCGCCGAAGCCTTGATCTCGCACGAACACCTTGGCGACGGCCCGCATCCCGATCTCCTCTGCCTCGGACTGTCGGCCACGAACGCGGCCGAACACGCGTTCGGCAACGCCGGACCAGAAATGCAGGATCTCATTCGTCGGCTGGATCGGCGGCTCGGCCTCTTCCTCGACAGAGCCCAGCACAACGGGAAGCGAGTCGTCGTCGTGCTCAGTGCCGATCACGGCGGTCTGGATTTCGCCGAGCGACTGAGGAGTCAGGGCGTTCCGGCGCGGCGGGTCGATGTCGACGCGTGGATGAAGGAGCTGCAGGCGCGCGTGCAGCGGGAGCTCGGCACCGACCAGCCACTCGTGCGTGACGGCGACGAACACATCACCGTCGACCACCAGGTCGCGGCAACCCTCGGTGATGTCCGAGACGTCATCGCCCGGATCACGTCCATCGTGCGAACGATGCCGGAGGTCGCCGACGCGGCGTCGCTCGAGGAACTTCGCGCGCTCCCCGAACGCCGCTTCGACGATCCGCGCGAGGAGGATCTGCGCTATCGGCTGAAGTTCGCGGCGGCGCCCGGACGATCCGCCGACATTCTCTTCGCCTTCAATCCGCTCGTCGAGCGAGACGGTCCGCCACGGCACGATCCGGCGCAGCACGGCACTCCCTGGGATTATGATCGTCGGGTCCCGATCATCTTCTGGGGACTCTGGAGAGCCGAACGGCGCACCGATCCGGCGAGCACCGTGGATATCGCGCCGACTCTGGCGAGAGCCTTGGGCATCACGCCAGCACAACATCTCGACGGCGTGCCACTCACCCTCACTCGTCTGCGCTAGGCGGACGACGGTGATGCGTCGCCCGCTCATACGAGTCAGCAAGGCCCGATCTGTTATCGGCCGCCGACGCCGTGCGATGGGACGGCGCGTTCGTCGCCGAGTTATCGGTTATCCCACGCACGACACGACTTCGCCCACCCGCGCCGGGTGGGCGTTTCGCGTCATCGGCACTTACTCCGCCCGCAAGGCCTGCAGCACGTCGATGCGCGCGACCCGCATGGCCGGGAGGGCCGAGGCAGCGATCGCCGCCACGAGGAGGACGAGCGCCGAGGCGACAGTCGGAAGCGCACTCGGCGCTTTGATGTCGAGCAACCCGTTGCCCAGGAGACGCGCCAGGATGTAGCCGCAAGCGACGCCGGCGATAATGCCGGCTGTGGCCATCACCGCGGCTTCGCGCATGACGCCCACGAGCAGTCGGCTCGACTGCGAGCCAATGGCCAGTCGGATGCCGAACTCCCGGGTGCGCGCGCTGACGGAGAACGCGAGCACACCGGCGACACCGACGACGGCGATCGCCAGCGCGACGATCGCGAATCCGCCGAACACGAGAGAGTTCAAGCGATCCGGTGTCAGGACCTCGGCTTTCACGTCCTCGAGCGTGGCCGCGTGCTCGATCGGCTGGTCGGCGGACATGGCACGGATTGACCGGGTGATCGGCGCGACGAGCGTGTACGGATTGCCGCCGGCGCGCACGAACAAGCGGCCACCGAACAGGCCGACCTGCGCGATCGGCTCGTAGATCGCCATGGTGGGCTCGGGAAGGATATGCGCATCGTCAATGTCCGCGACGACGCCGACGATGCGGCGGTGTTTCGGCTGCATACCCGCACCGCCGAATTGGCTCACCGGATCGGTCCACCACACATGATGATTGATCGGGTCCTGACCGGGGAATACTCGGTCGGCCACGCTCTTGCTGATGATCACCACGGACTCGACGGTGTCGCGATCCATATCATTGAAGTCGCGTCCCTCGACGATCGGAACGCCGAGCGCGGCGAAATATCCGGACGAGATCGGGCGATACTCCGCGCGCGGGCTGTCGCCCGAAGCCTGCACGTGCCCTTCGCCAGCGAACTCCATCCCGAAGAAGAAGTCGTTGTCGCGCCAGGGCACGACGTCGCCCACGGCGACCGCCGCGACGCCGGGGAGCTGCGCCACGCGGCGCTCCGCTTCCTTATAGAAGTCCAGGATCTGCGCTTGCGTCTTGCCGTAGGCATCGACCGGGACATCGATGGCGAGCACATGGTGCGTGTCGAACGTCGGGTGCGAGCGTTGCAGATCGAGGAGTGTCTTGAGGAGTGTACTGGCGCCGGCGAGCAACACGAACGAGGCCGCGATCTGCGTGACGGCGAACAGTTGGAGCCGGCGGTTCGTGCTCCCTGTGATGCGCACGCCGCCACTGGCGATCGCGATGCTCTGCGAGGAACGCGACGAGGGCAGGCGCGGGACGAACGCCAGCAGCACGGCGGCGACGATCGCGAGCCCGGCGCCGACCCACAGCATGCTGGAGTCGACGGTGAGATCGACCGCGCGCACCGTGAAGCGCGATGCGTACCGCGCCAGAATCGCGACCATGGGATCCGCGCTCAGCACACCGAGGAGCGCGCCGGCGCTGGCGAGGAGCACGCTCTCGACGAGCAGCGTCCGGCGCAGCGCTCCGACACTCGCGCCGAGCGCGGCGCGCACGGCGAGCTCGCTCTCACGGCGAATGGAGCGGGCGAGGAGCAGGTTGGCGACGTTCGAGCAGGCGATGATGTAGATGAGCCCTGAGGCGGCGAGCAGAATGAGCAGAATGGGTCTTGCCTGGGACGTGATCTGCTCGCGCAGCCCAACGGCGCTGATTGCTGACAGGGCCTCTTTCGGGTAAGCCTCACGATGGTCGCTCGTCATCCCGGCGTAGACCGCCTGCAACTCGGCGCGCGCTTGCTCGAGCGTGGCGCCGGGAGCGAGCCGACCGAACAGCTCGGTCATGCGGTGCACGCGGCCCGTGACCATCGTCGCCGACAGGTGGTGCGGGCTCGTCACGATGTTGGCGATCAGCTCGGTCTCCGTGGGATACGGGATCGACGGTTCGAGCACGCCGATGATCGTCGCCGACCGTGCACCCAGCGAGCCGCTCCCGAGGCGGACGGTCTTGCCGAGGACCGACGGATCGCTGTGGAGCGTCGTCGACCAGAACCGATAGGTGAGCACGACGACGCCAGGGGCGTTCGGGCCGTCATCGCGCGGGCCGATCAACCGCCCGAGGGCCGGATGCAACCCCATCACATCGAAATACGAGCCGCCCACGACGCCCGCGCGCACCTCGCGCGGGGCGCCGAGGCCGACAACCGAAAAGGCAATCGTCGAGAACTCGCCGAATTGGGTTATGGAATGGACGCCGGACTCGATGTCCTGGAGCTCGGGAACCGAGAACTGCGCGTTCTCGCTCCCGAGTCCTGGCTGGCTTTGTCGAACATAGATCAGTGTGCCCTCGTCGCGATTGACGAGCGGACGGAGGAGCACGCCGCGGACGATGGTGAAGATGGCGGCGTTTGCGCCGATCCCGAGCGCGAGCGTGAGGATCACCGTGATCGCGAGACCCTTCGCGCGCGACAGCGAGCGAAACGCGAACCGGAGGTCGCTTGTGAGCATGTCGATTTTCGGGCGCATCGCCGCTACTGTCCCGCGCTCTCACCGAGGGCGACGAGAAGCTCGTCCAGCTGATCGAACGTCTCGCCCATTGCCTCGACTGCTCCGGTGCCGGCAGCGTCGAGCGCTTCCTTCGACGGATGGCTCTCGCGCAGGACCACCAGCGTCTTGCCGCCCTTTTCCTCGAAGGTCACCGTGGTGACAGGCCCGCCCTCGCCACCTTCGTCATTGGTCCACGCGAGGCGCGAATACGGCTTCACTTCGACATACGTGCCGAAAAACGCGGCGGGCTCGGGGCTGTGGTCGAATACCAATCGGTACTTGCCTCCGACACGAGCATCCACCTCGCAGGACAGCAGGGTCATGCCCAGCGACTTGGGCACCCACCAACGCTCGAGCAGCTCGGCCTTGGTAAATGCCTCGAACACGATGCGTGCCGGGCCGTTGATGGTCCGCGTGACAACCACCTCGCGGTCCGACTTCCGTTCCACCGTGGTGCGGTTCTTCACGGGGCCGGGCTTACTTTCGATTCTTGCGTTCATCGCTCTTCTCCTTTCGTGTCAGTTCCTCGACAACCGTGTTCAACTCGTCGAAGCGTTCGTCCCAGCGCTGGCGGTACCTCTCGAGCCACGCCGTCTCTTCCTCCAATCGGCGCGGGCCCAGCTGGCACGTCCGCACGCGCCCGATCTTCTTCGTGGCGACGAACCCCGCCTGCTCCAGAACGCCGACGTGCTTCTTGATGCCCGTGAGCGTCATGTGGAACTTCTCTGCAAGGTCCGTAATCGACGCGTCGGCTCGTCCGAGCTGCTCCAGAACGCCACGCCGCGTGGCGTCCGAGAGCGCGGCGAACGAAGTATCAAGTCGGGTCGTCGAATACTGAGCCATATGGTTCAGTATATACCGCAGCGTTCACACATGCAAGGGGTGGCCGCGAAGAACGATGCGCCGTACGATCTCAGCAGAGGCAGCAAGCGGGAACGGGATAGGCGTCCGGTGCCGGGCGCCTATCGTTGAGTTCATTCCGATTGGAGAACGGTGATGGGATCGAGGTGCATGGCGCGCAGGGCCGGGAAATAACTGGCGGCCAGCGCGACAGCAGTCAGTGCGAGGGTGACGGCAGCGAAGGTAGGGAGATCGGTCGGCGACACACCGTAGAGGAGTCCGGCCATGAGGCGGGAGACGATGAGCGCGCCAACCAAGCCTATTGCGGCGCCAGCGGCGGCCAGACTGAGTCCCCGCCGTAGGACCATCGTGAGAATTTGCCCTCGTTGAACTCCCAGCGCCAGGCGAATGGCGAACTCACGCCGTTGCTCGTTCACCACAAAGGAGATCGTGCCGTAGATGCCAAGTCCGGCGAGCAGCAAGGCCGTGGCCGCGAAAAACGCCACCATTTCCATTGAGAATCGCCTGACCGAGAGCGAGGCCGAGACGACATCATCCATGGTCTCGGCACCGAAAGTGGGCAGTCCCGGGTCGACGGACTGAATCTGCTGGCGAACTTGTGCGGGGATGGCGCGGGGATCGAGTTGTCCGCGAAGAAAGACGGCCAAGCCTTGGAGGCCCGGCTGGTTCACGCTGGCTTGGAAGGCCCGCTGGTACATGCTGAGGTAGATCCGTGGAGCGGCCGCTTCGCCCAAGGATTCCGTGCGAGCATCCCCAATCACACCGACGATCGTGGTCCAGGCGCCAGACCAGTTCGCGGTCACACCGTCCTGAAGGTGGACACGTTTGCCCACCGGATCCTGGCCTGGCCAGTAGGTGCGAGCCGCGGCCTGATTGATGACCGCAATCTGGGGCGTCTGCTCGAGGTCTTGATCGGTGAACCCACGTCCGCGTAATGGCGACATGCTCAACAGATGGAAGTACTCGGGCGAAACGAGGGCACCACCGATCACGGGCGCCTCGCCGGCCTTCGTCGCGACGCCTTCGCGAATCATTACCAGCTGCACCAGATCGCCCCGGCTGTGGTCCAGCGGAAGCGCGCCCGCGCTGCTGATGGCCACTTCTTGTACGCCCGGCAGATTTCGGCTGCGACGCAGAATCTCGCGCAGCAAGACCGCTTCCTGCGTGGCGGTGTGATAAGGATCTGCCGTGGAATCGTTCGGCCGAGGCACCCAACTCTGCACGACCATCACGCGGCTCGGATTGAACCCGGGCCGCACGTTGAACAGGTCCCAAAAACTGTGCAAAAGCAAGCTCGCGGCGACCATGAGCACCAAGCAGAGCGCCAATTCACCGATCACCAGCATCTGCCGGGCGCGCGAGCGTTCCTTGGACCCCTTGGAGCCGCGGGAGTCCTGTCGAAGCATCCCAATCAAATCGGTACGGCTCATGAGCCAGGCGGGAGCAAGCCCGCAGATCGTTCCGGCGGCGACGGAGACGGCCACCGCAAATCCCAGCACGCCCCACCCCACTCCGATGTCGTTCAAGTGCGGGAGACTCGCCGGGACCAGTCGCAGCAGGAAACGCTGGGCGCCGAAGAGGATGGCAAAACCAGCGATGCCGCCAATCAGGAACAGCAGGAGAATCTCCGTCAGCAGCGCTCGGATGAGGCGCGTGCGCTGCGCGCCCAACGCCAGGCGAACCGAGACCTCACGACCACGCGCGCTGGCCCTGGCGAGCAGCAAATTGGCGACATTGACACAACTGATGAGGAGGACCAGGCCGACTGCGCCGAACAAGAGAATCAGCGATTGGTGCACGCTGGCGACCACGCTCTCGCTGAGCGGAATCAACTGCACGGTCCAGGCAACCTTGGTTGGGTAGTCGGCCGGATATTGTTTTGTGAGCGATGCCACCAGCGCATCGAGGCGCCCTTGCGCGGCCGTCGTCGAGAGACGGGTGTTCAAGCGCGCGGTGACTCCTACCAGACGGATTGCGCGCTGCGGCGGCGGAAACGGCTCGCCGGCAAAGCCCGCTCCCAACCACATCTCCACATTCTGGTCGTCGCTGGTCGCGCCCTGATCGCGAAACCCGCGCGGCATGACGCCGATGATCTGATACGGGTCGTTGTCCAGGCGCAGCGTCTTCCCGATGACGTTTGGATCGGCGCCGAATTCTCTCTGCCACAGCCCATCGCTGATCACGACCTGGTTATTGAAGCCGGGCGTGGCATCGCGCGGATCGAATGCATGACCCAACTGGGCGCTGACACCGAGGGCCGAGAAGTAATTTGGCGTAACAATCTTGAAGCTGAGACGCTCGGGCTGCTGACCGCCGGTGAGGTTCGTGCTTGCGCCGGGGCTAGCAAGCGCCACGGACTGAAAGATTCCTGAGCTCTCGAGGTCTCGGAACTCAGGGATGGAGATGCCCACGTCCGTCTCGCCTGTACCCCGAAGGTCGTCCTCGACGTGAACGAGCTCAGTGGGATGTGGGTACGGCAACGGGCGCAGCAGCGTGGCGTCGATGACGCTATAGATCGCCGTGGTGGCTCCGATGCCGAGCGCCAGGGTGGCGATGACAATGAACGAAAAACCCGGAGACCTCAGCAGGACGCGAACCGCGTACCGCAGATCGGAGAACAAATGCTCACTCATGCGATTACGGTTACCAGTTTGCGATCGCCGGCATCTCGTTCTTTGCCATCGGTTGCTGATCCAGCGGCTCGGAGGATAGGAGGGTCCATTGATTGTCGCTCGATTTTCTCCAGCCATCCCGTGCAACCAGCACGATGTAGACCTTGCTCGGTTTGCCATCCTTGCCCTTGGTCTCGACCTCTCCCTTCTCAAATACGACTACCGACCAGTCGTTGCCTTTGGGTTCCACCGTGAGCACGCTGCCGTCAAATCGCGTGATCCTCAGTGAAGGCATGCTTTCGATAAACTCCTTCCGTGTCACCGTTTTTTCGGGAGTTTGGAAGTAGAAATCCGGAGCCAGCATCCGGTCGATCGTGTTCATGTCCAGCGCGACTCGCGCTTTCGTCCACTCGGCGTAACCGAGTTGAATCGCTTTTCGCGCGTCTGCGGGACTGACGGCAGGAGCACTTTGCGCCCCCGCTGTAGCCGTTGCGATGACCGCCAGCACCGTGGAGACCAGTATGCGGCCGCGCAGATTCATGTAAGGTGCCAATGTCGATTGCATTCGCTTCATCTCCTCTCGTAAGCCCTGTGGGCTGCAGCGTCGTTCCAACACCGATACGTCTTGGCAATGCTTCTGCTCACGGAGTATATATCGCGACAAACCAGTCTTTGCGGGAAAAGTGACATGCGGTGTCCGCTGTGAGACAAGCGGTCGGAGTTGGCCGTCAAGTACTGTTGCCACGGATCCGTTCACAGCTCCGGTGATGTCTCCTTCGAAGGTTCAGCCATGATCCGTGTCGGACGGATGAGATGGATTGTGGTCCTCTGTGGGTGGACCATTGTAGGGCTGTTGTTTGCTCTACGCACGATCGCGCTGCTGACGGTAGGGGGTCTCCACGTCAGCTGGGCGCTCGTGAGCGCGGTCGAACTTCTCTACTGGTACGTATGGGCGGCGTACACCCCGCTTGTGATTGGGATGGCCAAACGGTTCCCGTTGACTGGGCCGAGGATTGTACCTCATATCGCGATCCACACAGTCACGTCGCTCGTGATGGCTCCCCTGGCATCTGTCACCGAGTACTTGCTGAGCCGCGGACTGGTGCTGTCAGTGCTTCGCCTCACTGATCCTGTGGTGCTGCGCCTTCTCCCGACGTTCGCAGTCAGTGTTTTAACGTTGAGCGTCACTGGCATACTGACGTACTGGGTCGTCGTGGGACTGTATCAGTCGATCCACTTTTACCAGGCTGCGATGGAGCGCCAAACGCGAGCGGCGCAACTGGAGACGCAGCTCTCCCATGCCGAACTCGAGAACCTGAAGAGCCAATTACATCCGCACTTTTTATTCAACAGTCTTCATACCATTGGAATCCTGATGCAGGAGGACGTCAATGCTGCGGGCCATCTGCTCGTCAGCCTCGCCGACTTGCTGCGCATGGCCCTCGAACGACGGGAGAACGAGATCACCTTGCAGAGCGAGCTCGAGTTCGTCGGGAAGTATCTGGAGATCGAACTGACTCGCTTTCATGATCGCTTGAAAGTGTACATGCACGTCCCACCTGACCTTCTCGACGTCTATGTACCGAGCCTGGCGCTTCAGCCACTGGTTGAGAATGCGATCAAACACGGCATCAGCGTCGATTCCGCCGCAGGTCGGATAGAGATAACGGCCAAACTCCACAACGGCAGCGTGTGGCTGTGCGTCCGCGATGATGGCCCAGGTCCGGCATCGGGATCGCGCCTGCGATTCGGCGTCGGACTCACCAATGTCCAGTCCCGCTTGAAACAGCTCTACGGGGACGAGTCGTCGCTGGAACTTACCGGGGGCGACGGTCGAGGCTGCGAGGCCATCATCACCATTCCACTGAGGAGTTCCCATGACGACGCGAGTCCTCATCGTCGATGACGAACCGATCGGCCGGCGCGGCATCCGTCGTTATCTGGCCGAACACGACGGCATTGAAGTGATAGGCGAGGCGGCGAACGGCATCAGCGCGGTGGAGCAGATCAACGAACTGCATCCCGACCTCGTTTTTCTCGATGTGCAGATGCCTGATCTGGATGGTTTTGGAGTCATCGAGAATGTGGAGCCAGGGAACGGTCCCGCGCCCGTATATATCTTCGTCACGGCTCACGATGCGCACGCCATTCGTGCATTCGAAGTGCACGCCGTTGACTATCTCTTGAAACCGTATGATAAGGAGCGATTTGCCAAGGCCCTGATTCACGCACGCCAAATGCTCGAACAGCGTAGGGAGGCCAATCGAGGGTTCGAACCACTGCTCCAATCCCTCCGCAGTGTCCGCCCGTTGGAACGCTTTGTGGTGAATGACAAGAAGCGGATTTTCTTTGTTCCCGTTTCCGACGTGTTGTGGATCGAAGCCACCGGAAACTATGCCTGCATCCACACCGCAAGCGGCAGTCACCTGTTGCGGAAAACCTTGGCACACCTGGAAGAGAAGCTGGCGCCACAGCACTTCATCCGCGTGCGAAAATCGGCCATCGTGAACGGTGCCCGCATCAGCGAGATTCGTCCCATGTTCGATGGGGTTTACGACATCGTACTGGCAAAAGGAATGGTGGTCACGTCGAGCCGCAGATACGCTCACAAGGTACGGGCGCTGCTGGAATCCTAGTTTTGGCAACGGAGACGATGTGCCCAGCGTCTTTGATCAGCTGAGCAGATCGAACTATGGCGTCACTCCCCTCGGAGCGTGATGAGCGGGTCGATCCGCGCGGCGCGCCGGGCGGGCAACCAGTTGCCGAGGAGCGCGGCGACTGTGAGCACCACGGTCACGATCGCTAGGGTGGCGGGATCGTGGGGCGTGACGCCGTACATGAGGCTGGTAAGCAAGTGCACGAGCATATACGCCGCGACGAGGCCCACGGCCAGACCGACCACGACAGGCAGCATGCCATCGCGAATGACTCCGGACACGACTCGGCCCGTGGGTGCGCCGAGCGCCATGCGAACGCCGATGTCGCGCGTTTTCGACGCGACCGCGTAGGAGGCGACGCTGTAGATCCCGACGCACGTGACGATCAGCGCGAGCGCCGCGAAGAGACCCATGAGCATCGCGATCAGCCGTTCGAATTCGACTGAACCCGACACAAGCTGGTCGACCGTCTCATACCGCGGCTGCGGCATTCGCGGGTCGACCTCGTGGATCGCCTGGCCGATGACCGCGCTCCTGCCCGTGTAGCGAACGACAAATGCCGGTAGGCTCAGGAGGCCGGGCAGGACCTGCGCCTGTGGCAAGAACACGAACGGCGGTGCCGCGACGGCGAGAGCGATCTGGCGCGTATCCGCGGCGACGCCGATGACCTCGCGTGGCGGCTCATCGAGCGCGGCGCCCATCGACTTGTCCCGATACCGGCCAACGTCGAGTCGTTGTCCGATGGGATCCTGTCCCGGCCAGAGCTGGTTCGCCACTGACTTGCTGACGATGACCACGCCCGGCGTGCCGTCACGGTCCGTCTCGCTGAAGTCCCGGCCGCTGACGAGCGCAATGCCGAGTGTGCGGAAATATCCGGGGCTTACCACGCGCCAGTACACGGCGCCGATCACCGCATCCGGCTTGCCTTCCACCGTGACCGGCATGTTCAGGCCGCCGTTGAACGGCAGGGCCGACACGCTGGCGGCATCGAGGACGCCGGGGATGGTGTGCAGTCGCGCGAGGAGACGTTGGTCGAACGCCCAGACTCCAGCCGTCGAATCGTACCCCGCGGGCGGGCGCGGAATAGTCGCCGTGAGCACGCCGGTCCTTGGAATCCCAGATCGACCGAGAGCATGCGCGTGAGGCTCGTGATGAGGAGTCCCGCGCCGATCAAGAGCACGATCGCCAAGGCCGACTCCGCCCCGATCAGCACGCCGGGGAGGCGTCCCTGGTACTTGTGGGTACGAAGGGTGGGGATGGCGTGCACGGCGCCGAGGACGGTGCCCGTCAGGAGCGCGAGCCCGATACTGAACGCCAGGACCACCGCATCGGGTCGTGGCTCCTCGCCTCCGCGCAGCACCGAGGGTGCCAGTCGCACCAAGGTGTGCAGGCCCCACATGCTCATCGCCACACCCACGACGGCGGCCAGCAGCGCGATCACGATGCCCTCGGTCACGAACAGGCGGACGAGCCGACCCTGCGTCGCGCCGAGCGCGGAGCGAATCCCGATCTCGCGCCGGCGCTTGATCGCCCGCGCGAGCAAGAGGTTCGCCACGTTCGCGCACGTCAGCAGGAGCACGAAGCCGGTGGCCCCGAGCAAGATCCACAGCGCGGTGGCGTAGGTGCCAAGAAACAAGTCGCGATAGTCGGCGAGGATGACACCAACGTCTTCCGGCTCGATGAGATCGGGATACGCGGTGCGGAACCGGGGCATCACCGCCGCGACGGCGGCGCGCGCCTGCGCCAGCGTCACGTGCGGTGCGAGGCGGGCGACCACGTTATAGTCGTTGCCTTTGAATTCGAGGTCGGTCGGGCTGAATACCAAAGGCAGGAGAATCTGGGGCTGGTCGAAGGACTCGGCTACGCGGAATCCCGCGGGCATGACGCCGATGACCGTGTACAACGTGCCGTCGACGCGCACCTGCTTATTGAGCACGGCGCGGTCGAGTCCGTAATGGCTTTCCCACAGCTGGTGGCTCAGGATCGCGACCGGCGGTCCCCCAAGCTGCGTTTCATCGGCCGAGAACAACCGACCGATCGCCGGAGTGCTGCCGACGACGCGGAGGTAGTCGGCGGTGACGCGCAGCCCCTGGATGTCGGGCTCGGACTGGCCGAACCCGAAGCTGGCGGTGAACGACCGGAATGTCGCGACGCCGTCGAAGACGTGCGTCTGGTCGTGCCAGAACTGAAATTTGCGCGCGGACAGGGAACCCGAGTGCGCGCCGCGGTTCCATGCCCAGCCGAAGTAGACGATACGGGACGGATCCGGGTAGGGCACCGCTTGCAGCACGACCCGGTTGACGACCGTGAAAATCGCGGTCGCCGCGCTGATCCCGAGCGCGAACGTCAGGACCGCGAGTGCGGTGAAGCGGGGCTCGCGCCGGAGCGCGCGAAAGACCGACTGGAGGTCGTGCCTCACGGGCCTACCAACGACGGCGGTGGTGGAGAGGTTTCAGCGCGGCACACGCCGCCCCTCTCGCTAACCATTATACGTCTCCTCGACCCGGAGTCGAGCGTACCCTGTTCGGGCAGCGTGCCACTGCCATCCACCTACCAGTCGGTGGCTACGTCGCGCCAGCCCTAACGCCACCTCACTTCGAGCCCGCTACACTCGTTGTCCACTCCTTCTCGAGCTCCGCATATCGCTCGCGGTCCTCGGGCAAGGCGGGGTGCGTATCGTCGGACGTAGCGCCTGCCCGACGCGCGGCGACCCATCGACGCCAAATAGTCCACTGGTCGACCGCAATGCGAAGCGTCGCGGCATCGATCGGATACAGTGAAAAGGTATCGGCATAGTCGTCCTCGGCCGCGTTCCAGTCCGCGACGAAGCGGTGTGGGCGGCCCTCGAAGTCGGCGACACCTTCGCGAGGCCCATCCCAGTACACGGGCCATGCGTACACGGTCTCGTAGCGATCCTGTGATCCCGTCATCGCCACTGCCGAGCGTCCGGTGGGGAAGGTCTGCGTTCCGGTCTATCGTCCCGCAGATCGAGCAGCAGCGTCGGGTCGACAATGCCGGTATCGGCGACTGGCGCGACGCGGATTGTGCCATCGACCAGAACGACCAGTCGCCCGTTGCCATCCCAGTCGACCCAGCTAATGCGACCTGGCGGCAGAGCAACCGTGCCGGATGGACCCTCGACAGCGAATGACTCGAGGAAGTCGAGGTCTACGACGCGCACCTCTTTGATAATCTGGAAGGCGTGTCGTGGATGGCGGCGAACGCGGACTTCGGGTCGGATGGTCTCGAAGCGAATCTTAGTCATGCGCTTCCCATGGCGACGAATCTCGAGCTCCTGCCGCACATCCCAGCCGTCGCGCGTCAGGCGCTTGTAGTAGATCGGTCCATCTTCTCCCCGGGCATCTGGGTTCACTTCGACACGTCGAAGCCCGAGCGGCTTGTGTCGAGGATGCGGCGTTGCCTCATCCGGTCGATGGTTCAGCCAAACTTGACGCTTGCTGAGAAACAATCCGCCGCCCCACCAACAGTCGCCCTTGGGCCACAGTGCTAAGGCACTGAGCCACGGCGGTCGACTGACCGCTGTCCACGCACAGGTGTACTCTGGATCAACGGAAGCGAACCGGCTGGCGAAATAGATCAACAACTCGCCATCCGGTGACAAGTCGCATCGTTTCTCGTAGATACGACCGTTGAACCACGCCCCGCGCTCGAACTGGTCATTGTGTGTGTCCCACCGAATCACCTCAACCCACTTCGAGGGGCCACGTCGGAAGATGACGGCCACTCCGGCGCGAGGTGCTTGCAACATGGAGAGCCGCGCTGCTGGGACTGGCTTCACTGAGTTACGCACGATGGAGATGCGTACGAGAGACCCTTGGGATAGTATCTGTCACCGGACCCCGATCCGCGAAAGTGGCCAGTCGCGTGCCCCGATGGTTATCATTCCCGATAGCCACGCCCCGTGCCGAATAGAGTTCCGCAATGCGCGTTCGCTCGGACCCTGCCTCACGATATGAACGTGTCGCGAGCATCGCGGCGGCAACTGCCATCAACGTGGGCATTGCCCTGGTCGTCTTTGCGCCCTTGCGGCCGCGTCGTGTAGCTCAATCAGTGCCCGCACAGGTACACAACGCTGGGCAAGTGAGGGAGCGTCTCGAGTATGTCATCGCCCGTGCTGCGGGTTCTCCAGTCGCACCTATTCGTCTTCCAGCGCATCCGAGGTTGCGTGTTCAGTCCCAAGAGCAGACGCCGTCAGTAGTGGCCGACACCGGCGCTGGCTCGCCACCGCGGCCAGTACCGTCGCTCGCGGGGCCAAAAGCCGCAGTCCCCAGTGAGTTGACGCCGGGAGTCGCAGGGTGGTGGAGCACGATCGGCCGCGCGCCGGCTTTCGGCAGCGCAAAGACTGTTTTTCGCCGAGATGCCGAGCCCATGAACTTCGACTCGGCACTCCGAGTGGTGCGTGATAGTTTGGGTGCCGAGTTCGCCGCCGGACGACCAAGGTCCGTGCCCCTGACACAAGAAGAACTCGACGCGCAGTGGCGTGCGCAAGCGCTCGCTGCGCTCGCCGAACGCAATAGCGAGGGGCTCAATCCGCGGTCGATTTCAGGGGGAGCCAGCATCCCCATCGGACTGCCGTTTGGCGGGCCGTCGCGCGAAACGCGTGAACGCGACCGCGCCGCCTACGCTCAGGCGAAAGAGATCCAGGCTCGCATCCAGCGTAGGGTGGACTCGACGCTCGCCGCACGGCGACAGCGCCACGTCGACTCGCTCGCGCGTGTCGACCACGCGACGCGCGCTGAATTGCCGAACTAACCTCAGGGACTGAGCGTCGCGAGGAACGCGTTCATCTCACGGAGCACATCGGCTTCGTTCGATCGGAAGACGAAATGATGCGCGTGCGGGAGTCGCACGATGCGCGCCGATGGTATCCCGGCCGCGAATGCGTTCACCTGCCGGGACGTACTGAGCGAGTCCGCCGCCTCGTCGCGTGCCAGTGTCGCCGAGTCGACGCCGGCAGTCGGGTTGGCGTGCGGGACCGCGAAGATCGCCAGCGCCGGTACCGGCACGTGATGGAATTTCTCCCCGCCAAAAAGGATGGCGTCACTGATCGCCGCATTCGGCTGCCCGGGCGTGGAGTCATTCACGGACTGGATCTGCTCCAGCCAGTCGCGGAGATCCTTTTCGAGGCGCGGCATGTCGCTCTCGAGCAGCGCGTGAATCATGGCCCTCGTATCGTGTATCGAGAGCGACAGGTTCAAGCGGCGCAATTTGTCCTGAAGATCGCCCCGATCCAGGAAGTAGTTCCCCACCGCGCTATCGTAGTACGCGTACCAGTAGCCGGCATCGAGATACACCAACCCCGCGACCCGGTCGGGATGCCTCGAGCCGATCGCGCTCAACTCCTGCCCGGCAATCGAATGCCCGACGAGCACGGGCTTGGCGAGATGCAACGAGTCGAGCACCGCCAGCACGTCGTCACCGAGTCGCGTGGCGGTGTAGTTGCTGTCGGTGGGCGTCGGCGCGCTGGACTTGCCGAACCCGCGCCGTGTCATCCCGTAGACGTGGTACCGAGGCGTGAACGTGGGTGCGTACGCATCGAAGACGTGAGCCGTGTTGCCGAGTCCAGCCAGGAAGACCATGGGAGGTCCTGAGCCGCCCCAGTCCAGGACCTCGAGCTTCACATTGGTGTCGACCGCGACGAACCGCGTCGTGTGCGGTTTCGGCAGAGGCCACGCCTCCCTGGGCGAGACGTGGCGAAATGTGAGCGGCCAATGCTGGTCGCCTTGCGACAATGTACCGGTGAGTGTGTGCGCTCCGTGGTCGAGCTCACCCTCATAGGTCGAACCGGGGTCCTCGGGCGGCTGCGGACGGGATGTGATCGTGACGTGCGACCGGTGGAGCACGATGCTCGACGTGGTGTCCGCGTCAGACTCCTCGTCCAAGCTGTATCCGATCACCGCCCATCCGCCCGCTGCCTTCGTGACCCGGATCAGCTGCCGGTACTGCAACCCGAACGCCGAGAGGGTGCCCTGCCATGTTCCGGCGATATCCTGCGCGCCCAGTGGGGCAGCCACGCACATCGCGGCCGCAATGATCGATAAGCGCATGCATCGTTCTCTCATCGAGTCCAATATCACGACGGCGCGCATGGAGCGCGACGGGTAGTTCTCGACTGACCCTTCGTCGACCCCGCGTTGCGCCACCCGCCGTTGGTAGCGCCCTGCCCACACGGCCCAATCGTGGCACGAACCGGACCTCGCTCGTCATCCAGGTAAGGCCAATTCGGATCTCCGATCCGTCTGTTCCTTTCCTTCAAACTCCGATCGATGAGGCAGGCCTGATGCTTTCGAGAGCGCTTTTCACGGCTGCGCTACTGTTCGTCGTCCCGGCGTTAGCCTCCGGCCAACAGGAGAAGGCGTTCGCGAAAGAGCCCGCCCGCACGGCGGCTCCTGACAAGAATGCCGGCGGTGCACCGCATAACAACGGCAACGCCGCACATGCCACGGCGCACGCATCGCATGCCAATACCAAGGCCAGTGCCCCACACCACTCGGCCGCGAACTCTAACGGTACGCACAACGCACCCCGCGGCGGCGCCATCACGCATACCGTGACGACGACGCACACGACGGGCATCGTGCACGATGGCGGGGAGCGGACGGAGAGTGTCAGGACCGTCACGCGCACGGACGGCTCTCGCGCCGAGTATGGCCGGAGCGGCCACATGACGAGCGTGACGACCCGGAGCGGCGTGACCGCCCATCTTGGCGCCAACGGCCATGTGACCTCGATTCACGCGCATGGGATGATTATCAGCCATGGCGGCAACGGCAGTCGGACCTATGTGAGTGAGCGCCCGGACCACTCGCGGGTGGTCGGCTATGGCGGCGGCCGTGGCTACGTCGAGCGCCCGTACATGCGCGACGGTCATCCGTACATGAATCGGACGTACGTCTACGGCGGCCGAACCTACGTGAGCGTCTATCGCGGGTACGGATGGCGTGGCCACTACTACTATGGCTACGTCCCGCACTACTACTACGGCCCGCGTTTCTACGGATACGCATACGCCCCATGGCGTGAACGCGTCTACTACGGTTGGGGTTGGCGCCACGCCGGGTGGTATGGCTACTACGGTTACTACTTCGCTCCATATCCGGTGTACGCGGCTCCCGCGTTCTGGCTCACGGACTACCTGATCGCCGCCAATCTGCAGGCGGCGTACGACGCGCGCATCGCCGCCGACCAGCAAGCGGCTGCTCAAGCCGCGGCCGCGCAGGCGGCTGCTCCGCCGAGCGACGATCAATCGTCTGCGGCACCCCAGCCGGCAGGGCAGGTCGTTCTGACCCCCGAGGTCAAGCAGGCCATTGCCGACGAAGTGAAAGCGGAGTTGCAGGCCGAGCGTGACGCCGCGGCGGCTCAGTCGGCGCAGCCGCAAGGAGAGGCTCAACCCGCTCCGGCGCCACCTCAAGCGCCAGGAATCACATCAGCCTCACCGGCGGACGAACAGATGCCGGATGCGCTCAAGCCCGCGGTTCGCACGTTCATCGTCTCGACGACGCTCAGCGAACCGACTCCCGATGGCAGCGAGTGCTCGTTGACGTCGGGTGACGTGCTCACGCGCATCGCCGACGCGCCGGACAGGAATGACGCCGTGGCGGTGCTCGTCAGCGCCGGTCAGCAGAATGACTGCGCACCGGGCACACAGCTCCACGTGCAGCTCTCGGATCTCGAGGACATGCACAATCATTTCCGCGAGCAGATCGACGACGGTCTGGGAAAGCTCGCCGATAACGCCGGAAAGAACGGCATGCCGGGCAGCCCGCCGGCCGACGCGAAGCCCACGCCAGACGGGCAGGCGCAGCCGGATGCGACCGCGGCGAACGATTTGCAGCAGCAACAGCAAAGCGCGGCCGACACTGAGGCGGAAGCTCAGTCCGCGTCGAAGCCCGAGTAGCGACGCGCTGCGTCACGCTCCCAGCCTGATCCCGGTGTTCGCCGTCGGCGCGCAGACGCGTTGAGGGCGGGCGCCGGGATCAGCTTTGCCAAACACGACTTCGTGTACACGGTGCTCTTGGCGGGTCGAGCGGCCGCGCAGGACTCGACCTCAGTGCCGGTCTGGCGAGATGCCGCGATCGGCGGGGCGTTTTTCGCCGCCGCGGCGGTGGTGTCGCCATTCGATACTCGGCTCGCCGTGGCATCGCAGCGCGCGTCCCTGCAGCGGAGCACGTTCTTGCGCGATGGCGCGAACGGATTCGATGGCGTGGGTGTGCCTGGCACGTTCGTCTTGGCGTTGGGGTTCTACGCCGGTGGATGGTTAGCCGATGATCGCGGCATCGCGACGCTGGGCCTGCACGGCGGTGAGGCATTGGCGGCGAGCACCGTGGTGACGGAGCTGCTGGGCGGTGTCACGGGACGGGCACGCCCCTCGGTGGATATTCACCACTCGGGCACGTTCCAGTTCGCCGGGGGGTTTCGATCCGACGCCCATGCATCGTTCCCGTCGGAGCACGCGACCGCGGGCTTTGCGATGGCCTCGGTGCTGGCCGCCGAGTCGGCGCGCCGTTTGCCTCACGCATCGCGCTGGATCACTCCCCTTGCGTACACCGTCGCATCGCTCGTCGATGTGGCCCGCGTCTACAAGAACGAGCACTGGGCGAGCGATCTCCTGGTCGGGGCCGGGATCGGGACGGCGACTGGCCTCGTGGCGGTCCAGTACCGCCCGGATCAGATACTGCTACCGCGGTGACGAACGCGACAATCATCGGCGTGCGCACACTGATGCTGTGCGTCCGGCCGGGTCTATCAAACCAGCGGCGGCGGCCGACGAGAACCTGTATCGCGCGGGCGGGAAGTGACGTACACCGCGTAAGGGATGCCGACGAGAACAGTCGCCACGATTCCTAAGAGGACATCGCGCCAGAGGCGGCTCGTGTCACCGCCCGTCAGCACGAGCCCCAGCCAGGCCAGCCCAAAATGGACTAGGACGACGACAATGCCGGCAGCCATGCCGGCTGCCGGGCCGAGCAGTCGCATCACGACGATCATAGCCGCCGCGATCCCCAGCGACGCGACGAGAAAGTTCTGATAGTAGGGCTGCCGAGACACGCGCGCGGTGACGAACGCAAACACCGCGTAGAGACAGATGCCCGTCAGGACCAGTCGCAGCGTCCGGACTGCGACACGAACATTCGGATTATCGAGGGGGACACGTGTTGGCATCGGGTTGTGAAAGGTAAATAAGCAGACATCGCGACGCATCGACCATAGCAGCGGCATAGGTACTTACATGGATGGGGCAGGGGTGCCGTCGGACCACTTGTCTACCCCCACCAGGAAGACGGCCAGTGGTGGGAAGCTCTTGAGTTGTGGATATAGGTCGGCAGATACGTACCAGTAGTTGACGGCGAAGACTGGGGAGTTATTCAGGTTTGCGCCCCACGTCGCGCCGTCCTTATCGGCTTGGTAGAACATCAGGTGGGAGCCGTTGTGGCCACCGTTGTCGGTGAGGTAGGAGGTTTTGGACATCATGTAGCAGACCGTTCCCTGCTCGAGGGCGGGCAATTCTTTTTTGTCGATTGCCGCTTTTATTGCGGCGATGACTTCGAGCTTGGAATGGCCGGCCAGGAGTAATTCGGTGCGCTTGTAGGAGTACGGCAGAACGGAGCGTGCGGCCGGTGGATTGAGGCACCCCGCGGCGCGAACCCTTGGGTTCCAAAATTCGGGGTTGTCGAACATGGCCCCCCATGCGCGTTCAACGATGCAGACCCAGCCGTTTTTGCCTTGCACGGCGGTTTCGTAGCCGTGCTGGGTCAGGACCATAACAGATGCATCGCGCGAGATGGCGTCGGGAGCGGCGCTCTTGGCGAGTGCGATTTCTGCATCGCGGTCCATGAGGTACTGTTCGATCGGGGCCTTGGTATACGGCTGTTGCGCGTCTTGTGCGGCTGCAGGCCGGGATGCGATCAAGACGCCGGCGAGCGTGAAGGTGCGCAAGAACGCTCTGGTCGTTTGATCGCGTTTCATTGGCTTTCTCCCTGCCAACCTTCGAAGTCGTCCATCGAAAACAGCGGACGAATGTCAACGTCGGAACCTGTCGGCATGGGGGACTTCTTCACCCATTCGATGGCGTCTTCGATGGACGATACCTCCCACAGCGCAAATCCCGCGACCACGTCCTTCGTCTCGGCAAATGGACCATCGGTCACCGTGCGCTTCGCGTCCGAGAAATGCACGCGTTTGGCAAAGCTGGATGGTTTGAGTCCGCCGCCCATGATCACTTTCACGATGCCGGCGGCGATGAGGGCCTCGTTATACTTGTCCATCGCCTCCATCATCTTCGGATCGGGCGGCGCACCGCGTTCACTGTCTTTGGTCGCTTTCACAAAAACCATGACTTGCATGACGCATCTCTTGGTTGGAGTGGATTTCGCTTCAAGGACGTTCGAAAGATCCCCCTCCCGACAAATGGCAAGAAAAAACATTTGAATGCACGACCCGGCGCACATCGATACAGCGATTTTAGGGGCCCGGCCAAAGGCTATTGCCGCCCTTCTGCGGTACTTCCGCGATCTAGACACCGCTGAGGAGGCTTTTCAGGAAGCCTGCCTTCGAGCTCTGCAGACTTGGCCCCATAAAGGCCCGCCCCGAGACCCCACGGCGTGGCTCGTGATGGTCGGGCGCAATGCGGCCCTCGACAGTCAGCGCCGTGCCCGCTCCATCGGCCCCTTACCTGACGCCGATGTCCTCACGGACGGCCGCGACGACTTCACTCCGGAAAGCCTCGACGAGAGTCACTACGGAGACGACATCCTGCGGCTGTTGTTCATGTGCGGGCATCCCACCTTGCCCGCGACTCAGCAAATTGCCCTCGCACTTCGCATCGTGTCCGGGCTCACGGTCGTGCAGATCGCCAGGGCATTCCTCGTGTCTCCCGCCGCGATGGAGCAGCGGATTACCCGCGGCAAGCGGGCGATTGCGGAGATTGGCGTCGAATTTGACACGCCCGGCGCCACCGAGCGGAGATCGCGACTCGCGGCAGTCTCGACGATGATCTACCTCATCTTCAATGAGGGCTACGGTCGCACTCCGGACACCGATGCCCGCGAAGCGCTCGCGGACGAAGCCATTCGCTTAGGGCGACTGCTGTTGAGCCTCTTCCCAACCGATCCAGAGGTCTTAGGACTGCTGGCTTTGATGCTGCTTCAGCAGTCCCGCGCGCCGGCACGCTTCGACGCGAATGGCGAGATTGTCTTGCTCGACGAGCAGGATCGGAGCCGCTGGAATCGGGCGCTCATTCATGAAGGGCGGCTGTTACTGGAAAGAGCCTCCGCCTACCAAACCCCGGGTCCTTACCAACTCCAGGCGGCCATTGCCGCGCTCCATGCCCGGGCGACCCGACCCGAAGACACGTTGTGGGAGGAGATCGACTCGCTGTATGAGGTGCTCGAAGCGATGCAGCCATCACCCGTGGTGACGCTCAATCGAGCCGTGGCCGTGTGGAAGCTGCGGGGTCCTGAGGCTGCACTCGGGATGATCGATCCCATCAAGCGCGAGCTCGATGCGTACTTCTACTTGCACGGGCTGCGTGGTGCGTTACTCAAAGAGCTCAATAGGCTCGATGAAGCTCGCGATGCACTCAACCGCGCCATCGCCCTCGCGAGCTCCATTGCGGAAGCCAAACTCATTCGACGTGAGCTGGATCGACTGGCGATCGCGTGAATGCCGGCAAACAGAAAGCGTCCCAGGCGTGACGCCATATCGAGCGGTGCACGGGTGATCTGGCCCAACTCGACTCCGGAGCGCAAATTGGTGGTGACATGATCGGGTCGTCGGGCACACATCGGATCGTTGCCACACCCGCGGAAGGCGCGCTCTGGACGGCCGTGCAAAACCTGGTGGCCGCCGAAGCCGACCTATGCGGGGAGCTCGGCGTCTCGGATGATGGCCAGCGAACCGTATATGTCGCATCCCGGCGCGATGCGGAACTCGCGCTCCGACTCGTCATCGTCGACCGCGTCGCCGACAGTAGTCGGGCGACGGCGCTCGATTCGTACGAAGTCGCGTACTATGACACGCTCGACGAGAGCGTCCCCGCGCGCGATATGCTGTGTCGTCAGTGCGCGCACCGGCTCCCGACGTGGAGCGCGGTCTGCTCACATTGCCGGCGCAGTACGGCGCTGACAGCCGTTCCCCGCGGCGCATGGTCGCGGGCCAACGCGCAACCGGCGGTGGCCGCGGTGCTCGGGCCCGATTGCACACCGGTTGGCGAGCTCCCGACCGCGGCCGGCAGCATCGTGGCGTTCATGCGGGACGATTCCACGAGCGAGATCGTCGTGCTCGCCTTCGAGCGAATCGAGGGACGCGAGGGCGCGACACGGGCCGTCCCTGTCGGCCGGCTGCGGCGACCCAGCGCGGCAGCGACCCACCGCCCGTCATCGCCTCATAGTGGCGAGGTTGGCCCGCTGCGGCCGGATCCGATGGCGCCGGCTCCGGCGGTCGATCTCACCGGCCGGGTCTTGGGCGGGAAGTTCCGCGTCCAGCGCCTGCTGGGCGAGGGCGGCATGGGCCGCGTGTATCTCGCCGAGCATGTGCGCATCCGGCGGCGGAGCGCGCTCAAGGTGTTGTCTCCCAGCCTCGTCGGGGACCCCGAGTCGATCAAGCGGTTCGACGCCGAGGCACGGAACGCGAGCCGGATCGCGCATCCCAACGTCGCCGCGGTGTACGATTTCGAGGAGACGCTGGACGGTCTCGTCTACATCGTCCTGGAGTACATCGACGGCGAGACGCTGGGCGCCGTGATCGCCCGCGAGATCTGGCTCGATATCCCGCGCGCCGTACGGATCGCACGAGACACGGCGGCCGCGCTGCAGGCCGCGCACGATCTCGGGATCGTGCACCGCGACCTCAAGCCCGACAACATCATGTTGACGCGCACGGCCGCTGGCGAGGACTTCGTGAAGGTGGTCGACTTCGGCATCTCCAAAGCGGCCGAGGAAGCGGGCAGTAATTCGCGGGTCACCCGCACGGGTTTCGTCATCGGTACGCCGCAGTACATGAGCCCGGAGCAGCTCGCCGGCGAAGCCGTCGATGCGCGGAGCGATGTCTACGCCCTCGGCTGCGTCCTCTATGAGGCCATCACGGGGCGGCGCACGTTCGCGTCCGCGACCACCGCGAAACCCAACCGGCGCAACCGGCGCGCCCGTGAAGGCGTGCCGCGCGCACTGGACGCGATCATCAAGCGCGCGCTGAGTACGGAGCCCGAGGACCGCTATCACACCGCGCAAGAGATGCAGGATGCCCTCGACCACTTGCTGGGCGCGCTCGAGCGGAAGCAGCGTCGCTCGCGCCACCGGATCACGATCCGGATCGGCTTGGGCGTGGTAGCGGCGGCGGCCATCGGCGGCGCGTGGATTTTCTTGGCGCAACCCGGGCGCCTGGCGCGAGACCACGAGGTTGCCGCAGTGCCGTTGGTCGCAGCGACTCCGGCACCGGCGCCCGCGACACCTGCCGCGGTGACGCCGCCGAAGCCGCCGCCCATCCGACCCACGCCGGCTCATGCCGCAACCGATGTCCCGAGTTACTTGGCCAGCGTCGCAACGGTTGTGCGGACCGCGTCGCGCGAGGCGTTGCAAGACGCCAAGCCGCAAGGATCGGAGCACGCGACCTTCGCGCTCCTCATCGGCGCCGATGGACGCGTCCGGCACGTGACGCCCGTCGAGCTCTCGAACGTCGCGGCGTACGACGACGCACTCGGCGCCGCGGTTCAGAACATCGCCACGTTCGGGCCGCCGCCCGCGGCGCTCATCGCCGGCCACGACGCCGTCGCCCTCAACGTGGTTTTCCAAGGGTCGAGCGTCGCCGTGCGCGTCGCCGACCCGGCGGCTACAACGCCGGATCGCTGAAGTCGTCCGTCTCGTCGTCGGGTAAGAGCGGGACGGGCGCGGCGCCGGGCTTCGCTACTATATAGAGTACCGAGCGCTTCCGAGAGCGGCCTTTGACGGCCTCGGTCTTGGACACGACGACAACGAGCAACTGACCATCCGACGACACAGCCAGATCGGTCAGTCCCGGCAGCCGATGCGCGTCGAGCATGACCGACGGCACCTCGCCGGCCGATGCGCGCAGCACTTGCACCGCGGCACCCTTAGCGCTGGAGTCCGCCACATACACCAACGAGCCGTCTTTGAGCACAATCGGATGCGACTCGGCGCCCTGGCCCGTCGTGATGGCGGTCTCGTCGTTGGCGTGCACCCGATAGAGGTGGCGCTCGTCGCCATGTTCTCCCAACGCGATGACAGAAGCGCCGGCTGAGTCGTACGTCGGCCAGCGGAGCGAGAGCCGGTCGCGGCCCATCGGTTTCGGCGTCTGCGTCGTTGAATCCGCGCTCAACGTCACGAGCCGCATCCGGTGCCCGATGCGCCCCTGTGCGACAATGATCGTCGTGCCATCGGGCGACCACGCCGGGTGCTCGAATCCGTCGCTGAGAGCAGTGATCGCGTGAGCGCGTCCGCCGTCCGCATCCGCGACGTACACCGTCCATTTGTCCCCTCGTGTTCGCGCGTCCGAGACGTAGGCGATCCGCGTCCGATCGGGTGACCACGCGCCGTCGCGGGTGATCTGGCTCGTGTCGGCGAGCGGCACCGGCTTCGAATGCTCGATCGCTAGTGTGACGAGTTGGCTCTGGTGCTCGCTCACCCATCGCGTCGCGAGCAGTCGGCCCGTTACGTACACCAACACCGAATCGCGCGCGCCGGCGGGTCCAGTGCCGCTGATCACGGCACGCCCCACGCGATGGGGAATCAGGGCACCCGCTGAGTCGACCGTGACCACGGCGTCATCGGTCGATGCCCAATGAACGGTCGCCGGCGCGCCCAGCGCTCCACGCTGGGCATCGCGGTATGTGGCCGCGATCTGCGCCGTGACACCCATGGTCAGCGCACGGGGGCTCCTGCCATCAATGCCAAACGTGCCGTCGACGACGTCGATCGACCAGCTCGTGGTGGCAAAGTTCGGATAGCGGCATTCGAGTGTCGCGTGACCCGGGCGATGCGCCACCAGCCGGCGCGCGCGTGCGTCGAACGTCACCACGGTAGTATCACTGACACTCCAGCGCGGAGGCGCTGCCGCGATCGGCGACGAGTCGGCCGCGAGCGGCTCCGCCCGCATCGTCAGGGCGGCGCCCACGGCGAGGCGCAACGGAGTCGACGGGTCGGGATGGTAACGGAGGAGCACGACGTGCGGGTAAACGCGCACCGGGATGTGCTTCGAGAGTCCGAAGCCGTCGACGACGATCTCGGAAGTGCCAGCGACGGCGCCGCGGACGATCCCGATCGTCGAGTCCGCGACACGCACGATGTCGCCGGTCGCGTGCCAGCTCAGGCCACCGGCGAGCGGACGCCCCTTTTGCGCGGGCACGACCATCCGCACCGTATCATCGGTCCCCTCCTCGATGAGCGCGGAGTCGCCGACGCTCTCGATCGCGGCCGGCGCGACGTCGACCGGCACGGAAACGGAGACGCCATCGGCCGATCGCACGCCCAGCACGGCTTTCCCAGCCGCCACTCCGACGACGTCGCCAGAGGCCGAGTCGAGCATCGCGCCCTTCCCAAAGACCGCCAAGCTGGCGGTCGAAAGGATCTCGCGCGTGCTATCGTCGTACTGCGCCGTGACCGTGGGATGCGCTCGTTCGGTCGGGAGGAGCAGGATCGGGTTCGGTTCGATTTCGAGGACGAGGGTGCGGCGCTTCGTGCTCGCCGGGGCGACCCGTACGATGACGTCGCGGAGGAGATCCTGGACCTGCACCGTGAGGCGGGTCGAGCCGGCCTTGAGGCCTGTCACGAGTCCATGCGCGTCCACTGACGCAACGGTCGTATCCACGAGCGTGAACGTCGCTGAATACGCACCGGCGGTCAGCGTGGCGCCTTTTCGATCGTACGCCGTCGCGTGGACCGCTCCGGTGCCGCCGACGTCGAGGCGGAGCGCGATCGGCGAGACGACGAGTCGGGATGCCGAGACCGGTGCTGCTTGGGCGTTCGATCGACCGCTGGTGCTCACAACGAGAATGAGACCGGCGACCAGCGTTGCCACGGTACCGCGGAGACCTTTCCTCGTCAGCATCGCTGCCAATGTAGGGAACAGTGCGCCGCGAAGCCACTTGCCGACGGGATTACGCCGCGCGCGCTAGAGCTTTGGCGATTGACCCCACGGCGCGCGTGGCCGCCTCGACCTGTTGGGTCCATACGCCACCCCAGCCCAGCCTGACGTGGTCGGCGTAGGCGCTCGACGGCGAGAACATCCGGCCCGACGCGATGCTGATGCCCCGCTCGAGCGCCAAACGCCGCAACCGTTCGCCATCGACGCCAGCTGGTAGTGCGATCCAGGCGCACATACCTCCGTAGGGTCGATGATACGTGGCGCCAGCGGGAAAGCTTTCGTCGATGCAACGCAACAGCTGACCCATGGTTGCCCCCAGGACCCGCCGCGCGGTTGCTAGCCCGCGCTTGTAATGCCCCTCGGATATGAAGCGGTCGATGACCAGCTGCTGTAGCGTCGGCGTCCCCATGCTGATCGCGTATTTGAGCTCCACGGCTTTTTTCGCAAAGCGTCCGGGGGCAACCCAACCCATGCGAAACGCCGGCGCCACCGTCTTGGAGAAGGACGAACAGAAGAGAACCAGATCGCTCTCATCGTAATGCTTCAGCGCGGACAGGGGCGCCGCGGCATAGTGGAGATCGCCATTCGCGCCATCTTCTATGATTGGGAGCTCGTGCCGAGCGGCGAGCTCGCAGAGCTGCTGCTTGGTTTCTTCGGCGTAGACCAGGCCGGTCGGGTTGGCGCAATTGGGCATGACATAGCAAGCGGCCAGCTGGTGTTTGCGCAGCGCGTTCTCGAGCGCTTGCAGATCCAATCCAGCGAACGTGGTCGGAATCTCCACGGCCTTGAGGCCCATCAGCTGCATCGCCTTGATAACGCCCGGGTAGCAGGGCGACTCAATGGCGATCGCATCCCCCGGCCGGCAAACGCTGTGAAGGGCGATCCACAGGGCTTCCTGACATCCTGACGTGACGATCACATCGCCCGCGGCCGCCGCCACACCTCGGTCCATCATCAGTGCGGCGATCCGTCGTCGAAGCGTCGGCAGCCCGATCGGGTCGGCGTATTCATATATCCGAGGGCCCGCTGTCCTCAGGATCTTCCGCGTCAGCTGCGCCAGCCGCATCTGAGGCAGGAGGCTCCGTTCAAAGGACGCCACGCCGAGGCGCAGCACGCGGCCGACTCGATCCCCCTCGGCCAGCAGCTCGGGCATGAGGTCGCGGTAGGCTTGCAGTCCGACCGGCGCGCGCGGGGCGCGCCGCTTTGCGCGCGGATCGGTTGACCGCGATGGGTCGAATGTCACGTAGTAGCCGGAGCGCGGGCGGGCCTCGACGAGATCGGTTGCTTCGAGCTCGCGATACGCCTCGATCACGGTGGTGATGCTGATCCGGCGCGCCCGCGCGAGCGCGCGCACGGACGGCAGCTTCTCGCCGAAACCCAGCGCCCCGGTTTCGATCATCCGTCTCATCTGGCCAGCGAGTTCCGCGAACTTGCTCATGGCACGAGGATCATCTGTACTGGTTGATTTTCGATATCGCTGTCTCTGTACGCTAGATGCGTACGCGTATAAGGTCCAGTGTCGTCGATGGCGAGCAATCCAGCGTGGAGGATCAGTGGGCGAGAAAGGGGCTGTGGGCGCGGCGGCAGCGACTCTGGCCGCGCGTACGTACCTCGACGGCGAAAGACAGAACCGCCCGTTGAGCTCCTCGATCGTGCGCGGGACAGTCTACACCGCGCCGTCCGTAGAGGAGCATGCCCGGCTGTATCAGCAGGGTGCGCGGACCTTTTATCAGCGTTTCGGCCATCCGGGCGAAGAAGAGCTCGCGGAGAAAGTCGCCGCCCTCGAGGGCGCCGAATCAGCGCTGGTCTTCGCCAGCGGGATGGCCGCGATCAGCACCACGCTCCTCGCCCACCTGCCGCCGGGCTCGCATGTGATCGCGGCTGAACAGATCTTCGCCCAGACGGAGGAGATGTTGCGCTGGCTCCAAGGCGGCCGCGGCGTCGATGTCACCTTTGTCGATGTGCGCGATCTGGGGGGCGTGGCGTCGGCGTTTCGCCAGAACACCCGATTGGTGTATTTGGAAACCCCATCCAACCCCATGCTTCGGGTGACCGACATCGCCGCCGTGTCCGCGCTTGCCCGCGAACACGGCGTGATGGTGTTCGTGGATAGCACATTCGCGACCCCGATAACCCAGCGGCCGCTGGCCCTGGGCGCGGACCTCGTCCTGCACTCCGCGACCAAGCTGCTCGGCGGCCACATGGATGTGATGGGCGGCGTCGTCGCGGGGGCCGCGGAGGTTCTGAAGCCCATCTATGAGATGAAACGATTGCTCGGCGGCGTGCTTGATCCACAGGCGTGCTGGCTGCTGCTGCGCGGGATCAAGACGCTGCACGTGAGGACCGAACGGGTTTTCGCCTCGGCTCAGGCGATCGCCCAACTGCTACAACGCTCGCCTGCAGTCGAGTGCGTACACTATCCATTCCTGCCGACACATCCCGACTTTGCCGTCGCCTCTCGCCAGATGTCGGCGGGCGGAGGGGTTGTCTCATTTTCGCTGAAGGGTGGGCAGGCGGTCGCACGAGCGATGCTGAATAGTCTGCGTCTCATTCAGATCGGCAGCAGCCTGGGTGGCGTCGAGACCGTGATCGAGCTGCCGAACGACCTCGATTGGCACGGCAAGGACGATCGTCCGGCCGAAACGGCGGACATGGGGTTGGTGCGGCTGTCGGTCGGACTCGAGGATCTCGGTGAACTTGCCGCTGATCTTTCGCAGGCGCTGCAAACAGCGGAGCCAAGTCATGTCAAAGAATGACACGTACGAACTTCGACCCTCGGTACCAATCATCAGGGTCTTCAGGGCCCGTGCGAGGCAGGGATGCGAAAGAGCCTTGGCCGACAAGTTGGCCACAGCATCAGTTCAAGTAGTACACGGTCAACCAGGCTTTCTCGGTTATCTCGCTGCCGGTCCGGCGAACGAAAGTCAGCACGAATTCATTTTCGCTTCGATCTGGACAGACGCAGACGCAGTCAAGGCACGTTTTGGACAGGAATGGCGCGTCTCACTGTTGCCACCCGGATACGCAGAGCTGATCGAAGAGTGTTCCGTTGAGCACTACCACTTGACCGGGCAATCACTAGGTAGCTGATGCTCGATTTCGCGACGCACATCCACGAGTGCAAGGGGACAGATGCCGACCAACCGCACCGGATCGCGTATAAGAAGCTGGTTCGCGCTTAGCCTGCTCGTGGTGGCGCCCGTTGGTGCCCAATCGCCGGCCCTGCGCATCGCGCAAGCCGTGAGCCCGGCGCCGTCGACGTTGCGCACCGGCGCCGCTGTCCTGGGCTATGACAGCGCGGGCAAACTGGTCACGTTGCGCCACGGTAGCAATGACCTGATCTGCCTCGCGGACGACTCGCGGCGCAAGAACTTCCACGTGTCGTGCTACTTCAAGGCACTCGAGCCATTCATGGCCCGCGGCCGCGAGCTGCGCGCCAAGGGGCTGTCGTCCGACTCCGCTGACTCGGTCCGCGCGAACGAGATTCGCGCCGGCAAGCTGGCGATGCCAAAGACGCCCACAGCGCTCTACCAGCTCGGCGCGCCTCGCGAGCAAGTCAGCGACTCGGGCGTCAAGGGCGCGCGCTATCTCTACGTCGTCTACATGCCGTATGCGACACCCGCGAGTACTGGTCTCACCATCCAGCCGTTGAACGACGGCGGCCCGTGGCTCATGTACCCGGGAAAGCCCTGGGCGCACATCATGATCGCGCCGACTCAGCCTCAGAACGTCACGTTCGGCCCATGACGGCGTGCTGAGCTGGCAAGTGGGCCCGATTACTCGCCTCGGATAGCGACTGTTGGATCGACCCGTGTCGCGCGGAAGAGCGGTCCAGCGCACGCTACCGATGACGCAAGGAGCACTGCTACGGCAGCGAGGATGAACGTGATCGGTTCGAAGCCATGAACACCGTAGGCCAACGTCTGAGTGAAGCGCGTCACAGCGAGGGCGCCCACTAATCCTATGCCCGTACCGAGCGCCACCTCACTCAGCGCATCACGAAGGAGCAACCCGACGATATCCCGGCGCGTCGCGCCGAGCGTAATGCGGACGCCGATTTCCCGAGTGCGCTGACTGAGCGTGTAGGACACCACTCCGAACAAACCGATGGCCGCGAGCAGGACACCGCACAAGGCGAACAGCAATAGCACGGCCATCGTGAACCGCGGCTCGGCGGTTGACTGTTCAACCTCCTCGTTCACATCGCGGACACCCCACTCCAGCGGATCCGGTTGCACCGACTTCGCGAAGCGTCGAAGCAACTCGAGAGCATCTTTTCGACGCAACCGCACAATGAGCGATGTCAATGGTTCATCGTGTGGAAAGGACCGATACAGGACGGGTTTGCTTTCTCGATCGAGCCGGTTGGTCAGAATGTCTGGAGCGACGCCAACCACCGTTTGCCATTGTTGGATGCCACCGCCTGGCGTTGCATTACGAAATTGCCGACCGATCACGTTGTCGTCGTGCCAGAGGCGGTGAGCCAGAGAACGACTGACGATCACTTCGTTGCTCGAGAGCGCGCCGTCATCGAATAGTCGTCCGGCAATCAGTGGCATCCGCAGCATCGAGAAATAATCCGGTGCAACGGAGTTCTCCTTGATTGACATCGCGGGCCACACGGCTCCTCTGTGTTCAGGCATCTCGACAGCGAAGCTGTACCCCATTGCAGAAAACGGATCCGCGGCAATCGTGACATCCCGCGTTCCCAACGTGCGTCTCGCCGCCTCACGGATCGTGGCGGCGAATGTCGCCTGGGACTCGAGCGACCGCGGGTGTTTCAATTCGTCAAATGACACGGCATAGAGATCGCGAGGGTCAAACCCGAGTCGTTCTCGTTCGAGGTCAACCACCGCCCGGATGAGGAGGATCGCTCCGACCAGAAGGATCGCGGAGAGCCCGATTTGGCCGACGACCAGTGTCGCACGCAACCGGCGGTGGCTGCGAGTGGCGCTCGATGCACCGGCGCGCAGCGATTGTCCGAGGTGCCCATGTACGACGTGCATAGCCCCAAGGACACCGATCGCGAGCCCCACGGCAATCGCGAGCGCGGCGGCGATCGGGACGACGCCACGGGTAGTCGACACGTACGACAGCGCCGGGACGTCGGTCGGCCGCAGCCACATCAATCCATTGAGGGATGCCCAGGCAACGACCATGGCGAGGGCGCCACCGGCCAACGCCAGCAAGGTGCTCTCTGTCACCAGTTGGCGAACCAGCCGAAGGCGCCCCGCTCCAAGCGCCTCGCGAATCGCCAGCTCCCGCTCACGTGTCAGGCCGCGTTGGAGCAAGAGGTGCGAGACGTTGCTGCAGGCAATGAGCAGGAGCAATACGACTGCTCCGGTCAGGAGGAGCAGTGCCTGGCGAAACGTCAGGTCGTCTTGCGGGCGACTCACTCGTACTCGTGGATGGAGTGATCCGTATTGATCGAGGCCGCCTGTCCGATCGAGAATGGCGGTCAGTTCCTCGCTCGCGGCTCGCGGCGACTGACCTGGCCTGAGGCGCACGGCGACTCCCGAGATCCACGACTCTTCCCGGTCGACGAGCGGCAGCCAGATATCGGGTCTTTGATTCTGAAAGTCTGGCAGAGCCAGCGACGCCGGCATCACGCCGACGACGGTCCACGAGCGCGAATCTGAATCGCTCCACTGGGCCAACCGCACAGCCTTGCCCAGCACGTCAGGTGAGCCGCCGAATTCCCGGCGCCAAAACCCCTCGGAGATCAGCAACGACCGCGGGCCGTTCGGCACCGTCTCGTCGGGGGTAAACCCGCGTCCAATCACCGGTCGAGCGCCGGTGAATCCGAGGAAGCCTTCGTCGACCGTTGTCGTCCGAACGTAGACATCGTTGAGGGCGCCGTGAAAGAACGAGCGAGTCGTCGGGCCGTAGGATGCTGCGTCTTCGATCGTTCGCGCGCTCCGGCGCCATTCGCGTGTGATGTGGGGCGGAACTGGACGCCGATACGTTCTCCCCTGGACCGTGTCCTCGAGAGAGACGGCATACACGCGCGACGCGTCGCGGTAGGGGAGCGGCTGGATGAGAAACGTGTCCGCGACGCTAAAGACGGCGGTGCTGGCGCCGACCCCCAGCGCAATGGTGAGGAGCGTGACGAAGGCCCAGCCGGGAGCGCGGCGGAACGACCGGAGTGCGAAGGCCGAGTCCGATGCGACGTCTTTTGCGAGTTGCGCTGTGTGCATGATTCTGTGGAAGTTAATTACAGTTGACTCCAGCAGCCGACCCCGAATGAAGCGCCACGTTCGAGTACGACGGCGGAAGGCAGGTCACGGTGTACGTTCCACCGGAGCCGCCCGAAGCCGTCGTCTTCGCCGGTGACGGTCAGCGCATCTCGAAGTGGGGCCGGTTACTCGAGAACGCCGACGTACCGCCCACAATGATCGTCGGCGTCCATGGGTTGACCGATGAGATGCCGCGGCTCCATGAGTACTCACCGGGCTTCGAGCCGGAGCGCCTCGGCACGCGAGACGTTCTTCGTAGAGGACGTTCGCCGATGGACCGACTCGCAGTTTAGCGCGGCGCTGCGCACTGACCGTCCCGCGGTGTTCGGCGTCTCGGCGGGCGCTGGATCAGGAGATCCCTGGTTCGCGCCGGGGCGTCAAGGCATTCGACCTGTTCACCAAGAACCGTCGCACCGGTTCCGTCCGCGCCAGATGAATGGCCTTGGCATACGACGCCCGAGCCTCGGCCGTTCTGCCGAGTCGCCGGCACAGGTCGGCCCGCGCCGCGTGCGCGAGGTAATAGTCTTCAAGATCGCCGCGCGCCAAGATGGCGTCGATGAGCGCGAGGCCGGCGGCCGGCGTGTCGCGCATCGCGACCGCCACGGCCCGGTTCAGTTCCACGACCGGTGATGGGCTCGCGCGCTGCAGCACATCGTACAATCCCACGATTTGCGTCCAGTCCGTCGCGGCCGGGCTCGATGCCTCGGCGTGCACGGCGGCGATCGCGGCCTGCAATGTGTAGGGGCCGAACCGGCGGGACCTGAGTGAGTGCTCCACCAGGGCGACGCCCTCATCGATGAGATCGCGTTTCCAGAGCGAGCGGTCCTGATCGTCGAGTGACACCAGCTCGCCCTCTGGCGAGATCCGCGCGCTCGACCGCGACTCCTGGAGTACCATCAGCGCCAAGAGCGCGTGCACCTCGGGCTCCGGCAGCAGCTCCACCAGCAGTCGTCCGAGGCGAATGGCTTCGCCCGTCAGAACCGGCCGCGTCAGCGATGCACCCGAGGATGCCGCGTATCCCTCGGTGAACATGAGATAGATCACGTGCAGCACGACGTCCAACCGTTCGGCCAGATCGGTTGCTGATGGCAATGCGTAGGGAATGCGCGCGTCGCGAATCTTCGCTTTGGCGCGCACGATGCGCTTCGCCATCGTTGGCGCGCTGGTGAGGAACGCGCGGGCGATCTCCTCCGTGGTGAGGCCGCAGACTTCGCGGAGCGTCAGCGCGATCTGCGCGTCCGGCGGCAACGCCGGATGACAACAGGTAAAGATCAACCGCAGCCGGTCGTCCGGGATGCGTTCGTCGTCCGGGATGGGTTCGTCGTCCCGGTCCGCCACGTCGATCGTCTCCTCCTGTTCCAGTCGCCACGCAAACTCGGCGAGCGACGCGTCGATGCGTGCCCGACGCCGCAGCTTGTCGATGGCCTTGAATCGTCCCGCCGATACCAGCCACGCACGGGGGTGCGCGGGGATACCCTCGTGCGGCCACTGCTGCACCGCCGCCGCGAACGCATCGTGCATCGCTTCCTCGGCGCGATCAAAGTCGCCCAGGAGATCGATCAGCGTGGCCAGGACGCGACGCGACTCGGCGCGATAAATCCCCTCGACGATCTCGCGCACCCGATCTCGCTCGGACACCGCCGACACGCTCCCTCCTTCGTAGCATCTGCTCAGTAGGAAGTGATCTTCGGCGCCCAAAAGGTTCGAATGCACTTTTCCGCACAACCACCGACGCGCGATGTCCATTTGGTCTATGTCCAGCGACTATCGAACGAAGTGTCACACTACAGGAGACGATCGTGAAAGCAATCGTATGGGGAAGCGCCGTGTTGATCGCCGCGTCGTCGATCCAGGGACAGGTCACACAGACGCAGGATGTCAAATCGCCATATCCCAGCATGGCGCCCATCGAGCGATATCGGATGGCTCGCGATGCGGAGATCGCGATGGCCCGCACGGCAGCACCCGCGTCGATATCACGCGACGCGCAGGTCTTGGTGCTGGGGCAGAAGAACTACGAGGTGGCCGTCGAAGGCAAGAACGGGTTCGTCTGCTTGGTGGGCAGAGCGTGGACGGGGCCGTTGAGCAACCCGGAGTTTTGGAATCCAAAAAATCGGAGCCCCGCGTGCCTCAACCCACCAGCCGCGCGGTCGGTCCTGCCCTTTTATCTCAAAGAGGCCGGCATGGTATTGGCCGGCTACTCCAAAACCCAGATCGACGATGGGATCAAGAGCGCCCTCGCCAAGAAAGAACTGGGTGCGCCGGAGTCCGGTGCGATGACCTACATGCTGTCGAAGGAAGCGTACCTGACCGATCGGGGCGGCCATAACCTCGCCCACCTGATGTTCGAGCTTCCCAGCATCGACGCCGCGGCGTGGGGCGCGGATCAGAGAGACTCACCGATTTTCTCGGCGTCGTTCGCTCCAGTGCCAATGATCGAGTTCAACGTTCCCATGGGTCAGTGGTCGGACGGCACTGACGTCAACGCACCCCATACGCACTGAGCGCCAGTGCGACGATAAGGAGGGCCAACATCATCATCTAGCGTCCGCCGTACCACCGTACGACTCCCCAAAAATCTGATGGAGGCATTTTGACAGTACGTTCGTCTATCGCGACGGCCGTAGTGCTTGCGCTTGTGTTGGCGCGAAGCGCGTCCGGCCAAGCAACACAGCGCATCACCGGACAAGTGACGGATGCGGACGGCAAGTATCCCATCCCCGCGGTCCGCATCGCCGTGACCGGAACCACGCTCGGCACGCTCACCACGGACAGCGGCCGATTCACACTGCGGAACGTGCCCGCTGACGCCAAGTCGATCGAGATCCGGCGGATCGGCTACGTCGGCGCCACGGTTCCCCTCGTACCGGGTCAGACCGAGTACGCCGTTACCCTCAAACAGGATGTGCTGCACCTCGAGCAAGAGGTGATCACCGGCGTCGCCACGACGACGTCGAGTAAGAATGCCGTGACGCACGACCCGATCGTGACCAGTGACCAACTCAACGGTGCCCCGACCGCGACCGTCGAGAATGCGCTGCAAGGCAAAGTCGCGGGTGTGCAGATCGACCAGAACTCCGGCGCGCCCGGTGGCGGTCTGCAGGTCAGCGTGCGCGGCGTCACATCGATCAACGGCAACACGGAGCCCCTCTACGTCGTCGATGGCGTCATCGTCTCCAACGCCGTGTTCCAGACCGGCTTGAACGCGCTGAGCAACGCGGCCGGCAGCGTCATGCCGAGCAGTCAGGATCAATCGGTCAACCGCATCGCGGACCTGAACCCGAACGACATCGAGTCGATGCAGGTACTGGAAGGCGCCGCGGCGGCCTCGATCTACGGCAGCCGCGCGGCCGCCGGTGTGGTCGTGATCACGACAAAGAAGGGTTCGGTCTCCAAGCCCGAGATAGACGCCACCCAAAAAGTCGGCCACTACTCGCTGGAGCACGAGTTCGACGCGCGCCGCTTCACGTTGGACCAGGCCTACGCGCTCGGCGCAACGGTCGGCATGAGCAACGCGGACGTGTTGCAGAACTACAATGAGTGCAACGGCTTCTGCAACCTGCAGTCACAGCTGTATGGCAACTCGCAGGCCTCCAACGAGACCGATCTGAGCATTCGTGGCGGCACGTCGACGACGACCTACTTTCTGTCGGGTCTCACGAAGTACGACAATGGCACGCAGATCAACACTGGCTACAACAAGCAGTCGGCCCGCGCCAGCGTGAACCAGACCCTGTTCTCGGCGATCCGCGTGGCGGCGAACCTGGCCTATACCTCCTCGCTGAACCGGACCGGCATCAACGGCAACGACAACTTCGGTATCTCAGGGTACGACGTGTTGGCGTACACGCCGTCGTTCTACTGCATGAGCTGCCATGGGCCTAACGGCTATGTCAACAATCCGTTTGGCCCCGCCAGTGCTTTCCAGGATGCGAGCGATATACAGACGCCGGACGAAGTGAACCGCACCACGCTCGGCGGAACCGTCAACTGGAAGCTGTTCACGGCAACGAAGCAGAGTCTCGAGCTCGCCGTCGTCGGCGGCGCCGACTTCGTGAACGAGCACACGCAGTTCTTCGCACCCAGCGACCTCCAGGTCGAACACTCCGGGTTGGTCCCACTCCCCGGCGTGAGCACGAGCAACCAAGGCTACGACCGGCTCACGAACTGGTCGGTCAGCCTGATCCACACCTGGACGCCAAACACGCTCCTCTCGGCGACCACGTCGTTCGGTCTGACGCGAGACAAGGACGCGACCTACCAGACAGCCGACGTTGGCACCGGTCTGCCGGCTGGTGGTTACTCGTTTATCAACGGAGCGCAGATCAGCCCGTTTTATCAGCAGACCGAGTCGAACGATGCCGGCTACTACGTGCAGGAGCAACTGCTGCTGTTCAACGAGCGGCTGGCCCTGACCGGTGGTGTCAACGCCGAGCGGAGCTCGAACAACGGGCAAATCAACAAGCTCTATCCGTATCCGAAGGTCGCGGGCTCGTTCCGCATCTTGACGGGCCCCACCGAGCTCAAGATCCGCGCGGCGTATGGCCAGGCGGGTACGCTGCCGATCTATGGCGTGAAGTTCGACTCCGCGAAGGTGACGAACTACAACGCAATCGCGAGCACCGGGTTCTCGGCGACTGAGGGGGACCCGAACGTGCGACCGGAGACCAACACCAGCATCGAGACCGGCGCCGATCTGACCATGTTCAAGGGGCGGATGTCGTTGAACGCGACGGTCTTCCAGAAGCGCGTCACGGACCTGCTCCTGCAGGAGGCGGTGCTTCCATCCGCCGGCTACTCAACTGGATGGACGAACGGCGGGCAGATCACGAATCAGGGCCTCGAGGTCTCGCTCAACGCGACGCCGATTCAGGCGGGCAAGTTCTCGTGGAGCACGTCCGAGGTGTACTCGCGCGTCTATGACCGCGTCGACAATCTGCCGATTCCGCCGTTCGAAGCCGGCAGCTTCTTCGGCTATCAGCCATTCGGCGGCTACGAAGTGCAACCGGGCGCGTCGGCGAACGCGATCTACGGTTACACGGCGTCCTCCGCCGCCACGAATACGCTCGTCCAGTTGGGCAACGCCGCGCCGGCGCTCACGCTCGGCTTCGGCAATGACTTGAACTACGGGCCGTTCCACCTCCATGCCTTCTTCGACTGGCGCGATGGCATGTCGGTGGTCGATCTCACGCAGCAATACTGGGACTACGCCTTCGCCGGCGCGGTCCAGGGATTAGCCGCGGGCAACTTCGCGGACACGGCGGCGACGAAGGCGCGTTTCGCCGAGATCAAGAATGGCCAATCCGTATACGTCGAGCACGCGTCGTTCCTGAAGCTGCGCGAGCTGACCGGGAAATGGGATCTCCCGCAGTCGTTCATCAATGTCATCAGCAAGGGCTATCTCCGGCACGCGAGCCTCGTCGTGACGGGCCGCAACCTGTTCACGATAACCAAGTACCCGGGCCTCGACCCCGAAGTCTCGAACTTCGGCATCCAGCAGTTGGGTCGCGGACAAGACGTCACGCCCTATCCGCCGAGCCGGTCCTACTTCGTCGCCCTCGACCTGGGATTCTGATCCATGCGCATATATAAAACACTGACGATACTCGGCTCGGGCCTGGTCGTCGCCGCCTGTAACGAATCGCTCGTGCCCGATTACAACGTGCCGACGGGATTCAATCACTCCGTCTCGGCGTTGCAAAGCGAGATGACGGGTGCCTTCAGCGAGACCCGCGTCAATATTGTTTTCTTTCATGAGTCGATGGAGGGGTTCGCCCGAACCTCGGCCTATTTTACACCGTCCGAGGACCGCTTTGTCACCGAGCTGACCGGTGAGCTCCCGCTCGATATCGACAACTTCGGTGCGTTGGTCTGGAATGAAGAGTACCAGGCCATCAAAGACGCGGACTCCATCATCGCCGTGCTGCCGACCCTCACGAACAATGGGGCCGCGATTCCCACGGCGAACATCAAAGCCCTCCAGGGCTCGATGGAAACGTGGAAGGCACTCAACTACATGTACGTGCTGTTGGCGCACGACACGGTCGGCATCGCGATCAACAATGTGGGTGGCCCGGTCTCGGGCAATCTCGCCCCGATCATCTGCGCCCGGGATGCATGGCGCGCGATCATCGCGATGCTCGACTCCGCACAAGCGGACTTCACGGCCGCCGGACCGAAAACCGTCATGGGTGTGCCAGGGTCGGAGTTCTCCGCGCTGTCGATCCCGCCGGGCTTCAACGCGATCGGCAACACGCCCGGCGGTTGGATGAACCTGGTGCTCGCGCTCCGCGGACGCTCGCGGGTCGAGCTCGCGTACGCGGTCGCCAACGGACCTGGCGGGACCCGCCCAACGCCGTCCTCCGCCGGCGCGCCGGACCTGAATCAGCTCGACTCGGCGATCACCGATATCACGGCATCAAACCTGTACTCGCCGACGCTCAACGCCGGGGAAGCGGTGAACTACAACGACGCCGGAGTGTTTCATACATTCTCGAGCGCCGCGAACGATCTCTCCAACCCGATCTTCGGCATTGGTGGGGACGACTACGCGTTGGAAAGCGCGGCGCAACAGATCGATACGGTCAACGACCAGCGGTTCCTGGCGAAATTCGCACCGGCGGCGGCGCTGCCGACGAATATCACTGGCGTGGCGTCGAGTTACATATACGCCAACAACATTGGCTTGTCGACTCCGATACCGATCATCCGGAACGTCGAGCTGCAGTTTCTGCTCGCGCGGGCGTATCTCGGTACCGGCTCCTACGCCAAGGCGGCATCGATCGTGGACAACGTTCGCACGGTCGTCGGTGGACTGTCCAGCGGGCTCCCACTCGCCGCGACCGACTACGTGCACGTTCGCGACTTCCTGATGAAGGAGATGATCCCTTCACTCATGGGCGACAACACCGGCGACCAGATCGCCGCGATCCGCGACTATGGTCTCATTCTCCAGGACCTGACGACCTGGGGAGCGGCGGACTTACACACATCACAGGAGAACATCCCGAAGCCCGAACGCGACGCGCGGAATAACCACTACGCGCCGGTCTGCGAGTAACGCCGGCGGTCATATCGAGGTACTACTCGAAGAAGCGTCGTACCTCGATATGACCACCGTATTTGATGTGCGGGCATGAAGCGGCGAGTTTCGCGGCGTCAGCGTCCGTCGCCGCGCGAATGATGAACATCCCCGTGATAGGCCCGGCCCCTCCGACACGCCCGCCGAGATCCAACTCGCCGCGCCGATAGAGACTGTCGGCCCATCGCGCGTATTCGGCCCGCCGCCCGGCGAGGTGGCCCGGCGCTGCCAACTGGAAGGTGGAGTCTTCGTACAACAGCATGACGTAGGGTTCACCGGGAGCCTTTCCGCGGCCCAAATGCAACGCCGATAGGACAACGGCCGCGGCGAGGGTGACGGCGGCCGCCGTCATCCAGATCCGCGGCCATCGCTTGCGACGGATGAGCCCCGCAGCGGTGAGCGCCCGTACGACGCGCTCCTCGAGCGCAGGTGTCGGCTCTCGATGCATGATCAATCCTCAGTCCTTTCTACACGCTGCCGGATGAGCGCCCGGGCTCGGTTGAGTTGACTCTTCGACGTCCCAGCCATGATGCCGAGGAGCCTTCCAATCTCCACGTGCGTATATCCATAGACGTCGTGCAGGACGAACACGTCGCGCGCGCCGTCGGGCAATGCGGCGACGGCGAGGTCCAAGTCGAGCGCCGTGTGGAACGCCATCTCGGGCGCGAGAGGGTCGAAATCCGGCGCGTCGACGAATCGCCAATCGGCCCGAACGCGCTCCCGCCGCACGTTCACGAGTATGCCGTGGAGCCAGGACCGGAAGGTGCCCGCGCCGCGGAACGCGTCCAGCGAGCGTACCGCGCGGATCCAACACTCTTGCACCAGGTCCTCGGCCTCCGTGTCATCGCCGCCCGTCAACCGCAGAGCGAGGACGAAGAGTCCCGGAGTGTGCGCTCGGTAGAGCGCTCGAAAAGGTTCCTCGCCGCGCGTTCGCCAGAACTCCCGAACGAGCGCGAGATCGTTGCTCACAGCGTCACGGTCGCGCGTAGAGAAAGGCACACATCTCTAAGTGACGGTGGTCCCCCAAAGGGTTCGAATCTCGCCCTCGCCTTGTTAACCTTGGCGCCGGATGTATCTTGGAGCCAAAAGGCAGAGCCCGCTAACTGCATATGCCCGGAGGACCGCGTGCGTCCCCGTATGAGTCTCGTTGCGCTGCTCGTTGCAACCGTTGCGTGCGGCAACAGCACCGGCCCGAGCTCCAGGCCAATCTCGTTCGTCGACGGCGATCACCAGACGGACACGATCCTCGCCACCCTGCCTCAAAACCTGGTTGCACGCATCAACAAGGTACCGGCTGGGCAGTCCGTGGCAGGCCAGGTCATGCAGTTCTTTCCAATGACGGATAGCACGGGTCACTGGGAGGCGTACCTCGAGCCACACGGTTCGACCCAGACGGCCGTGGGCGTCGTCGCTGAGACGACGAACGCGTCCGGGGAGGCGACCGTGGGCATCCGATTGAGCACGGTGGCCGAGCAGGGGCACGTCGTAGTAAGCGTGCCAGCCCTCGGCTACGTGGATACCGCGGTCTTCACTACGCAGCCGGGACAACCAGCCCGGCTGCAGGCTGCTCCCTTCGATACCGCCGTGAATGTCGGAGGCACGGTCGCATACCGCACAGTCGTCGTCGATCAATTTGGGAATCCACTACCGGGGGCCGTGTCGTATCGAGTGATCTCTGGTCCTGCGACGCTGTCCGGCTCCACGGTCACCATGACCGCCCTGGGTATAGCGGTGATCGGTGGCGCAGCTGGGACTCTGCGCGATACGACGCAAATCAGCGCGGTCCCGAAGGGCGTTCTGGCGGCTTCAGGTCCCAATGGGATCGTAGTGTTCAACACCGACGGAACGGGCCTTCGCACACTCGCATCAACGGTCGGCGCCGGCACGCTCAAGTGGTCGCCGTCCGGCACAACGATTGAGTTCGATCAAGCGGGCGGCATACCGGTTTGCCTGGGCAGCACCAGCGGCTTGTTGCAGAAGACCGATCTCAATGGCAATGTCACCACGGTCGTGAACGCGAGTGGCACCTTGGAGTTCACGGACTACTCGCGCGACGGGGCGTGGATCTACTACTCACTGGTCCTCGGGTCGTTTGGTTCGTCGTCGGCGTTGTACCGTGTGCATCCCGATGGGACGGCGAACGACAGTCTCGTCACGCAGATGCCCGACTTCGACATTTGGCCGACGGTGTCGCCCGACGGGAACTCGGTCGCATACGTAGCGGATCATGGTGGGGGTTCAACCGATTTGCGCGTGCTGACCGTCGCAACCGGTGCCGTCACGAGCCTGGGGCTCAACGCGTGGTCGCCGGAATGGTCGCCGAGCTCCAACCAGATCGCGTATCTATCGGGAACATGCTCGGGCCCGATCGCCATCGTGAACGCGGATGGCACGGGAAATCGCGTGCTCACCACGGCGCAGTATTTGGCGGGCTTCGACTGGTCGCCAGACGGACAGTGGATCGCCGCGTTCAACTCGAGCACCGCGCGCATCGATGTGATCAACGTGGCATCGGGACAGGCGATGATTCTTCCCTTCGCGTGGCTTAACGGTCCGGCGTGGGCTCCGTCATCGGTCTCACTGAGCGTTGTGAAATCGAAGGGCCACGCTATGCCGACTAAGTGAAGTGGACCCCGACCTCCTCCGGTACGCGTGTAATGACTATCCGCCGGGGTGGTCATCACCGAAGCGGGCAACGCGCCGAATGTCGTCGGCCTCGTCTACATAGCCGCGTTCATCCCCGACCCGGCCGCGTTCCCCGCCGATTTCGCCGCCGACCTCCCGTCGTCCCAGGCGAATTTCATGGCCCATTCCCAGGCGATGTTGGCCGCTGATCGCGACTCGCGACCACAACATCAATCCCGATCTCGAGCGCACAATGGCCAAGCGGGCCGGCAGCGAAACGATCGAGGTTCCCGCCAGGCACGCGGTCTACGTTGCCAAGCCCGACGCCGTGGCGCGTTTGATCGAACGGGCCGCCAAGGCGTCTGCCCAGTAACCCTCTGATGTGGTCGAAGTGTGTGATTTTTGTGTGGACCGGCCGAAGCTCCAACCTTTTGCGCATTCGGGAGCACCCATTGCCAAGTTCACATCAACAGGGGACAGCCGATGCTCCGAAACGTGGTGCTGGTCGCCGTGTTGGGCGGCGCGTGGCCGATTCAGGCACAGGACACAAAGGCGCAGGATCTCAAATCGCGGTATCCCACCATGGCTCCGATCGAGCAATACCGCATGGACCGTGATGCGGAAATAGCACTGGCACGCACCGCGGCCCCTGCGTCGATCTCACGCGATGCCGAGATCTTGGTGCTGGGACAGAAGAACTACGAAACCGCGGTCAAAGGCACGAACGGTTACCTCTGTGTGGTGGGCAGAGCGTTTGCGGGGCCGTTGAACAACCCGGAGTTTTGGAGTCCAAAAAATCGGAGCCCCACATGCTGGAATCCGCCCGCCGTGCGGTCCCTCTGGCCCTATGCCGTGAAAGAGACCGGGATGGCACTGGCTGGCGCCTCGAAAGCCCAAATCGTCGAGGCGATCAGGACGGCAGTCGCCAAGAAAGAGTTGGGTGTGCCGGAGACAGGTTCCATGGCCTACATGATGTCCAAGGAAGCGTATCTGACCGATCGAGGTGACCATAACCTGGCCCACGTGATGTTCGAGCTTCCACGCAACGGCGTACTCCAGGACGACCCGAACTATTTCGTGTCCTGGGATCCAGCGCCGGTGATCGAGTTCAACGTTCCCGTGGGTCAGTGGTCGGACGGAACGGAGATCGCCGCGTCACACTGACAGCGCATGGCCATCGTCGTTAAGATAGATGGCAATGACACCTGACGAGGAGCTGGAGCGGTTTCTCGCGGAGAACGTGAAAGGTGTGGCGGTCGATGCGCAGACGATTCGCTCGCGCGCCATTCGACCGCCGCATCGCGAGCCCGCGTTTTCGGATCACGGATCCGAAGACAGCAGGGTGCTGTTCGAGCCGACGGTGCCGATCGTCGGCTTGCCGTATTATCTCGACGTCGCGTCATTCGGTACCGAGCTCGAAGGCTACTTGCAGGGCACCGTGGCCGGCTACGCGGCGCAATTGCGCCAGAGCGGCCAGGTCGTGTACTCGAGCGTGTGGCAGGACGCCAAACTGCCGAAAGACGGCACCGAGCGGTGGACACTCGGCGTGCAGCAGCACGTGGCCAGCGTCAGCAAGCTCGTGACCGCGATGGCGATGACGCGGCTATTGAGTGATCACAACATCTCGCCGGACGCGCACATCTACACATACCTGCCTACTGCTATGAGAACGTCAACTTTGCCTTGAGTCGGATTCTCCTCGCGATCATCAATGGCAACATCAACAAGGGCTCGTTCTACACGTCGAGCTTCGGGTGGGATTTGAATGACTGGATCTGGGACTGGGTGACGATCCTCAGCTATGAAGCGTACATGCAGGCCCGAGTCTTCCAGCCCGCCGGCGTGGTCGGGGCGACGCTGGAACATCCGGCCGCGGGTGCATTGGCCTATGTGGGACCCGCTGATTCCGGGAACGGGTGGAACTCGGGCGACCTGCGGGAAAGCTGTGGCGGCGACGGCTGGCATCTGTCCGTCAATCAGTTGCTGGATGTGATGGGCGAATTCCGTCGCGGTGGCCGCATCCTCACGCCCGCTGCCGCCCAGTCGATGCTGGAGAACATGTTCGGCGTGGATCCGTTCGTGACCTGGAAGTGTGCGCCGCCGGATAAGCTGACGCTTCAAGTCGGGCTACAGACGCTCGCCGGTATGGTCTATTGCAAGAACGGCGATTGGCATAACGCGAGCGGCCAGGATGAACAGTCCCTCGCGTACTTCTTGCCGGATGATATGGAGCTGGTCGTGTTGGTCAACTCCCAGCTCGTCGGACTGCCCGACACCTTCTTCCGCGACGTCGTGACGCAGGTGTACCTGGACAACCTGAGGGAGCAAATCTCAGTTCACCCGTGATACCTAGTCCGCCTGGAGCGCGCGCGCTGGATCGACACGGCTTGCGAGAGAGGCTGGCACGTATGCGGCGATCGCCGCGACGGTGAGCAAGAGCACGCAGGCGCCGATGAGCGCGACCGGATCCGTCGGGCTCACCTCGAAGAGCAACGAGGCGATCACGCGAGAGGCGGCCAGTGCCAGGCCGATACCCACCACGGCGCCCCCGAGGCACACGAGCAAGGCGCGACGCAGCACGTCGGCGCGCACACGGCTGGGCGTGGCTCCCAGTGCCATGCGCACGCCGATCTCGCGAGTCTGTTCGCGCACGGCCGACGCCATGACGCCATAGAGGCCGATCGCGGCCAGCGCCAGCGCGACGAGGCCGAACATCGAGAGCAGCAATGTGTTCAGTCGTGGTGCCGCGTATTCGCCGTCGAGCACCTCATTCATGGTGTACACCGACCACAGCGTCAGGCTCGGATCGACATCCGCGACCGCGTGGTTGACCGCGGCCCGCGACACGATGCCGGTCGAGCGCATCGCGAGAGTACCCTGCCAAAAGGACTGGCGCCAGGACAGGTAGACCATCGGTATGGATTGGCGCATCTCGCGGAAATGCGTGTCGCCGACCACGCCAACGACCGTCCACCGACGGACACCGCCTCGAACCCGCATGCGCTTGCCGACTGGATCCTGACCATGCCAGTAGCGACGCGCGGCCGCCTCACTCAGAATGACGACGGGAGGCATGCTGTCACGATCCGTGTCCAGGAACGTGCGACCACGCAGGATGGGTATGCCGAGCACGCGGAAGTAATCCGGGCCCGCGGTCTCGATCGCGGTGGTGGGACTCGTGGCGCTGTCGGATGCGGTTTGACCTTCGGCATCCCACGAGGCCGTCCACATGCCCGACCCGGCCAAGGGGCCGAAAACCGTCGGCGTCACAGACGTGACACCCGGGATCGTCCGGAGACGGGCCATGATCGCATCGCCCATTTGGATCTTCCAGGGCATCGTGTCATGCGCCGTCGGCACAACGAAGTAGGCGAACGTGAGGTGATCTGTATTGAAGCCGAGGTCGAGGTGTTGCAGTCGCTCGAGGCTCTCGAGAAGGAGCGCGGCCCCCGAGAGCATCACGAGCGCGAGCGCGACTTGCGATGCGACCAGCCACTGCCGCACGCGCCGGCGCCGCCGCGTCGTTGTCCCGGCGCGCTCGTCCAAACGGAGGTGTCGGTTGGCCGCCGTGAGCGACGGGAGTATGCCGAACACGAGCACCGTGAGCAGAGCCAACGTCGCCGTTGCGGCGATCGGAGCGGCTGAGAAGCGGACGAGATCCAGGCGCGGCAGTTGGTACGGCTCCATGGCAACGAACGCCCGGCGCGCGAGCTCGCCAACGCCGAGTCCGAGGACGCCACCACCGGCGGCGAGCAGGAGGCACTCGGTCAGGAGCTGCCGCACGATATCCCCATACGTGGCACCGAGCGAGCGGCGCACCGCGATCTCGCGAGCGCGGGCGGCGGCGCGAAGCAGCAGCAAGTTGCCGACGTTCACGCACGCAATGAGCAACAGCAGCCCGACCGCGGTCGTGAGCACCATCACCACGGGCCGCGCATCGCCGACAACACCCTGGCGCAGCGAGCGCACCGTGACACCGCCAACACTCATCGAGGATCGACGCTTGTTGAAAATGGACCGTGCCGCCACGAGAAACTCTGCCCGAGCGGCCGCGAGTGTGACGCCTGGTGCGAGGCGTGCGATCGCGTCCACCGTGACGTTGTCCGCGAAACCGGGGCGCCAGGCTTCGACGCCCGCCGGATACTCGAGCCCTGGCGGCGCCACGCCGACGATCGTGTACAACGCGTGGTTGTGGGGATCGGTCAGTACGTGACCGATCACCGACGGATCGCCGTTGAAGTTGCGTCGCCACGCGCCGTAACTCAACACGATGACATGCGACGCCCAGTCATCACTCGGTAAGAGCAAACGCCCGAGCAGTGGTTTTACGCCCAGCACCTGGAACAGGTTCCCACTGACGACTATCTGGGCGAGCCCCATCGGGTGATCGCCATCGACCAGTGGCATCCCCTCGGGTCCCGACCAGTGGACAATCGCGGCGACATCGCGCATGGTGCGGATCGACCGGCGAAGGTCTTCGATCTCGCTCTGCTCGAACGCGATCTCGACTCCCGATTGATCACGCGCGCGCAGGAGGAGTATCCGATCCGCATCCTGCACCGGTACCGGCCGCAGCAAGACCGCGTTGAACACCGTCCACATGGCCGTCGCCATGCCGATCCCCACGCCGAGGATCAGAATGGCCGTCACGGCGAACGTCGGGCTGCGCTGGAATCCGCGCAGTGCGAGTCGGGCATCCTGCCAGAAACGGCTCACATAGGGACGATACTATACCTCACCCGCTTTCCGCCAAGGCATTGAGTCTTTTCATCAGAAACCGGCGCACCGGTTCCGGCCGAGCCAGGCCGAGGGCCTTCGCGTACGACGCGCGAGCCTCCGCTCTCCTCCCCAGTCGCCGGCACAGGTCGGCCCGCGCGGCGTGCGCCAGGCAATAGTCTTGGAGATCGCCGCGCGAGAGAATCGCGTCGATGAGCGCGAGACCGGCCAGCGGGGTATCGCGCGTGGCGACCGCCAGCGCGCGGTTGAGCTCGACGACCGGTGACGGACTCACCCGCTGCAACACATCGTAGAGTCCCACGATCTGATTCCAGTCCGTCGCGGCCGCGCTGGATGCTTCCGCGTGCACCGCGGCGATCGCGGCCTGCAATGTGTAGGGGCCGAAGCGGCGGGACGCGAGTGCTCGCTCCACCAAGGCCAGGCCTTCATCGATCAGATCCCGCCTCCAGAGCGAGCGGTCCTGATCCTGGAGCAGCACCAGGTCGCCCTCCGACACGGTCCGCGCACTCGAGCGCGATTCCTGAAGTACCATCAGCGCCAGGAGTCCGTGCACTTCGGCCTCCGGCAGCAATTCGGCCAGCAGCCGTCCGAGGCGCACGGCTTCGCCGGTGAGAATGGGTCGGGTCAGTGATGCACCGGACGATGCGGCGTATCCCTCGGTGAACATCAAATAGACCACCTGAAGGACGGCATCCAACCGCTCGGGCAGATCGGTTGGCGACGGCACCTCGAAGGGAATGCGCGCGTCGCGGATCTTCGCCTTGGCGCGCACGATGCGCTTGGCCACCGTTGGCGCAACCGTGAGGAACGCGCGGGCGATCTCTTCCGTGGTGAGGCCGCAGACCTCTCGGAGCGTCAGCGCGATCTGCGCGTCGGGTGGCAACGCAGGGTGACAACAGGTGAAGATCAGCCGCAACCGATCGTCCGGGATGCGTTCGTCATCCCAGTTCACCGGGTCGACCGTGTCCTGTTCCAATCGCCGCGCAAACTCGGCCAGCGACGCGTCGAATCGCGCCCGATGCCGCAGGCTATCGATGGCCTTGAATCGCCCCGTCGATATCAGCCACGCACGGGGGCGAGCCGGGATACCGGTGCGCGGCCACTGTTCGACCGCCGCCGCGAACGCATCGTGCATCGCTTCCTCGGCCCGATCAAAGTCACCCAGGAGATCGATGAGCGTGGCGAGGACCCGACGCGATTCTCTCCGATAGATCTCCTCCACCATCTCGCGGGGCTCGCTGACGCGTGCACGCGCCGCCCTCATGGCATGGGTCGCACTTCGACACCTCCGAGATCCGCGGCCGGGATCGTCGCAGCCAACGCGATGGCTTCATTCATGTCCGGTGCTTCGATCACCGAGAAGCCGCCCAACTGCTCGTTGGTCTCGGCAAATGGCCCATCCGTGACCGACACCCTTCCATTGCGTACGCGCACCGTCGTCGCCACCTGGACCGATTGCAGCGCTTGCGCGGCGATGAAGTGGCCGCTCCTCCGCAGGTTCTCTTCGCAGGCGCGGGTGGCCGCCTCGAAGGCACGCCACTCGTCATCGGACAGCGCGTCCAGCTTCTTCTCGTCAAAGAAGACCATGCACAGGTACTTCATATGAAATGGGTGATGCCGCACGCCCAAAAGGTTGGAATACACCCACGCAAAATTCACACAAAACTGTTTGTCCATTTGTGACCATCCCGAACGACTATCGAACGAACAGGAGAAGCAATGAAATATCTGTGCGTGGTGTTCTTTGACGAGAAGAAGCTGTGTGCCATGTCCGACCATGAATCGCAGGCCATGATCGATGAAAGCGTGGCCTATGACGAGTCGCTCCGGGCGAGTGGCCACCGCGTCGTCGCCACTACCCTCGAGTTGCTGCACGCGGCCACCACGGTGCGAGTCCGAGGCGGCGTGCGGTCCGTCACGCATGGCCCATGTGCCGAGACGAATGGGCAGATCGGCGGGCTCATCCTGCTCGATGCCAGGGATCTGAACGACGCCATTCGACTCGCGTCCGGGATCCCGTCGATACGGTTGGGAGGTGTCGAAGTCCGACCGATCCAGGAGCCCTCACACCGGAGACCATCAATGCTGCGAACCACTGGCAACGCGATCGCGCGGGGACCCCTCGTGTTGGTCGCCGTGCTACTCGCCGTGTCGGGCGTCACAGGGCCGATCCAGGCACAGGACCGGTATCCCAGCATGGCGCCGATCGAGCAGTACCGGATGGGCCGTGACGCCGAAATCGCGCTGGCCCGCACGGCGGCTCCTCCGTCCATCTCCCGCGATGCCGATGTCTTAGTGCTGGGACAGAAGAACTACGAAACGGCCGTCAAAGGCAAAAACGGCTTCGTCTGCCTGGTGGGCCGGGCGTTTACGGGGCCGTTGACCAACAAGGAGTACTGGAATCCGAAAAATCGGAGTCCCATGTGCTACAACGCGCCGGCCGCGCGGACCGTCTTGCCGGTGCTGTTGAAAGAGACCGAGATGGCATTCGCCGGCTTCTCCAAAGCCCAAATCGTCGATGGGATCAAGACCGCGGTCGACAAGAAAGAGCTGGGGGCTCCGGAGTCGGGCGCGATGTGCTACATGCTGTCCAAGGAAGCGTACCTGACCGATCGGGGTGACCATAACATGGCCCACGTGATGTTCGAGCTTCCACGCATCGATGCCGCGGCGTGGGGCGCAGATCAGGCGGACTCTCCCATCTTTGCCGTGTCCTTCGATCCGGCACCAATGACCGAGTTCAACGTCCCCATGGGTCAGTGGTCGGACGGAACGGACGTTATCGCGCATGCGCCCTGAGCGGACCATGGCGGCAGAGGCATTCCTGATCGTCTCCGCTTCCCGGCGGCGCGCCGAGTGGCTGAGAGCCTCGCTGGCGCGGGGCGGTTGTGACCGGGGGTTCATCACACCGGACAAGCACGCGATCTCGCGGGCGCGCGACTCCGGGGTGTCACTCATGCTGGTCGAAGCGGACGACCCGGCCCGGCGCGGCGTTCAACTCATTCGCGCGATCCGTGATCACGGACACCCGGTCGCGATTCTGGCGATTACCCGGGGAGCAAACGCGAGCGCGGCGATTGACGCGCTCGACTCCGGAGCCGACGGCTGTACCAGCGACACCTGCACGTACCGCGAGCTCGCGGCGCGCCTCCGCGCGGTCACGCGCTGGCGCAACGTGCACGGGGATACGCGGTCGAGGCATTGGGAGATCGGCGGGGTGCGGATCGACCCATCGAGTCCAATCGTGGACAGACTGGAGGGTCACGTGAGTCTCACCCCGAGCGAGCACGCCATTCTGCGCGCGCTCCTCCGCCGTCGGGGCCGCGTCGTCTCGACCGACGAGTTGTCGCTGGCGGCATCGGAAACCGGCGCCCGGCCGAGTGGGAATGGGGTCAAGGTTCTGGTGCATCGGCTGCGATGCAAACTCGAAGACACCCCGCAAGATCCCCGGCACATCCTCACCATCCGGGCCCGAGGCTACCTGATTCCAGCGTGAGTGACCCGCGAGCTCTGCGCATCCTTCTGGTCACTCCCAATCACGCGTTCGCCTCGACCTTGTGCGGCGCCCTGGAGATCGAGGGATTCAGTGTCGATGTCGCCCCCGACGCCGACGGGGCGCACCGATGCATCGCGCTCCACGCGCCCGCCCTCATCGTGCTCGACATCATGGCGGCCGGCGAGAGCGGCTGCGACGTGTTGCAGGCGTTGCGGGATCACGGCGTGCACGACGTGCCAGTCATCGTGTTGACGGCGGGTTCCGACGAGACGGAAGTGCTGCGGGGCTTCGCCCTGGGCGCCGATGATTTCATGACGAAGCCCGTGCACCTCCCCGAGTTCCTCGCCCGCGTGCGCGCGCTCGTGAGGCGGGTGAGCCCAGAGTTCGCCAGCACGTCACCAATGATTCGGTTCGGCGATATCGAGGTACACCCGGCCGCCCGCATGGTGCGTCGGGGCGGCGAGACCGTCGCGCTCAGCCCGAAGGAATTCGATTTGCTGATGGCGCTCGTGCGCCGGCGCGACCGCATCGTGTCGCGCGACGAGATCCTGCAGGACGTCTGGGGTCCCCACACGACGGGCAGAACCGTCGATACGCACATCGCGACCCTTCGGCAAAAACTGGAGCGCGATCCCGCCTCGCCCCGGCACGTCATGACCGTCCGGGCTTTCGGCTACATGCTGCGGTGGCATGCGCTAAACGACGGCTGACGTCCCGACCCAGCCATTTCCGGACCACATCCGCAGTTCGTTGTCCACGGTGGATCGCCTCGACCGACTATAAGCGTCGAACCATCCATCGAGGAGGCTCACATACACCTCTAGCGTCCGCCGCTCTGCACCACCCCCACCAAAAATTTGACGGAGGCACCTTGACAGTACGTTCGTCTATCGCGACGGCCGTAGCGCTTGCGCTTGCTCTTGGGCGAAGCGCGTCCGGTCAAGAAGCACAGCGCATTACAGGCCAAGTCACCGATCTGGATGCCAAGATCCCGATCCCGTCGGTCCGCGTCAACGTCACCGGTACGACGCTCGGCGCGCTCACGACCGACAGCGGTCGATTTACGATTCGCAACGTTCCGGCGAGCGCGAAGGCCATCGAGATTCGCCGGATCGGATACATCGGAGCGACCATTACCCTGGTACCGGGGCAGACCGAGTACGCGGTGACCCTGAAGCAGGACGTCCTGCACTTGGAGCAAGAAGTGATCACGGGTGTGGCGACGACAACGACGAGCAAGAATGCCGCGACCCACGACCCGATCGTCACCGGCGACCAACTCAACGGAGCCCCGACCGCGACCATCGAGAATGCGCTTCAAGGCAAGGTGCCGGGCGTGCAGGTCGATCAGAACTCCGGCGCCCCGGGCGGCGGCTTGCAGGTCAGCGTCCGCGGTGTCACGTCGATCATGGGCAACACGGAGCCGCTCTACGTCGTCGACGGCGTGATCGTCTCCAACGCCACGTTCAACACCGGCTTGAACACCCTGACCGGCGCGAACGGCATCGGGGTCCCGACGAGCAATCAGGACCAGTCGGTCAACCGTATCGCCGACATCAACCCGAACGACATCGAGTCGATGCAGGTGCTGGAGGGCGCAGCCGCAGCCTCGATCTATGGCAGCCGCGCGGCCGCCGGGGTGGTCGTCATCACGACGAAGAAGGGCTCAGTCTCGAAGCCCGAGATCGACGCCACGGAGAAGTTCGGCCATTACGAGTTGGAGCACGACCTCGCTGCGCGCCACTTCACTTTGACCGAGGCGTACGCGCTCGGCGAAAACGACGGCATGACCGCGGCGGCCGTGAAGCAGAACTACGATGAGTGCAACGGCTTCTGCGACCTGCAGGCCGCGTTGTATGGCAACAAGGAGGCCTCGAACGAGACCGATCTGACCATTCGTGGTGGCACACCGACGACGACGTACTTCCTGTCCGGTCTCAGCAAGTATGACAACGGCGCGCAGATCAACACCGGCTACAACAAACAGTCGGTCCGCGCCAGCGTGAACCAGACGATGTTCTCGGCGATCAGCGTCGCGGCGAACTTGAGCTACACGTCGTCGCTCACCCGGACCGGCGTCAACGGCAACGACAATCTCGGTGTCTCCGGGTACGACGTGCTGGCGTACACGCCGTCCTTCTTCTGCATGTACTGCCACACGGCGAACGGGCAATACGTGTTCAATCCGTTCGGTCAGGCGAATGCCTTCCAGGATGCGTCGGAGATGCAGACGCCTGATGAAGTGAACCGCACCACACTCAGCGGAACCGCGAACTGGAAGCTCTTCACGGCGACGAAGCAGAGCCTCGAGATCGCGGCCGTCGGCGGCGCCGATTTCGTGAACGAACACACGCAGTTCTTTGCACCCCCGAACCTCCAGGTCCAGCACTCTTCGTTGATCCAGCTGCCCGGTTCGAGTATGAGCAATCAGAGCTACGACCGGCTCTCGAACTTCTCGGTCAGCTTGATCCACCGATGGACGCCGAGCACGCTGCTCTCGGCGACCACGTCGATCGGTATCACCCGAGACAAAGATGCGACCTACCAGAACGCGGGCACCGGCATTGGTCTGGTGACGGGTGCGTACGCGTACACCAACGCGGCGCAGATCACCCCGTTCTATCAGCAGACCGAGTCGAACGACGCCGGCTACTACGCGCAGGAGCAGCTCCTCCTGTTCGACGAGCGACTGTCCCTGACGGGTGGCGTCAACGCCGAGCGGAGCTCGAACAACGGCGCCATCAACAAGTTCTATCCGTATCCGAAAGTCGCCGGCTCGTTCCGCATCTTGACGGGCAACACCGAGCTCAAAGTCCGCGCGGCATACGGCCAGGCGGGTACGCTGCCCATCTACGGCGTGAAATTCGACTCGACGCTGACCACGAACTACAACGCGATCTCGGGGACCGGGTTCGCCGCGACCCTGGGCGATCCAAACGTTCGCCCCGAGACCAACACCAGTATCGAGACCGGCGTCGATCTGACCGCGTTCAAGGGGCGGATGGCGGTGAACGCGACGATCTTCCAAAAGCGCGTCACGAACCTGCTGCTGCAGGAGACCGTGCTTCCGTCGGCCGGCTACACCTTCGGATGGACGAACGGCGGCCAGCTCACGAACCAGGGTCTCGAGCTCTCGTTCAACGCGACGCCCATTCAGTCGGGCAAGTTCTCGTGGAGCACCACCGAGCAGTACTCGCGCGTCTATGACCGCGTCGACAACTTGCCGATCCCGCCGTTCCCGGCCGGCAACTCCTTCGGCGACTTTCCGTTCGGCGGCTACCACATTATACCGGGCGCGTCAGCGAACGCGATCTATGGTTACGCGACGAACCCAAACGTGCTGCAGCAGATGGGGAACGCCGCGCCGGCGCTCACGCTCGGCTTCGGCAACGATCTGAGCTACGGACCGTTGCATCTCCACGCCTTCTTCGACTGGCGCGACGGCATGTCGGTGGACGACCTGACGCAGCAGTACTGGGACTTCGCCTATCTCGGTGTGGCCGGGGTCAACCCGGGCAACACGGCGGATACGGCCGCGACGAATGCGCGACTCGCATCATACGGGAAGCACCTGACCGCGTACGTCTTCCGCGCGTCGTTCCTGAAGCTGCGCGAGCTGACCGCGAAATGGGACCTCCCGCACGCCTTCGTCAGTGGCGTGGGGCACGGTTATCTCCAGCACGCGAGCCTCGTCCTGACGGGCCGCAACCTGTTCACGATCACCAACTACCCGGGCCTCGACCCCGAGGTCTCGAACTTCGGCACCCAGCAGTTTGGACGCGGACAGGACGTAACGCCGTTCCCGCCGACCCGGAGTTACTTCATGTCCCTCGAGCTGGGGTTCTGAGCCATGCGCATACACACGACACTGGGGATTCTGGCCGCGGGTATGGCGCTGGCAGCCTGTAACGAAGCGCTCGTGCCCGACTACAACGTCCCGACGGGATTCGCGCACGACGTCGGGGCGCTGCAAAATGAGATGACGGGCGTGTTCAGCCACGCCCGCGTCAACATAGTTCAGTATGAAGTGGAGATGGACGGATTCGCCCGGAATTCGGCGTACTTTACGCCGTCCGAGGTGCGCTTCGTCACTGAACTCACCGGATCGGCGCCGCTCGATATCGATAACTTCGGCGCGAACACCTGGACTGAGGACTACCAGACCATCAAAGATGCCGACTCGGTTATCGGCGTGCTCCCGACGCTGACCAACGCGGGGGCTGCGATCCCTGCGGCGAACGTCAAAGCGCTCCAGGGCTCGATGCAAACGATCAAGGCGCTCGCGTACATGTACATCTTGTTGTCGCACGACACGGTCGGCATGGCCCTCAACACCGTGGGTGGACCGGTCTCGGGCAGCGGTCTCGCGCCGATTGTCTGCGCCAGGGATGGGTGGCGCGCAATCGTGGCGATGCTCGATACGGCGCAAGCGGAACTGACGGTCGGTCCACCGTCGACCGTTCTGGGCGTGCCCGGCTCGACCTTCTCCGCGCTGCAGGTTCCGCCGACCTACAGCGCCATCGGCAACACGGCCGGTGGTTGGTTGAACTTGGTGTACGCGCTCCGTGGACGCGCGCGTGTCGAGCTCGCGTACGCCATCGCGAGGGGACCTGGCGGAACCCGTCCGACGGCGACTTCGGCTGGTCAGCCGGACGTGAATCAGCTCGACTCGGCGATCATCGATATCACGGCATCATCGCTGTACACGCCGACGCTGACCGCCGGGGAAGCGGTGGCAGCCAACGACCTCGGCGTATCTCATGATTTCTCGGCCGCCGCGGGCGATCTCCAGAACATCATCTACACCATCTCGAGCGCGGACTTCGTGTTGGAAGGCGCCGCGCAACAGATCGACACGCTGCACGACCAACGGTTCCTGGCGAAGTTCGCGCAGGCGCCGGCGCGGCCGACCTCGACGGGCGGAAGCGTCGCGTCGAGCTACGCGTATCTCAACAACATCAGCGCGTCGACCCCGGTACCGATTACCCGTAATATCCAACTGCAGTTCCTGCTCGCGCGGGCGTACCTTGGCATCGGGTCGTACGCCCAGGCGGCATCGATCGTGGACAACGTGCGCACGGTCGTCGGTGGGCTCCCCACCGCACTGCCGCTCGCGGCGACCGACTACGTGCACGTTCGCGACTTTCTGATGAAGGAAATGATCCCTTCACTGATGAGTGACGCGACCGGCGACCAGATCGCCGGGATCCGAGACTATGGTCTTATCATGCAAGATCTCACGACGTGGGAGGGCACGACGTCCGGGGACTTCCACACATCGCAGGAGAACATCCCGGAGCCGGAACGCACGGCGCGGAATAACAACTTCGCGCCCGTTTGTCCATAAGGGCTGTTTTCGCAATCGCGTCGGCGCTGGTGGTTGCCTTGGCAACCCCGGCGCCGGCGCAATCGGCACCGATGTACACCATCGTATCCAGCGGGGCTATTCCGAACGCGCCCGCGGACAGCTCCCTGATCGCCTACGGGACCGATGAGACGTTGCTGCATCAAACCGATGGCAGCACGCATAGAGTGTGGTGGTCGGCCATGTCAATGGCGACGGTATTGCACGTGTTGGAGGAGGTGCACAAGACATCGGCCGCGAAACACTCGGACGACATCTATGTCAGTCGATTCTACAACCGGCGTCCCGGATCCTGGCACGGCGCCTACACCCAAACGACCTCGTTTCGGCTGAACGCGAATGCGCCGGCCGATGCGGTGAACCTCGTAAGCAAGAACATCTTCGTGCCGTTGTTCGAGAAGCTGATCTCGGATGGGACGCTCATCGAATACGAAGTCGACGTTCAGGCGGAACACACCGAACCACCCGACACATTTTGGATCACCGTCATCACGGCGAAAGCAGAGGGGTTGGACAAAGTGAACGCCGCTATTGCGGACATGTTCGATGCCAACCCCCTCGTTGGTCCGACGTTTGGTTCCGCCGTAAATTTTGCGCTGCACCGTGATTATCTGTATCGCACGGAAGCGACCTATAGGTAGCGCTTAGTCCGACCGAATGGCCATCATGGGATCGGCTCGCGTTGCGCGGTACGCTGGCAGCAAGCAGGCGCTCAGCGAGACGGCACTCATGAGCAGCGCCGTGACGGCGAGTGTGCCCGCGGGCAGCGATGGTACGCCGAACAGAATGGCGCGCATGGCTCGGCTCGCGCCCAAGGCGCCGACGACGCCGAGTCCAAGGCCGGCGGCCAGCAGCGACGCATCGATCGACAGGAACTGGTTCCGGATTTGATCCGGTCGGGCGCCGAGTGCCATGCGCAGGCCGATCTCGCGCCATCGCTGCTGGACGGCGTAGCTGAGCACGCCGTACGTGCCGATCGCCGCCAGCAGCAGCGCGACCGCGGCGAATGCGACAGCGAGGATAGCGGGCGAGCGACGGGCGATCAGGCTGTCGTCGATGCGCGACTGGAATGATCGAAGGTCGTCGATCGGGAGCGCGGGGTCGAGTGTAAGAACGACCTGTCGCACCGCGGGCGCCATCACGGCTGGTGGCAGCGTGGTCCGCACGGCCAGCGCGAATGATCGATTCGGCCAGAACGCGAATGGAAAATAGACGGCGCCGGCGCCGTGTTCCGCGACATCCGCGTGTTTGACATTCGCGACCACGCCAACGACCGTGAGGGCGTAGGCAGTGTCGAACGTCGTTGACCCCGGTGTCAACCGGTGACCCAGAGGATCACCGCCTGGCCAGTACTGATCGGCGAACGCCTGATCCACGACACAGGCCCAGGCTCGGCCATGGTGGTTGTCGGCGTCCGTGAGCAGCCGTCCGCGCAGCAGGCGGATCCCCATCGTCGGCCAGTAGTCGGCGGAGGCCGCCGCCAGCTCGTGGGCCCGAAACGTCGCATCGGCCCGGTCCGTGATGCCCTCGACCGCGGTGATGCTCGTGCCGCGGTTGACGAGGAACGGGAGCGACGTGTTGATCGCGACATTGGTTACGCCTGGAATGCTTCGCATCGCCGGCACGAGACGCTCGACGAAGGCGAGCAACGCCGCGTTGTCCTGGTAGGCTTTCTGCGGCAGCGTGATACGGCCCGTGAGGATTCCGGATGGTCGGAATCCGGTGGGCGTGTCGAGCACGTGCTTGAGGCTGATCCCCAAGAGGCCCGCGCTCGAGACGAGCATGAACGCGAGCGCGACCTGCGCGACGATGAACGCGTGTCGCACGCGCTGCGCGCCACGACTCGCGATGCCGCCGCGCGACTCGGCCGTTAGCGTCGCGCCGAGCTGGAGGCGCAGCGTGAACCAGATATTCGGGGCCGCGAGCAGCCACCCGAACAGCAATGCGCCCGCAAACGCCGCCGCCACGACGCGTCCGTCGATCGTGACGGACTCGCCCAGCGGTAAGCGATCGATGCCCAGGACCGGCACGAGGCCAACCGCGAGCGCCGCGACAACGAGACCCGCGACGCTCCCCGCGAGTGCCAGCACCGTGGTCTCCGCCAACGCATCGACCGCCAGGTGCCGCCGGCTGGCGCCGAGCGCGAGGCGTACCGCGAGCTCCTTGATGCGCTTGTTCGTGCGGATCAAGAGCAGGTTGGCGAGATTGACGCCGCCGATGAGCAGTAGGCTGAGCACACCGAACTGCAACAGCACCAACGTGGGGCGAATCGTGCGCACATAGTTGTCGTGCAGTGGCGCGACGATCGTATGGTAGCCGGTGAGGCGAATGGCCCGCGCGAGCACATCGTCGGCGGACTGCGCGGCGTCGAATGCGTTCATCTGGGCCTGGGCCTCGGCGACGGTCGCTCCCGGCGCGAGCCGGGCGATCATCGTCGGCCCGGTGGCGTGACGCATGGCCGGGGAACGATCTTCGCTCGCGGACGACAGTGGCCGATAGAATTGCGCGTGGCTCGACAAATAGTGAAAGCCCGGTGGCAACACGCCGACGACCACGACCCGGAGCCCATCGTTCAAGAACGTGCGGCCGAGCACGGACGGGTCAGCTTTGAAGTAGGTGCGCCAGAATCCGTCGGTCAGGATCGCCACTTGGTCAGGGCCGTACCCCAACTCCGCTTCGGTGAACTGGCGACCTTTGGCGAGCGGCACGTTCAGCGTCCCGAAGAATTCCGGCGAGATGCGCGCGTCGGCTACGCGGTTCGGCGAACCAACGTCACCGACGATGACGTCGGACTCCTCAATGACCGACACGGAGGCGAACGCCTTGATGGCATGTCGGCGGTCGAAGTAGTTCGGGATCGAGACGCCGGCCTGGTCGACTCCGACGCCCGGATAGCTGTTGGTCACGAGGACCAGACGGTCGGCCGCCGGGAACGGCAGCGGGCGAAGGACGATGCCGTCGAAGACGGCGAAGATGGCCAGGTTGGCGCCGATGCAGACCGCGAGCGTGGCGAGCGCGGTGATCGCGAATCCGGGAGTCTTGGCGAGGCGTTGAGCCGCGTGTCTCAGCGTCGTAAGCATGAGTCGGGGCTAGGGCAGAGTGCGGGCCAGTTCGAGCCGGGCGAGTAACCGTTTGCGCACAAAGAGTTTCGCCATTTTACACCACGGGCGCCCGTTTCGCTTACGGGATGTCATGTCCCACTATTCGGTGTATTCTAGAGCCATGACTGACCGCGTCGTACGGGACGTTCGAGTCGCGCTGCGGGGATTCCGGCGGAGCCCGACGTTCGCCGTAACCGCTGTGTTGATCCTCGGCGTCGGCATCGGCATGACCGTCGCGATCTGGGCGGTGTTCAACGCCGTCCTGCTACGGCCTCCGCCGGTGAGCGACCCCGATCGCATTGTGATCGCGCGCATTCTCGACAATAGCGGCAACGAGCTGGCGGCCGGCCTCGAGGATCTCGTCCAGATGCGGCAGATCAGTCGCACGCTGCGCGCGATCACCGCCTACGATATCCGCGGGGCGGTCAACTTTCCCATGACGGATGGGGACCGACCGCTGCCGCTCGCCGGAGCCCAGGTCGATGGGCAGTTCTTCGACGTCCTCGGAGTCCGGCCGGTGATCGGCCGCTTGCTGCACGCCGAGGATGACAGCCTGTCGCGCGTCATCGTGTTGAGCTACGACGCGTGGCAGCGATACTTCAACGGCGATCCGGCCGTCGTCGGCCGGCAGTTTCGGCAACCCACCATCGGCGTCACCTACAGCGTCGTCGGCGTCGCGCCGCCGGGGATCGATCTGCCGGCGGGTGCGGACTATTGGATGCCCGCGCCGTATACGTGGTCGGGGCTACGGATCGTCGGGCGGTTGGCCCCGCACGCGACGCTGGCCATGGCGCGCGATGAATATCGCTCGATCGTCGAGCGACAAATACGAGAGCAACACTGGCAGGGGAATTTTTCGCTCGTCGAGTTCAAGCCGTTCAATGCCGCCGTCGTCGGCTCCGCGCGCCCGGTGCTCGTGGCACTCATCGCTGCTGTTAGCCTCCTGCTCGCGATCATCTGCATCAACATTGGCAACCTGCAGTTGATGCGCGCGGCGGCGCGGTCGCGCGAGCTGGCGGTGCGGCGCGCGCTGGGCGCGACATATCTCGATGTCGTGCGGCAACTGGTGGTCGAGTGCGTGCTGCTCGGCGCAGCCGGTGGCGTGCTCGGTTTCGTGGTCGGCGAGCTCGCCCGGCGCGCGCTTGTCACCGCGGCCCCGTCGCAACTGCCGCGCCTCGATGCCGTGCGCGTCTCCGGCGCACCCTTCGGCGTCGCGACCGCGGTGACGCTCGCCTGCGTCGTGCTGTTCGGAATCCTTCCGGTGCTCGCGGGCGCCCGAGGTGACGCGGCGGTGCAGCTACGACTCGATACTCGATCGGGGCGGTCGACCCGCGGCCGCCGCACGCTCCGGCAGGCTCTCGTCGGCGCGCAAGTCGCACTGGCGCTCATCCTGCTCGCCGGCGCTGGACTCCTCGGCCGCAGCCTCCAACGGTTGCAGTCACTCAACCTCGGATTTCGCGCCGACCACCTCTCGGTGCTCTTCGTGACGGTCCCTCACGCCAAATATCCGGATCGCGCCCACATGTTGGCGCTGTGGGATGGGTTGGCTCCCCGCATCGATGCCGTAGCCGGCGTCACCGGGGTGGCGCCGACCGTCGTGTACCCACTGGCAGGTCTGGGCTATCTGATGGCGCCCTGGCAGTCGGACCAGCAGACCGTGGCCGAGGTCGCGCACAGTCCGCTGATATCGTTCGAGGTAGGCGGACCGGAGTCCTTCCGCGTGCTCGGCATTCCGATTCTCCGCGGGCGGGGGTTTCTGGACTCGGACCGCGAGGGGAGCCAGGCGGTCGCCGTCGTGAGCGCAGCCGTCGCGCAGCGCTATTGGCCTGGTCAAGATCCGATCGGCAAGCGCATTCGCGCGTCGACTGCGACACCGCAACCGTGGCTCACGGTCGTCGGTGTCGTCGGCGACACTCGCTGGCGCTCATTGCGTGACGAGACGCCGCTCGTCTACTTGTCTTTCCGACAATTATTTTGGCAGGGGTACATGGCGATGCGAAGCACGACCAGCTTGGCGGCGCTGCTCCCCAGCATCCGGCGCGCGGTCAAGGACGTGGACCCTGATGCCATCGTGTGGACGGCGCGGACGATGGATGACTACCTCGACAAGCCGCTCGCGGAACCGCGCATGAGCGCGCTCATCGTCTCGACGTTCGGTCTGGTCGCGCTCTTCCTGGCCGCGGTCGGCCTCTACGGCGTCATGGCCTCGGCCGTCCGTGAGCAGACGCGCGACATCGGCGTGCGCATGGCCCTCGGCGCGACCTCGAGGCAGGTGCAGCGGGAAGTCCTACAACGGGCCATGATCGTCTCGGTTGCCGGTGCGGCCGTCGGCATCCTCGGTGCGTTGGGCGCGTCGCGGGTCATCGCCTCGCTGCTCTTCGACGTAAGTCCAACGGATCCGGTATCGCTCGTCAGCGCCTGCGCCATACTGCTCGTTGTCGCCGCGGTCGCGGCATACCTGCCGGCGCATCGCGCGAGTCGGGTCGACCCCGCGCGAGCGCTACAAGCCGAGTAGCAGTTACTCCGAACGAAGCGCTTGGATGACGTCGACGCGCGCGGCACGAGCGGCCGGAAGCACCGACGCGGCGATCGCGGCGGCCAATAGAATCACCGCCGAGAGGACGACGGGTAGCACGCTCGGCATTTTCAGGTCGAGGATATAGCTGGCCGCCACCCGGGCCAGGGCATAGCCGAGCGCGGCGCCCGCCATGATCCCCGCGGTGGCCATGACCGCCCCTTCGCGCACGACGCCCGCCAACAGGCCGCTCGCCTGAGAGCCGATGGCGAGACGGATGCCGAATTCACGCGTGCGGGCGCTGACGGAGAACGCCAGGACGCCCGCGACGCCGACGATCGCGATGGCGAGCGCGACGATGGCGAATCCGCCGAACACCAGGGAATTCAGTCGGTCCGGTGCCAACACCTCGGCGCGCACATCCGCGAGCGTGGCCGCGTGCTCGACTGGCTCATCGGCCGAGAGATCGCGGATCGCGCGGGTGATCGGCGTGACCAGTGTGTATGGATTGGTATGCGTGTGCACGAACAAGCGGCCGCCCCACAGGTTTGCTTGGTCGATCGGCCCGTAGATGGTGAGCGTGGGTGTGGGCAGGACGTTCACGTCGTCGATATCGTCGACCACGCCGACGATGCGCCGCGGCGTCGGTTGGATGCCCGCGAACTGGATCAACGGATCGACCCACGTCACGTGATGATTGAGCGGATCCTGTCCCGGGAACATCTGCTCGGCGACGCTCTTGCTGATGATCACCACCGGCTCGCTGTCGCGGCGATCGAAGTCGTTGAAGTCGCGCCCTTCGAGCATCGGCACGCCGAGCGTCGCGAAAAATCCTGGTGTGATGGTGCGAGGCTTGGCGCGCGGGTTGTCTTCGGCCGAACCGGCGGCGTGTCCCTCGGCCGTGAACTGCAGGCCGAACTGGATGTTCGCATCGCGCCAGGGCGCGGACTGGCCGACCGCGACGCCGTCGACACCGGGAAGCTGCGACACGCGTCGAACCGCCTCTTTATAGAACGCGGCAACCTGCGCGGGCGTGCGGCCATAGGCGTCCACCGGTACGTCGGCGACCAGCACGTGCGTCATGTCGAGGCCCGTGCGGGCGGATTGCAGGTCCAGCAGGGACTTCACGAGCATGCTGGCGCCGGCCAGCAGGACGAACGAGGCGGCGATCTGCGTGACCGCGAAGAGCCGGAGCCGGCGGTTCGTGCCGCCGGTGATGCGGACGCCGCCACTCGCCACCCCGAATCCCGCCGATGGGAGGCGCGGGACGAACGCGAGCAGCACCGCCGCGACGATCGCGAGCCCCGCGCCGACCCAAAGCATGCTGGAATCGACCGTGAGATCAAGCGCGCGGACCGAGAATCGCGCCGCGTAGCGCGCGAGAATCGAGACCATGGGCTCCGCGCTCAGCACACCGAGGAGTGCCCCGGCACCACAGAGCACCAGACTCTCGGCGAGCAGCGCGCGCCGGAGTGTGCCCGCGCTGGCACCGAGTGCGGCGCGAACGGCCAGCTCATTTTCGCGGCGCACGGTGCGGGCGAGGAGCAGGTTCGCGACGTTCGAGCACGCGATGATGAACACCAGACCCGAGGCGGCGAGCAGCACGAGCAGCACCGGGCGGGCGCGGGCGTTGATCTGGTCGCGGAGACGGAGCGCGCTGATGGCGGACTGGGCTTGCTTCGGGTATGCCTCCGGATGTTGTCTCATCATCGAGGCATACGCGGTCTGGAGCTCGGCGCGCGCCCCGGCGAGCGTCGCACCGGGTGCGAGCCGGCCGAAGAGCTCCGTCATGCGGTGGATGCGGCCCGTCACCATGGTCGCCGAGAGATGGTGTGGGCTGGTGACGATATTGGAGATGATCTCGGTCTCGGTCGGATAGGCGGTCGAGGGTTCGAGGACGCCAATGATCGTTCCGGTGCGCGTGCCCGCGGAGCCGCTGCCCAGTCGTACGGTCTTGCCGAGCACGCCGCGATCGCTGTGGAGGACCGAGGACCAGAATCGATACGTGAGGACAACGACGCCGGGCGCCGTCGGGCCGTCATCGCCTGGGCCGATGAGGCGGCCAAGGACCGGGTGCAGTCCCATGACATCGAAGTACGAGCCGTTGGCCACGCCCGCGTGGACCTGGCGTGGCTCGCCGAGGCCCACCATCACGAAGTCGATGTCCGAGAATTCGCCGAACTCGGCGAACGAGTGGATGCCGGACTCGAGGTCCTTGAGCTCGGGGACTGAGAACGCGGCGTCCTCAGCACCGAGCCCGCTCTGGCTCTGGCGAATGTAGATCAAGTGTTGCTCGTCGCGGTTGACGAGCGGTCGGAGGAGCACGCCGCGGACGAGCGTGAAGATCGCGGCATTGGCGCCGATCCCGAGGGCGAGCGTGAGGATGACGGTGATCGCCAGTCCCTGTGCGCGCGCGAGAGAGCGAAATGCGTTTTTGAGATCTTGCATAGCCCTCCCCATGGCTAGGACCGTGCCCGTGCGTAACTCTTTTTCGTTTGGCCGCTTACGGGTCGATGAGCGGCGGCTGGTGTTCGCTTGTGGGACTCCGGGTCCCACCGGCGAGCCAGCAGTCGAATGCGCTCCCGAAACCACACGTGCGGGAGCGACGCGTCGAAGCGTTGGTGCCAGACCAGTGAGTACGTGAACGTCGCCAGCTCGCGCGGCGCCGCGAGGACCCTGACGGGCACCTTGCCGACGTAGCTCGCCGCCAGCCGGCGCGGCACCGTGAGGATCATGGATGTGCGGGCCACCGCGAAGACGGCGGAGCCGAGGAACGGCGTGCGGTATCCGACGCGCCGCCGGCGGCCGAGCGCGGCGAGCGGCTCATCGGCCGGCGGTTGCCCGCCGCGCGCGACGTCCACGACGGCGTGACGGAATTCCAGATACGACTCGAGGTCCACGCGCCGGGCCGGGAGCGGATGGTTGGCCGCGACCATGCATACGTAGTCGTCATCGAACAGCCGTTCGCTGACCAGGGTCGACCGCGTGCTGGTGACGGAAATGATCGCGGCGTCGATCCGCCCCGCGGCGACGTCGTCGAAGCTGTGCCGGTCCCACATCGTCACCTCGACCGCCGCGCGCGGCGCGAGTCGTTCGAGCGTGCGCAGCAGCTGGGGCAGGAAAATGATGCTCGCGTAGTCCGTGGTCGCGACGCGGAACGTGGTCTCGCACTGCTCCGGGACGAACCGATCGCCGGCGATCGTGGCATCCAGCCGGTCCACAATGTCGCGCAGCTCGGCCAGGAGCCGCTCGGCGCGCGGCGTGCGCTCGTAGGCGCGACCGCTGCGCACGAGCAACTCGTCGTCGAGCGTGATGCGCAATCGATCGAGGACGCGACTCATGGCGGGCTGCGTCATGTTGCACCGCGCCGCCGCGCGCGAGACGTGCCGTTCTTCGAGTAACGCGCACAGTGGTCGTATGTCGTTCAGGTTATACATGATATAGCAATAATGCATTTTGCTTATACATCAAGCGTGATTAGACTGTCGATCATGACATATGCCATCACCGGAATCACTGGGAAGGTCGGTGGCGCGCTCGCCCGGACATTGCTCGCGGCGGGTCAGCGCGTCCGCGCCGTCGTCCGTGACGCGGGGACGGGCGACGTCTGGACCGCGCGCGGATGCGAGGTCGCGGTCGCCGACATGGAAGACGCCTCGGCCCTGACGGCCGCGTTCAGGGGCGCAACGGCGGTATTCATCCTGCCACCGCCGGAGTTCGATCCCTCGCCGGGGTACCCAGAGGCGCAGGCCGTGATCGACAGCGTCGTCGCGGCGCTCGAGGCCACGCGGCCCAAGAAAGTGCTCCTGCTGTCGACGATCGGCGCTGACGCCGCATACGACAACCTGCTGTCGCAGCGCACGATGTTCGAGACCGCGCTGACCCAGTTGCCGCTCGCGCTCACGATCTTGAGGCCCGCCTGGTTCATCGACAACGCCGCGTGGGACATGGCCTCGGCGCACGACACCGGCGTCATCCACAGCTTTCTCATGCCAACAGACCGAGCGATTCCGATGGTTGCCGCACAGGATGTCGGACGGGTGGCGGCGGAGCTGTTGCAGGAAGACTGGGTGGGGACACGCGTGGTCGAGCTCGAGGGCCCGCGTCGCATCTCGCCGAACGACCTGGCCGATGCGTTCGCCTGCGTGCTCGGAAGACCGGTGCACGCGGTGCCCGTGCCGCGCGAGTCGTGGTACGAGCTGTTTCGATCGCAGGGCATGAAGAACCCCGAGCCTCGGATACGGATGCTCGACGGGTTCAATGAAGGCTGGATCGACTTTGCGGACGGTGGGCGTCAGACGATCAAGGGCTGGATCTACCCCACCAGCGTCATCGCCGCACTCGAAATCCCAGCAGACGTCTGAGCGGACATTCGGCAGACATGTCCCTCCTACCTTGGCGGGCATCCCAAGCGCCAAGGAGGCACGATGTACACGATCCTGTCGTTCCTAGTCCTGTTTGCCGATTGTGAGCCGGTGCAGGCAGCCGTCGCGCTCCAATCGAAGACGCCCTTTCACGCGGTCGTAGGCAGGACGGGTAGCAAGGCGACCGATGAAGCAATCTGGATCGGCGGCATGATGTACACAAAGATGTCCGGGGGCTGGCTCCCAGCGCCGATGGCGCCCGAGAACGCATTGTCGGGCGTGACCGGTGGCGTCACCCATTTCAGCGCCTGCCGGCGTCTGGCCGATGACGCGATTCGTGGAGAACCGATGGCGGTGTATGCCGCCAAGATGGAATCGGGCGAGCCGGTTCAGCTCTGGATCTCCGCAAAGAGCGGGCTGCTCGTGCGCGACGTCGTCGATCTGCAGCCCATCCATGTCACCGCGGATTTCGACTACGCGAACGTGCGAGCTCCCGTCGTGCGCTGAGTGCCCATGGTGAGGGACGGATCGGCTCTGCGAAGGGGTGACTTGCCTTGTACGGAGTCGCCCTCTGGCGATAGAGTGCCACCATGATTCGCCGCCTTCTGTGCACACTGGCGTTGTCGCAGCCGCTGGCCGCGCAGCCGGAGCTCATCGCCGCGCGCGGCCTCGCACACGCCGTGCCTGGGGACCTTCCGACCGCGATCAGGTACGTCAACGTCGCCGAGATGTCGTGGCCGCTGTCCGAGGCCGTGGCGAACGCGCCGGCAACGAGCGTTTCGTCGCCGACTCCCGTATTCCAGGTCCGCTTCCCGAGCGGGTGGATCATGGTCGACGCGGCGATGGACCGCGAGATCGCAGCCGCGGCGAACGACCCGAGCCGGTTCCTCGATGACCGGTATACCAGCGCGATCGCGGCCCTGCGAGGAGCCCGTCTCATCGTTGTCACGCACGAGCATTATGACCACATCGCCATGGTGGCACACTCGGGCTTAGCCGACGAGCTGGCGCCCAAGACGATGCTCACGCGAGCGCAGATGGAGTCGCTGCTCCGCAATCCGAAGATGACGAAAACGCCATTCGACTCAATCCGCGCCGGGCGCTACATCGTCGTCGACTACGATCGCATGCTGCCTATCGCGCCGGGCGTCGTGCTCATTAAGGCGCCGGGACACACGCCGGGATCACAGGTGGTGTACGTGCAGCTCGCGTCGGGCCGCGAGGTGATCCTCTCGGGCGACGTCGCATTCAATCACCTCGGGATCGAGACGGAAACGGAGAAACCCGATTCGGCGAGCCGGCACATGGCCGAGGACCGGGTGGCGATCGCTCACGAGCTCGGCTGGCTCCATCGGGCGGAGCAGAACGGCGTGAGTGTCGTCGTCAGCCACGACGGGGATCAGCTGGCGACGTTCGCCCGGCACGGCATTTTGAGCGAGGGGTTAGTCGCCCGATAGCGCGCTGGTTAGATTCGGCGAGTGCAGCCGTACGACTTCGGTGCGCTCGCCCTCCGGCTCATGATCGCGGCCGAGTTCTTCCCCACGGGGTGGAGCACGGTGAAGGACCCCGTTGGGCGCAGCAAGCGGGAAGGCATGCCGCCGGCATTTATGATATTCATCGGCGCGGCCGAGATGGCTGGCAGCGCCGGACTGGCATTCGGCGTGCTTGCGCGCTGGGCCGCGCTGGGGTTCATCCTCATTATGGCCGGCGGCATCCAGAAGAAAATCTTCGTCTGGCACACCGGCTTCTGGGGCAAGGACGCCTACGGCTGGCACTATGATCTGACGCTCGCTACGATGAACCTCATGATCGCGTTGAGCGGTCCTGGCCGCCTCTCACTCTATCCGTAACGATGGCACATAAGACCGCGGGAATTGATCCGGCCGTCCGACCGACTGGAGACGGCTGCGTAGAATGCCTGGCCGCAGGCGGTTGGTGGTTGCACCTCAGGCGTTGTGCGGAGTGCGGGCACATCGGCTGCTGCGACTCATCACCGAGCCAACATGCGACCAAGCACAATCACGAGACCGGCCATCCGGTCATCGCGAGTTTCGAGCCGGGCGAGGAGTGGTTCTACGATTACCGCACGGAGGGTTTCGTCGACGGCCCTTCTCTTGCGGCGCCGCGTTGGCACCCGGCGAACCAACCAGCACCGGGGCCGCAGGGTAAAGTCCCCCGCGATTGGCAGTCACACCTCCATTAGTATCCTTACACTATGCCAGCGCACCGTCACCTGAGTCCAGAGCATCAGCAAACGCTGGTGGCGATCTTTCGCCATCACGACGCCTCGCCCCACGTCGAGTGGGCGGATCTCCTCCATTTGATCGAGGACGTTGGCGCCGTGCATGACAAGGGACACGGCGTCTATCAGTTCATCGTCAACGGCGAGCATCACGAGTTCCAGCGTCCGACTCGCGACGCGCTCACGAACGCCGAGGAGCTCGCGACGCTCAGAAAGTTTCTCGAGCGCGCGCGAATGACACCCTAAGTCTCGAGGTACGTGGAGTACTGCTCGTCGGCTATCGCGGTAAACGGCACCATGCGGAGCGGTCCCCCGGCGGTCTCGACTTGCCATTGTTGCGCTCCGATTTTCCGCGCGGCCAGGAGTTGGCGACGGGTCACCGCCGGCGGCGAGTCGGTGATCGCGAACAGAACGAGCGGGCCGTAGAGGAGCGCGACGATGTCGGGATGCCGCGGGTCGACCGCCTGCAGCCGCATCGTCATTGGCAAATTCACTTCGACGCGGTCGCCGGTTCTCCAGAGGCGACGAATCGAGGCGAACGCTCCCGGGATCACCGGCGCGGTCACGCGTCGACCATTCACCGAGAGCGATGCGCCATCGGCCCACTCGGGGATCCGAAATCGCAGCGCGCATTCGGTCCCCTGCGATGCCGTCACGTCGAACTGCACGTGACCCTCAGAGGGGTACGCGCTCGTCTGCGTCAGCGAAACCTGCTTGCAGCGCAACGTCGAAGGGATATACAAGTTGACATACACGCCATCCGGATCGCGGAAGTACGTATTGATCCGATAGTCGGCGGCCACCTGAGGTAGGGTGCCGGAGCAGCATGCCCAACCGACGTCCTTATAGAACTTGTGCCCCTTGAAGTTGTAGTCCGAGTAATAGAAGTGCCGGCCGTCTGCCTGCAGCGGTTTCGCTCCGAGCACCGTGTTGTACATCACCCGCTCCATGCTGTCGCCGTATCGGGAGTCGCGGGTCACGCGTAGCAGGTAGCGGGTCAGCTTGAAATGGGCGTACGAACCGCACGGCGTTTCGAAGCTGTTGTGCGTTCCGGCAAGGCTGAGGGCCAGATCGGAACCCAGCGTTTCGTTCGGACCCCAGCCGCCGGTGACAAAACTCTGTTGGGAGAGCATGGCGAAAGCATTCTTGGCTGCGCGCAGATGCTTTTCGCTGCCCAAGGTCAGATAGGCCTGCATGGCCGAGCTCAGCGCATTGACATAACTGTAGGCGTGCCTGCCAGCCAGATTGTTCCGGCCCTCGGCCAAGGGCCCGAAATACTCGTCGTCGAGATATTGCTGGCCCAGCGCGCGATACCGTTCTCCCGCGCCTCGCTGATACGCCAAGAAAAGATTTTCGGAGATCGTGTAGGACTCGTCCCATGTCCACGTCTCATCGCGATTCGATCGCCACGGTCGTCCGTGCTCGACCGCTGCTCTCGGAAAATGCGGTAGCGCCGTATCGGTGGTGTGGTCCAAGATCGAAAGCGCATCGGGATCGCCCGCGAACTGGTGCGCGTCGATCAGCCCGCATACCAGCTTGTCGTAGCTGTACGTGGGGAACCGGTTGTTCTCGTAGAAGTCGCCGGTGATGGTCTTGGCATAGAGGCGATTCAGCCGCAGCACTTTGTCGCGGGTCGCTTGGTCGCCCGTGATCGCATAACTGCGCGCCAGCGCCGATACCCACTGCCCGAAATTGCAACCCGGTGCAAAGCCGACAAAGTTGTCGGGCAGTCGAAATTCGGGATCGAAGTGATACCAGCCGCCGAGGTCGTCGCCGGGCGCGGGCTGGCCGGACATCTGGCGCAAGGGCTTGAGCAGGCTGTCTTCGTCCAGCTGCATGAGCACCGCATGCGTTTCGTGGAATTGCCGCTCGTGCAGCTCACTGGTCAGCGAGACGTCGCCGTAGCCGAATTCGGACAACGGGACGGGCGGCCGCGTGCTGAGGCCCGCGAGCACTCGCGGCAGTCCGGCGGCGAGAACCGATGCCGAGCATATGAATTCCCTGCGGGTCGGTCTGTGCGGAGAAGACATAGCGGTTACTTACTTATAGTAGCGAACGGGAAGCGCTTCCAGCCCGCGAAGGGTCGGCGTTGCGCGCCAGCGGAGGGTGTCCGCTGCGGCGCCCAGGCGGAGGGTCGGGAGCCGGCGCAGCAGCGTGTTGATGGCGATCTGTCCCTCGAGTCTCGCGAGCGGAGCGCCGAGACAGAAATGCGAACCCAGTCCGAAGGCGAGATGACGATTCTCGGCGCGTGACAGATCCAGGGCATCAGCATTGGGAAATTGCGCCTCGTCCCGATTCGCCGAGGCGAGGACGGCCAGCACCAGCACGCCACGGGGAATGGCCGTGTCCGCGATCGCGAGATCCTCGCGCGCGTAGCGCTCCGTTGCCGTCTCCAATGGATTCGTGTAGCGCAGCAGCTCTTCGATCGCCGGCTTGATGAGACTCGGGTCGGCACGGAGCTGCTCCATCTGGTCGGGATGTTGCAGGAGCGCGAACATGCCGGATGCGATCAGGTTGACGGTCGTCTCATGACCGGCGATCAGCAGCAGGAACGCCATCGCCAGGAGTTCATCCTCGCTCAACCGATCGCCGGCTTCTTCCACTTGGACGAGTGCGGTGAGCAGTCCCTCCTGCGGATCATCGCGCAATCGACGGACCAGTCCGCGCAAATACCGCATGAACGCCAGGAGGGCCGGAATAGCGCGGGCCATATTGAGCGGCGTCGGTGGCCGAACGATCGCGCGAGACCAACGGTGAAAGCGCGCGCGGTCTCTTCCCGGCACGCCGAGGAGCTCCACGATCACCGCAAGCGGCAGTGGCAACGCGTACGCGGCAATGAGATCCCGAGGATGTGTCGAGACCATGCGGTCGATGAGCTGATCCGCGATCACCTGAATGCGCCCGCGAAGTCGCTCAACGGTCGCTGGAGTGAAGGCTTTGTGGACCAGCGCCCGCAATCGGGCATGGTCCGGGTCGTCGAGATCCAGCATGTTGCGTTCGAGCGGTCGCACGAAGGCAGGCACCCACGGCTGCTTCGCGATTTGCTGGGGGGTCATCGCGTTGCGGCGATCCTTCGCCAGGCGGGCGTCCTTGAGACAGGCCGCGACGTCGGCGTACCGCGTCACGAGCCACGCGCGCTGTCGGTCGGGCAGCACGACTCGCGAGACGGGTTGTGTGACGCGAAGCGCCGCGTAGAAGGGAAACGGATCGGCCTTGAACGCTCGGCTGCCGAATGTGGCCGGCGGGGCCTCTGAGTCAGTGATCGTCACGATGAGTGTCCATCATGGATCTCGGGATACGCCGCCGCAAGGCGCAGGGCTTCCACGTCGAGCTCGTACTCGATCGTCTGTAACACGTCATCGCCGATCGCGCCGATATCGCGAAGGGCAATGATCTCCTCTCGTTCGGCCGTCAGCGCTTCCTGCCTGAGCCACCCGTACGAGTACGCTTCGTCGGGCGCGCAGTCCCCGGTATCGCTTCCCTCGGACAAGCGATGGGTGCGCGCGCGATAGCCGTCGATGAGTCGGTTGAGCAATGCATCCGGGGCGCGACCCCGAAGCTGCTCGAGGTGCTCCAGCGCGGCGTCGGCCGCGCGGAGCCGAGCCGACGCTTCCTCGCGCTGCGCGTCACCGCCGTCGCGCACGTTGAGGCGCCGCAGTAGGAACGGCAGCGTTCCACCCTGGAAGACGAGCGTCACCAGGATCACGGCGAACGTCAGGTACAAGATCAATGCCCGGGCGGGGAAGGGTGCCCCAGTCCGGGTGACTTCCGGGAGAGCGAGTGCCGCGGCCAAGCTCAGGACCCCGCGCATACCGGCCCAGCCAATGACCGTCGTTTCCTTCCAGGTCGGGTACCGGTCACGGTGATCGCCGTAGAGATGCAGCCAGCGCGGTACGAG
>DATMLM010000016.1:0-5168 GCA_035570055.1 Gemmatimonadaceae bacterium
GATGCCAACGACCACGGCGCTCACCAAGACGCCATACCCCAGCAACGTCATCGGCGTGGCATGTTGCGTCGGCGAGAGCGAGGGCCACACAACGGACAGCGCGAGTCCGGTCAGGATGAACAGCGTACCATTGAGAAGAAACACGAGCACATCCCACACGGCGCGCGCTTCGACGCGCGAGCGAGGAGTCGCGTGTCGACTCATGAACTGGCGGAGCGTAAGGCCGGCCGCCGCGGCGCTCAGAATTCCCGAGACCTCGAGCGCATCCGCCGAGAGATACGCCGCATACGGCGTCAACAGCGTCAGGGAGATGGTGGTGAGCTCGTCGTTGGTGACGCGCAGGAGTTGCCCGGCGCACCAGCCGATGGCGATCCCCACGACGGCGCCGACCACGATCACGAATGCGAAATCGAGCGCGGCATGACCGGCCGAGAATGCGCCGACGACGGCGGCGGCCACCGCAACGTGCAACGCGGCGAGACCGGTGGCATCGTTGACCACGCTCTCGCCCTCGAGGATCGTGACGACGCGCCGCGAGACGCCGAGGCGGCGGGCGACCGCCGTCGCCGACACGGGATCCGTCGGCGACACGACCGCGCCGAGGACGAAGGCAGCGGGCCAACTCAGGCCGGAGATCATCGCGTGCGCGACACCCGCGACGCCAAAGATGGTGGCCAGGACCAGTCCCAGGGCGAGCACGCCGATGGGGCGGAGATTTGCCCGAAAATCGCGTAGCGAGGTCAGGTATCCAGCCGAGAAAATCAGCGGCGGGAGGAAGACAAAGAACACGACGTCAGGGGCGAGCGCGATCCGGGGGAGTCCCGGGAGTAGGCTCAGCGCCAAGCCGCCGAGGACGAGCAGAATTGGGTAGGGGAGTCCCAAGCGCCGTGCGAGCGCCGCGATGCCGACCACCAGCGACAGCAGAGCGAGAACGACGGCGACCGGATGCATGGATCAAAAGTACAATGCCGGTCTCGAGCGCAGCGTGGCCGCGGTTGGCGCCGTCCGTTATATTGATACCAATGTGTTGGACGCCGCGTCGATGCTCGCGGGCAGTCCCCGCGCGCGGCGCCCGCACGATACAACGACGATGTGGACACACCGCATCCACGTATTTGCCGGTTCGCCGCGCACGGCGTTCATCGTGCGGGTCGGGATCGGTCGCGTCGGAGTTCCGCTTGGAACCCTCGTGTTTATCTGGTCCTTCGTCACCAACTACGCCACGACATTCGCGCATCTGCGGACGCTGGATGGATGGCTCCGCATGCTCCTCGTGGCGGTCCTGCTCGCCGCCGAATGGGTAGTCGGCGCCGGCTGGATTGTCGGCAGTGTACTCTGGCATACCAGAGGCGCTGCTCGAAATGAACGCGAGCACCGCGAGCACCGCGAGCACCGCGAGCACCGTCGATAATCCCGCGATACGCCTCGGGCGCCCGCGCATTCCGCCGGCACGGCCCGGCCAGCGTCGTCTCATCGTCGACTCTGTCCTGCTTGGTGTCGCCGGAGCCATCGCGGCGCAGCTCTTCACGCTGCTGCTGCACGGCGTCAACGCGGTCATGCTGCGCGGTCTCGCCGGATACCAGGCGCCGGGCCTGCCGAACGAAGGTGGGACGCTGGTTGAACACATCGGCTCACACGGACTCTGGCTCGTCCCCGTCGCCACGACGCTGGGTGGGGTGATCGTTGGCCTCTTGATCGCCTACCTCGCGCCCGAAGCCGAGGGTCACGGGACGGACACGGTAGTGCAGGCGTTCCATCAGAAGGACGGCGGGATCCGCGCTCGCGTCGGTCCGCTCAAGCTCCTCGCGTCGGCGATCACCATCGGATCAGGCGGGTCGGCCGGACGAGAGGGGCCGATCGCGTTGGTGACCGCGGCCGCCGGATCGTGGTACGCGACCGTGACGGGGCGCAGTGCACGCGAGCGGCGCCTGTTGTTGCTCATCGGCATGTCGGCCGGCCTCTCGGCGATCTTTCGTTCGCCGATCGGCTGCGCGATCATGGCGATCGAAGTGCTGTACTCGGACATGGAGTTCGAAGCCAGCGCGTTGCTCTATACGATGCTGTCGGCGATCGTCGCCTACGCGGTCAACGGGTTCGTTGCCGGGTGGGATCCCCTGTTTCGGGTGCCGGCGAACGTCGGGCAGCTCGAGAGCCGGATCCACTATGGATGGTTCGTCGTACTCGGCATCGCCGCCGGCGTGATCGGGACCATCTTCCCAGTGACGTTCTACTGGGTTCGCGACCAGTTCCGACGACTCCCAGGACCGCTCTGGATCCGACCGGCGCTCGGGGGCCTCCTCACCGGGATCCTGGCGCTCGGCATTCCTGAGATCCTCGGCGGTGGCTACGGCTGGGTCCAGGAGGCGATCGACGGTCGTCTCGTGGGCGGCATCTTCCTGGTGCTCATGGCGGCCAAGATCATCGCGACCTCCTTCACGGTGGCGTCCGGAGGATCGGGCGGCGTGTTCGCGCCCAGCCTCTACGTCGGCGGTATGCTCGGCGGCATCTGCGCGACCGTCGCGCACGAGCACGCGGCGCCGTTTGTCATCGTCGGCATGGCCGCCGCGTTCGCGGGCGCGGCGCACGTACCGATCGCCAGCCTCATGATGGTGACGGAGATGACCGGCGGGTACAGCCTGCTGGTGCCGGCGGCGTTAGCGGTGCTGCTCAGCTATCTCGTGCAAACGCGGCTCAGCGAGCGGCTGCGCTACCGGAGCCTCTACGAGCACCAGGTTGCCTCGCGTGCGGATTCGCCGGCGCATCACGCGCAGCAATTGACGACCGCGCTCCGATTGCTCCGCGAGCGCTCGCCGCGCGCGTTGGCGGGCATTCCGCTGGGTGGTGCGCTCGATCTGGTCTCGTTGCTCCGCACCGGCGTACCCATCGAGCTCCCTGACGACTATCGACTGACGCTCGGCGTGCTGCGCCCCGATAGCGAATGCGTGGGGCGGAACACGAGGTCGCTCAATGGTACGCTCGGCGCCTCCGACACCGAGATCGTCGCGATCGTCCGTGGCGAGCACCTGATCGCGCCGACCACGCCGACGGCGCTCGCTGCAGGCGATCGACTCGTTCTCATCGCTCCGGTGGGCGCTACCGAGGCGCTGCGCCGGCATCTCGATCCGGCGTAGCGTTCTCCGCGTGCGTACCCTCACCCGAATGGCATACGGGCCTCACGCCATTCGTGACTCAGGGACGGCAGTAGCCAGCCAACTGCTCGTCGCGAAGCGTGTCTAGCGCACCGCGATCGGAGCCGTCCAGACGAACGTGTCCCAACTCATGCGGAGCTGAGCACCGTTGTTGTCGGCGCCAGTCAGGTCGATGGTGAAGTCCTCTTGCGGTGTCGCCGCGGTGGCCACCTGCATCGGCACGTGTACCAGGTCCTGGGCCGAATCGTAGTCGGTGCCCCACTGCCCGTGCTGCCGGTTGATGATGAGTTGCACCGTGCCATCGCGTGCTGGAATCGTCCAGAGGCTGTACGTTCCCGCCGGTACGGCTTTGCCACTGACCGTCACGTCGCGTGCGAATGAGATGGTGGTTGCCTCATTCGCCCCCGTACGCCACACCTGGTCATAGGGCACGACGTTCCCCAGGATGGCGCGGTCGCGTTTTTTCGGACTGCCGAACGCCACACTGACCTGTGTGCTGCCGATCATTCCGTTCGCGATCCGGTTGGGCGATGCCGCACCGACTCCCTTGCCAGCGTGGTCCGCTGCCGCAAACGCTTTGGCCAGGCGTTCGACATCGAGGAAATCCGTGCGATGCGATTGCGTCTGCTCGGTCGTTTGGCTGGCATTGACGCTCGTGATATGCGCGTCTGCGTCCACCGTGAGATGCGTCCACGCGATGCCAAAGTAGTCCACGTCGACCAGCGTTGGGGAATGGCGGACGAACTCGCGGGTTCCCGTTTTCAGGGTTGCCATATCTATGGCGTACACCGGCGTGGTATCGTGCGCCGCGGACAGAACGCGCGGAAGGAATAGCTCGTACATCCCGAGCGAAGAGTACAGGCCATATGAGGCCCCAAAGCCCGTCATGAAGAACGGGAACGCGACCTTCGCGAGCTCGCGCGTCGCGCTTTGCGGCCCGTTGGCCCCGTCGGTCGTGATGTGCACCTCCAGACCGTCGAAGTCCATGGTCACGCGCTGGGCTCTCACGTCGGGCGTGCCGAGTGGCTTGATGTCGAGGACGGTGTGCGTGACCGCACCATCTTTATCCAGATCCGCGGCGTAGTGGCAGAGGACCGTGCCGGGGATGCGGACCACGATCGAGCCGTCCACGTGTCGGTCGGTCCGCGTGAAACTCTCGATCACGACAGTGTCGCGACCCAGTGTGGTGACGAACGCGGCGCGCTCGCTCGGCGCCGTCGGGCGAACGAGCGTGCTCACAGCGATCAGCGCAGCGGCGAGAAATCGAGGCGTCATATCGCAAGCTAGGATCGTGCGGTCTGGACGGGAGGGCCAAATTGGTCGAAATCAGTGATACCAATTACCGGGTCGGGAACGTTCAACCGACTGGTTGAATATATGGGCATATGTGCCCAGCATGCATCGCCGGCGTGGCCATCATAGTCGCCGGAGCCGCCGGTAAGTTCAGAAAAACCTTTCATAGGGTATCTCGCGATGAAGACCCCGCCGATCGTGTCGGAGCAGGAGTGGGAAGCTGCGCGCCAGCAGCTTCTGGTGAAGGAGAAGGCCCTGACCCGCACCCGTGATGCGATGGCCGCCGAGCGGCGACGGATGCCGTGGGTGGCGGTAGAGAAGACGTACGAGTTCGACGGACCGAATGGGAAAGTCAGCCTGCTCGACTTGTTCGAGGGCCGCCGGCAGTTGATCGTCTATCGCGCATTCTTTGAGCCTGGAGTGTTCGGCTGGCCCGACCACGCCTGCCGCGGATGCTCGCTGGGCGCCGACCAGGTTGCCCACCTGGCTCATCTGAACGCCCGCGACACCACACTCGCCTATGCCTCGCGCGCCCCGCAGAAGGACATCGCGCGCCTAAGGGCGCGGATGGGTTGGGAGATGCCGTGGTACACCATCACGGACGACTTCGACAAGGATTTCGGTGTGGACGAGTGGCATGGCCACAACGTTTTCTTTCGCGGCAGCGACGACCGTATCTTCCGCACTTACTTCATCAACAATCGCGGCGACGAGGCAATGGGAAGC
>DATMLM010000017.1:0-80967 GCA_035570055.1 Gemmatimonadaceae bacterium
CGAACGACGTCAGCGGCCTCGGGCAGGGCCGATTCTGCGGCTGTACTACACGCTCAAGTACGGCATCTTCCGTCGCGAGCGACGCCCCCGCGATGGACGTCGCGGGCTGCTCATGCTACAGATCGATGCGCTCGCGTACGCCGATCTGCGTCGGGCGTTGCGATTGGGGTACTGTCCGACGATCCAACGCTTGCTGACCGAGGATGACTTCCGGCTGCGGCGTTGGTTCTGCGGACTCCCCGCGGCCACGCCGTATTGCCAAGCGGGCATCTTCCATGGCGAGAACGACGGGATTCCCGCGTTTCGATTTTACGACAAACGCGAACGTCGGGTGATCACCTGCAACGCGCCCGAGGGGGTCCAGTATATCCGGGATCGTCTGCGCACCCCGGGTGCGTTGGCCGGAGGTTCGAGTTATGTGAATCTGCTCGACGGCGACGCCGCCACCGTCGCGTTCACCGTGGCGACCCGGGAGCGCACGTCGGTATTTCAGCGACTCGGCGGGACGCGGATGGTGCTCTTGATCGCGCTCCATCCGATTCGACTGGTGCGCATGGTGGCGCAAGCCGCGGTCGAATGGCTGCGCGAGGAGTGGGAGCGCTTCTCGGGTGAGCTGGCCGGTCGGGCGACGCATACCGAAGGGATCTTCCCCTTCGTGCGCATCCTGAGCAACGTCGTCGTGCGCGAGCTCCAGACGATCGCGATCATGCTCGACCTGTATCTCGGTGTGCCGATCATCTACTCCACGTTTATGCAGTACGATGAGATGGCGCATCATTTTGGGCCGAGCAGTCGGCAGGCCATGGCGGATCTGCGACGAACCGACGCACGGCTCACCGAGATCGTGCGCATGATGCGGAGCGCGGCCAATCGCGGGTATGACCTCGTGATCCTCTCGGATCACGGCATGACGCCCTCGGTCAGCTATCGCGTGCGGTTCGGCGAGACGCTCGGCACCACCGTCGCCAAGGTGCTCTCCAACTCCTTCGCCAGCTTCGCCGAGGACAGCGAATACGCCCCGGTCGGTCCCCGCCTGTTGGACTGGCTGCGGCGTCACTACGGGCTGCGGGAGCTCCTCGTACCCGAGAAGTACAAGATCGACGCGCGGCATGAGGTCGTCGTGACGTATAGCTCGTGTTTGGCCGAGCTCTACTTCGCCGATGAGGATGGAGCGCTCGATCATGACGACATCGAGCGGGACTCACGCCGCGCCGGGCTCTACGCGGCGCTCCTGGCGCATCCGGGCATCGGGCTCATCGCGACGCGGAAGGGGAGCGGCATTCACCTGGCCTCGCGCACCGGCCGGGCACGGCTCGACCAGGGTGTGCTGACGATCCTCGCGGGCGACGATCCCCTCACGCCGTACAAGTGCGATGCGCTCGCCCGGCGGGCGATCGAGTCAGTGGTTCGCCAGCCGAACGGCGGCGATCTCGTCCTCTTCGGCGCGTACGATGGCTACGATATCGTGTCGTTCGACGATCAGGTCGGCGCGCACGGGTCGGTCGGCGGCGACCAGGTCTTTCCGTTTCTCATCACGCCCCCGGCGCTCGGGGTCGACGAGACGACTCCGATCGAGAACGCGCGCGACATTCACTCCGTGATCATGGCGCGGTACGCGTCGCCATTCAAATGCAGCGGCACCCCGTAGTCGGCCGCGCGCCGCGTCACGCCATGCACGACTTCGGCCAGCGCGTCGAGCGGGGCGTCGGCTTCGCGGCGGACATCGAAGTTCCAGGCGCCGCGGTCCATCCCTTTCACGTCGAGACGATAGCGCGCGGTCAGTACGGCATAGCGGCCATCGGCGGTGTCACTGGTTGTCGCCAACACCGCGACGCCGCTCTCGACGACCCCGTGGCGAAACGCTGGGAAGAGATAGGCGTCGACGACATCGGCGGGCTGGACCTTCTCCGCCAGCTCACGGAGGAACCGGCGTTCGCCGTCGGTCATGCCGAGACTCTTGCGAGACGCAGCGGGGGCATCGTCGACAGCTCGCGCTCGACATAGAGCCTCAGGATATGCATGAAATCCTGGGCATTGGTCACGACACCGAATGCCTGGTGCGTGCCCCGATCTTTCAACTTACTCACCACAAACTCGGACGAGTCGACGCAGATGGTGGCCAATTCCCGGAGGGATCCATCCGGTTCGGTCACGAAGGCGGGGAGCATGTTCCCAGTCGCGATGGCGTGGAGCGCAGTGGCGATGAGCAGAGCCATGGTCGCTTTCGTCGTGTGCCGGCGCATCGCGTCCTGTCCAGCAATGGCGTCGGTCACGACGTCGGGTAATGGGCCGTCGTCACGGATCGAGCCAGTGAGCACAAAGGGGACATCGTGGACGACGCACGCGTGCATGATGCCGTCTTTGACAATGCCTTTTTGAACCGCCGCGGCGATGGAGCCGGCCGAGCGAACCTGATTGATCGCGCGCATGTGCAAGCCGTGACCGCCGGACGTCGCCTGCCCTGAGCCACTCATGCCGAGCGTCGTCCCGAAGATCGAGGCTTCGATATCGTGCACGGCCACCGCGTTGCCGGCTAACAGCGCGCCGACGAAACCGTTGGCGATAAACCATGTCATGTCCGCGCGAGCCCGCGAGTGCACCAACGCGGGTCCGGTGACCCACACCGGGTAGCCGCCCCGCTCGCGCTCGGAGATCAGGAGGCGAGCCATCTCGGCGTAATCGATGGGCTTCTCGCGCGAGACCTCGCTGGTCATGAACTTGAACTCGCCCGTCCCGTCCTCGGCGCCGAGGAAAGCGGACGCGTGCACGTAGATGCCTTCACTCCCGTCTTCGGCGCGTCCGACGGCGACGCGCTCACCGCGGCGTACGCGCCGACCCTCGCGTACCCAGAGATCGCCGTTCGCGTCGAGCACCAGGACCGCGTCCATGCGCGGCTCACGCGGCATGCGCCACGCGCCGCCGAGGCGGACGTAGGTCGGCAGATTGGTCGTCGAGAAAAATCCGTCCGGGAGCACGCCATCTCCGGGCGCGGGAACGAACGTCGCGTCGGGAGCTGCCGCGAAGCGGGCGGCGGTAAAATCGGGGTGCGTGAACGTCACCCCGGAAAGATCAGTGGCGGGTCACAGGAGCGCCACGGGGTCGCGGTCGAAGGTCACGCGGAGCTGCCCAGCCGATGGGACGGTCACGCGACGCATGAAGTACAACCCCACCCGCGTGAGCTCGGCCGGGTGTTCGGCCTTGAGCACGGCGTGCCAACGCCACCGGTTTTTGATCCGCTCGACCGGGCACGGGGCGGGCCCGATGATCTTCACATCTGCCGGCAGGCGCGAGAGCCACGCCGTGCTGTCCTCGGCGAATCGCGCCGTGGCCTGTTCGTCAGTGCCACTGTACACGATGTTGGCGATCCGGATCGTCGGAGGATATGGTGGGGATTGCCGGCCGCAGAGCTCCTCGCGAACAAAGGATGCGTAGTCATGCGCAACGGCATAGCGCACCGCGTGGTGCGTCGGTAACCGGGTTTGGATGAGAACGCGCCCGCGTTTCTGGGCACGACCGGCGCGGCCGGCGACTTGGCTCAGCAGCTGGAAGCAGCGTTCGGACGCGCGGAAGTCCGGGAGATTGATGCCGACATCGGCGTCGATCACGCCGACGAGCGTCACGTTCGGGAAGTCGAGTCCCTTGGCGATCATCTGGGTGCCGAGCAACATGTCCACCTCGCCGCGGCCCACGCGGTCGAGGATCTCGGCGTGGGCCCACTTGCCCGTCGTCGTATCGACGTCCATGCGGGCGATGCGGGCGGTGGGAAAGCGTTCGGCGAGCAGCCGCTCGACTTGCTGCGTGCCGAGGCCCCGGCGTCTCAGCGTCCGTCCGCCACAGCGCGCACAGGTCTCCCGCGGCGGCTCCTCGTGGAGACAATAGTGGCAGACCAATCGTGGCGGCGTTCGATGATCGGTGAGTGAGATCGAGCAGTTGGGGCATACGGCCACGTCGCCGCACGTTCCGCATTGGACGAATGCCGCGTAACCGCGTCGGTTGAGTAGGAGAATCGATTGCTCGCCTCGTGCAAGTGTCTCAGCGAGTGCTGCCTCCAATGGCGGCAACATCGGTGACGCCGGCGCAGCGGTATCGGGTGGGCGACGCAGGTCGAGCACGGCGACATCGGGAAGACGGCCGCCGCCGACGCGGTCCGGGAGCGAGAGTAAGCGATACTTGCCCGACGAAGCATTCGACCAGCTTTCGAGGCTTGGTGTCGCGCTTCCGAGAACGGTGACCGCACCTTGCAGGCGCGCGCGGACGATCGCGACCTCGCGCGCGTGATAGCGCGGGGATTCGCCCTGCTTGTATGTCCCTTCGTGTTCCTCGTCGACGATGATGGCGCCCAGGTTCCCGAGGGGGGCGAAGACGGCCGAGCGGGCGCCGACCGCGATGCGCTTGCGGCCGGACTTGAGCGCGTGCCAGGCATCCGACCGCTCGCCATCGCTGAGGGCGCTGTGCAGGACGGCCACGCGGTCGCCGAATGCCGCGCGGAATCGGTCGACGGTCTGCGGGGTCAGTGCGATTTCGGGTACGAGCACGATCGCGGTCTGGCCGCGTTCGTCGATCAGGCGGCGCAGGAATTCGACATACACGAGTGTCTTTCCGCTGCCCGTGATGCCGTGCAGCAAGAACACCTCGCCCGGTTGGCCCGCGCTCAGCGTGCCGATGGCCGCGGATTGCGCGGGCGTCGGTGTGTGACGTGCCGCATCGGGTGGCCGAGCGGCGAAAGGGTCGCGTTCGACGACATCCTCGTCGATCTGAATGAGCCCGCGTGTTTCGAGCGCGTGCACGACACCCGGCGAGACGCCGAGTTGTTTGATCAGATGCGCGACGGGTGTCCGCCCGCCTAGCGTCTCGATCAGCTCATATACTTCGCGCTGGCGCTTGGCGCGAGCGAACAGCGCATCGCGCTCCATGAGCGACGGGATATCGCGCGCGAGCCGCGCGAGCCGCTGGATCTTCGGCGCCGGACGCGGCGTGTCGGCGCCGAGCAACGCGGCCGGCAGGGCGCTACGTACGACGAGGCCCAATGGGACCACGTAATACTCTGCGATCCACCGGCACAGGGCGAGCATATGCGGCGCGAGCGCTGGCTCGGCGTCGGGCACGTCGAGGATTTTGCGCGGGGCGGCTACCGCGGACGGGCCCTCATGTGAGCCGAGGCTGATACCGATCACCCGCGAACCACGGAGCGGCACCACTACCCTGGCGCCCGGCGCGACCGGGACGTCGGAGTCGTACGTGAAGTTCCGGAAGAGTGGGAGCGGGAGAGCTACGTCGATCAGCACGTAGGAACGATAACCGGGTTTGCGTGCTGACGGTCGACTGACGGTGAGTTGGCAGAGTGGCCGATGCCAATTCAATTTCTCCCTCGGCCCGGAACCGTCCTGCTGTGTGATTACACCACGGGGTTTGTTCCACCGGAGATGACCAAGCGGCGACCTGTGGTCGTGGTCTCACCGGGCCCACAAACTTCGCTTGTTGTGCCGCTCAGTACGGCGAAACCTGCATCACTCGAGCTTCACCACGTTCGAATCCGCGCCGGCCATTACCGGTTTTTGGACCGACGAGTCGATAGCTGGATTAAGGGCGACATGATTTCCGCCGTATCGCTCACGCGCCTATCTCCGCTACTATCATCGGCGTCTCTGTCGGCGGATCATTTTCGGGAAGTACAACGTGCAGTTCTACACGCGTTAGGATTTGCCCAATTGACGGCGCTCGTGTGAGTGACTACTGTTGAACCGTCGCCCCGGTAAGACAGCCGTATAACGTGTACGGTGTTCGGGTTGGGGCAGGTAGGGCGAGCTCGCCAGTGCTAGCCACCTGGCGAGCCGCATTGTTTTGGGTCGCACAATTCCTCGATGCGCCGCGCGAAGAACTTTCGCTCAGCATCCACAGTGGCCAGAGACAATGCCGTGCGATACTCGGCAACGGCTGCGTCATTGCGGCCGAGTCGCTTGAGCAGATCGCCGCGGGCGGCGTAGAGCAAATGGCAGTCGGCGAGGTCCCCGCGGGACGCGAGGTCGTCCATCAGGTGCAGGCCAGCCTCCGGGCCCTGAGCCATCGCGACGGCCGCGGCGCGATTGAGCTCGATGATTGGTGTGGGCTCGTGGCGTAAGAGGAGAGCGTAGAGTGCGGCGATCTCGCGCCAGTCGGTGTCCTCCGGACGACGGGCCTGTGCGTGGATCGCGGCGATCGCGGCTTGCAGTGCGTATGGGCCCGCGGGACCAGCGCGTAATGCGGATTCGACGCGCGAGAGTCCCTCGGCGATCTTCGCGTGGTCCCAGAGACTCCGGTCCTGATCGGCGAGCAACACGAGCTCGCCGTTGTCGCGCGCGCGCGTTGAGCGACGCGAGTCGTGCAGGAGCATCAGCGCGAGCAGCGCGTTCGCCTCGGTCGAATCCGGCATGAGCGCGACCAGCAGTCGCGCGAGGCGAATGGCGTCGTCGCAGAGTGCGTGACGCACGATCGCATCGCCCGTCGTCGCCGCATAGCCTTCGGTGAAGATGAGATAGATGACACGCAGCACGGCGTCCAACCGCTCGGGCAACGCCTCGCGTGGCGGCACGACGAACGGGATGCCCGCGTCGCGGATTTTGCCCTTGGCGCGGACGAGGCGCTGGGCCATGGTCGGGAGCGGGACCAAGAACGCGTGCGCAATGTTCTCGGTCTCGAGCCCGCCCACCATGCGTAGCGTCAACGCGACCTGGGCCTCCGGCGCGAGCGCCGGATGGCAGCAGGTGAAGATGAGTCGCAGCTGGTCGTCCGCGACGACCGTCTCGTCGATCTCCGGATCTTGGTGAATCGCCAGCATCGGATCGACTTCGACGAACCGCGACCGCCGTCGGATCGCATCGATCGCTTTGTAGCGACCTGTCGACACGAGCCACGCGCGCGGGTTCGCGGGCACGCCACTCGTCGGCCAGTGCTCGACGGCCGCCGAGAAGGCCTCCGCCGTGGCTTCTTCCGCGAGGTCGAAGTCACCGAGCAGGCGAATGAGCGTCGCCAGCACGCGTCCCGATTCCTCCCGGAACGCGTGCTCGACGACGTCTGGGATATTCATGCTCTCCCTGGGATCTCCATCACCGGCCGAACCTCGATCGATCCGTTCTTCGCGCTGGGGATGCGGGCAGCGATGGCGACGGCTTCGTCGAGATCCTTCGCTTCGATCTTGTAATACCCGCCCAGCTGCTCGCGCGTTTCCGCGAACGGGCCATGCGTCGTTTGTGTTTTGCCCTTGCGGACGCGAACGGTCGTGGCCGTATTCGTCGGGGTCAGCGGGTCGCCGCCAATGTAATGGCCACTACGCGTGATGCTCTCGGTCAGCGCGCCATAGTCGGCGAACATGGCCTGACGCTCGGCGTCCGGCATCTTGGCGTCGTCTTGCTCGTTGCTGTAGATGAGGCAGAGATACTTCATCATCGACTCCGGTTAGGGTTCATCCCTTGTCGAACGGGGACCCCAGGAATCGACAGCGGTTACGACGCTCTCGCCAGCCAGGCCGTCCGGAACTCGGCCAAAGACGCTTGTTCGGCCAGATACTGTAACAACGCGTCCGCCACGTCGTTCCCACGCTGAAAGCGCTCGTCGGGGTTCTTCGACAGGCACTTCATAATGATGGTCGCGAGCGGCTGCGGCGTGCGGGAGTCTACGACTTCCGGCGGTACCGGAGCCTCGTGGACGTGCTTGTAACCCACTGAGTACGAGTCCGCTCCATCAAACGGCGGGAATCCCAACAACATCTCGTACAGCATCACGCCGAGCGCATAGAGATCGGAACGGCCGTCGACAAGGCGTCCCATGGCCTGCTCCGGCGACATGTAATGCGGCGTCCCCATCGCTCTTCCCGTGCCCGTCAAGCGCCCATGTCGTCGCGCGGTGGCGATGCCAAAGTCGGTCACGAGCGCAAACCCATCGTCATCGAACAGGATATTGTCGGGTTTGATGTCGCGATGAATCACGCCGCGGCGATGCGCATAGTCCAATGCGCATGAGACCTGGGCCGTGACCGTGGCCGCGAAGACTGGTGGGACCGTGCGGTCTCGCACGAGACGGTCGGCTAACGAACCGCCACCCAAGAACGGCATCAACAAGTACACCACATCATCGTTCTCGCCGAAATCGACGATAGGGCAGATATGCGGATGGACCAAATGCGCCGCCGCTTCTGCCTCACGGCGGAACCGTTCGCGCATCTCTGCCTCTCGCGCCAAGTGCGCATGCAAAACTTTGATCACCAACGGGCGGCCGAGCTGCACATGCTCGGCGTAGTAGACATGCGCCATGCCGCCGGAGCCGAGGCGGTGCACGATGCGATAGCGATTGCCGGTCAGGCGCCGGAGCGCGCCGATCTCGGAATCCGGAGATTCGGCCGGCCCTCCGGTGATTTCCGGAAGCGCCGCCGAGCAGCGCGCACACTGAACGGCGACACCGCGGTTCCACGTGCCGCAGTCAGGGCAAAACAGAGCCTACCCTCCGAACTGCAATCGGACGAAGTCGTACGGCGGCCAGGGGCCGGATACCCAGACGCCGAGCGCAGCATCGCGCCGGTCCTCCTCGGCGACCGCAGCCTCGAAGTCCGCCCAATGCGCGCGATCGATCAAGAAAGACGCCTGCGAGGCGTCCGACGCAACGTATTCAGCCGTTGCGGCCGTCGTCGCTGGGACGGCGGGATATTCGCCGGTCGCTCCGATCGGGACGCCCCCAACCGGGGTCCACGTGACGGCGTGACCCGAGAGCGAGCGGAACACCTCGCGGGCGACGGCTTCGCCCGCGAGGTGCTCGTGCCGTACGTTCGCTCCCGCGAGCAAGGGCGCGCGGCGCTCGACGTGCACGCGCCCGACTGCGCGGCCATCGATGAATGCGTGCGCGTCGCTGAGCGCCACGTAGTGAAGCTCCATCCAGCGGACAATCGCCTGCCGCGAGCGAAAGATGATCCCGGGCGGCGCCGGAACGATCGAGCACTGCTCGAACACCGCTTCGATCACGCCCCGGTAGGTATCGAGGTTCGGGGGGGCGGGAGTGCGGCGCCAGGAGAACGCTTCGCCGGGGGAACACTCGGTGGTGATCGCCGCGAGATCGCGGAACGGGACGACGCAGGCCCCGTCCGGCATCTGTCGCCCGTCCGCTTCCTGCGCGTTGACGATGCCGTACAGCCGGACGCCGGAGCTCAGCTCCGCCACTTGACGCCCTTGATCAACTGGAACCCGATGGCCCGCTCGTCCGAGAGCTCTCTCAGCAACGATAACTCCTTCTCGACCGCCCGGCGTGCGCCGTGCCAGCCCCAATTGCGCCACGCACGGGTCGCGATTTGAACCTTTTGTTGCCACGTGAGGTGCACTGGGCGCCCATCGCGTGGGGTTCCGCCGGCGGAGGTCCAGTCTTCGACGACGACATCGACGACGCCCGCCTCGCGCAGCATCTGCTTCCATTCGACCAGCAGATGGGGGCGGAGGCCCAATCGCTCGACGACGAGCTCGCGTTCCTCGCGCGAGAGCTCCGAGCCCCACGTGAGCTCGAGCAGCACGACGGACCCCATTGGCTTGACGACCCGTACCAGCTCGGCCACGGCCCGGCTAGGGACGCGCGCCGCGGCCAGCGCGGGCTCGCCGATCGCGACATCGAAGACCGCGGTCTCGTGCGGCAGATCGTCGAGGGGCGCTTGGCTATAGGACAACGGCAGGCGGACTGGCATCGACCGCGCCCGCCGCTCGGCATGCTCGATCCGGGCACCGTCGGCATCCACCCCTGTCACCGAAGCGCCGGTCCGACGCGCCAGCCATTCGGTGGTGACCCCGTCGCCGCACCCGGAGACGAGTACTTCCTGCGAGCGGCCGATATCCGCGACCCGGACGACCTCTCGATAGAGCTGCTCCCCGGTGGCTCGCCAGCGACCCAGCACAGCGAGCTGCACGAGGCGGAGAATGGCTGGCGCTGGCGGGGGGGTGGGACGCACGCGCGGGGTCGACGTGCTCATTGTGCCCATAAACCTATGCGAGCGCCCGCAGATGGGCGACGCATGCCGCTCCGACGCGTTCGGGGACGTACCCGCCTTCGAGCGCGCTCACGATCCTCCCCTGACACCAAGCCTCGGCGCGCCCAACCAGCTCGCGCGTAAGTTGAACCATGTCAGAGACTTCGAGCGTGAACCCGCCGAGTGGGTCGCCGGCGAGCGAGTCGAATCCGGCCGAGATCAGCACGAGATCGGGTGAGAATCCGGCCGTCGCGGCGTCCACGGCCGCGAGTAACGCATCCACGTAGACCCCCGGGGCGAGTCCCGGGGGCATTGGCACGTTCCATACCGACTCGTGTGGTCCGCGATCTTCGGCAGCACCGGTGCCTGGGTACCAGGGCCATTGGTGCATGGACACAAAGTGTATCCCAGGGTCGCGCTCGACGAGCGCCTGCGTTCCGTTGCCGTGGTGCACGTCCCAGTCGACGATCAGCACCCGCTCGACACCACGTCTCTGCCTCGCGTAATGCGCGGCAATGGCGACATTGCCAAAGAGACAGAAACCCATCGCCTCGTCCTGCAGGGCATGATGTCCGGGCGGACGGACCGCACAGAAGCTCTTCGTAGCCCGCCCGTCCAGCGCCCGATCGACACCATCGAGGACACATCCAACGGCCGCTGTCGCCGCCGCAAATGACCCCGGGCTGATGACGGTGTCCGGGGTCAGGTTCGCGGGCTCCGTCACCCGGTCGATGATGGATGCCAGGCTGGCTATGTACTCGGGATCGTGAACCAGCGAGATCTCATCGATCGTCGCATGGCGGCCTTCGACGTGATCGATGAGCTGGAAGAGCTCCAGGTCATCACGCAACGCACGAGTGATCGCACGGAGGCGGCCGACGTGCTCAGGGTGGCCCCACCCCGTATCGTGCCGGCCGCAGTCGGCGTGCGAGATGTACGCGACCGTCAGGACCGAACCGGTCGACGCCGACGGAACGTCACCAGCAACGTCGAGCCGTCGATGGCTCCTGTTTGCGAGACCGGGACGCTCTCGTCGAGAATCTCGTATCCATTGAGCTTCACGACGAAATCGGCGTCCGAGTGGTCGTCGGGATAGAGGGCCTTGAGGGCGGCAGCCTTGATCTCCGAAATCGGCTCGGTGATTGGGGTCTCGATGCGAACCGCGTCCCAGACCTCCGCCATCTCGACGCGGATCGTCATCCCTTTGCCCAGCACGATGGTTTCGGGTCGCGACCGAAGCGACGTGACAAAAGCCGTCATGCTGGTGGCAGTGTCGAGAAGAACCGCGCGATCTGGGCGTCGAACATGTACGATGAGCCGGTGACGGCGGTGCCACCCTCTGGCGATGAGGCCACGCCGATCGTGATCTCTTCTCCGCCCTGCCCACGGAATGTCGCGTAGGCGGGACCGCGTTTCTCGGGGAATGCGGGGTAGAGCGAGTTTTGGCGGGAAAAGAAGCGCGTGGCGTGCGTCAGCACGGACTCGCCGTCGAGGGACGTGCGGGTTGCTTGGACGGTTGGCGGCATCCGGAAAAACTAACTCGCCGAGTCGGCGAGCCGGTACTCCAAGGGGATGCCGACGGTAAACGTCGAGCCTTCGTTTGGCGCCGACTCGAGATCGATCTCTCCGCCGAGGAGGCGCGCCAGGCGTCGCGAGAGCGCGAGACCCATGCCGGTCCCACCATAACGTCGCGTCAACGACCCATCGACCTGCCGGAAGTCGTCGAAGATGAGCCCACGGGACGAGGGCGGAACGCCGACGCCGGTGTCACACACCCGATACACGGCCCGGTCGTGCTCGACGTGGACCGAGATGGTGACGGCGCCATCGCCCGCGAACTTGTACGCATTGTCCAGCAGGTTGACCAGGATCTTCGTGACTTTGCCGCGGTCGCTGCACACGCACGGCAGCATCCCGGTCGGCTCGTCGATCTTGGGACCAGGAGCGGGCGCCGGCCGACACCGCGCGACGGCGTCGCGGAGCGGCTCCCGGGGATCGAACGCGTCGGCCCGGACGTCAACGCTGCCCTTGGCGAGCGCGGTCAACTCGAGGAGATCGTCGATCAGCACCAGGAGACGCTCGCCGGCATCGCGTGCGTGGCGCAGATCGTTGTGTTGGCGGTCGGTGAGCGGGCCCGCCAGCTCATCCTGGAGCAGGGCCAGGTAGCCCATGATCGTCGTGAGCGGTGTCCGGAGCTCGTGGGAGATGTTCGTCAGGAACTCCTCACGCACCCGCTGGGCGTCGCGCAACTCGCCGATCAGCGCGGCCTTCTCGGCGGTCGCCGCCATCTGCGCGGCGACGATCCGGAGCAACGCACGCCGCTCGACGCTCGGGCTGCCCGACTCGGCGAAGTAGAACGTCACGGCGCCGAGCACGCGGTGGCCCGTCTGCAGGGGCAGCGCGATCAGCGCACGGAAGCCCAGCTCGGCCGCGACATCCTGCCAGTCTTCGAGCGCGGGGTCGGCGAAGACATCCGGCACCTCGATCGCCCGCCGCTCGCTCGCGGCTTCACCGCTCGGCCCGAAACCGACGCGGACGCGCATGTCGTCGAGCCATGGGGCGTAGCGGGCCGGCCAGTTGTAGGACGCGGCGAGGCGCATCAGCTCGGACGGGCCGTCTATCAGGTAGACCGACGCGAATGTGGCGCCGACGACAGGGCTCACGCGTTCTAGCGCGAACCGGAAGACATCGTCCGGGCGTTCGGCGGTCAGCAGGGCCTGAACAATCTCGCGCACGGCCCCGATTTCTATCGCGCTGTGGCCTGGGTGCACGGATCGAAAAGCTACTGCGAACGGCTAACCCAGCAAGCCCTCGAGCGCGTTGATGACCGGGGCGAAGCTCAAGGAGCGTCCGGCGACGCGGCGCGCGATTTCGTCGGCGGTCTCGCGCTGTCCCTCGGCGAAGAGGTTCTCGACGAGCCAGGGACCGGTGCGCGGGTTCCGATACCAGTCGGCATCAAATTGCTCAACGAGGGACTGGGCGAGCAATGCGCCGAGCTGCCACGCCCGCAGATATCGGGCCGAGTAGAACCGCGGGTCGATGTCGACGAAGGCGTCGGAGCGGGAGTACAGGAACGAGGTCGCCGAGGAGAGTGTCTCGACGTAGAGATCGGGAAGCGAAGACCATGGGATCCGGCCGCTGTACAGCTGCACCTCGTAGATCAGCTTCGCCGAGTACCGCCGGAGAAAGTGCAGTTCCTCCAGGGCCGCCGCGCGGAGGTATGCCGGCAGATCGCGGCCGAGCCCCGTGTACCGAGCCAGCCAGCCCCGATTCTGAGTCAGATGATCGAAGAGCATGGCGTACGACTCGGTGACCGAGTTATCACCAGCCCAACGATACTCGAAGGGAAAGTCAGCCCGGGTGTACGCGAAGTGCACGGCGTGCCCGAGCTCGTGCAGCAGCGTCATGTAGTCGCCTTGCCCCCCGTGCGGACGCAGCACGAGGTAGATCTCTTCGGGCACACGCACGGGTGCGCAGAAGGCACGGGCGCGCTTGCCTTCCCGCTCGCCGACATCGAAGCGCACGCGCCCGCCGGCGTCCGGATCCAAGCGCATCTCGCCCATCTGCCGTCGCACGGCGGGCTCCATGGCGTTGCCCGGGAACGCACCGTCGAATTGCGGCGCCCGGAACAGGGCCAGCGCATCAGCGCGCGTGAGATCGCTGACGGGAACGCCGAGCGAGCGCTTCACCGCGCTCGGCAGAAGCTCGCGCCAGAGCTCGGCCGTGTCGCGCAGAAAACCCTCGCACTCTCCCATGAGCTTCGCGAGGTCGATCCCGCTCAAGGCCTCGAACGTGGCATTGTAGCTCGGCGCGATCTCCATGCCGACCACGAGATCGACTTCGCGCTGCAGCCGCTCGAGCCGGATCGGCGCCAGCTCGGCCTCGACCAGCGCGGCTCGCGCCGTGTCCAGTGTCGAACGCTCGCGCCGGTCTGTCGCGTTGCCTATCTCGATCGCGGTCCGCGCGTAGGGGATGGCTCGACCGTCGCCGAGGTGCACCATGGCCGTGCTTTCCCAGGCGATCTCGCGCTCTTCGCTCGGCGCCAACGCCCGCTGCGCCCGGGTGTCGACCACGAAGTCGAGCAGAATGCGCGCCGCTCGCTGGGCCTCGGAGTCCTTCGCCGCACCGCGATACTCGTCGCGTGCCAATGCCAGTGCATCGTCGCTCACGACCGCGGCGTGGCGCGCGTAGATCGGCACGAGCTCTGCGTCCGGCTTGAGACCCGCGTGCGAGAGGTAGAACTCGCGCGAGATCTCCTCCATCAGCGCGTTGCCCTCGGCGCGCAAGCGCTCGCTGGTCAGCTCAGGCATTTATCCGAGCAGGTCCTCGATGCGAGCGTGGGGCCGATCGGCCGCGAGCAGCTCATGCAGGCGTGACGCGACCTGGTCGGCAGCGATCCGTACCTGCTTGAGGTCATCCCGACCGCGGATCGTGACCGTGCCATCGGTCATCGTCTGGCCGTCGATCGTGAGGCAGTACGGTGTCCCGACTTCGTCCTGCCGTCTGTACCGCCGACCAATCGAGCCCGACTCGTCGTAGTACACGGGGAATCGGCGCCGGAGATCTTCGGCCAGCTTGTGCGCAAACTCCGGCATGCCATCTTTTTTTACGAGTGCAAATATACCGGCCTTGATCGGAGCGAGCGCCGGATGCAGGCCTAGTACGGTGCGCCCCTCTTCTTCGCCTTCGACGGTCTCCTCTCGGTAGGCATTCACCAGGACCGCGAGTGTCACGCGATCTGCGCCAACCGAGGTTTCGACAACATACGGGACGAAGCGACGATTATTGGGTTGGTCGAAATACTCCAGACGCTTGCCCGAGTATTGCTGGTGCTGGGTGAGATCGAAATCGCCGCGATTGTGAATGCCCTCGATCTCTTGCGAGCCAAGCGCGCCCCCGAAATCGAACTGAATATCAAACGCGGCCTTCGCATAGTGCGCCAGCTCGGTTTTCGTGTGCTGGTGAAATTCCAGCCGAGCGGGGTCGAGGCCGAGCGCGTGATGCCACTCCATGCGCTTCGCTTTCCAATACTCGAACCACTTCATGTCTTCGCCAGGCTCGACGAAAAATTGCATCTCCATCTGCTCGAACTCGCGAGTGCGAAAGATGAAGTTGCCCGGAGTGATCTCGTTGCGAAACGCTTTGCCGACTTGGGCAATGCCGAACGGGATTTTTTGGCGAGACGATTGTTGGACGTTCAAGAAGTTGACGTAAATTCCTTGTGCGGTTTCCGGGCGCAAGTAGACGACGGACGCCGACTCTTCTACTGGGCCCATGAACGTCTTGAACATCAAGTTGAACTGCCGCGGCTCGGTCAACACGCAGGGCGTGCCAGGGTCGCCGGGGTGGCGACTCGGCTTCTGGTGACACTGCGCATCGACGAGCTTGTCGGCGCGGAACCGGCCTTTGCACGTTTTGCAGTCGATCAACGGATCCGTAAATCCCGCGACGTGGCCGCTCGCCTCCCACACTTTGGGATGCATCAATATCGCGGCATCCAGACCCTCGATATCGTCGCGGCTCCGGACCATCGCGTTCCACCACCGGTCCTTGACGTTGCGTTTGAGCTCGACGCCGAGCGGGCCGTAGTCCCATACGGAACCGGCGCCGCCGTAGATCTCGGAGGATTGGAAAACGAAACCGTGTCGCTTCGCGAGCGAGACGATTTTTTCTATTGTCTCTGGGAAAGCCATTGCGCGATGTGGTCGCCGTGGTTGCGGCCGTTCTCGATGAAAATCTTGTTCGCGTCGTACCCCGAGGCCAGGACACCGGCGATAAAAACGCCCGGAACGTTCGTTTCCATCGTCGCGCCGTTGTGCATTGGGATGCCCGTGGCGTCATCGATCGAGACACCGAGACGGCGCAGGAGTGTGACGCTGGGGGTGAAGCCTGTCATGAGATAGACGTGCTGCGCCGGCAGACGCTCGATGCCGGATGGGGTCTCGACATCGAGCGTCTCGAGATCAATGCGCGTGACGCGCGCATTCCACCGGGACGCGATGCTGCGGTCCTTGAGGCGATTCAGCATGTCCGGCAGGATCCATGGCTTGACGTTCGCATCGAGCTTGTCGGCGAAATGCACGATGGTGACGCGGGCGCCGCAGCGATAGAGATCGAGCGCCGCGTCGACCGCCGAGTTGCCGCCGCCCACCACGACGGCATCGCGACGGAAGGCCTCGTGCCCTTCCCGGTAGAGATGCGAGACATGGGGCAGTGCCTCACCCGGCACGTCGAGCAGATTCGGCGTGCCGAAGTACCCCGTGGCGATGACGATGGCATCGTACGGCGTCTCGACCTTGCCCTCGGCCCGGCGCTCACTCGTCACGACGAATTGCGGGACTTCGCTGCGAATGTCGAAGACCGGCTCGTACTGGCGCACGTGCAGGTTGAAGTGCTGCACGATGCCTCGATAGTACCCCAGTGCGTCCCGGCGCGTCGGCTTGTCGCCGCCCGTCGTGAACGGCAGGTTGCCAATGGAGAGCTTCTCGGCCGTCGAGAAGAACTGCGTATACAACGGGTAACTGGCAATGCTCGAGCACACGCACGACCGGTCATAGAGCACGACGCGAAAGCCCGCACGTTGCAAAGCGATTCCCGCCGCCAAGCCACATGGCCCGGCGCCGATGATGGCAATAGAAAAAGGTGTCTTCCCGCGCCCCACGACTACCATATGATCTGATCGCGCCGCGTGCCTACGCTCACGAATTTGATCGGCGCCTCGACCAGCGCCTCAATGCGATCCAGATAGGCACGAGCGGCGGGTGGTAAGTCTTCCCGCGTTCGCGCACCGGCTGTGGAGCATTGCCATCCCTCGAACCACTCGTAGCGCGGCACCATGTCATCGAGTGCCGTGAGATCGCTCGGGAACTCGGTGTGGACGTCACCCGCCGCTTCATATCCGGTGCAAATCGCGAGGCGGTCCAGTGTGTCGAGCACGTCGAGCTTCGTGACCGCGAGATGCGTCAGCCCATTCACGCGAACGGCATACCGCACGACCACCGCGTCAAACCATCCGCATCGTCTTGGGCGGCCCGTGGTCGCACCGTACTCGTGACCCAGCTCTCTCACACGCGAGCCGAGCGGCTCGTCGAATTCGGTGGGAAGAGGGCCATTGCCGACGCGAGTCGTGTACGCCTTGACGACGCCCAGCGCCGCATCGATGGATCTCGGGGAGATCCCGGCGCCCGTCGCGGCTCCACCCGACGTTGTGTTGCTCGACGTCACGAACGGATAGGTGCCATGGTCGATGTCGAGCAAAGACCCTTGAGCGCCCTCCAACAGGATCGCGGCACCGCTCGCACGAGCACGGTGGACCGCTAAGCCAACGTCATCGGCCAACGCGAGTAGGCGTGGGGCCAACCCCCCAAGAATGTCGAGCGTCTGACCCACATCGGCGCGTTTCGCGCTGCCGTAGTGCTCCAGCATCGCGTTCGCGTGTTCGGCGCCGCGCGACACCAGTGATTCGAGGTGCGAGGGGTGGCGCAAGTCGACCACGCGTACGCCTCGGCGGGCGATCTTGTCCTCATACGCCGGACCTATGCCGCGACCCGTCGTGCCGATTTCTTTGCTGGCGGCACTTTCCGCGTCGACCAATTTGTGGTACGGGAGAACGAGGTGCGCGCGATCGCTCACGTATAGGCGACCCTCGACGTCGACGCCGTCGGCGACGAGCGTGTCGATCTCGGTGAAGAACGTCTCCGGGTCGAGGACGACGCCATTGCCGATCGCGCAGCGGACGCCGTGGTGCAGGATCCCGCTCGGGATCTGGTGCAACACGAAGCAGCGAGGTCCGAGGTCGACGGTGTGCCCGGCATTCGCCCCGCCTTGGTACCGCACGACCCAGTCCGCGCCTTCGGCCAGGACGTCGACGAGCTTGCCCTTGCCCTCATCGCCCCACTGCGCGCCGACCACGACCACCGTTCGAGTACGCTCGTCAAACATGCACCAGCGCCTCGGCGATAACGTCGGCTGCCCCGGCCACACCGCTGCCGCTGAGCGCCTCGGGTGTGTCAATGCGACGGTGAACTCTCGCCAAAGTGGCGAGCGTGCCACGGCTCACGGTCACCGCGTCCCAGCCCGCCTCGGCAAAGGCGATGGAGTCGACGAGGATGCCAGGGAGCACGCGACGAACCCGCACGGCTCGCCGCTCGAACGCCCGAATCAGCCGTTCAGGCCGGCCGTGCGAGTGCATGATTGTAAGATAACCATGATCGTCGATCGTGTCGCAGTTGATGACCGCCGCCTTGGTGGGCTGATGGCGCACCCACGCTCGCGCCCCCGCGAGCCCGAGCTCCTCAGCGCTCGTGATCAGGACCCCGAGCGGAACTGCCCGGTCGACTCGCTCGGCGGCCAGCAACACGGCGGTTACGCCAGTCGCATTGTCGAGCGCGCCCGGGGACTTGGCGCCGACCGTGGAGATCGCTACGGGCAGTCCCGCGAGGACAGCGGCAAGTGTCGCGATCTGCCATGCGAGGCCCTCGACCCGTAGGATTGACAGGACCACCAGTACGATCCACGCGATAATGCAGGCAACGATTGCCACCGCGCGCACGAGAATGGGGATAGGCTGTGACTTGCTGTCCAAGTGCGCGACGAGCCAAATGGCTGGCTCACCCCGTTTCGCCTCGAGATTGACGCCGGGGGTCGTCCCTCTCGTTACCCCGTCGCGTTGCAGCCACCGCGCTCCCGAGGCGATGGCGAGGGCGCCGGCGATCAGCACCGTTAACGACGCGGCGGGAGAGCGCCCCGCTATCAGCGCCGTCAGAATCCAGGCGATTCCCGCGGCGGGTGTGCCCCAGCGGCCTGGCCACGAGGCGTACGTGAACGACACGTCTCGCACGGTGAACCCGAGTGAGATCAAATGATCTCGGCACGCCTCGCGTGCCTTCGACTCGGCGGCTCCGCCGGCCGGTCTCGGAGTCGACGCGAGGCGGGCGATCCAGGCCGCCGCGTTAGAGTCCGGTGCTGTGGGAGCCGTAAACTTTAAGTCCCATAAGAGATTTCACCTCGGCCATGGTCGTGCGCGCGATGGCCGACGCCTGGTTCGCGCCGTCGCCGAGCACCTCGTCGACGATCTTGGGCTGAGCCGTAAGCTCTTCGGCCCGCGCGCGAATCGGGGCCAGCGCGGTTTCGATCCCCTCGAACAACACGCGCTTGCAGTCGATGCATCCCCAACCGGCGCTTCGACAGCGGGTCGCGACATCGTCCACGATAGCGGGTGAGTTAAAAGCCCGGTGCAAGTGATAGATGTTGCAGACCTCGGGTGTACCAGGGTCCGACTTGCGCACCCGATTCGGATCGGTGACCGCGGGCCGCAGCTTCTCCCATACCGAGGCAGGGGGCTCCACGACGCCGATGGTATTGCCGAGGGACTTCGACATCTTCGCCTGCCCGTCCAACCCCATGATCCGGCGCGTGGGGGTGAGCAGCGCCGCCGGCTCGGGGAAGTACGGCGCATCCGGCGAGGCGAACCGGGCGTTCCAGCGTCGAGCAATCTCGCGCGACAGCTCCAGATGCTGGACCTGGTCCTCACCGACCGGAACCGTGTCGGCGCGATACAATAGGATGTCAGCGGCCTGCAGGATCGGATAGTTCAGCACACCGGCTAAGACGCTCTCCTGCCGCTGTGACTTGTCCTTGAATTGCGTCTGCCGTTCGAGCTCGCCGACCGCGGTAACCGTGTTGAATATCCACGCCAACTCGGTATGTTCCGGCACCGACGACTGCGCGAACAAGATGGCGGTGTCGGGATCAATGCCGGCGGCGAGCAGCGATACCGCCAGATCCCGCGTCCGGAGGCGAAGATCCGCCGGATCATACGGAGCGGTGATCGCGTGATAGTCGACAATACAGAATATCGACTCGTAGCGACGCTGCACGTCCACCCAGTTCCGTACCGCGCCGAGGTAATTCCCGATGTGGAGCTCACCGGATGGCTGGATCCCGCTGAAGACCCGTGGCATCCGGCGAAAGTAGCGCGCTCCTCGACCTGGCGGTACGGGCAGCCCACGCTGCCGCCGAGATCGTCCGGCGCGGCGCGACCGGGCTCGCCACGCTGCAATGGGAACAGAAGGGGCCGCAGGACTACGTGAGCGACGTCGATCGGGCCTCGGAAGAGGCGCTCCGCACGATGTTGCTCGGCGAGATTCCCGAGGCCCAGGTGCTCGGTGAGGAGCTGTCGCCCGGAGTGCACCCGGACAATGGCGTCGTGTTCGTCGTCGACCCGCTCGACGGGACGACGAATTTTTTGCACGGCTTTCCCGAATACGCCGTGTCTATTGGTGTGGTGGTGGACGGCGAGCTGGTCGCAGGTGTCGTACGGCACGTCGTCACCGGTGAGACCTATACGGCACTCGCCGGAGCTGGGGCCAAACGGGACGGCGCGCCGGTTCGCGTGTCATCGACTACTAGCCCACAGCGGGCTCTCATCGGGACCGGATTTCCATTCTCCAGCATGGACCGGATCGACGAGTACTTGCCACAGTTCGCCGCCGTCGCGAGTCAGACCGCCGGGATGCGCCGGGCCGGCTCGGCCGCGCTCGATCTAGCGCATGTCGCGGCGGGGCATTTCGACGCCTTTTGGGAGCTCAAGCTCGCGCCATGGGACATCGCGGCAGGGCTTCTCTTGGTGCGCGAGGCCGGCGGTCTGGTGACCGACCTCTCCGGCGCGCCCGCTCGTGTTACTCACACCGGCCTCGTCGCCGGTAATCCAATCATGCATAAGTGGCTGCTCGACACGCTGGGAGCGATCTAATGCCTCTTGTCGAATGCGTACCAAACTTCTCCGAAGGTCGCAGACCCGAGATCGTTGAGAAAATTCGCTCGGCCATAGCTGCCGTCGGTGGTGTTGTAGTGCTGGACGTGTCTTCGGATCCGTCACACAATCGAACCGTCCTCACGTTCGTCGCACCACCGGAGAGCGTCGCCGAGGCAGCATTCGCCGGCATGCGCACGGCTCGCGAGCTGATCGATTTGACGCAGCATCAAGGCGAGCACCCGCGCATGGGCGCGACCGATGTGGTGCCCTTCGTGCCGCTCGATGGCGTCACCATGGACACATGCATCGCGCTGGCGAAAAGCCTCGGTGAGCGCGTGGGACGAGAGCTCGGTATCCCGGTGTTTCTCTACGAACGCGCGGCGACACGGCCGGAGAACGAGAACTTGGCGGACGTGCGACGTGGCGAGTTCGAGGGACTGCGTACCAAAATGCGACAGCCGGATTTTGGACCGACGGCGGTCCATCCGACGGCCGGCGCGGTCGCCATCGGCGCGCGGCCATTTCTCGTGGCGTACAACGTGTACTTGGGACCGGCGAGTAATTTGGCTGTGGCGAAAGAGGTCGCGAAGGCCGTGCGTGGCTCATCCGGCGGGCTGCGCTACGTGAAGGGCCTCGGGCTCGAGGTCGACGGACAGGCGCAGGTCTCGATGAACCTGGTCGACATTGATAAGACGCCGATGTTCCGGGCGTATGAGGCCGTACGGACTGAAGCCGCGGCGCACGGCGTCGCGCCGACCTGGAGCGAAATCGTCGGGCTCATCCCTGAGCGTGCGCTGCTCGACGCGGGCGTGCGACACGTACAGCTCAAGGGATTCGATGCCGACAAGCAAGTGCTCGAGCGCCGGGTGCGCGCGGCAGTCTCTGGCGGGCCATCGGTTGGCGACTTCGTCGCGGCCGTTGCCGGACCGTCTCCGACCCCGGGCGGCGGCAGCGTTGTCGCGCACGTCGGAGCGCTCGCCGGAGCGCTGGTGCAAATGGTCGCCGGCCTGACGGTGGGCCGACCCAAGTATGCGGCCGTCGACGCCGAGGTCCGAGAGATCGCGCGGCAAGCGACCGAGCTGTCCGGCCAACTCGCGGAGCTCGTCGAACGTGACGCCGCGGCCTACGGTGCGGTTTCGGCCGCCTACAAGCTGCCGAAGACCGACGCGAGCCGGCAGCAGGTGATCACCGACGCACTCCTCGGCGCGGCGCGCGTGCCGCTCGAGACGGCGCGCGCGGCGGCGCGTGTCGCCGCGCTGGCGGCGCGCATCGCGGACAAGGGCAACACGAACGCGGTGTCCGATGCCGGTGTCGCGGCGCTCCTTGCCGAGGCCGCGTGCCGCGGCGCGGCGTACAACGTGCGGATCAACGTGGCCGCGCTGCCCGAACGCTCGGCCGGAGCCTTGCTGGTGACGGAAGCAGACGAGGCGGTCAGCGCCGCTGCGGGTGCGGTTGCGCTGGCGACGGCGTCCGTCGAGCGCCATTTGTGATGCGATAGAGGACGTGTCGGCGGAGTGGGTGTCCCGGCGCGAGGATCGGGTGATCGAAATCGTCCGCGGGGTCGTAGGTCATCCCGATCTTCTCCATCACGCGACGCGACTTCGTGTTCGCGACGACCGCGAACGCGACGATCTCGTCGAGGCCTAGCGTCTCGAACCCGTAGTCGAGCGACGCGCGGGCCGCCTCGGGGGCGTACCCGTGGCCCCAATGCTCATGGGCGATCCGCCAGCCGATCTCGACGCATGGCGTGAAGTGGGCCTCGAAGCGCGCCCAGGCGAGGCCGCACATGCCGACGCAATCCGCGACGCCCGGCACGTCGATCGCCCAGAACCCGAACCCGTACTCGGCCTGGTGCGCGCGCATACGGTCTATGCTCGCCTGACTTTCGGCTCGCGTCATGAGTGACGGGAAGTACTCGCGAACCCGCGGGTCCGCATTGAGCGCCGCGAATGGTTCCAGGTCCGACTCGCGCCACTCCCGAAGGATGAGGCGCGACGTCCGGATCATGCGGCCGTCAGTATCCGGGGGCCGTTGTCGGTCACCGCGACCGTGTGCTCGAAGTGGGCCGAGCGGGTGCCGTCGGCGGTGACGACGGTCCATTTGTCGGACAGCGTGCGCGTGTCGGCGCGCCCGATGTTGACCATGGGCTCTATCGCGATCGTGAGGCCGGTGACGAGCTTCGTGCCGCGTTTTGGCTTGCCGAAGTTCGGCACCTGTGGCTCCTCGTGCGGCTCGACGCCGACGCCGTGCCCGACGAGATCTTTCGCGACCGTGAAATGCGCTCGCTCGACGACATCGAAGATCGCCGCGCCGATATCGCCGGTATGATTGCCGAGCTGGGCGGCCGCAATGCCCGCCGCGAGCGCTAGCTGCGTGACATCGAGCAGTCGTTGCGTCTCGTCGCTGACCCGCCCGACCGGCACGGTCGCCGCGGCGTCGGTGTAGAATCCTTGGTACTTCACGCCGACGTCGAGCGAGATGATGTCCCCTTCGCGCAACACGCGCTTGGGCGACGGGATGCCGTGCACGATCTCCTGGTTGACCGAGAGGCAGACGCTGCCAGGGAATCCGTATAAGCCCTTGAACGCGGGCACCGCGCCCTCGTGGCTCCGAATGAACTCATCGGCGATCTGATCGAGCTCGCCCGTCGATACGCCCGGGATGACGCGTGACGTCAAGAGCGCGATGGTCGCGCCGAGGATCCGGCCGCCCGCGGCCATGATCTCGATTTCGCGTGGTGACTTGAGTTGGATCATTGGATCATCGGCCGAGCGCGCGAAGCACGCGCTGGTTGACCTCGTCGACCGTGCCAACGGCATCGATGACGCGTACGGGCACGCCCTGTGAGCGGTACCACTCGATCACCGGAGCAGTTTGGCGCTTGTAGACGGCGAGGCGATTGCGGACCGCCTCTGGTTCATCGTCCTTGCGCCGAACCAGGCGGCCGCCGCACTTCTCGCACACCTCGCCCGGGTCTCGACCCATGAACGGCGTCTGGCAGCCCTCGCACACCACACGGCTGCCGATTCGACGCACCAGCTCATCTTCGGGAATGTCGAACAAGATGACGGCACTCAACGGGCGGTGCAGGCCATCCAACATCTTGCTCAGCCCTTCGGCTTGCGGCACCGTGCGGACAACGCCGTCGAGGATCGCGCCGCGAGTGGACTGAGGCGCCGAAAGCGTGTCCCTCATGATGCCGAGGATCACATCGTCGGGGACCAAGGCGCCGGTGTCCATGAACGATTTGGCTTTCAGGCCGAGTGACGTACCGGCTTTGGCCGCCGCACGCAGGATGTCACCAGTAGCGAACTGCGGGATGCCGAGCGCCGCGGACAGGAGCTGAGCCTGGGTCCCCTTGCCCGCGCCGGGGGGACCCAGCAACACGACGAGCTGACTGTCCGCGGCAACCGCCACGATCAATAGCCGCCGGGCGTTGGAACGCTGCCGCGCGCGCGAATGCGGCCCTTCTTCATGAACCCGTCGTATTTCCGGAGCAGCAAGTGCTGGTTCATGTTGCTGATCGTATCCAGGGCCACGCCGACCACGATGAGCAGTGACGTTCCGCCGAAACGAAACGGGACGTTGATGGCTCCGATGATCCACGATGGCAGGAGCGCGATGAACGTCAGGAAGAGCGCGCCTGGCAGCGTGATCCGGGACATGACTTCGTCGATGTACTCGGCGGTCTTCGTGCCGGGCTTGACGCCGGGAATGAATCCGCCCTGCTTCTTGAGGTTCTCCGCCAGATCGATCGGGTTGAAGATGATCGACGTGTAGAAGTACGTGAAGAACACGATGAGCACCGCCTCGAGGACGAAGTACAGGATCGAGGTGGGCTGGAAGTATTCGGCGAAATCGCGCGCGGCCTGGAGCCCGCTGAATTGCGCGATCGCGCCTGGCACGACAACGACGGACTGGGCGAAGATGATCGGCATGACGCCCGCCGAGTTGATCTTGAGCGGAATGAAGTTCTTCGCGGCTTCTCGCATCCGCCCGCGGGCCATGGTGCGCTGCGGGATCTGGATCGGGACTTTGCGCGACGCGATGGTAATCGCGACGACGCCCGCGACCACGCCGACCATGAGCACGCCGAGCACGAGGAGCTTCACGACGTTCGTCGCGCCCGTGTTGACATACTTGACCGTGTCGAAAATGCCGGGCCAGAAGCGTTCGACGATCGAGAAGAAGATGATGAGGCTCGCGCCGTTGCCGACGCCGCGCTCGGTGATCTGCTCGCCGAGCCACATCACGAAGACCGCGCCGGTCGTCAGGAAGAGGACCATCTGGATCCGGAACCCGAGTCCCGGATGCAGCACGGCGCCCTGCAGCGATTCGGTGAACAGGGCGAAGCCATAGGCCTGGACGATGGCCAGCGCGACGGTGATATACCGCGTGTACTGGGTCAGCTTTTTCCGCCCTTCCTCGTCCTTCTGCATCTTGTCGACCTGCGGGATGACGGCACCCGCGATCTGGATGAAGATGCTGGCCGAGATATACGGCATGATGCCAAGAGCGAAGACGGTGGCCTTGGAGAGGCCGCCGCCGACGAACAAGTCATAGAGGCCGAGCAGGCCGCCCTTCCCCTGATTGGAGAAGAAATCGGTCAGCGCGACGACATCGATTCCGGGCGCCGTGATATGCGCGCCCAGTCGATAAATGACGAGGCACAGGAGCGTGAATAGGATCTTGTCCTTCAGCTCCGTTGTCTTCCAGACGTTGGCGATCGCCGCGGCCGGATTTGCCTGAGCCATGTGACTACTCCTCTACGCGGCCTCCGGCCGCGAGAATTTTCTCCTTCGCACCCGCGCTCATTCGGACACCGCGGACGGTGACCGCGCGGGCGAGCTCGCCGGTGGCCAGAATCTTCGGCGCGCCCTTGGACGCTCTCGCCAGTCCGGCATCATAGAGCGCCTGCAGCGTCACCTCCGCGCCCTCGGGGATCCGGCTCAGCGCATCGAGCCGAATCACCTGCGCCTCCTCACGAAACGGGTTCGTGAAGCCGCGCTTGGGGACACGACGGGTCAGCGGCATCTGGCCACCCTCGAAATGTGGCTTGTTGCCACCGGGTCCGTGATGGCCTGCGCGCGCCTTGATGCCCTTATTGCCCTTTCCGGAGGTCTTGCCGGTTCCGGAGCCCGGACCGCGGCCGAGGCGCTTCCGGTTGCGATGAGAGCCGGGCGCCGGGTGCAGCGAGTCGAGACCAATGTGCTCAGTCATGCTTCTTTACCGAAACTAAATGGCGGACGTGCTTGAGTTGCCCGGCCAACGAAGGCGTGAATGGCTTGATAACTACGTCCTGATGATGCTTGAGGCCGATCGCCTCGAGCGTCGCCCGCATGCGGGCCGAGTGGCCGATGCCGGACCGCACTTGGCGGATCTCGACCGTTTTGGCGTCGGTGATTGCCTTCTCGGTCTTGGCGGGGCCGCGACCGGGATGCCAGACGAACGTTCTAGGCATGCGCGGCCTCCTTGCCCTTCGCTCTCGACTTGTAGCCAAGCGAAGCGATGTCGATGCCGCGCTCGCGCGCGATCTCCTCAACGGTCGTCAGGCGATGCAGGCCATCGAGCGCGGCCAGCACCATGTTGTGCGGATTCGTGGAGCCGAGGCTCTTGGTCAGGATGTCCGTAATGCCGGCGCACTCCATGATCGCGCGCACCGCGCCACCGGCGATGACACCCGCGCCAGGGGCCGCGGGCTTCATTAATACGCGACCGGCGCCGTGCTCACCAACGACTTCGTGTGGGATCGTGCCACCCGTCAGCGGAACGTTGGCCATGCGGCGGCGCGCCGCGTCGACCGCCTTCCGGACGGCCTCCGAGACTTCGTTCGCCTTGCCGGTCGCGAATCCGACGCGCCCCGCTCCGTCACCGACGGCAACGAGCGCGTTGAACGAGAAGCGACGACCACCCTTCACGACTTTCGCCACTCTATTGATCGCAATGACATTTTCCAACAGATCGCCACCTTCGCGACCGCCGCTCTCAACGGCACCGCTGGCGCGGCTGTCCCGGGACCGGCGCGCATCGCCTTCGCGACCGCCGGGACCACCAGGGCCACCCGGACCACCGCCCGGGCCGCCCGGGCCACGCCCGCGACCGCCCTGACCACCGCCAGGTCCGCGGCCACGGCCACCGCCGCCACCGCCGCCGCGACCACCGCCGCCACCGCGACCACCACCGCCTCCGCCTCCACCCGGACGACGCGGACCACCGCCACCGCCGCCGCCGCCACCACCTGGACGGGGGGGGCCACCACCACTTGGGCGTCCCGGGCCGCTCCCCGACGGACGACGCGGGGGACCTCCACCTGATTGCGATTCAGACATCGTTAAAACTCCAGACCGCCCTCGCGGGCGCCGTCGGCGACCGCTTTGACGCGGCCATGGTATTTGTACCCCGCGCGATCGAACACGACGCGGGTGATGCCGGCTTCCTTCGCCTTCGCGGCGAGTCGCTTGCCGACCTCGGTCGACTTCTCCGTCTTCTTGCCCTCATCGATGCTGCTGCTCGACACCGTCATGAGGGTCCGCTGCGTGGCATCATCGACGAGTTGGGCGTAGATGTGCTTGAGCGAGCGGTACACGACGAGACGCGGCCGGTCCGGCGTGCCGGAGATCTTCTTCCGTACGCGGAGGTGCCGGCGATAGCGATACTCCTCGCGGGTCTTGGGAATCCCGATTCTGCCCATTACTTGCCTCCAGCCTTGCCCGCTTTCCGGCGGATGACTTCACCGACGTATTTGATGCCCTTGCCCTTGTACGGCTCGGGTGGTCTCAGTTGTCTCAACTCCGCCGCGACCTGGCCCACGGTCTCCTTGTTGGCTCCTTCAACCACAATCGACGTCGGTTGCGGAGCAGAGAGCTTGATGCCCTTCGGCGCGCGGTACTCGACCGGGTGCGAAAAGCCCAAGGCCAGCTGCAGTCCATAGGGACGGGTCTCGGCCTTGTAGCCAACGCCGACTATTTCCAACTGCTTTTTGTAGCCCGCTGTCACGCCCTCGATCATGTTCGCCACGAGCGTGCGCGTCAGACCGTGCAGCGCCTTGCTCTGCGGCTCGTCATCCGGACGCGTGACGGCGACCTGGCCGTCGTTGACGGCGACCGTCATGGCCGAGTGAACGGTGCGATCGAGCTCGCCCCTGGGGCCCTTCACTTTGACGTCGGAACCGTCGACGGTAACGGTGACGCCCTTGGGGATCGCTATCGGTTTCTTGCCAATACGAGACATATCGAGATCCTCTACCAGACGACGGCCAAGAGCTCACCGCCTTGCCGCGCGGCTCGTGCTTGGCGGTCGCTCATCAGTCCCTTGGAGGTCGAGAGGATCGCCATGCCCAGGCCGTTGCGCACGCGCGGGATCTCGTGCACGCCGACGTAGCGGCGGAGGCCCGGTGACGACACGCGGTGCATCTCGCGGATCACCGGTTGCCCGCCCTGGGCGTACTTGAGGATCACGCGGAGGATCTTATGGCCCTCCTCCGTGCTGATCGTCTTGTAGTCCTGGATCAGCGCGTTCTCCTTGAGCACGCGCGCGATCTCGACCTTGAGCTTCGACTGCGGAATATCTACGCGCCGATGCTTCGCGCCGCAGGCATTGCGGATGCGCGTCAGCATATCGGCGATCGGGTCGGTCATCGTCATGACAAAGTCCTCGCCTTACCAGCTCGCCTTGCGGACGCCGGGAATGAAACCGTTGAGGGCCAGCTCGCGGAAGCAGATGCGGCAGAGCCCGAATTTGCGGAGGAACGCGCGAGCGCGACCACAGCGCTGACAGCGATTGTGCTGACGAACAGCGAACTTCGGCGTCCGCTTGGCTTTCTCGACCATTGCTTTACGAGCCACGAGTTGCTCCCTTTTTTTCATCCGTGCGGAACGGGAGTCCGAGCTCCTTGAGGAGCGCGAGCGCCCGGTCATCCCGGCCAGCCGTCGTCACGAACGTGACGTCCATTCCATGCACCTGATCGATCATGTCGTAATTGATCTCAGGAAAAATCATCTGCTCTTTGACACCCAACGAATAGTTGCCGCGTCCGTCGAACGACCGCGTCGACAGCCCACGGAAGTCGCGGATCCGCGGGATCGCGACCGAGACGAACCGGTCGAGGAACTCCCACATCCGCGCGCCGCGCAGCGTCACCGCGGCGCCGATCTCCTGGCCCTCACGGAGGCCGAAATTCGCGATCGACTTCTTCGCGCGCTTCCGCACCGGACGCTGGCCGGTGATCACCGCCAGCTCCTCGACCACTTTGTCGAGGGCTTTCGGCTGCTTGATGGCCTCACCCACGCCGACGTTGACGACGATCTTCATCAGCGCGGGCACCTGGTGGGTGTTCGTCAACGCGAACTGCTGCATCAGCTTCGGCTTGACCTTCTCAGCGTAGAAGATGCGCATCCGCGGCGGGGGGACCGGCTTGCCGGCGCCCGCGTGCGGGCCGCGGGGCGCCGCAACCGCTTCTTTCGCGCGTCCCTTCCGGCTCGCGCCGGCAGGTGGTGCGCCGCCCTTTTTCTCTTTTGGCTGCTCTTTGTCTTTCTCTTTCGTCGCCATAGCGCTCCCTTACTGCTGCACGCGGGGGATCGCCCCGCCACCTTTGACACTCAACCGCTCTTTCGTGCCGTCCTCGTCGATCCGCATGGCGATGCGTGTCGCCGCACCGGAGTCCGGATCCATGAGCATCACGTTCGACACGTGCACGGGGGCGGGCATCTCCATGATGCCACCCTGATCATCCGGCCCGCGGGCTTTGCGGTGCCGCTTGACGATGTTCACGCCGTCGATCTTGACGCGGCCCGTCTTGCGGAAGACCTGAATCACTTTCCCTTCCTTCCCACGGTCGTCGCCGCGCATCACCCGGACGGTGTCGCCCTTGGTGATCCGCATCTTCAGGCGTTCGACATTGCGCTCATGTCGAACCTGATTCTTGCGCTTGGCGGTCTTTTTGTGTTTTAAAATGCGCATGACTACAAGACCTCAGGGGCCAACGACACGATTTTCATGTATTTCTTTTCGCGAAGCTCTCTGGCAACCGGGCCGAAGATACGGGTGGCGCGGGGCTCGCCGGCTTCGTTGATAATCACCACGGCATTTTCGTCGAACCGGATGTAGCTGCCATCTTTGCGACGGGTCTCCTTCGCCGTGCGCACGACCACCGCACGGGCGACGTCGGATTTCTTGACGGTGCCGTTCGGCAGGGCGTCCTTGACCGCGACGATGACCGTGTCACCGAGCCCGGCGTAGCGACGACGGGTCCCGCCGAGCACACGGATGACCAGCGCGCGCTTGGCGCCACTGTTGTCCGCGACCTTGACGATGGATTCCTGTTGAATCATCGGGCACGCTCGAGGATCTCGACGACACGCCAGCGCTTGTCCTTCGACAACGGACGGGTCTCCATGATGCGCACGACGTCCCCGGCCTTCGACGCGTTCTGTTCGTCGTGGGCCTTAAAGTGCTTGGTCCGCGTGATCATCTTGCCGTAGGTCGGGTGCGGCACGCGCCGCTGGATCGCCACGACCACCGTCTTCTGCATCTTGTCGCTCACGACGGTTCCCACCCGCGTCTTGCGGTGGCCGCGGTGCTCTTGAACTTGCTGCTCACTCATGGGAACGCTCACGTTCACGAAGAATAGTTTTCAGGCGCGCGATGTCCTTGCGCAGCCAGCGGAGCTCGAGCGGCTTGTCCAGCGTCTCGGTCGCTCCGCGGAACCGTAGCCGGAACCGCGACTCTTCCTTCTCGGCGATCAGCGCCTGGATGTCGGCGTCGCTCATCTGCCGGATCTCTTCAGTTTGCATCCGTGTGCGCCTCCTCTCGAACGACGAACTTCGACTTCACGCCGAGCTTGGCGGCGGCCAACCCCATCGCGTGTTTCGCGACTTCCGGCGTCACGCCCTCGAGCTCGAACATCACGCGGCCGGGCTTGACCACAGCCACCCAGCCTTCCGGCGATCCCTTGCCCTTTCCCATTCGCGTCTCGGCCGGTTTCTTCGTGATCGGCTTGTCCGGGAAAATGCGAATCCAGACTTTGCCGCCACGCTTGATATGGCGGGTGAGCGCGACACGGGCGGCCTCGATCTGCCGATTGGAAACCCAACCGGGTTCTAGGGCCTGCAGACCGTAATGGCCGTTCACCACCGTGTTGCCACGCGTGGCGAGGCCGGTCGTGCGGCCTTTGAACATCTTTCTGTACTTGACTCGTTTTGGACTCAGCATCGGCGTCAGGTCCCCGTCGAATACGTCTTGCCGCGACGGTCTTCAACGATCTCACCCTTGAAGATCCACACTTTCACGCCAATCGTGCCGAAGGTCGTCTTGGCCGTCGACGTCGCGTAATCGATGTCGGCTCGCAACGTGTGGAGCGGGACACGGCCTTCATGATAGCCTTCGACCCGCGCGATCTCGGCGCCACCCAAGCGGCCGCCACATTTGATCTTGATGCCTTGGGCGCCCATGCGCATCGCGCTCTGCACCGCGCGCTTCATGGCGCGGCGGAACGAGATACGCTGCGCGAGCTGGTTCGCGACATTGTCAGCGACCAACTGCGCATCGAGCTCGGGGCGCTTGATCTCTTCGACGTTGATCCCGACTTCTTTGCCCGAGAGCTGGGTCAGCTCATCGCGGAGCTTGTCGACTTCGGCGCCCTTTTTCCCGATGACCACACCCGGGCGGGCCGTGTGCACGGTCACGACGACCTTGCCCGGCTTGCGCTCAATATGGATGTCGGCGATCGCCGCGTGACCGACGCGCGCCTTCAAGTACTTGCGGAGCAGCTCGTCTTCCTTGAGCAGCGCCGGGAAGTCGCGGTTGGCGTACCAGCGCGAGCGCCACTGCTTCGAGACGCCGAGGCGGAAGCCGATCGGGTTTGTTTTCTGGCCCATTATGCTTTCTCCTTCTTGCTCGTCGCCTTCGGCGACTTCGCCTTGCCGCTCGCCTTCGGCTTCGCGGCTTTCGGTGCGCTCTCCGTGCTTGGTGACTTACCGGTAGCCTTGCTCTTGGGCGTTGCGCGCGCAGCGCGCACGCGCTTTTCGCGCTCACTCACGATGATCTCGACGTGCGACGTCCGCTTGAGCACTTGCGTGGCACGACCCATGGCCGCGGGCGTGAAGCGCTTGAGCTTCGGCCCTTCGTTCACGATCGCCTTCTTGATGTAGAGCATGTCGACATCGACCGTCTCATTCGCGTTCCGCGCCTTGTACTCGGCGTTGGCGATGGCCGAATGCAGAACCTTCGCGATCTCGCGCGAGGCGTGCTTCTTGGAGAACTTGAGCAGCGCGACGGCTTCGTTCACGTCCTTGCCGCGGATCTGGTCGATGACCAGCCGCATTTTGTACGGCGACTGCCGCGTCGTCCGCTGAATCGCCCGCACGTCGGTCGCCATGCTACTTGCCTCCCTTTGATGGGGCACCGCCACCAGCCGCCGGAGCGGCAGGCGCGGCCGGGACGCCGGCGGCCTTCTTGTCCGTGACCTTGCCCGCGTGACCGCGGAACAGCCGGGTCGGCGCGAACTCGCCGAGCTTGTGCCCGACCATGTTCTCGGTCACGTACACGGGGATGAACTTGTTGCCGTTGTGCACCGCGAACGTGTGCCCGACGAAATCCGGGATGACGGTGCTCGAACGCGACCACGTCTTCACGACGCGCTTGTCGTTGCGACCGGCGTTCATCGCGCCGACCTTCTTGATCAAGCTGTCGTGGACGTACGGTCCTTTATGTACGCTTCTCGCCATTATTGAGTCGCCTTGCCGCGCTTGCGGCCACGAACGATCAGGCGCTGAGACGCCTTCTTCGTGTGTCGGGTCTTCACACCTTCTTTCTTGCCCCACGGGCTCACGACGTTCCGGCCACCGCGCGTGCGGCCGCCGTGCGGGTGATCCACGGGGTTCATGACTTCACCACGAACCTTGGGCCGCCGTCCCAGCCAGCGGGTCTTGCCCGCCTTGCCCCAGGACAGCAGCTCGTGCTCGGCGTTGCCGACCGTGCCAACCGTCGCGAGACAGTCGCCATGGATCATCCGCATCTCGGTCGACCGCATGCGGACGGTCACGTAGTCGCCCTCTTTCGCGACAACCTCGATGGACGTTCCGGCTGAGCGAGCGACCTGGCCGCCCTTCCCCTTCTTGAGCTCGACGTTGTGCACGTCGGTGCCGAGCGGGATCTCACGCAGCGGGATCGCGTTGCCGATGCGGACATCGGCGCCCGGGCCCGACACGATCGTGTCGCCGACCTTGAGGCCGCGCGGGTGCAGGATATACCGCTTCTCGCCGTCGGCGTACTCGACGAGCGCGATGCGGGCCGAGCGGTTCGGATCGTACTCGATCTCGCGCACCGTCGCGGCGATGCCGTGCTTGTTACGGCGGAAATCGATGATCCGATACTTCTGCTTGTGCCCGCCGCCCAGGCGGCGCATCGAGATATGGCCGTGGTTGTCGCGGCCGCCCGACTTCTTGAGCGGCTCGACCAACGACTTCTCGGGATGGTCGCGCGTGATCTCCGCGAAATCCGAAACCGAGCGGAATCGCGAGCTCTTCGTGACCGGCTTGAATTGACGAATCGCCATGAACCGTTAACCCTCGAAGACATCGATCGAATCACCCTCGCGCAGGGTGACGATCGCCTTCTTCCAATCGTGGCGCCGGCCGGCGCTGCGGCCGACCCGGCGGATCTTGCCGCGCTGATTCGACGTCCAGACGCCCGTGACTTTCACGCCGAACAGCGACTCGATCGCCTGGCGGATCGCCGGCTTCGTCGCCGTCGGCGCGACCTCGAACGTGTACTCGCCGCGCTCTTGATAGGCGGCCGAGCTCTGCTCGGTCACGAGCGGGCGGATGATCGTGCGATGCAATGCGGGCATCTGCTACCTCCCTCTCTGGCTCTTGCCGCCGCCGCCCTTCTTGGGCGCCGACTTCTTGGCACTGGTCTTTGGGGACGCCTTCGACTGCGACTTCTGGGACTTCGCTTGCCCCTTCGGAGCTGCGCTCGACCCCTTCTTCACGGCCTTCTTCGCCGCGGCCTTCTTTTTGGCGGGCGCCTTGGGCGCCTCGCTTGCGGCGGCGGCCGCCTTCTTGGACGCGGCCTTGGTCGTCTTCGTCGACTTGGCTGGCTTCGCGGACTTCTTCGTGACCGCCGGCATCGCGCGAACTGGTGTCTTCCGCTCGAGCGGCGGTGGCGTCTCGCCGAGTGACTCGAGCGAGAGGCCGAAGGCCGACGACTCGATCAGCACCACGTCGGACCAGAGCAAGTGATACGTGGAGACATCGCTATACGGCATCACGTGCGCCGACGGCAAGTTGCGGCCCGACAAGAAGACGTTGTGCTTCACACCGTCCGTCAGGATCAAGACTTTCTTGTCCGCGACGCCGAGCGACGTGAGGAGAGCCAGCAGACGCTTGGTGCTTGGCGTGTCATACGAGAAGGCGTCGATCACGATGATTCCGCCCTCGTTCGCCCGCGCGTTGAAGGCGCTCTTCCGGGCGAGCGCGCGCACCTGGCGCGGCACATACTCGGCGTAGCTCCGCGGGATAGGACCAAAGACCGTCCCACCGCCAACCCATTGCGGCGCGCGAATCGAACCCTGACGCGCGCGACCCGTGCCCTTCTGCTTCCACGGCTTCTGATTGCCGCCCGCGACGAAACCTCGGGTCTTCGTGGCCGCATTCCCCTGGCGCTGATTGGCGAGATACGCCTTCACCGCCTGGTGCATGACGGGCATGTTCACCGTGCCATCGAACAGCTCGGCCGGCAGCGCGACCGGGTCACGCTTGGTTCCGTACGACGAGAAAACCGGTGCAGTCTCAGCCACGGCGTTAGCCCTGCTTGCGGACGACGACGATCCCGTTCTTGGGACCGGCGACCGCGCCGCGGATGTAGAGGAGATTGCGCTCCGCGTCGACCTTCTCGACCCGGAGATGCGTTTGCGTGTGCTGCTCGGCCCCATAGTGGCCGGGCATGCGCTTGCCCTTGATGACGCGCGACGGGTCGGTACCAGGGCCGACCGAGCCCGGGCGACGGTGCTTCGTATTCCCGTGCGTGTTCGGACCGCCACCGAAACTGTGGCGCTTCACGACGCCCTGGAACCCATGACCCTTCGTCGTTCCCGTGACCTTGACCTGATCACCCGGGGCGAAGATGCCGACGCCGACCGTGTCGCCGACTTTGAACGTCGGGATCTCGACCGACTTCGGACCATCATCCAAGCGGATCGTGCGCAGGACAGCCGGCGGCGCTGCGAGACCCGCCTTCGCGGCATGACCAATCGCGGCCTTGGTTGCGCGCCGGCCACGTGGGGTGCGCTCGCCCTTCTTGGACGCGCGCGCTACGCGCTGCGCGCCAAAACCCAACTGGATTTGGGACAGCTTCGCGTCCGGAGCAGAGACCTGGAGCACGGGGTTCGGCGCCGCTTCCACGACCGTTACCGGGATTTCGAGTCCATCCGCGGTGAAGATCTGCGTCATGCCGACCTTCTTTCCGATAATGCCGATCATCGCTTACTCGACCTTGATCTCGACGTCGACGCCAGCCGGAAGATCCAGCTTCGTCAACGCGTCGACCGTCTGCGCGCGCGAATCGAGAATGTCGATCACGCGCTTGTGCGTCTTGAGCTCGAACTGCTCGCGGGACTTCTTGTCCACGTGCGGCGAGCGTAAGACCGTCCACCGCTGCGTCTTCGTCGGCAACGGGATCGGGCCGGACACCTGCGCACCGGTCTTCTCGGCCGTGCGCACGATGTCGGCGGAAGCCTGATCGATCACGGCGTGATCGAAGGCCTTGAGTCTGATACGGATTCTACCAGCCATTGCCCGTGCCTCTACTTGAGAATCTTGGTGACAACACCGGCACCGACCGTCCGGCCACCTTCACGAATGGCGAACCGCAAGCCCTCGTCCATGGCGATCGGCGTGATCAGCTCGATGACCATCTGCACGTTGTCGCCCGGCATGACCATCTCGGTCCCGGCCGGAAGCTCAACGCTCCCCGTCACGTCGGTCGTGCGGAAATAAAACTGGGGACGATAGCCCTTGAAGAAGGGGGTATGACGCCCGCCCTCTTCCTTGGTCAGGACGTAGACTTCGGCATTGAAATGCGTGTGCGGCGTGATCGAGCCCGGCTTGGCCAACACCATGCCGCGCTCGACTTCTTCCTTGGCGATGCCGCGCAGGAGCAACCCGGCGTTGTCGCCGGCTTGGCCCTCATCGAGCGTCTTCTGGAACATCTCGACGCCCGTGACGACGGTCTTCTTATCGGAGTTGAACCCGATCAACGCCAATTCCTCACCGACTTTCACTTTGCCGCGCTCGATACGACCAGTGGCAACCGTGCCACGACCCGTGATCGAGAACACGTCTTCGACCGGCATCAGGAACGGCTTGTCGATGTCGCGCTTGGGAATCGGGATATACGAATCCAGAGCCGCCATCAACTCACCGATCTTCGCGCCCCATTCCGACTTTGGATCGCCGCTCTCCAACGCCTTGAGGGCGCTGCCACGGATCACCGGAATCTCATCACCCGGGAACTTGTAGGCAGAGAGCAGTTCGCGGACTTCGAGCTCCACGAGATCGAGCAGTTCGGCATCGTCGACCGCGTCGACCTTGTTCATGAACACGACGATGTACGGCACGTTGACCTGACGGGCGAGCAGGATGTGCTCGCGCGTCTGCGGCATCGGGCCGTCAGCGGCGCTGACCACGAGAATGGCGCCGTCCATCTGGGCAGCACCCGTGATCATGTTCTTCACGTAATCGGCGTGACCGGGACAGTCGACGTGCGCATAGTGGCGCGCCGTCGACTCGTACTCGACGTGCGCCGTCGCGATCGTGATCCCGCGCTCGCGCTCTTCCGGCGCCTTGTCGATCTGGTCGAACGCAACTTTCTTCGCGAGTCCCTGGGCTGCCTGGATCGACGTGATCGCTGCGGTCAGCGTGGTCTTCCCGTGGTCGACGTGGCCGATGGTGCCCACGTTCACGTGCGGCTTCGTCCGCTCGAATTTCGCCTTGGCCATTAGGATTTCACCTTGGAGATAATTTCTTCGGCCTTACTCTTCGGTACTTCCTCATAGTGATTGAACTCCATCGAGTACACGGCGCGGCCTTGCGACTGCGACCGGAGCTTGGTGGAGTACCCGAACATTTCCGACAACGGGACCGTCGCGGCGATCACCTGCGCCTCACCGCGCTGCATCATCCCGCCAATTTTTCCCCGGCGCGCCGACAGGTCGCCCAGCACATCGCCCATATAATCATTCGGGCAGACGACTTCGACGGTCATGATCGGCTCGAGCAACACGGGGTGCGCTCGCTTGGCGGCCTCCTTGACCGCCATCGACCCCGCGATCTTGAACGCCATCTCGCTCGAGTCCACGTCGTGGTACGAGCCGTAGACCAACTCGACCGTGACGTCGACCATCGGGTAGCCCGCGAGCACGCCGTTCTCGAGCGCCTCGCGAATGCCTTCCTCGACGGGGTTGATGTACTCACGCGGGATGACGCCGCCGACGATCTTGTCCTCGAAGATGAACCCCTTCCCTTGTTCGGACGGCATGATGTTGATCACCACGTGGCCGTACTGGCCCTTTCCGCCCGACTGCCGGATGAACTTGCCCTCGACTTTGTCGACCCGCCGCCGGATCGTCTCCCGGTACGCGACCTGGGGCCGACCAATGTTCGCGTCGACCTTGAACTCGCGCTGCATGCGGTCGACGATGATCTCGAGATGCAACTCGCCCATTCCCGAGATGATCGTCTGCCCGGTTTCCTGGTCCGTATGGACCCGGAACGTCGGGTCTTCCTCCGAGAGCTTGGCGAGCGCGATCGAGAGCTTGTCCTGGTCGGCCTTCGTCTTGGGCTCGATCGCCACGTCAATAACCGGGGCCGGGAACTTCATGGCCTCGAGAATGATCGCGTCGTCCTCGTCGCAGAGCGTATCGCCCGTCCGCGTGTCCTTGAGACCGATCGCGGCCGCGATGTCGCCGGCGCGCACTTCCTCGATCTCATCACGCTTGTTGGCGTGCATCTGGAGCAAACGACCGATGCGCTCGCGCTTCCCCTTCGTCGAGTTGTAGACGTAAGAGCCTGAGCTCAGCACGCCCGAGTACACTCGAAAAAACGTGAGCTTCCCGACGAACGGATCGGTGGCGATCTTGAACGCCAGCCCGGCGAACGGTGCATTGTCGGCTACGGGCCGCTCTGCTTCCGTCTCGTCGTGGTGCGGCAAATGTCCCTTGATCGCCCCAACGTCGCCCGGGGCGGGCAGATAATCGATCACCGCATCGAGCAGCGCCTGCACGCCCTTGTTCTTGAACGCGGCGCCGCAAAGCACGGGCACGATAAAGCCGCCGACCGTCGCTGTCCGGATCGCGTGCTGAATCTCCTCGACCGTGAGCTCGGCGCCGCCGAGATACTTCTCGAGTAACGTCTCGTCGTGCTCGACGGCCGCCTCGATCACTTCGTGGCGCGCCTGCTCCATGCGCTCGACGTAGGCCTCAGGCACCGGACACTCAGCGAAGGTCTTGCCGAGGCTCTCGTCATCGAACACGATCTGGATGCGGCGAAGGACGTCGATATGGCCAGTAAATAATTCACCTGACCCCACCGGCAATTGGATGGGATAGGCACCCTTCGTCAGGCGATCGCGGATCATCGCCAAGCAGCGATCGAAGTCCGCGCCGACGCGGTCCATCTTGTTGGCGAAGATGATGCGCGGCACGCCATAGCGATCGGCCTGGCGCCACACCGTCTCGGTCTGCGGCTCGACGCCGGCAACCGAGTCGAGCAGCGTGACCGCGCCATCGAGCACGCGCAGCGACCGTTCGACTTCAACGGTGAAGTCGACGTGGCCTGGGGTGTCGATGATGTTGATCCGGTGCTCGATCCCGTTGCGCGTCCAGAACGCAGTCGTCGCGGCAGACGTGATCGTGATGCCGCGCTCCTGCTCCTGTTCCATCCAGTCCATGACGGCGGTGCCTTCATGCACCTCGCCGATCTTGTAGGACCGTCCGGTATAGTACAAAATGCGCTCGGTCGTAGTCGTTTTCCCGGCATCGATGTGGGCCATGATGCCGATGTTGCGATATCGATCGAGTGGTGTCGTGCGAGCCATTAGGAAAATCCCGAAGTGATTCAGCAAAAACGCGGGTGGACCTGGCATCCCTTGCGGGACCGGTATCCATCCGCCCTCGCCGGGTGCACTCGCCACTGGTGCGCGGGTGGGGACCCAAGGCGCGCCGGGGGAAATCTCCCGACGTTTAGTTTTGCTCCAACCTTACAAAGTTAAAGCGTTACAACGACTTGTCAATGTGCACCGCGCCTTCGGCGACCGTTTACTGCGCTGCCATAACGGTCGAGATCGCTTCGGCCGAACACGCCTGAAACTGGCTTCATACTGGGCCAACACGCCGGCGAAGCCGAGCGTGGCAACTCAGAACCAACTACCAGCGATAGTGAGCGAAAGCCTTGTTGGCCTCAGCCATACGATGCGTGTCTTCCTTCTTCTTGATCGCGTTGCCCTCACCCTTGGCGGCAGCAATAACCTCGGCCGCGAGCTTCTCGGGCATGGACTTCTCCGACCGATCGCGAGAGAAGGTGATCAACCACCGCATAGCCAGCGCCGTCCGCCGATCCGGCCGGACCTCGACGGGGACCTGATAGGTCGCGCCGCCCACGCGCCGGCTCTTGACCTCGACAACGGGCTTGAGGTTCGAGAGGGCCTGCTTGAAGACATTGACGCCAGGCTGGTTCGTCCGCGACTCCACGAGGTCCATCGCGCCGTAGAAAATCCGCTCGGCCGTCGACTTCTTGCCCTCGAGCATCATCGCATTGATGAACTTGGACACGGTCTGGCTGTCATACCGCGCGTCCGGCAGGATCGGACGCCGCACCGACTTCTTACGGCGACTCACTTCTTGCCCCCGGGCGCAGTGCCCTTCGGCTTCTTCGTGCCGTACTTGGAGCGGCTCTGATTGCGGCCGTTGACGCCGGAGGCATCCAAGCTGCCGCGCACGATGTGATAGCGAACACCCGGCAGATCCTTCACACGGCCACCGCGAATGAGCACAATCGAATGCTCTTGCAGGTTGTGGCCCTCGCCCGGGATATAGGCCGTCACCTCGAAGCCGTTCGTCAGCCGAACGCGCGCGACCTTACGCAGCGCCGAATTCGGCTTCTTCGGAGTCGTCGTGTAGACGCGCGTGCAAACGCCCCGCTTCTGAGGATTCGACTTGAGCGCGGGCGCCTTCTCTTTCTTTAAAACATCTCTCCGGCTTTGCCGGACAAGTTGATTGATAGTCGGCACAGACTGAAGAATTTATAGGGTTCAGGGCGCTCCACGCAACCGGCGCGAGGTCCAGTCGACAAGGAGGCCCAGGGCCAGCACCCCAAACCACACCCACGGGTCTGGCCAACCGAGGCCGCCGCGCTCCACGGGCGTCGGCGGTCCGAGCCGGGCAATGGTCGACGCGACGGGCGACGGGTCGTCGTCGACCTGAGCGATTGTCTGAGCTCTCGGGGCGTACGCGACCGCCGCGACGAGGCCGGCCCATAGGTCCCGATGCGCGGCTGGACCACGGGCGCTGTCCATCCGAAGACGCCAGGTCGTATCGTCGCCGAACTGCACGACATTGCTGGCTCGCGCAAGCGCGCCGAGTACCCGACGAGCCGAGCCCGCGACGATCACTCCGCCGCCCTGCATGGCGTAGCGTTCTATGGACGCGGCAGCACTACGCGCACCACTGTCTATCGCCAGGACCGCGGCGTAATGGGCCGTGTCGAGTGGTGACTCTCGCCCCTGGGTAACGGCATGATGGGGGCCGAGCACGAGTCGAGTGTCCACCGTCCAGCCGCGTTCTTCGAGCGAGCGGACGACGAACTTCGTCTCCCAGCTGACGGTGCCGAGGACCAACAGCGGTCGGAGGACCAGTGAGTCTGCGACCGTGGCGCGTGCCCCCGATGCCCCGATGGACTTGAGCGCAATCGGCGCCATGACCGTGAGACCGCCGGATGCCGCTCGCCCGGTGTCGATCGGCCCCAAGCGATCGGCGAGCGCAACCAACGTCCCGGACGGCGCCGCGACCGCGACGCGGGTGGCGCCAGCCGGGTCGGCGAGCGGCGCCGCGGCAACCGCGAGTGGTGTCGGCGGGGTTCGCTGCCACGACCATGCGACGCTGACGCCGTTCCGGCGCAGCGCCGCGAGCCAGTCGCGGATGACGGGCGACGGCGTGCTGTCGAGCGTGATGCGCACGGACTGCGTCGTCCAGTCGGTCAATGCGCGGCGGGCGTTCGTTTCGACCGACGTGCGGCGCCCGATGGCCCACGCCGACCAGGCCAGCGCGACGATCGCGACGAGGCGAGCGACGCGCTCAACGACTGAGCGCATACACGATGATATTCACGCCGAAGCGTGTGTCGTCGACTGACCGCTGGCGCTTGCTCTCCGGGTGATACCCCCACTCGGAGCTGTAGTCCTTGCTGGAGTACAGCACGCGAATGCGATTGCCGGGGCCGAGCACGGCTTGGAGCTGCGCGTGCACGAGGTTGTCGCCCCAGCCATTCAGCTCTTGCGTCGTGGTTGGCGGACCGTGGTCGAACACGAAGAATGCGCGATAGAGGTCGTGCGTGTTCGGCAAGTCGACGAGTGGGCCGCACGTGCGCGTGATCTCTTCGGTCGCCGTCCGATGGAATACGCCGCCGACGTCGTGATTGTGGTCGTCGACGAAGAGCATTCCGCCGCGGTCGATGAACTCCCTGACCCGCCTCCGCTCCTCAGTCGTAAAGCGAAACGGGAGATGGCCCGTGAGGTAGATCAACGGATAGTCGAACAGGCTGTCCGATGACAAGCGAACAATCGCTCCGCTCGGCCCGATTTCGATCGAGGTATACCTCGCGACCGAGTCGATGAGGTTCGCGGGGACCAGTGGGGCCGAGTCCCAGTCACCAGACTCGTAGCGACCCGTCGCAAAGACAAATGCGCTCATGGGCTGGGCAGCCCGGGCGTCAACTTTGGCGGCGGCGCCGCCGCGCGGCGCACGCGCAAGAGCGCCTCGCGGAGGCGCACCGCGTTGCGGGCGGCGGCGGCGTCTCCGAGCGCGGCGGCGAGGGCCGTGTCGAGCGGCGCCGATGCCGCGATCCCGACCTGCAACAACAGCAACGAATCGGACCGCACGGACGGCTGCTCGATATACCGCAACACCGTCGCGCGGAGCGAGTCCGCGCGCGGACCGGGCGTTCGATGAGCGGGCGCGGCGGTGTCGGACGTCGGACCGCCGGGCGGACCGGCGAGACGCACGCGCGCGGTGTTGACGACGATCGTCGGCGGTGTGCCGCGGAGGTATAACCGGTTCATGACGCGCGCCGAGTCGAGCGCCGAGAGGGCTCGACGGGCGGGAGGCAGCGCGGTGTCGGGCAGCGCCACGGCCAGCGACCGCGCGGCGTCGGTCATCGCTTGGTACGCGACCTGAAAGTATCCGCGCTCACGGCCCCCGGTGGCCGACCCCGCGGCGCCCTTGGATGCATCGACATCCTCACGCTCGCCCGGCTCGCCCCCGGAGTCGCCCGCAGCCGGTGCGCCATTCAGAATGTCATCGACTTCTTGTACCAGTTGCTGCTCGACGTCGGCGAGCCGAAGCGATTCAGACTTCGGCCGCTTTCGTTTCGCGACGAGCGCCTCGAGTTGCATGACCAACATGCGCTGACTCATCAGCGCCTTGTCGAGGATCGGGGGTGCGGCGGCGGCGATAGCGAGCGAGTCGTATTCCTCCGGGCGCGCGATACGAATCGTGCGCGTATCGGATGAGCCAACGCCTGGCCCGGTGACGGTATTCCCATCGCGCGCGAGAGCGCGAATCGACAGCTGACTTCCGGGTGCGAGTGCTACGGAGAACGTCGCGCGGAGCGAGCCCGTTCGAGTGGCCGAGAATTGTACATGGCCAATGGTGTCGGTGATGCTCTTGAAATTGCCCTCTGATTGGCCGGTACTGATGATGCACTCGAACCACGCATCGGCGAGCCCGATGTCGTCCGTCGCCTTCGCCGAGAGCTGGATCGATTTCGGCGCCGCTCGATAGGTCGTGTCGGCGGCTGGTAGCTCGAGGACCACGGAGGGTGGCGCGTCGGGCGTCGGGAGGAGGGCGACCACCCGGCTGTTGGGTCCATCCGCGAGCCGCAGCGCCGACGCCTGTCGCGGCATGGGGAACTCCACCGCCCAGCCATCGGCCGACGCCCGCACGGCAAAGGGCGCGACCAGCCCGTCGGGCGAACCGGGTCCGCGGATCGTGATCGTGCTCCCGACGAGCGCCGCAATGGTTGACGGGTCGGCAAGGTCTACCGGGTGCTGGTGCGCGTAGCTGGGCGGAACAACGTGCGCGCTCAGCCCAACCAGTCGCCGCACGCCGGCGGTCGGTCGCGCCGACGCGGCTGTCGGCTCGGCCGCCCGATCCGCGCCCGTCGCGGTCAGCGGCATGACGTTCGCCAAAAGAAACGCGACCACGAGCACGGTCACCGACACCAGTACGTAGGCGGGAATCACGACGCGGAGCGCGACCTCCGGCAGGTTGACGGCGTTGACGAGGGACTCGAGCCGTTGGCGGACCGTTGGGTCGGTCGGCCCATTGCGGTCCAGCAGCGTCACGAGCGCGTAGCGAAGCGTTGGGACGCGTTCCTCGATCCAGAGCGCGACCTGCCGGATCGAGTACGCGTACCGCCGGCGCCACATCCGGATGGTCGCGACCGAGAATCCTATGACCGCGGCCACAAAACGCACGGCTTCGAAGTACGCCTCGCGCAAATGCGCCGCATGCCCGATCGCGCCGCCCACGGTCATCGTGGCGCCGGCCGCGACGCAGCCCCACAAGAGCGACGTCACGATCGCGGTCGCGAACAGGATCCCGCGCACCTGGCGCGTCTCGCCGAGCGCCGTCCGTGGCTCGATAAGAGGCGTCATCGCCGGATGACCCATTCGGCGACCGCCATCGCGCAGACGAGCACCAGGAGCACAGACATCAGCGCGCGATCACCGGCTCTACCCTCACTGGGACCGAACGTCGCGCCATAGGCACCGGAGCCGGCGAATTCGCGGAGGGCGGAATCCGGCATCGGCGCCGTGTCTCCCGATCCGCCGCATGGCCGGTCGGTCAGCGCCGAGCGTAGCCGGTCGGCCTCGCGGCCCCCGGGCATCCCGATCGCGATGTCGCGCTCGCAGCTATCGGCGAGTGGGCGTTCGACCGCGGCCGGCACGCCATCAACCCAGCGCGCGATGACATTGCCATCCGGGGCATGATACGCGCGGGCGCGAGTGAACGGAGCGACCGCAACGACACCATCCCTGATCACGGCGCCGATGGTATCAATGGCGCCAGTGGGTGGCACCCAATGCACGATTGCATGGCGCTCTGGCGCCAGTGACGCCGCGACACGGACGACGTGAATCGCCGCCGGCCACTGGGCCCGGATTGCCGACGTTGCCGCGTCAACTGAGGATGTCGCGAACGGGGAGATGACAGTGAGCTCCACCGAGTCCGCGCGGAGGCGACCCGCCACGCGTCGCGCGGCGATGAGTGCTGCCGAGAGCGAGCTCGCATGACTCAGCCGGACAAGCGAATCGGTGACGATGTGCGCTGCCGTGTCGAACGCGATCATCACGTCGGGTCCGCGGTCATAGTGCGCGGCCGTGTCGAGCGCTGCCCGCGCCGAGAGGTCCACCGCGACGATGCGGGTGAACGGCGCACGGCGGGCACCGAGCGCCGGCCCGGCGAACGCGAGGCCGGCAAGGAGGATCGTCGCGACTCGGAGGGCGAGCAGCCGGCGATCTTGGGGCCACGTCTCGCGGCGGCGGACGACGGACGGCGCCGGCGGAACAAACCGAGCCGTCGGCAAGCGCGACGCCGGCGGAGGGCGGAGAACCAGCAGATGGAGCGCCGTCACCGCGGCCGCAACGGCAAACGCCGCCGCGAGGAAGCCTGGCGCGGCGAGTGTCACGGCAACCGTAACTAGGGCGAGGCGACGATCCGCCGCACCGCATGCTCGGCCGGCTCGTCGGTCGTCGTCATGACATACGTTGCGCTGGCCGCACGCCAATCTCGGGCGATCGAGGTTCGCCACGCCGCGAATTCGCGATCATATGCCGCGCGGGCCGCGCCAACGAGCGGTCGGCGCATCGTGGGATCCTCGGGGTCCTCGACCGACACATCGCGCATCGGCGGCGCCAATTCCTCGGCGGCCACGACGTGGATCGCATGGACCTCGCCGCCGACCGCTCGTGCCGCCGCCAACGTCGCGGCAAGATCCTGGGCGTCCGTCAGGTAATCCGAGATCATCACGACACGCGCTCCGCGCGCGATCGTCACGGCGGCCGAGATCAGCCGCTCGAGCGACACCGCTCCCTTCGGCTCCACGGCGCTCAGCGCGTCGGCGAGCTCGGTGACGATGCTCCGGCGCGTACGGGGCGGGAGTGCGAGCGCCGCGGGCGCGAGCAAGAGACCCACGGGATCGCCGGCCGCATGCGCGATCGACGCGAGCGCCAGTGCCAGTCGCCGCGCGTGGTGCCACTTGGCCAGCGTCTGCGTCGGGAATGCCATCGACGCCGAGGTGTCGACCGCGAAGATCGTGGGCAGCAGGGCGTGATCGTCGCTCAGCCGAACAAACGCGCGGTCGCTCCGCGCGAGCAGCTTCCAGTCGATCCGCCGCGGATCATCGCCCTGGGCGTACGGCCGATACTCGGTGAACTCGGCGGCCGAACCGCGACGCCTGGAGCGATGCACGCCGTGCGCCGCGGCCGGCACGCGCCGCCTCGCGGGCCAGCGGACGCCACGGACCGCGTCCAGCAATGTCGCGTCCGACGTCATGTTCGTCATACGCGCACGTCGCTCGACGGCGGTTTGATCGTGTCGAGCAACTCGGCGACGATGCGCTCCGAGGTCACGCCCTCGGCCTCGGCCGCGAACGTCGGCAAGATCCGGTGCCGGAGCACGGGCAGCGCGACGCGCCGGATATCCCCAGGCGACACCGCAAATCGGCCTTGTAAGAGCGCGTGGGCCTTCGCACCCAGGATGAGCGCTTGGCCAGCGCGCGGTCCGGCACCCCAGCGCACATGGCGCTTGACGATCGCCGGTGCGTGGGGCTCATCCGGGCGCGTCGAGCGCACCAACGCGTTCGCGTACCGAAGCGCCGGCTCGGCGGCCGGGATATCTCGTGCGAGTCGTTGCAGGGCAAGGGCGTCTTCACCCGACAGCACCGGCGATAACGGGCGCGATGGAGCGCCGGTGGTCGAGCGCAAGATCGCCAATTCGTCCGCCTCGGCCGGATATCCCACACGAATATCGAACAAGAAGCGATCGAGCTGGGCCTCGGGCAACGGATACGTGCCCTCCTGCTCGATGGGGTTCTGCGTCGCCAAAACAAAAAACGGCGACGGGAGTGCTCGCGTCTCGCCAGAGGCGGTGACCCGCGCCTCTTGCATGGCTTCCAACAGGGCGGCTTGCGTGCGTGGCGGCGTGCGGTTGATCTCGTCGGCCAGAATGATGTTGGCGAAGACCGGCCCGGGCACGAAGCGGAAGGTGCGACGGCCACTCGCCTGGTCTTCTTCCATCACCTCGGTCCCCGTGATGTCGGAGGGCACGAGATCAGGCGTGAACTGGATGCGCCGAAAGTCGAGATGGGTCGCCTCGGCGATCGACCGGATCATGAGCGTCTTGGCGAGCCCCGGCACGCCGACCAGGAGCGCATGGCCGCCGGCGATGAGCGCGATCAGAATCTCGTCGAGCACCGGGTCCTGGCCGAGGATGCGCGATGCGACCTGGCGCCGCAGCTCGACCGCCGCTTCCAGCAGCTGGTCGCGCTCCGTGGTGATCCCGGTCATTGCCGCCACCGGACGGTGAACCTCCACACGTGGACAGAGTCGGGATACCGCGCGCGCAGCGAGTCGAGCAACGCGGGCTCCGGCGGGGAAAAGACGCCGTGACCGGTGACCACGACGCGCACATCACGCGCGGTGATCTGGCGCAAGACGCTGTCGGTGTGACCGGCGGTATCGTCGAAGAATTCGTACATGGTCCGCGTTGGGTTCTCGAGCCCTGTCATAAAGTACGCTTCGGGCGCGTCGAGCATGGCGTAGAGATAACCATCGGTCGCATGATGGTGTACCGTATCTACGAACGCCCCGGCCCCGGCGCTGTCCGCCGGGTAGACACGCAAGCCGCCGCGCGGGAACGCCAGGCGCGACGACCCGCCGACCGCGACCCGCGTGGCGCCAAAGACGAGGTACATGCCGAGCGTCGCCGTGGCGATCCACGGCGAGATCGGGCGCCCCCACACGGCCAGAAGCGCCAGCACGGCGAGGAGCACCAGCGGCGCGACGTAGTAGAAATACAGATCGTTGTAGTACGGAAACCCGATCAGGGAGCACAACGCGGCCACCGTGATGGCCGCGAAGGCGGCAACCCGTCGCTCGCGCGGCAGCGACGGCCCCGCGCGGCGAACGACCGCGGCGGCGTACGCCAGGGTGACGAGCACAATGGTAGGCGCAACCGAGTCGAGCACCAGCCGGTACGCGATGTTGCTGTCGCCGGACTGTCCCAGATTGTCGGTGCGTCGGCTCAGGACGACCAGCACAGCGAACACCGCGACGATGAGCGCGGCGATGGTTCGTGCCGTCGCTGGCCGCCGGGCGCGCGGGCCCGCGACGGCCACCGCGGCCAGTGGGAGAGCCGCCAGCGCCGCGTACAGGTGCGGCTCTCTGGATGCAAACACCAGACGGCGGGTCGGACCGATCAGCGCCCCCCTGACCAGCGCATCCAGCGCGTGGTGTTGCGCATAGAAGACGACGATGGGCAGGACGCCGATCACGACGCCGGCGCCCAGCGCCACGACCGGCGCCCACAGGTCGCGCCGGTCGACGCGCTTGGCCCGAGCAGCGGTGGCCGCCAACGCGACGGCGATACCAATAGCCGGCGCGACAAAATAGAACAGCGTGCCGGCATCCGGTCGGATACGCACCAGCCACAGCACCGCCAGCAGGAGGACGACGGCCGGCACGACGCCGACCGGCACCGCCGGCACGTTCCCCTCGTCTGAGGCCATCTCGAGGGCCGTGTACACCGCGACCAGGCCGGCCGCGGCAACGAAGTACAATCCAACGACCTTGAACAAAATGGAGAGGCCGCCGGCCACCCCCGCGCCGAACATCCATCGCGGACGCCCGGTTTCGGCGAAGTGGAAGAGCGCCAGGAGACCCGCGCTGGCGAAAAACAGGTTGTACCACGACGGCATCGCGGCCGGATAGGCGGGCACGCTCCAGACGACCGCCAGCAGCGTGATGCTCGCCGCGGTCACCGGAGCGGCGAAGCGCCGGGCGAGCGCATAGACAACCGGGATCCAACATGCGACCGCTCCGGCCAGCACCCACCGGAGCACCACGAGGCGAACGCCGAAGATCGCGAACGCGGCCGCGTGGAGGGCGGTCAACCCACCGGTATAGAGATCGTCGAAATCCCGATGCGGGATCTCGCCGTGGAGGAACCGCTCGGCCGTTTGGCCGAGCAGTCCCTCGTCGGGCGGACCCCAGCCTCGATCGACGTGCGCCAGGACGAACGCCATCGCCAGCACCCATGTAACGACCAACGGCCCGGAGCGATAGCCCCGGGCCGTTGCCCATGCGCCCGTCGAAAAGACGGAACGACTACTCGTCATCCGCTCCGGCCATACTGCCCGCGAGCGTCGGCAACGGCGCGAATGGTGACGCGCCCATGCCGAGAGGATCTTCGGTAGCGAGCGGAGTCGGGGGCACTTCCATGCCCTCGATCTCCACGTCCTGATAGCGATACATCCCCGTTCCGGCCGGGATCAAATGGCCGATGATAATGTTCTCCTTGAGACCCAGGAGATCGTCCTGGGCGCCGCGGATCGCGGCATCCGTGAGGACGCGCGTGGTCTCTTGGAACGACGCGGCCGAGACGAACGACTGCGTCGTGAGGCTGGCCTTGGTGATGCCGAGCAGGAGCGGCTCGGACGTCGCTGGGGCCTGCTTCTTCTTCTTGCCCTTCTCATTCTCATCGCGGAACGTCTGCTTGTCGACGTTCTCGCCTTCCAAGAAGTCGGTCTCGCCCGGCTCCATGACACGCACTTTCTGCAACATCTGGCGAACGATCACGCCGATGTGCTTGTCGTTGATCTTCACGCCCTGCAGGCGATAGACCTCCTGCACTTCGTTGAGCAGATACTCCTGGACCGCGCGGGGACCCTTGATCCGCAGGATATCGTGCGGATTGACAGGACCCTCTGAGAGACGGTCACCGGCGCGCACGCGGTCACCCTCGTGGACACGCAAGTGCTTGCCCGCGGGCACCTCGTAGAGCTGCGCCTCTTGTGATTCATCCACGACGACCATGTGGTTCACGGTCTTCGAGGGGTGCACGTAGATCTCGCGCTTGCCGCGCTTGATCTCGCCGAACCGCACGATGCCGTCGATCTCCGAGATCGTCGCCGGGTCTTTCGGCCGGCGCGCCTCGAAGAGCTCCGCCACGCGCGGCAGACCGCCCGTGATGTCGCGGGTCTTGTACGCCTCGCGGCTGACCTTGGCGATCGTGGTACCCGCCGAGATCTGCGCGCCATCTTCGACGGTCAACTGCGCGCCCACCGGGATCACGAAGTCGCGGACCTTGCGGTCGTTGGAGTCGTCCCAGATCTCGATGTGCGGGTGCAGCTTCTTGTCGCGGTCTTCGATGACAACACGTTGACGGAGGCCGGTGAGCTCGTCGAGCTCCTCGGATACCGACTCGTCCTCGACCAGGTCGACAAATCGAATGGTACCGGACACGTCCGCGATAATCGGGTTCGAGTACGGGTCCCAGCTGAAGATCACCTGATCGCGCTTGACCTCTTCGCCATCCGCTACCATCAGGATGGCGCCGAGTGGCACCTGAAGGCGTGCGCCGAGGCCGCCCGACCGGTCGCCGGCCGCGCGAATGAGCACCTCGCCTTCGTACGACGTGACCACTTTCTGGCCATCACCACCGGTGACAACGACCAGGCGATCGCCAAACTCGATCTTTCCGGCGACTTTCGACTTGCGACTCGTCTGCTCGGCGATACGGGCTGCTGTACCACCGATATGGAAGGTGCGCAGTGTCAGCTGCGTGCCTGGCTCGCCGATCGATTGCGCCGCGATGATACCGACCGCTTCGCCGAGGTCCACCATCGACATCGTGGCGAGATTACGGCCATAGCACATGCGGCAGAGTCCACGCTTGGCCTCGCACGTGAGAACCGAGCGGATCTTCACCGTCTCGATGCCCGACTCCTCGATTTCGCGCGCGGTGTCTTCGTCGATCAGCTTACCGGCCTCGATCAGCAATCTCCGCCGGCCGCTTTCATCCATTTCATGCGGATCCTCGACATCCTCGGCCGCGACGTTGCCGACGATACGCTCGCCGAGCGGCTCGATCACGTCTTCGCCTTCCTTCAAGGCGCCGACTTCGAGGCCCAGGATCGTACCGCAATCGTCTTCCGTGATCACGACATCTTGTGCGACGTCGACGAGACGACGTGTCAGGTAACCCGCGTCGGCCGTCTTGAGCGCCGTGTCCGCGAGGCCCTTACGGGCGCCGTGCGTCGAGATAAAGTATTCGAGTACGGAGAGGCCTTCGCGGAAGTTCGACTTGATCGGGCTTTCGATGATCTCGCCGATACCTCCCGTGAGCTTCTTCTGCGGCTTCGCCATCAGGCCGCGCATACCGGCCAGCTGACGGATCTGGTCGCGCGAGCCACGCGAGCCCGAGTCGAACATCATGAACACAGGGTTGAATCCCTGCTTCGACTCGCGCATGGCCTTCACCATGGCGTCGGCAATGTCGTTGTTGGCGTGCGTCCACGTGTCGATCACCTTATTGTAGCGCTCGCCGTTCGTGATATTGCCCGTCTGGTACGCGCGCTGGAACCGCTCGACGCGCGCCTCGGCCTCGCCGAGCAGCGTCTCCTTTTCGGCGGGAATGTGGAGGTCTTCGATGCCGATCGAGACACCGCCACGCGTGGCATTTCTGAATCCGAAGTCTTTCAGGCGGTCCAGGAATTCCACGGTCGTCGCCAAGCCACCGCGGCGATAGGACTCGAAGACGAGCTCGCCGAGGGCCTTCTTCTTCATCTCGCGGTTCTGGAACCCGATCTCCTTCGGGACGATCGCGTTGAACAACACGCGACCAACCGTCGTGTCGACCCAACGCGTGCCCGTCGGCTCGTTGACCAAGAACTTGACCGGCGTCTGATACTCGACGTGGCCAAGCGCGACGGCCATCTCGACCTCGTCGGCTGTAGAATAGCGCCTCGCGGACTTGACCGCCGTGTCGAAGTCCGGCGTCGCGCGCGTCGCGAAATAGCAACCGAGCACGATGTCCTGGCTGGGCTCCGCGACCGGGCGACCGTCAGAGGGCTTCAAGATGTTGTTCGACGACAGCATCAAGAGACGACTCTCGAGCTGCGCCTCGAACGAGAGTGGCACGTGCACGGCCATCTGGTCGCCGTCGAAGTCGGCGTTGAACGCCGCGCAGACGAGCGGGTGAATACGAATGGCCTTGCCTTCGACCAGTACGGGCTCGAACGCCTGAATACCGAGTCTATGCAGAGTCGGCGCTCTGTTCAGGAGCACCGGATGATCCCGAATGATCTCTTCGAGGATCTCGTACACCTCCGGCGACTCGCGCTCGACGATCTTCTTCGCGCGCTTGACGGTCTCGGCAATGCCCTTCTCAACCAACTTGTGGATGATGAACGGCTTGAAGAGCTCCAGCGCCATGGCCTTTGGCAGACCGCACTGGTGCAGTTTGAGCTCGGGACCCACGACAATGACCGAGCGGCCCGAGTAGTCGACGCGCTTGCCGAGCAGGTTCTGACGGAACCGGCCCTGCTTGCCCTTCAACATGTCGGACAGCGACTTCAATGGGCGCTTGCCGCGACCACGAATCGCCTTTGACCGACGGCCGTTGTCAAACAAGGCATCGACAGCCTCTTGGAGCATTCTCTTCTCGTTGCGGAGAATGACCTCAGGGGCGCGATGCGTGATCAGCTTCTGGAGCCGATTGTTTCTGTTAATGACGCGGCGATAGAGGTCGTTGAGGTCAGATGTCGCGAAACGACCGCCGTCGAGTGGAACGAGCGGGCGGAGATCGGGTGGGATCACCGGGATAACGTCCAGGATCATCCACTCCGGCTTATTGCGCACATCGCCCGCATCGCCGGAGTTCATGAACGCATCGACGATCTTGAGCCGCTTGAGCATCTGCTTCTTCCGATGCTGCGACGACTCGACCGCGACCGACGCGCGTAGCTCGCCGGCGACCTTGTCGACGTCCAACCGGCGCAGCAGCTCACGGACCGCCGGTGCACCGATGTCGGCCAAGAACGCGCCATCGCCCTCGTCGCGGGCCTTTTGGCGCAACGAGAGATACTCGTCTTCATCGAGCAGCTGCGTGAACCGAACGTCCTGGTTCCCCGCGTCGATGACGACGTAGTTCGAGTAATAGATGATCTTCTCGAGATCACGCAGGGTGATGTCGAGGAGATTGCCCATCGGCGAGGGCAAGGTCTTGAAGAACCAGATGTGCGCCACGGGCACGGCCAGCTCGATGTGCCCCATGCGCTCCCGGCGGACTTTGGACAGCGTCACTTCGACGCCGCACCGATCGCAGATCACGCCGCGATACCGAATGCGCTTGTACTTGCCGCAATGACACTCCCAGTCCTTCACCGGCCCGAAGATGCGCTCGCAGAACAACCCGTCTTTCTCGGGCTTGAACGAGCGATAGTTGATGGTCTCGGGCTTGAGGACCTCGCCCCACGACCACCACGTGCGCAAGCCGGCCATCTCCAGCCGCTCGCGCTCCTTTGGATCCTTCGGGCCGCGAATCTCCTCTGGCGAGGCAATGCGGACCTGAATGAAGTCGAACGCCGACGCGCGGGTCTCGCGCGCGCTGCGAAAATCGATCATGAGTTACCCCTCACTCCCGTTGCCGTTGCCCGTCCCGCCATTGACCACTCCTGGCACTCCACCGTTCCCGCCACCATAGCCATCGGCGGTCGAGCCTAACGTCACCTTGATCCCCAAGGCTTGTAGCTCTTTGACGAGCACGTTGAACGACTCCGGAATGCCGGGCTCCGGAAGGTTCTGGCCCTTGACGATCGCTTCGTAGACGCGGCTGCGTCCGTTCACGTCGTCGGATTTGACGGTCAGAATCTCCTGAAGCGTGTGTGCCGCGCCGTACGCCTCGAGCGCCCACACCTCCATCTCTCCGAACCGCTGACCGCCGAACTGCGCCTTGCCGGCCAGAGGTTGCTGGGTGACGAGCGAGTAGGGTCCGATGCTCCGGGCGTGGATCTTGTCGTCGACGAGGTGCGACAACTTCAGCATGTAAATTTCCCCAACCGTGACCGGGCTGGCGAACGTCTCGCCCGTGCGCCCGTCACGTAACCGGACCTTGCCGCCGGCGGTAATGCCCGACAGCCGCAACAGCTCCGACACCGCGAGGTCCACGTCGGCGTCAGTCTTCTTCTTGATCATGGCGGCCAGCACCGGCAGCTCCTCGGCCGCCAGCGTGTCGGCCGGGTCGCGATCCCGAAGCTTCTCGAGCCCCGGAATCAGCTTCTCGGCGTCGGCGCCCGCTGCTCCTCCCGCTTCCAGCTGCAGCCGATGAAATGCGATCTGGTGCTCCATCTCGTTCTTCTCGCGCTCGGCCAATTCCTTGGCCGCCGCGACGCAGAAGTCCCGGATCCGCGTGTACACCTCTCTCGTGGCCTGGGACCGCGTGCGCGAACCCAAATCATTGAGCGTCGCGTCGGCCAGCAGCTCGACTCGCTCGGCGGCATCGGCATCCGACGGCTTGAGATCCTCGAGCATCGACCGAATATCGGCATCGGCAATCGCCGGCACCGGGGTGACCAGCTGCAACGCCTCGCGGGCCCACTTGAGACCGGCCAGCTTGAGCAGCAAGCCGATCTCTCGCTCGTTGGCACCCTGGAAGACCGGCGTCTTGGCGTAGAAGCCCAACATCCGCGCGGCCCAGCCCAAGTGCGTCTCCAAGATCTGACCCACGTTCATACGGCTCGGTACACCGAGCGGGTTCAGCACGATGTCGACCGGACGGCCCTCGGGGAGGAACGGCATGTCCTCCTCCGGGACGATCCGGGCGACAATGCCCTTGTTCCCGTGGCGTCCGGCCATCTTGTCGCCCACTGAAATCTTTCTCTTTTCAGCGAGATACACTTTGACCAGCTGAATCACTCCTGGCGGGAGCTCATCCGGCTGCAAAATGCGGTCAATGCGCTCCTCCGCCTTCTCCTCGATCTTCGCCTTCTCATCGTTGGCGGCATCGATAATGGTCCGCACGCGCTCGTTGATCGCCTTGCTCTCGACGCGGAACGTCTTGAGATCGAGCGTGGCGATCTTGAGGTTGTGCAGGAAATCGCGGTCGAGCTTCGTTCCCTGCGGGATCGCCTCTTCGACCGTGCCTGACTTGAGGGCGAGCGCCACTTTCTGCCCGTCGAGCAACTCGACCAGCTCAGCGTCGCGCGCTTCGTTTACTCTGATCTTTTCCTCACCCTCCAACCGTCTCACCTCTCCGATTCTCTCGCCGCGGTCTTTCTCCACGACTTGATCTTCGATACGCGAGAAGATCTTCACATCTATAACGACGCCCTCCATCCCCGGTGGGACTTTGAGCGAAGAGTCCTTGACGTCTTTCGCCTTCTCACCGAAGATCGCCGTGAGCAGCTTCTCTTCAGGGGAAAGCTCGGTTTCGCCCTTCGGCGTGATTTTGCCGACCAGGATGTCGCCGGGCTTCACATGCGCGCCGATGCGAACGATCCCGCGCTCGTCGAGGTCAACCAGTGATTCCTCGGCGACGTTTGGAATCTCGCGCGTGATCTCTTCCTGGCCGCGCTTCGTGTCGCGAACGTGCAGCTCCAGCTCTTGGATATGAATCGACGAGTAGACGTCGTCCTTCACCAAGCGCTCGGAGAGGATAATTGCGTCTTCGAAGTTATGACCGTACCAGGGCATGAACGCGACGGTGACGTTCGCGCCGAGCGCGAGCTGCCCCATCTCGGTCGCGGCGCCGTCGGCCAGCACATCGCCCACGGTCACGCGCTGTCCCGCCTTCACCAGCGGACGCTGGTTGATAGCGGTGTCCTGGTTCGTTCTCCAGTATTTCTTGAGACGATACCGGTCGCTCTGATTGAGTCGGCCCAGCGGCGACCCGGCGGCAGCGCTCGCGCGCAACGCGGCGGCACCTTCGGCCTGTCCGGCATCGACGATGATCTCATCGGCGGTAACGCGAGTCACTACACCTGCACGACGAGCGACCACAACGGCGCCGGAGTCGATGGCGACCTTCTCTTCCAGACCCGTGCCCACGAGCGGCGTGCGGGGGTTGAGCAACGGCACGCTCTGCCGCTGCATGTTCGATCCCATCAGCGCGCGGTTCGCGTCGTCGTGCTCCAGGAACGGAATCAACGCGGCCGCGATCGACACCAGCTGTTCCGGCGCGACGTCCATATAGTCGATCCGGTCCGGCGACGTCAGCGGCGCGTCGCCCTGATGCCGGCACAGCACGAGCTCGTCGAGGAACGTCCCGTCCGGGTTGAGCTTCGTGTTCGCCTGGGCGATCGTCGCATCTTCTTCACGGTTCGCATCGAGCCACGCGAGCTCGCTGGTCACCTTTCCGTTCTTGACCACGCGATACGGCGTCTCGATGAACCCGAGATCGTTCACCTGCGCGTAGCAGGCGAGCGACGTGATGAGACCAATGTTCGGACCTTCCGGCGTCTCGATCGGGCACATGCGGCCGTACTGCGAGTAGTGCACGTCGCGGACTTCGAACCCCGCGCGCTCTCTCGTCAAACCGCCAGGGCCCAGCGCCGAGAGCCGCCGCTTGTGCGTCAGCTCGGCGAGCGGGTTCGTCTGGTCCATGAACTGCGACAGCTGAGACGAGCCAAAGAATGCCTGGATGACCGCCGAAACGGTTCTGGCGTTGACCAGATCGTCGAGCGAGATCTTCTCCGGATCGGTGTTGATCGACATGCGCTCCTTCACCAGGCGCGCCATACGAGACAAGCCGACCGAGAATTGATTCGCGATCAACTCACCAACCGAGCGAATGCGCCGGTTGCCGAGATGGTCGATATCGTCCGTATGTCCACGGCCCTCGTGCAGTTCGACGAGATAGCGCACGATCGCGACGAAGTCATCGCGGGTGAGCACGGTCTCGTTGGCCGGGCGGCTGAGGCCCAAGCGCTGGTTGATCTTGTAGCGGCCAACGCGGCCGAGATCGTAGCGCTTCGGCGAGAAGAACAGACGCTCGAGTGCCTGCTTCGCGGTTTCGCGGTTCGGGGCATCGCCCGGCCGCAACAGCGAATAGATCTGGCGGAGCGCCTCCTCTTCCGAGTGCGTCGGGTCCTTGCCCAAGGTGTTCTTGATCAGCGCCGACTCCACACGACCGGAGGTGGCGAAGATCTGAACCTTGAGGATGTCAGCCTTCCGCAAGCGCTTGATCAGCGTCTGCGTGAGCTGCGCGTGCGCCTCGGCGATGACCTCGCCAGTCGACGGGTCAATGACGTCGCGCGCCAAGGACTGCGGCTCCTCGCGCTCGCCGCGCTCGATCGCGTCCAGCTCATCGCGGACGTCGACCGTCGTGTAGGACGCGAAGACCTTGATCTTCTTGTACTTGAGCTCCCGCAGGCGCTCGACGAGCTCCTCGGTCAGCTCCGTGCCGATCTGGATCGTGCGCTCGGCCTCGGCCGCGGCCTGCTCGGCCTTGGCCTTCTTGGTCTTGGGCTTCGGCGCATCGGGATCGTGCTCCTTCCCGGGCAGCACCACTTCCTCGGCGACGATCGCGCCCGCCAACTCCCTCAGCTCTTGCCTGTTCGCGCGCACCTTGGTGAGGTCCAGCTCGCGAACACCAAAGAACAGATTATACAAATCAGCGTCAGACCCGTATCCGAATGCGCGGAGCAGGGCCGTCGCGGGAAATTTCTTCTTTTTATCGATGTGAACGTAGATCACATCGTGAATGTCGACCGTGAACTCGACCCACGAGCCACGGAACGGAATGATGCGCGCCGAGATGAGCCGCTGGCCGTTCGGGTGGGTCGACTCTTCGAAGACCGCTCCCGGCGAACGGTGAAGCTGGCTGACCACGACCCGCTCGGCGCCATTGATAACGAACGTGCCGAGGTTCGTGAGCAGGGGAAGCTCACCGAGATACACTTCCTTCTCGATGATATTGCGCGGCCGCTTGACGCCATTCACTTCTTCATTAATGACCAACTGAAGAGTGGCTTTCAGCGGCGCGGAGTAGGTCATGTCGCGCTCGATGCACTCCTCGACGGAGTACTTCGGCTCACCGAGCGAGTACTTCACGAACTCCAGCGAGAAATTCTCGTGGACATCCGTGATGGGAAAGAGGTCCTTGAAGACTCGCTCGAGTCCTATATCTTCGCGGTCTTGGCTCGCGGCATCGAGCTGCAGCAGGGCCTCGAAGGCCCGTGTCTGGATGTCGAGGAGGTGCGGCATTTGCATCCCCCCGGCGAGTTTGCCAAAAGAAATCTGCTTCATCATGTCAGGCTTGGTCCCCGTGTAATGCGGACGTCGGACGGGAGACGGAAGATCGGCCGTTCCAACGGGTGCTGGAACGACCTTCCTCCCCCTCCGATCCGACTTGTAACGCCAGTCGGTCGAACAGTTACTTCACCTCGACCGTCGCGCCCTGTTCCTCCAACTTGGCCTTGATCTGTGCCGCCTCGTCCTTTGAGACGCCAGCTTTCACGACCTGCGGTGCGCCGTCGACCAGGTCCTTGGCTTCCTTCAGGCCGAGCGCCGTGACTTCGCGCACGACCTTGATGACCTGAATCTTCTTCGCGCCCGCTTCCTTGAGCGTGACCGCGAACTCGGTCTGCTCCTCGACGGGTGCCGCCGCCGCGGCGCCACCACCCGCGCCGCCAGCTGCCGGCGCCGCGCCACCGACTGCGGCGGCGGCGATGGTGACATTGAACTTGGTCTTGAACTTGTCGATCAGGTCAGCGAGCTCGAAGACCGACATGTTACCGATTGCTTCGAGGATATCGTCGCTGCTGAGCTGCGTTGCGTTAGCCATTGTCTCGTCTCTCTAAATATAGTACGGGGAGGGTCACCCTTCGCGCTGGGCGCGCAACGCCTCGAGCGCGCCGGCGAACGTGGACAGCACACCGTTGAGCGCGCCGGCGAATCCGGCCAACGGCGATTGGAACGCGGCGCCGAGGTTGGCGAGGAGCTGCTCCCGCGACGGCATCGTCGCGAGTTTCGCTATCTGCGCCTTGTCGATCGCCTTGCCATCGAGCAGCCCGCCTTTGACCCCGGGCTTCTCGAATTCTTTAGCAAAATCGGTCAAAACTTTGGCAGCCGTGACCGGGTCCTTTCCAATCACAATGCCGGTGGGACCCTTGAGCTTGGTACCCACGAGACCGCTTTGATTCACGGCGCGCAGCGCCAGTGAATTCTTGATAACGACGTACTCGACGCCGCCCTTTCGGAACCGGCGCCGCAAGTCCGTCATCTGCTTCACGTTCAAGCCCGTGAAGTCAGTGTAGTACAGGGCTTTGGCCCCGACCATCTTCGATTTGAGCTCCGTGACCAGAGCTTCTTTCTCGGTCTTTTTCATATCTATGAGCGATAGGGCGTAATGTCGATCGTGATGCCCGGGCCCATCGTGCTCGAGATCACGACATTCTTGATGTACACGCCCTTCGCGGCGGCTGGCTTGGAGCGGACGACCGTCTCCATCAGCGCGTTGAAGTTCGTCTGCAGTGCATCGACCGCGAACGAGACCTTGCCGATCGGCGCATGCAGGTTGCCGCCCTTATCGACGCGGAACTCGATCTTTCCGGCCTTCGTGTCGCGCACGGCTCGCGCGACGTCGGGCGTCACGGTGCCGGCCTTGGGGTTCGGCATGAGGCCACGGGGCCCGAGCACGCGGCCGAGTTGGCCCACCTGACCCATCTGGTCCGGGGTCGCGATCATCACGTCGAAATCCATCCAGCCATCCTTGATCTTCTGGATGTACTCGACGCCGACGAAATCGGCCCCCGCCGCCTGCGCATCGCGGGCCTTGTCGCCGATCGCGATCACGAGCACGCGGACCGACTTACCGGTGCCGGCCGGCAGCACCACCGTGCCGCGCACGAGCTGGTCGGCGTGGCGCGGGTCGACGCCCAAATGCACCGAGACCTCGACGGTCTCGTCGAACTTGGCGAACGCCGACTGCTTGACGAGCTCCAAGGCCGCGTGCGCCGACTGCGGCGCCCCGATCGGCAGCCGCTTTGCCGCGTCCGTGTACTTCTTCCCGTGCGTGTGCATCAGCCCTTGACCTCGATGCCCATCGAACGCGCGGCGCCTGCCACCATCGCTTCGGCCGACTCGATCGTGTCGCAATTCAGGTCTGGCAGCTTGATCTCCGCGATCTTGCGGATCTGCGCCTTGGTGACTGAGCCCACCTTTTGCTTGTTCGGCGTGCCCGAGCCCTTCTCGACACCCGCCTCTTTCTTCAGCAAGACCGCCGCGGGCGGCGTCTTGGTGATGAAAGTGAACGACTTGTCACTGAAGATCGTGACTTCGACGGGCAGGATGGTATCCTGGCCCTGCGTGCGTGCGTTGAACTCCTTCACGAACGCCATGATGTTGATCCCCTGTGGGCCCAGTGCGGTGCCGACAGGGGGTGCCGGATTCGCGCGCCCCGCAGGAATCTGGAGCTTCACGAATCCCGTAACTTTTTTCGCCATTCGACTCCCTCTCTTAGCGTCGTACCTACGACTCCCACTGTTCTTTTCGCGTCGGCGTGGTCTCCGACGGACTACCCCCTACGCAGGCGCCTTCGGCGCACCGCTTACTGCTCAACTCCCGTCCCGAGCCACAACATCCATCGCCGGCCGCACATCAGCGTCGTAAATCAGCGCCGCGTTGCTGCGTACGCGGTGGCGCGAAGCGCCCTGTGTTCAGTATGCCTTTAACTGCAAGTAATCCAACTCGACCGACGTGGGCCGGCCGAACAGTGAAACCGAGACGCGAACCTTGCCCTTATCCGGCATCACCTCTTCAACAGTCCCGTTGAAATCGGTGAAGGGGCCCTCGGTGATAGCGACCGCCTGACCGACCAGGAACGGAATCTCTTCTTTCGGCTCCTCCGGCTCCGCGTCCGTTGCGATGCCGAGCAACCGATTGACCTCGTCGGGCCTAAGCGGCTGCGGAAGCCGATCATGTCCGACGAACTTGATCACCCCTTGGATGCCGTTGATGGTATGAATCGTTTCCTGATTCATGACCATCTCAACGAGTACATACCCGGGGTACATCTTCCGTTCCACATTCACTTTCTTGCCATTCTTGATCTCGACGACTTCCTGCGTCGGGACCAACGCCTGGCGGATCGAGCGGACCTCGGCGGCAGCCGGGTCCATCTCGATCTTCCGCTGAATCAGCGACCGGACTTTGTTCTCATGTCCGGCGGTCGTCTGAATCGCGTACCAGCGATGCTCCATGCTCAACGCGCGAACAGCTGCGGAATCCATCGCACCAAGATCGCTTGAAAGGTCACGTCCATCACGGCGATCACGGCGCCGATAAAGAGCGACAAGATCACCACCATCACCGATAACTGCCGAATCTCCTCAACGCTGGGCCAGGTCACCCGGCGCATTTCGTTGACGATGGCCCGGTAGGTCGACGGGATCGAGTGCACGAACTTCCCGACCCGCGCAAACCAGCTTTCCTTGGCCTCACCTGCCCGCGCCACGTCGACGGCCATGCTACTTCGTTTCCTTATGCACGTGGTGCTTGTTGCACCGCGGGCAATACTTCTTCCACTCGACGCGCTCGGGATGCGTGCGCTTGTTCTTCGTGGTGAAGTAGTTACGGTTTTTGCACTCGTTGCACGCTAGGATGATCTTCTCGCGAGGCATGGCGATTACTTGATGATTTTGGTGACGACACCGGCGCCGACCGTCCGGCCACCCTCACGAATGGCGAACCGCAGACCCTCGTCCATGGCGATCGGCGTGATCAACTCAATGGCCATCTGGATATTGTCGCCCGGCATGACCATCTCTGTCCCGGCCGGCAATTCGACAGAGCCAGTGACATCCGTTGTTCTAAAATAGAACTGCGGACGATAGCCCTTGAAGAACGGCGTGTGCCGCCCGCCCTCTTCCTTGGTCAGCACGTAGACTTCGGCGTCAAAGTGCGTGTGCGGCGTGATCGAACCCGTCTTCGCCAGCACCATCCCGCGCTCGACATCTTCCTTGCCCAGTCCACGAAGAAGCAGTCCGACGTTGTCGCCCGCCTGGCCATCATCGAGAAGCTTTCTGAACATCTCGACGCCGGTAACGACCGTCTTCTTGTCGGAGTTGAACCCGATCAACGCGAGCTCCTCGCCGACCTTCACCTTGCCACGCTCGATACGACCCGTCGCGACCGTGCCGCGACCCGTGATCGAGAACACGTCTTCGACCGGCATCAGGAACGGCTTGTCGACTTCACGCTTCGGAATCGGGATGTACGTATCCAAGGCGGTCATCAGCTCGCCGATCTTCGCGCCCCACTCCGACTTCGGGTCGCCGCTCTCGAGCGCCTTGAGCGCCGAGCCACGGATCACCGGGATCTCGTCGCCAGGGAAGTTGTACGCGCTCAACAGCTCGCGGACCTCGAGCTCGACGAGATCCAGCAGCTCTGGATCGTCGACGGCATCGACCTTGTTCATGAACACGACGATGAACGGCACGTTGACCTGACGGGCGAGCAGGATGTGCTCGCGCGTCTGCGGCATCGGGCCGTCAGCAGCGCTGACCACGAGAATGGCGCCGTCCATCTGGGCAGCACCCGTGATCATGTTCTTCACGTAATCGGCGTGACCCGGGCAGTCGACGTGCGCATAGTGCCGCTTGTCGCTCTCGTACTCGACGTGCGCGGTCGCGATCGTGATCCCACGCTCGCGCTCTTCCGGTGCCTTATCGATTTGATCAAATGCGACTTTTTGAGCGAGACCCTTGGAGGCCTGAATCGATGTGATCGCCGCGGTCAACGTCGTCTTTCCATGGTCGACGTGCCCGATCGTTCCCACGTTTACGTGCGGCTTCGTCCGCTCAAACTTTGCCTTTGCCATGACTAATTTGCGTCCAGTGTTAAGTGTCCTACGTCCAAGCTCGCGATCGGGATTGAACCGATGACCTCACCCTTACCAAGGGTGCGCTCTACCGACTGAGCTACGCGAGCATTTGCTACGCAAACGCTCGCGTAGCTCTGTCCCATTTGATGTCGTCTCGCCTTCGGCTCGACTCCTCTTCTTGCGCGTAACGTCAGCTCCTGCTCCTGCATCCTCAACAAGCGGGAGACGGGGCTCGAACCCGCGACATCAAGCTTGGAAGGCTTGCGCTCTACCAACTGAGCTACTCCCGCGTCCCCCGCGAATGGTGGGGGAAGGATTCGAACCTTCGAAGGCATACGCCGGCAGATTTACAGTCTGCTCCCGTTGGCCACTTGGGTACCCCACCGTGAGCTACTTACCCACGCAAAGAGCCGCACTGACGTGTTCCAGAGAGCTGACGGCGAGACTTGAACTCGCAACCTGCTGATTACAAATCAGCTGCTCTGCCAAATTGAGCTACGTCAGCACAGCAATTTTGCGCGAGCCCGTACAATACTCGACTGGTGAACGAGTGTCAACGTGTTAAGAGATCGATCGTTACAGGGTTACGCTAACTGACTTTCTTCCACGTCGTCCCGACGCCCGAGTCTTTGATTTGGACGCCCTTTGAAGCGAGCTCATCCCGTATCGCATCGGCCTTAGCGAAGTCCCGAGCGACCCTTGCAGCCGCACGCTCAGCCAACCGACCGTTCACCCACTTGGTGACCTCGTCAGCGCCATCCTGCTGCGGCGGATAGATGCCCATTAAGCGCTTGGGCGGGACGATGCCGAGCGCAGTCTCGATGAACTGGAGACCGTTGCGAGCCTGAGAGATAGCCGATGCGTCCCCGCCTTTACGGTCGAGGTCGGCATTGGCCGCCCGGACGAAATTGAACACCGCGGCGAGTGCACGCGGAGAGTTCAGGTCGTCGAACAACGCCTCCCGGATACCCTGGTCGAGCTCGGCGACGGCGGTCGCCATGGCCGGCGTACCGCTGCCCGGCATAGGCGAATCGAGGCGCTCAGCGAGCTCAGCCAAATGCATGACGGCGGCCTTGGATGCCTCCAGGCCTTCGTCCGTCAAGTTCAGCACCTGCCGATAGTGGGTGTTGTAGATGAGATGCCGCACGGCCGCCGCCGGAATCCCCTCGGCTTGCAAGTCGGCAACGGTGACAACGTTGCCGACCCGTTTCGCCATCTTCGCCCCCTCCATCAGCAAAAACTCGCCGTGGCACCAATGCCGGGCGAAAGTCACCCCGGTCGCGCCCTCCGACTGGGCGATCTCGTCCTCGTGATGCGGGAAGATGAGATCGATCCCTCCGCAATGGAGATCGAGCGTCTGCCCCAGAATCGACATCGCCATGGCCGAGCACTCGAGATGCCAGCCGGGGCGCCCGCGACCCCAAGGGGAATCCCATGCGGCGCCCGTCTGCTCATCCTCGGGCTTGGCCGCCTTCCATAAGGCGAAATCGTCGGCGTTTTCCTTGGAGTAGTCGTCACTCGACACCCGAGCGCCGGGCTTGAGCTCGCGCTTGTCGAGTCGCGAGAGACGGCCGTACGACGGAAACCGCTGGATCGCGAAGTACACCGAGCCGTCATCCGCGCGATACGCGATGCCGCGCTCCTCGAGCTTCCGGACGAGCGCGATCATCTGCGGGATGTACTCGGTCGCCCGCGGATAGTGCTCGGCGTGCTGAATCTTGAGGTAGTCCAGGTCCTTGAAGAACTGCACGATCATCGGTGCCGTGACATCGCCGATCGTGACTCGCTCCTTCACGGCCTTGGCAATGATCTTGTCCTCGACATCCGTGAGGTTCATCGCCTGATCGACATCCCAGCCGCGCAGCGCGAACGCCCGACGCAGAAGATCCTCGAACAAGAACGTTCGAAAATTTCCGATGTGCGCGAAGTTGTAGACCGTGGGGCCGCACGTATAGAGGCGCACGGTCTTCCCGTCCGCCGGAGCGAACGGCTCGACCCTGCGCGCCATCGTGTCGTACAGAAGGAAGGGTGGCCCAGACGGCATCGGAGCGTCACAAGCTAACCGAGCCGCGGAACGGACGCGAGCGTGATCCGCGATTGCGCCTGCACTACGCCATCGGCGAGAACGACCACTCGAGTGGCGAGCGACGCGGCTTGGCGCGCATCGCGCGCCGCGAGCACGACCGTGACACCAGCCGGTGGCAACAAGCCGATGAGCGCCGAGATCGGTCCGTCGATGAGCGCCAGTACAGGCAAGGTGACCAAGAGACACGCGATGTGGAGTCGAGCCAACGCATCGCCCGACAGCGTGCCGACCGGGCGCGCGAGATCGTAGCCCAGGCCGACGCGGTCGAGCGCATCGCGGACGGCCCGTGGACGGTACGCGCGCGTCACGAGGGAGATCATGTCCAAGACGGCCATCCACCGGTAGGCCGGTGGAAAAACGGCGACATAGGTCCCGCTGCGCGGACGTTCAACCGTACCGGCGTCGGGCCGGAGCAAGCCGGCGGCGCAGAGCAAAAGCGTCGACTTCCCCGCGCCTGGCGCCCCGGCCACTCCAACGATTTCGCCCTGCGTGACGTCGAGGTTGACGTGGCGGAGGACGCGCACGACGGCTGAGCAGTCAGAGACGCCACTGCGGTACGACTTCTGGAGCGAGCGGAGCGACAGGACCCGAGCCATTGGCCGCTAGAAACCGAAAATGCAGGGGAAGAACCGACTCCAGCCGCAGAAGTCGTAGAGTCTCGTCAGTTGCCAGAAGTCACCCGTGCAACTGACGAACGCCTTGGAAAAACACATTGCCGTCTCCAGGAAGAAGTGTGGAGACGAAAATGGCGTGATGCGGGCGGGGGCCCGTCATCACGCCACGACGCGCGCCATCGCTATCGATCGCTAGCTGGGACCGGCTCGCGCGCGCTCGGAGAGCGCGATGACGTCGAGCGGCATGCCGTCATACGCCGAGACGGCAATACCGCTCCCACCACCCTCGGCCGCCGGGACGCGCACGGTGATCGGACCATCGCGGCGCGCGCGACGGAATCCTCGCCCCTCGTAGAGCCGCGCGACGAGCAAGCGGTGGACGAGCACCATGATCACCACGAGCAATGGGACGGACACGAGCAAGCCGACCGGGCCGAGCAGCTCGCCGAAGATCAGCACGGCCAGCATCGTCAGAACCGGCGGCAGATCGACGCGCTTCGACATGATGTTCGGCGCGACGAAGTTGCCCTCGATGACGTGGATCAATACGCCGAGGCCGAGCACGAGCGCCGCTCGCACGAGTCCGTTCGGCTGGCTAATCACGAACAGCGCGGGAACGGCCGTCGACAGGAGAACACCGTACACCGGGATGATCGCGGCCACCGCGCTCAGGACACCGAACGTCAGCCAGAACGGGACATGGATCGCCCAGAGGCCCAAGGCGGTAAGGGCGCCGAGGATCACCATCGTCAGGAGCTGCGCGACGATATAGTCGCGCAGCTTGGAGCCCATGTCGGTCAGGATGTCGCGGACCAGGTCGCGATGGAGCGGAGGGAAGAGCGCGATCACCCATTCTCGGTAGACCGCTGGCTCGAGTGCCAGGTAGATCCCCATGATGAGAACGGTGAATAGGATGGTGATCGCTTCCAGCACCGAGAAGACGCGAGGGACGACGTCGCCGACGACGGCCGAGATCTGGCCCGGCAGGTTATTCAGGACTTGATCCTGAATTGGGCCGATTTGCTTGGCCAGCCCCGGGAATCTGGCGGAGAGTGTCGCGATCTCGCGTTGCATGGCGCTCACGGTCGATGGAACGAGACCGAAGAGCTCTTGCGACTGCTGCACGACTGGCGGTACGAGCAGGCCGACGATGCCTGCGCCAATCGACAGCGTGAGAACTACGCCGAGCCCGAATGCCATCGGGCGGGGGAGCTGCGTGCGGCGTGCGATGAAATCGGCGACGGCGCCGAGGTAGAGCGCCAAGAGCGTCGCGAGAAAGAGCAGCAGGAAGACGTCGGATGTTCGGAGGAACATCCAGAGCAGCAGGCCTGTGAGGACGACGGCCGTCAGGATCGGCGCGATCCGGACCGGCTTCTGGGACGCGCTCACCGTGTGGCGTCCGTCAGTGGTCACACCGGCTTCCCCCTCGGCGTCTCAACCGGGGTACGGAGCGTGAAGCAGTGGGGCGCGGCTCGAGCCGTCGACCGCGCGGCGGTCGCTGTACTCAAGCCGGTTTCTTAGGGTTCGGTGTCTCGACCTCGGCATCGTGCACGATCTCCTCGTGCGCGACCTCACCGGCGCCGAGCTGCCGGTTGTCGGGCGCGGCACCGGAGCCGAGCATTCCCATTTTCTGCTTGAGCGCCAGCAGCTGAGAGTCGGCACTAGACGCAGTGGCCGAGACCTCGAGCTGCTTGAAATCCTTCGCCAGGCGATCGCCCGTGAACTCCTCGTCGATTTCGGCCGACGCCTTGATCTGGCGCTCGCTCTGCTCGATGCGCTCTTCCATCCGGGCGAATGCCTCGAACGCGGATTTCTCGGACAGGGCCGACATCGTCTCGGCGATCCGCTTCTGGGCTTGCGCACGGCGCTGGCGCGCGATGAGCAAATTCTTTTTGCGCTTCGCCTCTTCGATCTTGTCGTTCAGATCGCGCAGCGAGTTCTTGAGCTTCTCGGTCTCCAGCCGGTGAGACTCCCACGTTTGCTGGAGGACCTGCCCGTGCTGGAGGTGCTCGGACTGGCGCACCAAGGCCTGCTTGGCCAGATCGTCGCGCGACTCGCGCACGGCGAGCACGGCCCGCTTCTCCCAATCCTCAGCCGCCCGGAACTCGGTGTCGGCCTGGTCATGCAAGCGCTTCTCGTCGGCAATCGCGGTCGCGACTTGCTGCTTGGCTTTGACGAGCTGCGACCGCATGTCGACAATGATCTGGTTCAGCATCTTCTCGGGGTTTTCCGCCGAGGAGATGAGATCATTGATGTTCGATTTCAGCAGCGTTGATAAGCGATCAAAAAGGCCCATGGATGCGTCCTGAGGTCAGCGCCCGTCGCGGTAGGCGCCGAGCTCTTTCAAATGAGCACCGAGCGCCAGTGTCATACCCTCGTACGCCGCGAGAAACTCGTCGAAGTCCAAAGAGCCGAGCTCCAGCGCCTCGGTGAGCACGACATTTTCCCGTTCTATACCGTACGAGCCGTGGACGAGATCGGTTGCATTCAACTGTAGTAACCGCCTGGCCAGATGGCCCGACGCCGACTCGTCGCGCGGGAGGTTCATTACCTTCACACGTAAGACGACTACCGGCGGCGAGTAGTGGACCACGACGTCCAAGTCGAGGGCGCCGTTGGGTTTAACGATCCAAAGCCCCGGTTCGACCTCGCTGTAGCTCGCCCCTTCGGCGCTCAGGCGGTCGAGAAAGCTTTCAATGTCTTCGCGGGTGACCATAGACGATAATAGACGTTACGGGGCTCTACGAGCAACGCTTGCGCTTTGTTTTGCCGCGCGACGCCTCGACTTCTCGCGGGTCCCGCAGTCGGCCATGGAGCACCATCGCCTGAACCCGTTGCGGCTCCGATCGACAAACATCCACCCACAGTCCTGCTGGGCGCAGATCCGGAGTCGCACGGCATCGCTCGACGTCAGGAGCGTCGCGGCCGCGAGGACGACAGGCCACAACGGCGATTCGAGATCGCGGTCCGCGCCGAGCCATATCCAATGGTTGCCCTCCAACTGCCGTCGCGGGAGCACCCGCGAGAGCTCGGCGTTCAGCTCGGCCAGGTCTGGCGCACGGCCTGCGATCACCGCGGCGTACACATCGTGAATGATGTCGCGCAGCCGTTGCGCGACTTGGAGCGCCGCCGCCGCTTCTACTGGCCTCGCCCGGGCCACGCTCCCGAGACGGGTCGCGGTGGCCGCTGAAATCGCCCCCGCCCCTTGGGCCCACTCGAGGAGCAGCCCATAGTCACTCAGGCGGTCGCCGGCGTTGACGAGGTCGGCGGCCATATCGCCGCTGATATACTCGAACACCCTATCAATATAACACCAGTATTGTGTATATTACCGGTATGGGGTCATATACTGGTGTAATACTCGGGCTGCTCGCCGCTTGTGCATGGGGTGCGGCGGACCTCCTGGCCCGGTTCACCGGGCGCGGGGTCGGCGTCCTGCGAACGGTCTTCTTCACGCAGACTACCGCCTTCGTTCTCATCAGTGTGTGGCTCATTGCCAGTCCGGGCGGATTCGCGGTGACGGCTCCGTGGTGGGCGTGGGCCGCGGCACTCCTTGGCTCGGCGATCGTACTGAGTGGCACGCTCTGTCTCTATCGCGCGATCACCGTCGGCGTCGTCTCGATCGTCGCTCCGATCTCAGCGAGCTACGGCGCTGTCACGATGATCTTGTCGGTTGCCACCGGTGAAGTCCTCGGCGCCGTCGCCATCGGCGGCCTCATGGTCACCGTACTCGGCGTCGCCTGCACGTCGGCGCCCCAACGCGCGAACGGTGCGGCGCCAGCAGCGGCAATGCCGGGCCTCGGCCCAGCGATCTACTCCGCCGTCGCGTTCGGCGTCGGCTTCTGGCTCATCGGCGCGTTCGCCGTGCCGAAGCTCGGGTGGGCGCTCCCCGTCTGGATCTACTACGGAGCGGGCGCACTCGCCGCCGGCGCCATCGCACTCTCACGCGGCTACAGCCTGGCACTCCCGGCTCCGACGCTGCGCGCGCTGTTGCTCGTCCATGGCACCTGCGGTGTGCTCGGCTACATCGCGTACTCGAGCGGACTCCGCACGGGACACATCGCCATCGTGACGGTGCTCTCGTCGCTGGCCAGCGGCGTCACCGTGCTGCTCGCGCGCGTCGTGCTCGACGAGCGGCTGACGCGGCGCCAGTGGGCCGGTGTCGGCGCTATCCTGCTCGGCGTTGCCATGCTCCGTTGACGGCGCCGACCGGTACGCGGTCCAACAGCGGCCGCAAGTACTGGCCCGTGTAGGACGCTGCCGTCGCCGCGACCTCCTCGGGTGTACCCGTCGCGATGACCGCGCCACCACGCGATCCCCCCTCGGGCCCGAGGTCAATGATCCAGTCGGCGGTCTTGATGACGTCCAGATTGTGCTCGATCACAAGAACCGTGTTGCCCCGGTCGACGAGGCGATGCAGGACATCGAGCAACAGTCGCACGTCCTCGAAATGCAAACCCGTCGTTGGCTCGTCGAGGATATAGAACGTCCGACCCGTGTCGCGCTTGGACAACTCCGTCGCGAGTTTCACGCGCTGGGCTTCGCCACCCGAGAGCGTCGTCGCGCTCTGGCCCAAGTGCAGGTAGCCAAGGCCGACGTCGCGCAATGTCTCCAACTTTTGCGCGATGCGCGGCTGGTTGGCGAAGAATTCGCAGGCGTCTTCGACCGTCATGTCGAGCACGTCGGCAATGCTCGCGCCGCGGAAGCGTACCTCCAGCGTCTCGCGATTGAAGCGCTTGCCCTTGCACACCTCGCACGGGACGAACACATCCGGCAAGAAATGCATTTCGATCTTCACGAGACCGTCGCCCTGACACGCCTCGCAACGACCACCCTTCACATTGAATGAAAATCGACCCGGACCATAGCCACGAATCTTCGCCTCCGGCATCTCGGCGAACAATTCGCGGATGGGTGTGAAGAGGCCGGTGTATGTGGCGGGGTTCGAGCGAGGCGTGCGACCAATCGGGCTTTGGTCGATGTCGATCACTTTATCGAGATGCTCGAGCCCCGTGATCCGATCATAGGCGCCGGGGATCACGCGGGCGCGATAGAAATGCCGGGCCAACGAGCGGTGCAGAATATCTTCGACGAGCGTCGACTTTCCTGAACCCGAGACGCCGGTGACGGCGACAAAGCAGCCGAGGGGGATGTCGACGGTCACGTCACGGAGGTTGTGCTCGCGAGCGCCGGCGATCCGGAGCACCCGCGCGGTGTCGAACTGGCGCCGAACGGCCGGCACGGGGATCGAGACGGCGCCGGACAAATACTTTCCCGTGAGCGAGTCCGGGTTGTTCATGATGTCCGCGATCGAGCCCTCGGCGACCACGAGTCCGCCGTGCTTCCCGGCGCCTGGGCCCAGGTCCAGCAAGTAGTCCGCGGCGCGCATCGTCTCTTCGTCGTGCTCGACGACGATCACGGAGTTGCCGAGATCGCGGAGTCGCGCGAGCGTCGCGAGCAGACGCGCGTTGTCGCGCTGGTGCAAGCCGATCGATGGCTCGTCGAGGATATACAGCACGCCCACCAGCCGTGAACCGATCTGCGTCGCCAGACGAATGCGCTGCGCCTCTCCGCCCGAGAGCGATTCGGCCGAGCGATTCAACGTGAGATAATCCAGGCCCACATCAACCAAGAACCGCAGGCGCTCGCGAATCTCCTTGAGGATCGGGCCCGCGATTTCCATCTGGCGCAACGAGAGCGTGTCAAAAAACCGCTCGGCATCGGCGACCGACAACTCCGTGACTTCGCCAATGTTGCGGTCGGCGATGGTCACGGCCAGCGACTCCGGCTTGAGCCGGCGACCACCGCACGCCGAACACGGAACGGCAACCATATACTGCGCCAGCTCCATCCGGATCGTGTCCGACTCGGTCTCATCATGGCGACGTTGGATATTCGCGATGATGCCTTCCCATTTTGTCGCGTCACCACTCGGCGCCCCGTGCAGCAACACGTGCTGCACCGAGGGCGGCAGCTTTCCCCACGGGGTGTTCAGATCGAACTTGAATCGCTTCGCGAGACCCGGCAGGATGACTTTGCGCAGGTACCCATCGGGCTCGCCCCATGGCAGAATCACGCCCTCCAGCAGCGAGATGCTCGAGTCGCCGAGAATGAGCTCTTCACTCACTTCACGCCGGGTGCCGAGGCCGCTGCACGCCGGGCAGGCCCCGAATGGCGAGTTGAATGAGAACTGGCGAGGCTCGAGCTCCGACAGCGCAATGCCGCACGTCGGACAGCCGTACTTCTCCGAGAAGATTTGCGTTTCGGCAGTATCCGCGCGAGAGACTTCCACGAGGCCGTCGGCCAGACGAAGCGCGGTTTCGAGCGAGTCGGCGAGGCGACCACGATCTTTATGTTCGACCACCAACCGGTCGACGATCACCGACACACTGTGATTCTGGCGGCGGTTGAGCTTGGGTGGATCGGCCAGCTCGATCAGGTCGCCGTCGACGTAGGCACGAACGAACCCTTGCTTACGAGCCGAGTCGAACAATTCGCGGAATTCGCCCTTCCGTCCACGGACCAGAGGCGCGAGGACCTCGATCCGCGTGCGCGCGGGCCACGCGAGAACGATCTCGGCGATCTGACCGGCGCTCTGGCGCTCGACGGGCCGCCCGCAATTCGAGCAATGTGGGGTGCCGACACGAGCATAGAGCAGACGGAGATAGTCGTAGATCTCCGTGACGGTCCCGACGGTCGATCGCGGGTTGTGGCCGGCCGTTTTTTGCTCGATCGAGATCGCCGGCGAGAGGCCCTCGATCGAGTCGACATCCGGCTTTTCCATGAGCCCGAGGAATTGTCGGGCGTAGGCCGACAGCGACTCGACATATCTCCGCTGTCCCTCAGCATAGATCGTATCGAACGCCAGGGACGATTTTCCGGACCCCGACAGCCCCGTAATCACGGTCAGGCGGTCGCGCGGAATCGTCACATCGATGTTGCGGAGATTGTGCTCGCGCGCGCCACGGATGACCAGCGATTCTTCGGACATAGATTAGTAAGCTCGCGCCAATCCGTGGCGCGATGCAAGCGAGGGTCGTCCTTGGGATGACAGACGCCATTGTCGTGCTGACCACCGTCGCAACCGAAGACGAGGCTATGCTGCTCGTGCGGGCGCTGCTCGAACGTCGGCTGATCGCGTGCGGCACGCTGCTGCCGGGCGCGCGATCATTGTATCGGTGGGAAGACCGTGTGGCGGATGAACCCGAGGTCGTTGTGCTACTCAAGACGCGAAGCGAGCGGGTGGCCGCACTGGAATCGGCCTTTGCCGAGCTTCACCCATATAAAGTACCCGAGCTCCTGGCACTTCCCGTGAGCGCTGGAATGGAGCAGTATCTCGGCTGGATCGGACGCGAAACATGACCGAATCAGAATCTCCAGAAACTCCCGCCCCAGAAACAAATGGCGCCGCCGCCGCGACACAGGCGGCGGTCGATGCCGAGACGTTCACCGAGCGTGGCATGCTCCTCTGCCGAAAAGCCCGGTGGAAGGACGCCATCGAGCCGCTTCGGCGGGCCACGGAGCTCGCGCCGAGTGAAGGGCAAGCGTTCTACTATCTCGGCGACGCGTACAACCACACCGACCAACTCCCGGCAGCGCTCTCAGCCTTCGAGACCGCGGCCCAGCTCCTGACGGACAACTGGCGGGCCCTCAAAGGCGTCGGGATCGTGCTGGACCGCATGCGTCGTCCCCAAGAGGCGGCGGCCGCCTACCAAAAGGCGAGAGACGCGCAGAAGAGATAGTCGTCGTAGTGTGGTATGGTCCACACGACACGACGCGCGGCCGCGGGTGCCGCGGTGCTCCTGTGGGCGGGCGGCCTGGCGACACTGGCTCACCGCCAACACAAGCCGCCGGGACTCGACGGCGAGCGAACCCAAGCCGCGACCCGGTTCAGCCCGGGTCCCGCCTACTATCTCGTCGAACGCGATGGCCATCAAATCGGCTTTGCGTCTTCGAGCGCCGACACGACACCGACCGGTCTCGAGTTCGATGACTACCTGATCATCCAAGCGCGCCACGACTCGACGCGTCGGATGGCGGTGTCCTTCAAGTCCAAGATGTCACGGCGCTTCGTGGTGCAGTCACTCGACGCGGCGATCGACACGAGCACGGGTTGGTATCACGCGACGGCCGACGTCAACGCCGACTCGACGGTCACGTTCCGCTCGCTGTTTCCCACGGTGTCGTCGCACACGGACCGCGCCGACCCGGACATCCTCGCGCCGGACGCGATTCCCATGATCGTCGGCATGGGCACCGAGACGAAACCGCACGTCGGCGCGCGCGTCGAGTTCAAGGTCGCCGACGTCGCCGGCCAGCGCGTTGTGCCGGTGACGTTCCGAATTGCCGCCGAGTCCTTGTTCTCGATCGCCGACAGCGCCGTATACGACTCGACGGCACAGCATTGGCGCGCCGCGACGGTCGATACCATTCGCGCCTGGCGGCTCGCGACGCCGACCCTGTCGGCCTGGGTCGATGGGCAAGGACGGATCGTCGACGCCGATGTGGAGCTCGCCGGCGCCGGCGCGCTGCGGCTCCGGCGGATGTGCTACGAGCTCGCCTACCGTAACTGGCCAGGACGCCGCTTCAAATGATCGAACTCGCTGCCCTCACGAAGAAATACGGCACCTTCACCGCCGTCGATCACGTCGATCTCGTCGTGCCGCGCGGTGAGCTGTTCGGATTCCTCGGACCGAACGGCGCCGGGAAGACCACGACGCTGCGCATGATCGCCGGCATTCTGCGGCCGACGGCCGGCACCGTGCGCATCGCGGGCGTCGACGTCACGGCCGATCCGACGGCCGCCAAGCGCGTCCTCGGGTTCATTCCCGATCGGCCATTTATATATGAAAAACTCACGGGCGCCGAGTTCTTACGATTCGTCGCGGGCTTGTTCGGCCAGAGCGGTCCGGAGGTCGAGACGAGAGCACGCGAGCTGCTCGCCGTGTTCGATCTCGAAGACTGGCGCGACGAGCTGGTCGAGAGCTACAGCCACGGGATGCGACAGAAGCTGATTATCTCTTCGGCCTTTGTCCATCGCCCGGATGTCATCGTCGTCGATGAGCCGCACGTCGGTCTCGATCCGCGCGCCGCCAAGACGCTCAAGCAGCTGTTCCGCGAATACACGCGGCGCGGCCACACGATCATGATGTCCACGCACACGCTCGAAGTCGCCGAGACGATGTGCGACCGCATCGCCATCATGAATGGCGGCCGCATTCGCGCCTGCGGGACCATGGACGAGCTCCGGGCCGACGCCGTCGCCGGCGCCGCGGGGCTGGAAGACATTTTCTTGCGGCTGACTGGTGACAATGCAGTGAAAGAGTTGCTCGGTGTCCTCGACCGCTGAGCCGGGCGCGGTCCGAACCGCCGTCCGCCTCCTCTCGCCGAAGTGGCTCACGGCGCGCGCCCGCTCACGCAGCGGCGGCCGCGCGCGGACCGGGCGAATCATTGCCTTGAGCGTACTCGGCGTCCTGTTCTGGTTCGTGATCATCGGCGTCCTGTACCGGATCCTCTCGTACTTCAAGCACGTGCCGGAGATCGGACCACTGGTCGCCGGCAAGCTGCTCGGGATACTGCTCCTCGGGTTCTCAGGGATCCTGCTCCTCTCGAACGTGGTGAACGCCTTATCGACCTTCTTCCTGGCCCGCGACCTCGACATGCTGGTCGGTGCGCCGGTCGACTGGCTCGGCTTCTACACCGCCAAGCTGATCGAGACGGTCGTCAACTCGAGCTGGATGGTCGCCTTGATGGCGGCGCCGATCCTGGCGACGTACGGGGTGGTCTTTCACGGTGGCCCGCTCTTCCCGCTGATCGCGATCGGCGCGTTTCTCCCGTATATCGTTCTGCCGGCGATCATCGGCAGTGCCATCACGCTGCTGCTGGTGAACGTCTTCCCGGCCCGTCGCACGAAGGACATCCTGAGCGTCATCGCGGTCCTTGCCGCGGGCGGATTGGTCGTCCTGTTCCGGGTCATGCGGCCGGAGCGGTTCGCGCGGCCGGAAGAGTTCAAGAACCTCGTCGATTTCGTGTCCGTGCTCCGGAGCCAGTCCCCCTGGTCACCCAGCGATTGGATGCAGCAAGCCGTGATGTCGTGGCTCACGGGCACGCCCGATCCTCTGCCCTTCTATCTGCTCTGGTCGACGGCCGCCGCGCTGTTCGTCATTGGCGCGGGATTGCACTCGTATTTCTATCCGATCGCCTTCACGAAGGCGCAGGAGTCGGGCAAGCAGTTCGCGAAAAGCGGTGCGCTGTCGCGAGCAATGCGCACTATGCTGGCGCCGTTCGGCGTGCTGCGGCGCGAGCTCGTGCTCAAGGAGCTCCGCATCTTCTTCCGCGATAGCACCCAGTGGTCCCAGCTCATTCTCCTGGCCGTGCTGATCGTCGTCTACGTCTTCAATGTGAAGTTCCTGCCGCTCAAGACCGACGGCGTCACGAATCTGCTGCGCACCGTGATCCCGTTCTGCAACCTGCTGGTCGCCGGATTCGTGATCGCCTCGGTGGCGGGCCGGTTCATCTTCCCCGGCGTGAGCCTGGAAGGCCGCACGTGGTGGCTCCTCCGCGCGAGCCCACTCGACATCGGCGACCTCCTCTGGGCCAAGTTTTGGGTGGGGACGGCGCCCCTCTTGATCCTGGCCTTGTTGATCGTCGGCGTGACCGACACGCTCCTGCAGGTCAACGACTTCGTGTTCGCCGTGTCGGTCTTCACGATCACCTTCCTGACGTTCGCGATCGCCGCTCTGGCCCTCTGCTTCGGGACCATCTTCCCGCAGTTCGAGACCGAGAACGCCGCGCAGATCCCGACCTCGTTCGGCGGCTTGGTGTTCATGATGGTGTCCGTCCTGCTGATTCTCGCCGTCGTCGGATCCGAGGCGCGTCCCGTCTACAACTACGTGAGCGAGCAAGCCACGGCCATCCTCGGCGGCCACCGCGACAGCACGAACGACATGCGCGATCTCGTCATCGGCTTCGGCCTCGCCGGCGCACTGTGTGTCGGATCGACGCTGCTGCCGATCCGCATCGCGATGCGCCGTCTCGCCGCCATCGAGCGGAGCTAGCGCAGCTAGCGCGTCACTGGATAAATCGCCGGACTTCGACGTGTCCCCCGTACTTGAAGTGGGGGCAGGTCGCGGCGATCCGCTCGGCATCGGCCTCGTTCGCCGCCCGGATAATGAACAGTCCGTCGACCGGCAGCTCCCCCTGGCCGACGAGCTTCCCGCCGAGGTCGAGCTTCCCGAGCTTCGCGAGACTGTCGGCCCAGAGCCCGTACTCGTGTTCTCGCCGGCGCAGCTCACCGGCTGGGGGAGAGACGTATTTCGAGTCTACCGTCAAGAGCAGGGCGTATGTGTCACCGATGGGCGCGGGGCGCGACCAGGGGTGCGTCACGACCAGCAGCAGCACCGCCGCGGCGGCCGCCACTCCGGCCCATACCCACCCGCGCCGGCGTGGGAACACCGCGCCGACCACCCGGTCCTCGAGCGCGGGATCGGGCTGCCGCTCCCGCGGCAACTCGGCGAGCGCGCGTCTGATGTCGTCCGGCAGTTCGCTCATGGGCGAGCCTCGTCCAGATTCAATGCCGCGCGAAGGAGCATGCGGGCGCGCGCCAGTTGACTTTTTGATGTGCCTTCGACGACACCGAGCAATTCAGCGATCTCGCGATGCGCGTAGCCGTAGACATCGTGGAGCACGAAAATGTCGCGCGCGCCGTCCGGCAGCGCGGCAATCGCGCGCTCGAGGTCGAACGCCGTGTCGTCCCTGGCCGGGGATACGGGCTCGATATCCAACGAGCCGACCATCCGCCATGCCGACCGCACGCGCTCGCGGCGGACGTTGACCAATACGCCACAGAGCCATGTGCGTAACGCCGACTCACCTCTGAACGCTGACATCTTACGCGTCGCACGCACCCAGGTCTCCTGGACGAGATCCTCAGCCTCGCTCTGGTCACTCCCCGTGAGGCGCAACGCCAGGGCGTAGAGCGCCGGTGTATGCGCCCGATACAACGCCCGAAACGCGTCCTCGCCGCCGGTCACTGCGTCGGCGCGGGATCCACCCAGTCGTGCATGACCACAATCATGGCTGACATCGGCGAATCCGCTTCGATCACACCCGGCACGTTGTTGTCATTCGAGTCCACGAGTCCGTAATCGGCGTTGTGCATGCCAGGGTAGAACACCATGAGGTGCGGATGGAACTTCCCGATTTTGGTGAAGTCCGGATTCGGGAGAAGTTGGGCCGACGACATCATGAAGATCAATGCCGGCCGCTTGGGCGCGTGAAAGCGGCCCGATTTGAACCCGGCGGCAATCTCTTGCTTGATGACGTCCGGCGATTTGCCCGCCAGCACCTCCACGGACCGAAAGCGCTCGACCGCCAGAATCGTCCCGTCGGCCTCTGGATCCCCACACATCGGCGCAAACGCCTGCAGCATGGGGCGAGCGACCAGGCATGATTCGGTCGAGTGCCCCGGGTCGCCGACGACATAGTGGTCGTGGTCGAGCACGTACACCTTGGCGTCCTTCGACACGTCCGCGGGTGCGGCGCTCCTGGCGAGACGGATTTCCTGGTCACGGGCTTGTGCCGCGGCGATGGTCGGCACGATCAGAGCCATCCAGAGTAGTGTGCGCATATCAATCTGTGGCGCTCGACCCGCATTTGGTTGGAACGCCTCAACTTGTCAGGGCGACGGTTGGACTGACCCGCGTCGAGCGGAACGCCGGGATCGCGGCCGCCGCTAGGGCCACGAGCGTGAACAGGAGCGCGGCGCCGGCGAAGATGGTCGGGTCATGGGGGTTGACGCCGACGAACAGCTTGGCGAGCCCTCGCGTGAGCCACCAGGCCACGAGGGATCCAAACACGATGCCAGCGCCGGCCAGCGCGAGCGCGCGGCGCAACACATCGCCGATTACGTGGGCGTGGGTGGCACCGAGGGCCAGGCGAACGCCGATCTCGCGACGGCGCTGGCTCACGATGTAGGCGAGCACGCTGTAGATCCCGACCATCCCGAGAACGAGCGCGACGATCGCAAACAGCGACGCGAGAAACGTCGAGAAGCGCGTCGTGCCGACCGACTCGGCGACGCGCGCGGCCATGGGCTTCATGTCGGAGACGGGAGCGAGCGGGTCGATCGCCGCGACCGTCCGCCGGATCACGGCGGCCTGCGCCTCGGGCTCGCCATTCGTCCGCACTGACACCGAGACCGTGCCGAACGCCAAGGGCGATTGCGTGTACGGCGCATACATCACCGGCACATCGTCGGCCTTGAGCCCGCCCTGACGGATCGCGGCGGCTATGCCAACGATCGTGAGCGTATCTGCATCCGGCATACCAGGAAACGTGATCTGCTTGCCGATCGGGTCTCGGCCGGCGAAGAAGCGGCGGGCCATGAGCTCATCGATAACCGCGACCCTGACGGATCGGTCGTCGTCGGACGGCAGAACATCTCGTCCCCGCAGCAGCGTGATCCCCATGGTGCGGTAGTAACCCGGGCTGACAAAGTACATCCTCACGTTCGGCTTGCTGCCCGGATCGGGCGCCGGGTCGCCGATGATCTGGAAAATCCATCGCATATTCGGGTTGCTGGGCAGCGCGGAGCTGGCGCTGGCCGCCACGACCCCCGGCTGCGCAGCGAGTTGCTCTGCGAGTCGCGTACCGAAGGCGGTCTGACGCTCGGCGGTCGGATATCGTTGGTCGGAAAGGGCGACCTGCGCCGTGAGCACGCCATCCGGCCGGTAGCCAAAATCCGAGCGTTGGAAGCGGGCAAAGGTCGCCACGAGCAGTCCCGCGCCGGTCAAGAGGATGAGCGCCATCGCCACTTGCAATACCACCAACGCGTCCTGCACCCGATGATGACGCGCCGAGCCGGTGCCGCGTGCGCCTTCCTTGACCGCGTCGGCCGGATTGCCGCGGGACGCCTGCCAGGCCGGGAGCACGCCGAAGATGACCACCGTCGCGATCGTCGTCAGCACGCAGAATGCGACGACCCGGCCATCGACGCTGATGTCGCCGACACGCGGCAGCGTTGCCGGGGCCAACCCGCGGAGGAATCGGACGCCGGCAACAGCCACCCCAACACCAAGAGCCGCGGCGGCGACGCCGAGCACCAGCGCTTCGGCGATCAGATCGCGCACCAAGCTGCCGCGCGTGGCGCCGAGCGCGATGCGAACGGCGAGCTCACGCTCACGTGACAGATTCCGGACGAGAAAGAGATTGGCGAGATTGGCCGCGCCGATGAGCAGCACACACGCCGCCGCGGCGAGTAACATCGTGAGCGCTGGTCTGACGTCGCCCACGAGCTGGTCCGGCAGGGGGACGGCGCTGATCGACCAGCCGGTGTTCGTTTGCGGATAGGCCGTGGCCAGACGTCCCGCGATCACGTTCAGGTCCTGTTGCGCCGCTTCGGGCGTCACACCTGGTGCCAATCGCCCGTACACCTCAATCAGATGCGCATCGCGATGCGCAAGCAGACCGTCCGGGAATCGCCACCGCGGCCAGAGCTCAACCCCGCCCGGCAGACCGGGCGGCGCCACGCCGACGATAGTGAACGGTTGGTCCTCGATCGTCAGCACCTTTCCGAGAACCGACGGCGCACCACCAAACCGCCGCTGCCAGTAGCCATATCCGATCACTACTTCGTCTGGGCTACCCGAGTCTGCTGACAGGCCGCGGCCCAGCACCGGCGTGATACCGAGCACCGAGAAATAGCTCGGTGTCACTGCATTGCCACGCACCCGCTCGGGCGCTTGTTGGCCAGTCACGGTTTCATCGTACTCTCCATCCGCCGCGGCCAGTTCCGTGAAGACATGGCTTTGCGCCCGGACGTCGAGATAGTCCGGCACGGAGAACGTACCCTTGGGGACGCGCATCGCCGGGTTGCGTTCCCATAACGTGAGCACGCGGGCGGCCTCTCGATACGGGAATGCTTTGAGCAGCACGCCGTCGACGAGTCCGAATACGGACGCGGTCGCGCCGATGGCGATCGCCATCGTGAGCGTCGCCGCGATCGTGAAGCCCGGGCTGCTCAGTAGACGCCGTGTCGCGTACCTCACGTCGTGCCTCCTATGCGGCCAGCGCGTTCCCACAGCCCGCACAGAATCGCGCGGCTGGCTCCGTGATGGCGGCGCCGCACGTCGGGCAGGTGCCCGCGAGGTAGCGACCGCATTCGCTGCAGTAGGCGGCGTCGGACTCCGGGCGCGCGCCATGCTCGATGCACGTCCGCCGTTGCGCGCGAAAGCCCAGTACGAGGGCCTCGACCGGATCCGGACCCGCCGCGGGTTCAGTACGGAGCTCCGCCAATGCCCGTTCGGTATAACTGGCCTTGAGCGACGCATAATCGGCGTCGGAGAGCTTGCCCGTCTGCCGATCGAACTCGATCTCACGCAGTGCTTCGACGGCCGTCGATCCCGGAATCTCTTCCGGGGCCTCCGCGGGCCGCGGCCGGCCGGCGACGAGCAATGGATACAGCACGAGGGCGACGGCGGCGAGCGCCAGGACGGTGCCAATGCCGAGGGCGAGCATAGTCAATCGTCCCGGCGAACTGCCTCTTCCAGTCGCTTGAGCTCATCGCTCGTCGCACCGACAGGCACGGACTCGCTCAGCGCCTGCGGCGCACGGCCACCACGCCAGCGCATAATGATCGCCGCCAAGGTGACAGCACCCGCGAGAAGCGCGATCGATGGAGTGAGATACCCCGCCCAGTTGAACCCTTGGCGTGGCGGCGCCATCAAGACTTTGTCGCCATACGCGCCGACGAACGTCGCCAGGATCTCGTCAGCCGTGTAGCCACCCGCGACGAGGGTCATCACGTCGCGGTGCATCTGCGGCGAGACCGGGCACGTGAAGTCCGTCGTGCGGCACGTATAGACGTCGAGCGTGCAGCCGCACTGGCAGTGAATGCGATGCTCGAGTGCGTCGCGCGCATCATTCGACATGGACGGTGTCGCTCCCGCCTTCGGCGGCCGCGAGATCGGGCGATACGTCGCCTCGTCCATCGGACCCGACATGGTCGGCCGGGTCTGCTGAACGGTCGCAACCATCGTCGCCAGAAAAACGCGCCGCGAGACCATCAACGGGTCTCGGCGTGAGCGGGAGCGAGCACCGTCCGATACCCGCTCTTCGCGCGGGCCCGATCGGCCTGCGGCCACATCACGATGAGCCCACCCAGCGCCATGATCATCCCGCCATACCATACCCACCAGACGAGCGGGTTGAACGTGATGCGGATCTCGGCCGTGTCCTCGTTCGTCGCCCCGGCGAGCACCACGTAGACATCCTCGGCGAGGCCGTCTTGAATCCCGACCGCGGTCGATGGCTCGAAGCTCGCCTGGCCGCGGCTGTCGAAATGTTGCCGCTTCTCGCTCTCGATGAGCGGCATCGGCTTGCCGTCGCGCG
>DATMLM010000018.1:0-10958 GCA_035570055.1 Gemmatimonadaceae bacterium
CCTACGCATTCGAACCCTTGAACTTGGCGGACGGCATTCAGCCGCGCTCGTCTCACGTCGAGCTGACTGGCATGGCCGCACCGTCTATGCAAGTTCAATACATCGAGAAGACCACCGGAGAGACCAGGACGACCGTCTTTATTCCCTTGCTGCCACCTCAATGGCACCAGGGTGTCCCGATCGTCTACTTTCTGCGGCCGCATTCCGACTACTATGTCGGCCCCAATGGCACGTTTCCACTCTCCGAGGAGAGCCGGGCGTTCCATATCCAGCAGCAGGGCGTGCTGATGCGCAACGATATGCCGGGGGTGGTGACTACGGCGTACGAGAAGCGTGGAATTAAACTCGGCACGCCGCCGATCGTCCTGGACCCCGATACGCATGCCGACCTTGATGTCTACTGGGTCACTGCGATTATGTCCGGCCTCCTGGGACTCATGCTGCTGCTCAGCGTGTCAATGCTTCGCATACGCGCCCGGCGTGTGCGTACTCGACGAGCGGCGTCCTGAGCCGCCGGTTATAGTGAGCCCGCACCATCCACTTCGGAGCGTTCCAGTGCCAATCATTCGTTCGCTCGTACTGCTCAGTGTGATGCTCGCGTGCAGCACGCAGGAGGCAGCGTCAGCCGACCATCGCGCGCGCGACGAGGCCACGATTCGCGGGCTCGATTCGGCGTGGGGCAAGGCCATGGTCGCGAAGGATGTGGAGCGGACGGTCTCATACTACGCCGACAATGCGTCGATTCTCTCGCCCGATGCGCCTATCGCGACCGGCAAAGCGGCGATCACGGCTTCGTGGGCCGGCCTCCTGACGCAGCCGGGCTCCTCGATCACCTTCGCACCGACTGTGGTCGATGTCTCGGGTGATCGTGCGTACGAAATCGGCAACTACGAGATCACCGCGATGGACCATGCGGGGGGGAAGCCACAAACGACGAAGGCGAAGTACGTCGTGGTGCGGGGCAAGCAACCGGACGGCACCTGGAAAGTGCTCGTCGACGTGTCAACCACGACCCACTAGTGGCGGAGTCGCGTTATCGCGCCAGCACCCTGCGTAGCGCAGCGAGACCACGCTCGATCTCCGACAGATCAACCACCCCATAGCCGAACACCAGTCCGGGCCGTGGCGATGGCGTCAAGTAATAGCGCTCGAGCGTATGAATCTCGACCGAGCGACGCGCGAGGGCTCGGACGGCGGCGTCCAGATCGACTCCATCCCGGGCCCAGGCGGCGACGTGCATACCGTAAAGCGAGGGGATCGGCTCCAGCCAGTCCGAAAAATCCCGCCGCAGCAGCGTATAGAGCAGCTGGCGCCGCCTACTATAGATCTGGCGCATCCGGCGGATGTGGCGTGCGAGATGCCCTTCGCGAATGAACGCGGACACGCCGGTCTGCAATGGTGTCGAGCAATGCCAGTCGAGACAGTTCTTCGCCGCCACCAACGTGCGCCGCGCCCAGTCCGGCACGACGACGAAGCCGAGACGGAGGGAGGGCAGCATGCATTTCGAAAAGGTGCCAACGTAGAACACGACATCCGCCGCATCGCTGGCGCGTAGCGACTGCAGCGGGCGTTCGCCAAACCGGAACTCGCCGTCGTAGTCATCCTCGACGATGACCGCTCCATGCCGCCGGGCGAAGTCCACCAATGCGGTGCGACGACGCTTCGACATCGTGACGCCCGACGGAAATTGATGCGATGGGCAGACGCAGATGATGCCAACGCGTGCCGGCAAGTCGTCGACGATCAGCCCCTCCTGGTCCACTCCCACCGGCACGATCCGGGCGCCGGCCGCGGCGAACGCGACGCGCATCGGCGGATAACCGGGATCCTCGACGGCTACGACAGTCTCACCTGGCGTCACCAGGATGCGCGCGAGGAGATCGAAGGCCTGCTGTGCGCCCGCGGTAATCACGACGTCGTCGGAGCGGCAGACCACGGCGCGCGTCAGGGCGATGTGGCCGGTGATCGCCTCGCGCAGATGAAAATTGCCTTGATTGCCCTGCGGACTTTTGGACGCAGGGGGCTTTTTCTCGAGACCGCGCAACTGCTTGGCGCTGACGCGACGATAGATGTCAAACGGGAACAAGCGCGAGTCGATCAAGGCGGGACGAAAATCCATCGCCGTGCCGGCGCGCGGAACGACCGACACATCGTCGCGCCAGAACCCCATGGCCGACGTCACGTCCTCTTGGAGCCAGAAGGTATTGAGCCGGTACGTACTGGCCGGCGAAGGCAACGACGCGGGCTCCGGTGGCAGCTCGGCGACGTATGTGCCCGAGCCGTGGCGAGCGACGACCAGGCCCTCACTCGATAATCGGTCATACACCTCGGCCACCGTGTTCCGCGAAAGGCCGAAGAACGCAGCCGACTTGCGGCTCGCTGGCAGCTGAGTGCCGGCAGTGAGGCGGCCGTCTTGGATGGCGTCCTTCAGTTGACGATAGAGAAACCGGCCGCCGTCCCGCGATCCCGGGCTAGGGCGTTCCAGCTCGATCTCGAACAACGGATCCATAAAGTGGCCCACCAATATTCTGACAAAGTGGCCCTTAAGCGAGGGCCACTTACAGAATACTTTGGGAAAGCACGCCTGACCATAGGAGAAGAACGTGAATTACGTGATCGCCGCGATCGTTTGCCTCTCGTTTCCCTGCGTCGGCTTTTCGCAGGCGCACGACGGGCAGCACGACTTTGATTTCAACCTTGGCATGTGGCACACCCACATCACGCGAGTTCTTGATCCATTCGCGAGCAGCTCAGCATCCGTTGAGCTCAATGGAACGGTGACCGTGCGCAAGGTGTGGGACGGCAAGGCGGAACTGGAGGAGATCGAAGCGGATGGGCCGAAAGGCCACTGGGAAGGCCTCACGCTCTTCCTGTACAACCCGAGCGCACACCAGTGGAGCCAGTCGTTCGCCAACAGCAGGGTCGGGATACTGACATCGAATGTCGGTCAGTTCCAGGACGGTCGAGTCGTGTTGGTTGGTCAGGACAACTCAGTCACTGACAAGACCATCCTGGTGAGAGCGGTATGGTCCGACATCAAGCCTGAGTCGCACACATACGAGGAGTCGTATTCGAATGATGGCGGGATGACATGGGTGCGGTCGTTTACCGCCAACCTGACGAGAGTGAAGCCGTGAGCACTCAATTCGGCCTGGTCCCTCCGCAGTGCATCGGGACTTCCCAGGGTGGCGACTCTCGAATGACGTTGTAGTCGAAGCAATCAGAATTTGTGGGATCTTGATACGGAGCGAGACCCGTGGGAAGCGGCTGCTGCGGCGGTAGGGCCGTATATGGCGCGAGCATTTTCTTGAACATGTCTGGTGTCACTCGATAACTGGCTGCGATCTGTTCGACGATCGGACGGTCTTGTGCCGCTCGGCTCGATGGGACTTGCAACAAGAACACGATGTTCTTGTAGAGACCGAGCCAGTCGGGTCGAAGCGAACAGATCACGCCCTCGAACTTCTTGGAATCCGACCCGGCGGTCGTGCTCCCGAATAACCGCGAGCACATCGGGAGCTTGGTTGGGACCTCCGAGGCGACGGTGATCTCCGGCTTGGGCAATCCTTGCTTCGCCGCACCGGCTACAAGAATCGTCGTGAACTTCTCTTTCAGCGTCGCGCTGAATGGCAGCGCGAACGCGACTTCACCGGTGGTGCCGGATCCGGCCGGCCCATTCTTCGCGACGACGATGACCCCGAGGTTGACGCGCTCATCGTTCGGGCCGGTGACGTACACAAATCCGTTCGACCCTTTGGCGAGCTTCCACCCATCGGGGATGCCCACCGACGCAGTCTTGTCGTCCGTCGCCGTGGTCGTGAGCTGACCGAAGGCTCGCGAGGTCGCCGCGATCAGCACCAGACAGACGAGACTGCGATGCGCGATGGTCATGTCTACGGCGCCCGCACGGCGACGACCGTGTCGACCACGACGACCGCACCGTATTTCGCGCTCACGCCTTGGAGCGTGATATATCCGCTCAGTGTCGAGCCTTTCTTTGTGAGGTTGGCGGTGAATCCGTAATCCGTGATCCCATTGTCATTCGCTATTTCGGCCTTGCCCGTAATCGTCCCCGACGTCGCCGTGCCGGTGTTCGTGTACTGGAACTCGTCGATCGGGGGGAAGGCAGCCGAGATCGCCAGCGGAATGGGTTTGACCTGCGCCCATTCTTGCGCGCTATCCGGCGGCGCCACAAACCCGAAACCGGCGAAAGGATAGTTGGCGTTCGGGAACGGCGGTCCGTTCAAAGCGATCAGCGTGGGAACCGTATTCGGTGGAATAGTGAACGCCAGTGTGGGCCCCGCTGTGTCTGAGACCGCGCCATTGACAGTCGTACGCAGCCACGTGAACGACTGGATCACCCACAGTTCCACGTTGCTGCTGTTGAACGTGGTGTCCACTTGGGCAATGACCTGGCCATTGCGATTGTCGATGACCTTGACCGTGGTGGCAAGCGTTCCGGCTTTCGCATACGAGTGCTGGACGGCAGGATTTTTCTGCACCGTGACCGTGGGCGTGCTGTCGCCGAAACTCCATTGGTACGCGACGTCCGCCGGGAGCAAGTTCGGTTGGAAGGAGACCTGAAGCGTGTCCGGGCTGTTCACCAGGATCCCGCCCGCGGGAAGCGCCACCGTCCCCTGGAGATTCGCGATCGTGAACTGATGCCAGTCGAGCCAGCGCCAGGTGCTGGCCGACGGTGTGGCGCCCGAGGTGTTCGCCGAGGCGAGTGGCACGCCGAAGGTGTATTGCGTGCCCGGGGCGATGGAGGTCTTCGTCGCCAACAGACCATTCGCCCCGAGATAGCCGTTCGAGTCCGTGACTAATCCACCCGAAATCTTGTAGATGTTGAAGCTCGACTCCACATTGCCGGCCGGAGAGGGGGACAGCGTCGACGCGAATCCGTACTGGCACGTCGCGCACTGCGCCCAGAATCGCAGCGAGTCGACGACGTACATCGTGTCATAGAGTTGGCCAGACCACGAGTAGAAGCCCGACGTCGGGAAGAGGCTGACGCCGACCGTTCCCGCCGCTGCGTCGGCGTACGAAGATGCGAGCGTCGGCAGCGGAATCGCCAAGCCGAGCGGGGTCGCGAGAGGTGACGTGAAGGAGACGCCGGGCTTGTACACGGGATTCACGTACGGCGTCATGCCGGTGCCCAGCAACTGCAGAAACCGGCTGCTGTCACCAGGACTTATCGGGTCGGCCACATAGATCTGATTGCCGGTGGCCCGGTAGGCAATCAGGTAGTAGTAGGTATTGATCCCGGAACTCTGGAGATCGACGAACACCGGGAGCGGCACGCCGCCGTTCAACGAGGGGAGCGCGAAGCTCGCCCGAATATTATTGAACTGCAGGGAGTCCCTGCTCGCGGCGCCGTTGGTTACGGTCTTGTAGGCCGAGCTGAGATAGCTATTGACCTGGTTATCCACCAGATAGTCGATCACGCTCGTCCAGTGGAATCCGATCGTATCGCTGAGCGGCGCGTTCTTGACGACCGGGAACCGTCCATTGAGCGGAGTCGACGAGGCTCCCGTATTGAAGTACCAGAGCTCGGTCGCGGCCACGCCGAGCAGTGTGCTCCCCGGCGCCGCCTCCGTCGGAGCGGCCGGCATCTCCCAATCGTTGATGCCCGGCCGAAAATGGGTATCCCAATCCTTGTTGAGGTCCGCGTACGGGATCGCAAAGACCCCGAAGGCGATGAACAAGCTGTCCGGCGAACCGCTGCTCGCCTTCGCATGCACCTGCCCGCGGACCCGTGCCACCGAGGCCGACAGGGCGCCGGGCTGGCTGAGATGCCCGGTGATCGCCGTCACGCTGGTGCCATCGTAGGCAATCGTCGTCATGGGCTCGATCGCCTTCGTCGCCGAGTCGTACAGAACGACAACCGGGAACGTATTGGTCGCGACGGTCACCGGGACCTTGAAGGTGATCGCGCCCTTCGCGTAGCCACCAGCGCTCGTCACGACATGCACGACGGGCGAGATCGGCACGATCCCGTTCGCCGTCGGCAAGTTCTTGTTCGACGTGGAGCCGATGGTGACGTTGAGGGTGCCCGAGAACGCGCCCGACGGAATGGTCATGGTGAGCCCGTTGAGCGGGTCGCCGGCCTTACTGACCGTGATGGTTCCGCCCGTCGGCGGGATCGAGCCCGTGGACAACGTATCGAACGACGCCGTGGTCGGCGGCTTCTTGCCAGTGGGCGCCGTGTTCGAATCGCCGCACGCGGCGACAGCAAGAACGATGGCGGCGAGAACAAACACACGCACTCGAGACTCCAGGGATGTGGGTCATCTAGAAAAGCGAATTTTCCGAGGATGCGGGCTCACCATGTTGGCCCGAACCCGACCTCGAACCCGATTTCGATCCGCGGCCCGCGGTCGCCGAGCTGAACGATGTCGCCGGGGCACAGGTCGGCGACCCCGGCGACGCGTTCGCCGTTGACGAACGTTCCGTTCCGGCTCCCGAGGTCCACGATCACGAACCCCACGCGGCCGTCATCCCGCGGGACGATCCGCGCGTGATGCCGGCCGACCGCGATGTCCCGCTCCGCGTCGAAACGGATGGCCGCTGACGGCGCGCGGCCGAGGATCAGCTCACGGTGCGCGCCGAGCGGGACGATGTCGACTTCGGTGGCTCGTGCGCCACTCAGGTGTCGAACGATGAGGCGTACCACATCGTTTGCCGACTACGGCACCCGTGACGGGAGCGTTATCGAGCAGGAGACGGTGATATTATGGATGCTATTACCGCCATTCTTGGCCCCCGTGTACTGGGCAGTCGCCGTCGAGCAGCCCGACGGGACATTCGACACCGTGATGCTGCCGTCTCCGGCCGGTACGGCATCTACGGTGAACGTGCCGCTCGACGACGTCTCGACGGCCGCAAGCGCCGCCCCCGCCGCCGGTGTCACCGTCACTGACGCGCTCGCGATCGCGCCGCCTTGCGAGCCCGTCACGGTACCCGAGAAGGTTGCCCCCTGGTGCGCACCCGTGGGCGTGCCACAGGCAGCGAGCAACAATGCAAATCCCACCACACCCATACGCGTAGTCACATTTATCTCCCTGTTGTGTGTTGTCGCTTAGATAGCGACAAATCGGGGAGACTTAGCTCACGCGGGTGGCGGGGTCAGTTTGGCCTTGAACTCCGCCGCCTTGTCCGGGCGGCCCGATGCCTCGTACAGCCCAACGAGTCGGCTGACGGCGACCTGCGTCTTGGGATGTTGGGCCCCTAGCGCCTTCGTCATGATGCCATATGCGTCCAGCGACAGCGTCTCGGCCTTGGCGTACTGCTTGACGAAAATGAAGTGATCGGCGAGAAATCCCTCGCTGCTGGCGATGAGCCAGCTGTCGGGCGGCAAGACCTTGCGCCGAAGGGCGATGCTCTCCTCGAGCGAGCGCCGCCCGCTCGCGGTGTCGCCCAGCTTGTCCTCGCATCGGCCGAGTGTTTGCAAGGATGCCGCGATCGACGGATGCGTGTCGGGGATCGTCTTCCCGCGCAGCGCGAGGATCTGGCGGGAGATGTCCGCTGCCTCCTGATAGCGGCCTTGAGCGAAGACCAGGAACGAATAGTTGAACAGCGTCCACGTGTACTTGGGGTGCTCCGGTCCGAGCAGCTTGCGCCGCAGCGCCAGGGTCTCGACGTAGGCGCTCTCGCTCGCGGCCGTCTTGCCTTCGATATCCAGCGCCGTCGCCAGGCCGTCCATGGCGTCGGCGACCAAAGTGTTCGGCTCGGGATGGTTCGCTTCGAGAATGGCGAGCGCGCTCCGATGCAACGACTCGGCGGCGACCCACCGATTCTGCTCGCCTAGCGCCACCGCGACATCGCCCATCCCCACCGCGACTTTGTCGGAACGGTCGCCGAGCAGGCGCCGGAAGATGGCCAGCGCCTCGCGATGCAGTCGCTCGGCGTCCGCGAACTGCCCTTTGTCATGCGCCACGCTGCCGGCATCGTCGATGAGATCGGCGAGGACCGTGTCTGGTACGGAAGACAGCGAGCGTCGAATCGCGAGCGCTTGACGAAAAACCGTGTCCGCGCGGTCGAGCTGACCGCTCGCCAGATAGACGCCACCGAGATTGCTGAGCGTCATGACGACAGGGACGCTCCGCGGGCCATCAATGCGACGCTCGATCTCGAGAGCCGATCGGAACTGCCGCTCGGCCTCATCATAGCGCGCAAGCGAGAGATAACTCTGGCCAATGACCGATTCGAGGTCGGAACTGACGTCGGGCTGGTTCGCCAGCTCCACGTCGATACGACGCGCGGCGGAATCCAGGACCTCGGACACCGGCAGATCGCGTCCGCCGGTCGCGGGACGCACCGAGGACAGGAGCGTGACCAAGAACCCGTTGACTCGCTCGGCCCGAATTTGAGCCGCGCGCGCCCGGCGCGCTTGCACCAGAGTCGTCACAGTGCCGGTGACGAGGGCGGCCAACAACAGCAGCGAAATGGCGACCACGCCGCGATTGCGCAGCACGAACTTCCTGAGGCGATATCCGGCCCAATCGCGTTGCGCCTCCACCGGGAGGCCCCCGAGATAGCGGCCGAGATCGTCGCTCAAGGCCGCGACCGATGCGTAGCGGCGTTCCGGCTCGGCGCTCAGCGTTTTGAGGACGATGGTGTCGAGATCTCCGGCCAGCTGCCCCCGCGCTCGGGCGGGTGCCTCGTTCGCGGTTCGATGCGGTCGGCTGCCGACACACAGCTCGAACAACACGACGCCGAGCGAATAGACGTCGGATGCGGTCGTGAGCGGCGCACCCCGGATTTGCTCTGGGCTCGCATACTCCGGGGTGAAGGGACGCAGGCTGCCGCGCGTGAGCGGCACCGCCTCGTCGCCCGCGTCGGCGCCGACGAGTTTCGCGATACCGAAGTCGAGCAGCTTGGCCGTGCCATCGGCCGTGACGAGGATGTTGCCCGGCTTGATGTCACCGTGGACGATCAGGTTCGTGTGCGAGTGCTGGACGGCGTCGCACACCTGTCGGAAGAGGTCGACGCGCTCACGGATCGACAGGCGACGCGCGTCGCACCAGTCCGTGATCGGCGTGCCCTCGATGTACTCCATGACGAGGAACGGACGCCCGTCGGGCGCGATCCCGCCGTCGAGCAGTGTCGCGATATGGCGGTGCGCGAGCGTGGCGAGGATCTGTCGCTCTCGCCGAAAGCGGGCGAGCGTGAGCTCGGAGGCGAGTCCACCCGGCACGAGCTTGATCGCGACGCGCTTCCGAAAGCTGTCATCCGCGCGCACGGCCTCGTACACCGCGCCCATGCCCCCTCGGCCGATGAGCCGTACGATCTCGTAGGGACCGAGTCGCATGCCGACGGATCGGTCTTCCGGCGCGCTATCGGCGGCGAGAAGTTCTCTGACCTCTTCGCGCAGAGCGGTATCGGCTCGTGTGACGTGGTCCAGATACGCGTCGCGTTCGGTGGTTGGCTGGTCCATGACGGCGTCGAACAGCGCGCGGACCTGCCGGAGTCGCTCCGGCGTACTCACAATCCGTCTGTCCCGAGCTCGCGCGCGAGCCAGGCGCGCGCGAACTGCCAGTCTCGCTTGACGGTCGCGGCCGAGACGCCCAGGGCGTGGGCGATGTCCGGCACATCGAGACCCGAGAAGAACTTGAGCTCGACGACCTGTGCCCAGCGAGGCTCCGCCGCGCCGAGCCGCGTGAGCGCATCGTCGAGCGCGAGCATGTCGATGATCGGCGCCTCGTGGCCCGCGATCGCCTCATCCAAGGTGACCGCCAATCCACCCCCACGTTTGACGGCACCGCGCGCCCGCGCGTGATCGACCAACGCCTGCCGCATGGCGCGCGAAGCGGCACGGAGAAAATGGACGCGGTCCACCGCCGACAGTCCGTTGCCGCCGACGAGGCGAAGGTAGGCTTCGTGCACGAGGGCCGTGGGTTGCAGCGTGTGGCCCGGTCGTTCGCGCCTCAGGTGGCGGCCCGCGATGGTGTGCAACTCGTCATACACTGCCTGCAACAGCTGCTCCAGCTCCGCGGCGGCATCACCCTGAGACACGGGCCCCATGGTATGGTCCATCCCGGGTGGCGTCAATCGCGAAACGGGTGGCGCCGCTGCGTTTGCGCTGCGTTCCAACCCTTTGATAGCCGCACGTTACTCACCGATAACCACAACGGTGAAGGCTTCAATGCGTGCATGGACTATCGCGTCACTTCTCGTTCCCGCCGCCATCGCGGCACAGCAGGATTCACCCCCAAGCGCTCCTACGAACGTGTCGCGGACGGATGAGATCCGGTACGCGAAAAGCGCCGCGCCGGCGGATATTTCGAAGGATGCCAAGGTGTGGGTGTTGGAGAACGGTCACTACGTCGTCGCGGAACAGGGCACGTCGGGTATAGCCTGCCAGGTGGGCCGGAGCAGCGCGGCAAACTGGGAGCCGCAGTGCGGTGATGCCGAGGCCGACGAGACGGCGTTGGCCATTTTTCGCTTCTTTACGGAGCAGCGGATCGCTGGCAAGACCTCGGACGAGATCCACGCGGAGGTCGATAGCGGGTTGGCCTCGGGTCGGTTCCGGGCGCCGCAGCGACCCGCGCTGGTCTACATGGTGTCGTCGTCGCAAGTGCTCGGCACGAAGACCCGCTCTCATTTCATGCCGCACCTCATGATATTCTATCCCGGCATGAGCGCCAGCGCGATGGGCGTCGTCGAGTCGAAAAGCATGGACGTCCCGGGTATCACCTCGGATGGCAAACCGACGTCCGGACTCATCGTCGTCGTGCGCGATTGGGTGGACCCCGGCAAGGTGTTGAGCGCGACGACTCCGTGACGGACGACATCGCGCTCGTCGAGAAGTTTCTTCGGACGCGCGGCGAAGACGCTTTTGACGCGCTGTATGAGGCACATACGCCGGCGCTCTACGCGCTGGCGATGCGCCTCACGGGCGGCGATCAAAGCGAGGCGGAAGATCTCGTTCAGGAGAGCTGGGTCCGGGCCGTGCGGGC
>DATMLM010000019.1:0-119416 GCA_035570055.1 Gemmatimonadaceae bacterium
GGCGGTAACGCTTCGTCTATTGGAAACATGCCTGTAGTTTATTAGAAACTTGAAGACCGTGCAAGTTTCCAATCGAGCTGACAACAACGGGTTGCGGCAGAGCAGCGGCCTCTGCGACAGTTGCCCCGCCCAAACTCGACGCCAATGGGGCGAGCCGCTCAGTACCACATACGAGACCGTCGGCGGGATCTCGTCGTTCGATGCCACAGCAGGAACAGGCGCTGGCGCGTTCGATGGCATCGCTTTTGGGCCACCGCTCGCAGCCCTATTCGAGCGTCGCACCTCTCGCTGCAGATGCGCGCCACTGATCGCCACTTCGTCTCACGACGCGGCGAGCAGGGCGCCGCCTCGCCCTCACCCGACATACCCGCATCGCGCGCGCGGGAAGTGACATAAGTACAGTGCCGGGAGCGGGAATCGAACCCGCATGGGGTTACCCCCAAGGGATTTTAAGTCCCTCGCGTCTACCGATTTCGCCATCCCGGCCAGTTCCGACCAATACGGAATAACCGGCCCCCCTCTTTACTCGCAAGCCTTTTGACATAATGTGTAGCGGGTAGCGCATGCGCCTGTTTCCGCGGTCCGAGGGTTGTCCGTGCCGCGCGCGTGCGTGCCGCCACCTGGCCCCCTTCCCCCGTGTCTGACGACCAACTCGCCACGCTGCCCCCGCCCGCGGCGCCAACCGCGTCCCTCCGCTGCCCGTTCTGTCAGTCGCGGACGGTGCTCGACTCGAACCAAAATGTGGGCACGCGGGGCTTGAGGAGCGGAGACCTGGTGGTCTGCGCCCAGTGCCTGGCCCCGACCATCGTACGGCGCACGAAGCGGAGCCTCCTGCCGAGGCTCACGGCGCCTGGCGCGTCGACGCTGATTGATCTGCGGCGGCACCCTGACGTGAGGGCGCTCGTGGAGGCGCTCCAGCGGGGGGAGATTCCGCCGTCCAAGCCCGCAGTGCTCCGCGCGCCGTTTTCGAACGCCGCGACGCGGCGACGGCGGGAGTTACGGGATCTGGTCGACTTCGCGAGTGATCAGGAGCGGATCTCGCCGCCGAGACCGCCGATTGCGGATCGGCCCGACGAGCGGTGGGATATCCGCGTCGGCGTCTGGATGGACTTGAAGGCTGGAACCCCCGTCCATATGGTCGCGCGCGCGTACACCGTCACGATCGAGTTCGTGGAAAGCGTCGAGCAGCACGGCTTGTTCCCGAGCTACTATCGCATCATTCGACGCGACGATCGCGTCATGGTCGATGATGGCTCGGGCGTGTTCGTGACGTGGACCTCTCCCGCGGCGCCGGACGTGCCTGCGAGTCGGAGTTCCTCGCAAAGCTCTTCGTCTGTCAGTCGCGCCAACGCCTCCCAGGAGGCCTTCGCGTAAGCGCGACTGCGGAAGTCGCCCGACACTGACCGGAAGAAAATCCTCGGCGGCCCGAGGGAGAGCGGCTCTTCGCAACCCTCCCGGGGGCTATCCGGCGCCGCCGATGGCCACGCCAGCCATTGGACGCCGTCGCATACGAAAGATTTTGCCCTCGGTAGCAGCATGGGTCACAGTAACGGTTTTGTAACTGACGCACAACCCCGTACGTAAGCGCCCCCGTCGCCTCCGGACGAACAACCCAGCGCCCACGTCGCCGGACGACATATCGGCTCCGGACGACAAACCCAGCGCCCACGTCGCCGGACGACATATCGGCTCCGGACGATGTTCGAAAAGCAGATCGCCTACGCCGATATGTCGTCCGGCTCCTATCAGCGTCCTGCTAGGACGACTAAAGGCCAACTCACCCTGCGCTGGCGCGTGGGATTCCCCCATCGATCCGCTACCGACTGCTCGAATTCCACGACGGGGTCTGTACCGTGCTCGGATATGTAACGCGTGGTCGCTGACCAGCTTCTCAGATAGCCTGAGAGCTCGGCGAGCGTCCAATCGCGCGTTAGCGTGAACGGCGGTGCTTCGATACGGTCGAATGGGAACGGCACTGTGCGATAACCATCGCGCACGATCTGGCGCTCCGGCGGCCAGTATGGGCCCACTGTCATCGCGTTGTATCGCTGCAACTCGGCGTCGAGCGACGAGTCGTCGAGCACCGCGTCGTTATAAGACCAAATCACCAACACACCTTGTGGTGCGAGCACGCGGCGCACCTCGGGGTAGAACCGATCGAGATCGAACCAATGCAACGCCTGCGCGACGGTGATCGCGTCTGCGCAGGCATCAGGGAGGCCGCTGTCCTCGGCCGGCGCGACGCGATACTCGATACGCTCGTGCGGTGGTGCGTGCGCGAGTTGCTTTGCGCTCGAGTCAGTCGCGATGACGCGCGCGAAATCGTCGGCGAGTGCTAGCGCTGCTTGGCCGCTGCCCGTGGCGCAGTCCCAGACTAGGTCGCGGCGTGGAGCGCACTCGGCGACGAATGTGAACAGCTCGCGGGGATAGGTGGGTCGAAACGCGGCATAAGTCGCCGCTTGCGCCGAGAAGTAGTCAGGCATGGAGGCTCGCCCAAAGATGCATCGCAGCGTAGGCACGATATGGGCGCCAGCGTTCGGCGACCGCGAGTAACTCCCGCGCGGTCAGGTTGCCCGCGGCTTTGCGCAGGCCGAGGTCGCCGTGCGGGAAGGCATCGGGCCAGTGGAGCGCGCGCATCGCGATGTAGGAGGCGGTCCAGTCGCCGATTCCGGGGACTTCCTTTAGAGCAGCGATCTGCGACTCGGGGGCGGAGTCGTCGGCTAGGAGGCCATCCATCACTGCTTTGGCAAGCGCAACCGCCGTTGCTGCACGCGCGCGGGTAAGACCGATCCGCGCGATTGTGCTCGGGCGAGCAGCGGCGACTCGCTCGGCTGTCGCGCTCAGGCGCGAGAGGCCAGGAGGGGCGTCCTTATCCTTAATAGAATCGCCTAGCAGAGCGGCCAAACGGCCTGAAAATGTTGAGGCTGCGGCGACGCTGACCTGTTGGCCTAGTACCGCGCGGAGCGCCAGCTCGAAGCGATCTATCGCGCCCGCTACGCGGAGGCCCGGGTGGCGTTGGACGAGCGGTGCCAACAGAGGATCGGCTGAGAGCGCTCGGTCGATCGGGCGCACATCGGTTTCGGCGTCCAGCAATCGGCTCACGCGCTCACGAACGGCATCGCGCTGACCTTGGAGCGACGGCGATAGCTCGACCGTGCGCGCTTGCACGGAGAGCCAGCCGCGGCTGCGGCCGACTTGCAGTGTACGGGAATACGTTATGCCTGAGACAGCTTCGACTCCTGGCGTGCAGCGTGGCGCGAGGTACGTCAACATCAGGTTCCAATCGGGTTGCGGCGCGGACCTTGCTGCGCTGCGCGAAGTTATGCGAGACCGTGAGGTTCCCATTCGAGTAGCGACCGAGCCCAAGCTGGCTCGGGAGTTTATGGACGAGACCGGAACCGAATGGGAAGTCTCAGAAGTCGACGCCTCGACGATCCCCGGCGCGCGCGGAGGGCGATGTCTCATTTTCTCCTCCGCGCACGCGATTCGGCGGGTGTGGAACTACCCACCAGACTGGTACCGCGTATCGCCTGCCGAGCTGAGCGCGATCAGCTGGCGGCGTTAGTCAGGCATAGACCGCGAACATCGCACCCTGCGGGTCCGTGAACATCGCGATGCGTGGGCCGCCCGGCACGTCGGTCGGTCCATAGATCACTTGGCCGCCGAGCGTCGGCGCGCGCGCGGCGATCTGATCGACGTCCTTCACCAAGACATAGTGCACCCAGTGGAACGGCGCCGGCATCGTCTCCGGCTTGTTGTACATGCCGCCGAGCTGCACGCCGCTCCGGGCGAACATCTGGTAGTTGCCGTACGGCTCACCCATGGGCGCGGCGGGACCGCGGTCCCAGCCGAAGAGCGTGTGGTAGAAGTTGAACGCCAGCTCGTAGTCGCCGGTCGCTAGCTCGTGCCACCCGAACTCGTTCACGTGGGGCTCGCCTTCATGGCCCGGGAACTCCTTGAGGGCCGTGAACGCCGCGAGCGCCGGCCCCTGTGGGTCCATAAATACCGAGAACCGGCCGACCGTCGGGATGTCCGTCGGCGGAACGATCAGCCGCCCACCGAGGCGGGTGATATCCGCGGCGGTGGCGTCGACGTTGGGGGTCGCCACATACGCGAGCCAGTTCGGCGGTACCCCGGGCTCCTTCATCACGCCACCCATGGGCAAGCCATCCAAGGTCCACATCGTGTACGTGTCGCCGAACGGGGCCGTGCCCCAGCCGAACAGTTTCGTGTAGAACGCGATGGCGACGGCCGGATCGGGGACCTGGAGGTCATACCACACAAATCGACCTAATGGAGTCATGGCCGAACGATATCTCTAACGCCGGCTGCCAGCTAGCTGCTCGGCGACACGTTCCAGCAACGCCGCTGCGTCGAATGGTTTGAGCACCATCGGACACCCGGTGTCGTCGATGGAATCGCGCGCGCGGTCGGTCGTGTCGCCCGTAATGAAAACGGTCGCGCGTGCCAGATGCGGCTGGTGGGCGATGGCGAACGCGAAGACGACATCGCCACGGACATCCGGTAGTCGATAGTCGATGATCAGGCAATCGACGCCACGAATCGCCAGGATCTCCTTTGCCGCACTGCCGGTACGGGCCGTGATCACCTCGTATCCGGCCCGATGGAGCAGCACGTCGAGCGCGCGACAGACGACTTCTTCGTCGTCGACGACGAGCACGCTGGCGCGCTGGATCGAGGAGTTCATCTCGGCAATATTACTACGTTCAGGGCGGCGGACTCATCTCAGTCGAGGGAGCGACATGGCGGCGGAACTGCGCAACTTCTTGGCCCTTTCGTACGACGAGCTGGAACAACTGAATCTGCAGGCGAAGGACCAGCGTCGAAATCGTGTCGCCCCGGACAAGATTCAAGAGCAGCGGATCAAGTACCTGACCGACGAGAAGCGCATCAAGGCCGTGACGGTGCTGTTCAGCGACCTCGAAGGTCGGCTGCACATGCTCGACTATGACAAGAAGTTCCTCGTCAAGAGCTGGGACAATCTCACGTTCGACGGGTCGTCGATCCGCGGCTTCACTGCGCAGCGGGAGAGCGACCTCCGGCTCTCCATGGACTGGAGCGCGTTCTACTGGGCGCCGGCTGACTTCTTCGGCTCGGGCAAAGTGCTCGTGTTCGGCGAGGTGATCGACAAGGACGGCTCGCCGTATGCCGCCGACATTCGCGGCGCGCTCAAGGGCTACGCCGAGGCCTTGTTCGACAAGCAAGGGTACACGCTCAACGCCGCGAACGAGATCGAAGGCTTTCTCTTCAAGGGCGTCGATGCCGAACGCCAGTTTTACAACACGAATCGATTCGAATATGTGAGTACGGGGGGCTACTACTCATCGCTGCCGGGTGATGCGCTGCGCACGTTCATCGATACGTCCGCGGAAGTGCAGCGGGCGATGGGGTTCCAGAACGAGAAGGACCATCCCGAGGTTGCTCCCTCTCAGTTCGAGATCAACTACGGGTATGGCGAGGTCGTCGCGGCGGCCGATCAGATTCAGCTCTACAAGTTGATTTGTCGGCAGGTCGCGACGAATCTGGGGTTCACGGCATCGTTCTTACCGAAGCCCGTGGTTGGCGTCAATGGCAACGGCATGCACACGAACGTGTCGATCTCGAAGGACAACAAGAATCTGTTTTGGGATCCGAAGGGCGAAGAGCGCATGAGCGCCATGGCGTGGTCGTTCATCGATCGCATCCTGACGCATGCGAACGATGTGTGCTTGACCTTGAATCCGAGCGTGAACGCGTATCGGCGGCTCGATCCCCATTTTGAAGCGCCGAACCAGATCAAGGCGTCGCCGACGGATCGGGGATCGATGGTGCGCATTCCCATCGGCAATGAGAAGAGCGCGAGAGTCGAGGTGCGCTCCGTCGCGCCGGATGCGAACCCGTACATGGTGATGCTGTCGGTCTTCAAGACCGGGCTCGATGGCGAGACGGCGAAGATCGCCAATATCCGGCAGGCCGAGCGATACCTGCCGGATAACATCTACGATGCGATCGAGAATTTCCGGAAGGCGCCGTGGACGGCCAAGCTCCTTGGCGAAGACGTGAAGGCCCGCTTCGCTGATCTGAAGCAGGCCTCCGCCGATCGTTGCCCACGGCTCCTCGGCACGTTCGTCAAGGGACCTGAGGTGCAGTATCACCACGAGGTCTATAACCAGTTTCTTTGGAATCTGTTCTAGGAACTACGCGTCGCGCTTCGCGCGAACGTGAACTGGTCGAACCGGTCGGCTGAACCGAGGTCTGTGAGCGAGCCTCAGGACAGCCGACCGGCGACAGTGGTTACCGGCCGATTGGCACCAGGCGGCAACCCGTTACCAGCCAGCATCAGTTACCAGCCGAGTCCGAAGCCGGCGTCGACGACGGTCCGCTCGACGCTGTGGGCTATGGTGAGCGTAATGATGTAGCGACGGTCGAGGAACGCTCCCCAGATGCCGCCGCCGTAGCCGTCGTGCCACGTCGATGCGTTGGTCTCGCCGGAGGCGAAGACACGCCCGACGTCGTTCAAGCCGAGGAGGCCGATCTCGCTCGGCGCGACGAGCGTGATGTGGCCGAGCGTCAAGAAGAGCTCGGACTCTTCGTATAGTGCCGCGTCGCCCGTGAAGCGACCGGGGAAGAACCCGCGTACGGTACCGGTGCCACCGATGTGCGGGAGATCCTGGTAGGGCGCGATGCCCCACAGCTTGTCGCCGCCCGCGCGCAGGTCGATCGTCAAGGGCGTTTTTGGAATGAGCGCAAATCCCGCGACTTCGGCGTGCGCGGTGCCGTACGCCGATGTCGCATCCCAGGCGCTCGGAACACCGCGACCGGAGAGCTCGAGGCGGAAGCCGCTGGAGTCGGCGTACGTCGTGCCGCGCGTGTCGTAGACGGCGCTGAACTTCCCGTCGACGACGCCGAACTGGCCGCTGCCGTACGGATGCGGCGTCGTGGCGAAAAACGCGGGAAGGATCTGCTCGGCGTCCCGATACCGCAGCTCGGGCGCGATCGTGAGCGTGAGGTGCGAGATCGGCTCGATGCCGACCGATGGCGCGACGGTCACGCGCGATTCGCGCGCGCGGTAACTGTCGTCGGACAGCGGATGCCCGGTCCCGTTGCCGATCCCATAGAACCACGTGTACTCGGCCGACGTCCCATCGATGTGGAACGAGTAGATGGGCGACCCACCGACGGCGCGTATGGATCCCGTGTAATCCCCGACGATGCCGCCCGGGCCGAACGTGAAGCCCACGTTGATGACGTTGTCGATCGCCCACGGCATCCGCCGGAAGCCGTACGCCTGACAGTCCATCCCGTTCTCGAGCGTAAACCCCGCGGTCGAGCTGAACGATGCCGGGTTGGTCGGGAGGCACCACGACCCCGCATCGCGCAGCAGGAAGCTGACGGGTTGACGGTCCGCCTCCGGCGTGCCCGCCGGCAACCGGGGCGCGGTGTAGAGCGCGTGATTCGTCGACGGATCCCCCGCGAGCACGCGAACCGGGTGCCCGCCATCGTAGACGTTGATGCCGTTGGACTGATCGACGAGCACGTCGCCATCGCCATTGGCGACCACCCGCACCAGCATGTCATTGCCGCTCCCCGAAGTGGCGATGCTGTCCGGGCCGCCGTCCACATAGAGGCGCACCTCGCGGGTCGTTCCGGTATTGAAGCGTCGATCGTAGTACGTCACCGCCTCATCCCCGCGCGAGCGGGCGCGGATCTCTACGGTATCGCCCGAGCGATGAATGTCGATCACCGAAGGGACAGTGACGGTGTGCACGTCCGCCTGCGCCGCGACCGTCCGGAAGAATGAGCTCGCCAGCCACGGCAACGCATCGCGCCGCGCGCGCAGCTCCTTGACCAGCTGCGCTCCGTAGCGCGCCCGCTCGGGCGGTGGGAGCTGGTTGACCGCATTGTCGATCACCGCGTCGGTCAACGCCGCCTCGAGCCACTGCGCCGTGGAATCCCACACGGGCTCCTCGAGATCCTGCAACAACCGACGATCCTGGCCCCAGGCGTTCGCCTCCAAACCAATCGGCTTGGGATACTTGGCCTGGTACTTGACGAACCACGGCGTGGTCTGCCGCACGAGGTAGTACAGGATACCGTCGTGGTTCGCGAACGCCCAATCGCGATCGTGCGGAATCGCGCGCCAGAGATGGTCGTGCTTCTCGCCCGTGCGCTCAAAGAACCATTGCAGATGGCCGCGGTCCCAGTCGCCGACGTACATGTCCATGAGGCGCGCCGTGAGGTACCCGCGGCTATCGAGACGCTCGCTGACCTTGGACGAGATCTCCTGCATCATCTTCTCGGTCTTCGAGATCTTCGACGTGTCATCGCTGCGCGGCCGGTGCTCCACCCATACGAGCAGTCCGGCGAATTGCTTGCGATATTCGCCCAGGCGAGGATCGTCGGGGAGCACGACGAGCAGCGGGTCCTCATGCGGGACGTGGGCGGCCGTGAGCAGCGGCGCCACGATCAGCGCGCCCGTGGCAAAGCCGGCGCTGATCTGGTCGCGCAGCAGCCACGCCGGGACACCCGACGCCACTTCGGGGCCGAGCTTAACGTGCTTGTCGACGGAACGCAGGACGTACTCTTCGCCGTCGGCGCCCCGCGTGTGCAACGACCACGTTTGGCCGCCGGAGGAGCCGATCTTGAGTGGCGTGAGGCCGCCGGCGAAATGCTCCATATCGAGGACGGGGACCTTGATCGGCAAGGTCCAGAGGTCGCGATAACCGTTGCCAACGAGAAGGCGCGTCAGGCCATTCGCTTGGTACTCGGGACCCGGCGTGACGGTCGCCGAGTCAGGCGTCACTGACTGCGCAGACGCCGACGTTGCCCCCGCGAGGAGGAACCCCAGTGCGCGGATTTTCATCGCAGTAGTATGCCTACAAAGGGGCAGCCACCGCTATCATACTTTATGATTAGTTGACAAGACGGTCAGCCGTCGAGAATCTCGCGAATCTTCTGCGTGAGGGCGAGACCGCTGAACGGTTTTTGCAGGAACGCGGTGCCCGGTTCCGGGATGCCATGCCGCAACATGGCGTCGTCGGTATAGCCAGACATGAACAGCACCTTCGCGTTCGGGTGAATGGCCATCAGGCGGCGCACGAGGTCCCGACCACCGAGCCCGGGCATGACCACGTCCGTCGCGATCAGGTCGATCGGCTTCGGGAAATCCTTGGCCAGCGAGAGCGCCTCGTCGCCGCTCGACGCGACCAGCACGGTATATCCGTCGCGCACCAGAATCAACTCGGCCACCTTCCGCAACGCCTCTTCATCTTCCACGACGAGCACAGTTTCGCGGCCACCAGTCGCGCGCGCAATCGCCGGCGCTATCGGTGTCTCCACGGGGTCATCGATGCGCGGGAGGTAGACCTTGAACGTCGCACCGTGGCCCGGCTCGCTGTAGACCCACACGAACCCGCCGCTCTGTTTCACGATGCCGTACACCGTGGAAAGACCGAGTCCCGTGCCTTGGCCCTGCTCTTTCGTCGTAAAGAACGGATCGAAGATGCGGGCCTGGGTCGCCTTGTCTATCCCGTGCCCGGAATCCGTGATCGCGATCATGACATAGCGGCCGACGGCGTCGACACCGTGGCCCGACATGTACCGGCCATCCAATTCCACTTCCGCGGTCTCGATGACCAGGCGGCCGCCCTCCGGCATGGCGTCGCGCGCGTTGATCACGAGATTCAGGATCGCCTGCTCTACCTGGCCCGGATCGGCCCGCACGTGACCGACGCCCGGCGTGAGCTTCGTCACGAGCTCGACGTCCTCGCCAATGATGCGGACCAGCATTTTCTCGAGGCCGGTGACGACATCGTTCGCGTCGAGCACGCGCGGCTCGAGGATCTGCTGGCGGCTGAAGGCGAGCAGCTGGCGCGTGAGCCCCGCGGCGCGGCGCGCGGCCTGCCGGATCTCATCGAGATTCTCCCGCAGGGCGGCGTCCTCCGGCAGATCCACGCCGAGCAGCTCGGCGTAGCTCATGATCGCCGTCAGCATGTTGTTGAAATCATGCGCGACGCCGCCGGCGAGCCGGCCGACCGCTTCCATCTTCTGGGCTTGGCGGAGTTGCGTTTCGAGCGCTTTGTGCTCCGTCATGTCGCGCGAGATGCTGAACGTACCGGTGACGCTTTGGTCGGGCGAGCGCAGCACGCCCTTTGACGAGAGATACGGGCGGGACGCGAACGTCTCCTCGTAGACCTTGGTCTCGCCCGTGAACGCGACGTCATAGTCCGACGCGCGGATGGTCTGCGCCAGGTCCGGAGCAAACAGCTCGCCATCCGTGCGACCCGTGATCGCGCCCTGACGGTACCCGAACACTCGAGAGGCGGCCGAATTGGCCATGAGATAGCGGCCCGTCAGGTCCTTGGCGACGATGAGGTCGGACGTGCCCTCGGTCACCGCGTGCAGCAACTCCAGGTTCTGGCGCAGCGCTTCCTCGGCCACTTTCTTGTCCGTCACGTCGGCGATGGTCCCGAAGCCGCCGGCGACGCGGACGGCGGCCCAACGGACCGGCCCGTCGGTCGTGCCGAACCGACATTCGACGACAAAGTCACGGCTGTGGTCGATCGCGTCCCGCCACCGCAACGCGACGGCGGCGCGGTCCTCCGGGTACACCGCGTCAATCCAAGCGGCCGACCGACCGAAGAGCGGCTGGCACTGCTGGTTGGCGTAGCGCAGCCGGCCAGTGGCATCGCACTCGAAGATGCCGACCGGCGCGTTGGCTGAAACGGCGCGGAACCGTTGCTCGGACTCCCGCATCCGATTCACGGAGCGCGCCAGCGCAATCGACTGCGCGATCTGCGACGCCACACTCCCCGCCATGCGCAGCCAGTCGCGTCCCAAGTGTCGTTGGGCCGACGCGAGGCCCAACACCCCGAGCCGATTGCCGCCGACGGTCAGCGGGAGCAGCGTGAACAAACCCGGGTCGCCGAACGCATTGCTCCGGACCTGCATCGGGTCGCCAGTGGAAAGCACGCTGGCGAGCGCCTCATCGAAGTCGACGGCCGACGAGACCGGGTAGCCGATCTGACAGGCGAGGTGGATCTTGGACGTGCCGTTGCTCAGATAGATCGCGCCGATAGACACACCGGCGGCATCGAGCGTCTTGGCGAGCACCTCGTGCAGCATCGAGTCGAGATCCGCATTGCTGGCGAGCACGTCGGCCACGGCGGTCATGATGCCGAGCTGCGCCGTCTTCATCGCCAGCTCGCGCGTGAGCGACTGGTTGAGGGATGCTTGGTGCTCGAGCTCCCGCATCACGCGCGCGGCGATCTGCGTCTTCCGCTCGGTCAGATCGGTCGTCGATGTCGCTCGGGGCATGGGTGCGCCGGCGGTGAGACTGTTCGTGAGCGCCAGTAGCACGTGGTCGAGATCCGGGGTCCGCGGCACGAATGCGTTCACGCCGGCCCCTTCCGCCAGATGCTCGTCGCCCTCCTCGACCGACGAGCCACTGGCCGTGGTGAGGATGAACGGCACGTGCGCGAGCACGGGATCACCCCGGATCGTGCGACAGAGCTCCATCCCGTCCATGCCGGGCATGACGAGATCGGACACGATGGCGTCGGGCGTCTCGTCGCGCGCCGCGCCGAGCGCTTGCGCGGCGTTGCCGGCGGTGCGCACGACGAACCCGCGATCCTCGAGCTGGAGGCGATAGAGCTTGAGCTGCACCGGGTCGTCATCGACGAGGAGTACGCGGCGCGCGGTTTTTGGCGCGGCGTGCGGGTCCTGTGCCGGGAGCACGCTCCGAATCTCGGCGACGAGCCGCGCGGTCTCGACGGGCTTGAAGAGCAAGCGCGCGAAGTTCGCGCTGGCGGCTTGCGCTTCCTCGAGCTTCGAGGCGAGGCCCGAGAGCGCGATGATCGGCACATCGCGTCCCGCATCGAGCGCGCGGATCCGTTTCGCGAGGTCGATGCCATCCATGTCGGGCAGGATGAGATCCTGCAGAATGAGATCAGGCTCCTCGGCGGCAACCTGGGCGAGTGCCGACTTGCCGTCGGCGGCGCCGATCACGCGGTACGCTTCGGCGCGTAGCGTGACCACCATCATCTTCTGCGTGATCAGGTTGTCTTCGACGACGAGGATTGTGTACGGCATAGGTATCCCGCCAACACGCTGGGAAAGGACGCGGTGTCAATGGGCTTCGTGAGATATCCATCACACCCGGCCGCGCGCGCTTTCTCTTCATCACCCTTCATTGCATACGCAGTGAGGGCGATGATTGTGATATCGCGCGTTTCAGGGTCGGACTTGAGCCGGCGCGTGAGTTCGAGGCCGTCCATTCCGGGTAGCTGGATATCCATGAGGATCGCGCTCGGTCGGAACGACTGTAGCGTTTCGAGCGCTGCCTCGGCGTCCGCGCAGGTGCGCACATCGTAGCCGCTGGTTACCAGCAACACTCGGACCAGCTTGACGTTGAGCGGATTATCGTCAACGATCAGAATCGGGACGCCCATGTCTCATCAGTTTACGAATGAGCGTGGGTCGAGGCAACGAGACCTATAGAGAGCGCCGCGCGCCGCATCTCCTCGTCGGTCGTGAGGCAGTCCGGGCACACGCGTATCAAGTGCCCGCGGGAGTCGACGTCGACTCCGCGCTCGGCCAATCGCTGCGCGAGATCGCGGGCATTGGGAGCTTGGATCGTGAGAAAAGCTCCATAATCGGGACCGCTGCCCTCGGCTTCGACACCAGCATCCGCGAGATACGACTTGAATCGCGACAGTTGCTCGAGACTATACAGTCGCAAGCGGGCGACTCCCATCTCGAGCACGAACTGCTGCCCCGCCCTCGCCTGATAATACGTAAAGATCGGCGGCGTCGACTCGTGAAACGCATCGCCACCTTTGGCGAATCTCGGTGGATCCGGGCGCTCGAATGCAAAGAAGTCTTCCTTGGCGAACCAGCCCGTGTCTAACGGCAGGAACCCACTGTCCAATACTTCGGGCGAGATATACAAGAATCCCGCTCCCGGGCCGCCGCGGAGGTACTTGTACGAGGCACTAATCAGAAAATCTGCGCCCATCGCCGTCACATCGACTGGGAATACGCCAACGGCGTGATAGGCGTCGACCAAGAGGCGTGCACCCGCTGCGTGACATGCCGCGGCGAGTCGATCGATGCCGTGCAGGATGCGCGCGGTCATGAAGAGAACCTGCGAGACGACGACGAGGTCGCCGCCTGATGCGAGCGCCGCGATCAGGGCATCGACGTCCGGTTCGACCCACGTGACGCGAATACGACCCATGGCGGCATACTGCCTCAAGATCAAATCAATCGAGTCGAACTCGCCCCGTGTGCTAATGACATGGGGAGTGCCCGGGATCGCATTCAGGACCGTGCGGAGACCCTGGCCCGCGGACGTCTTGGGAACAACGCAGTCGGCGCGTGGAGAGTTGATCAAGCGGGCGAACCGGGCGCGAGAGCATTCGCGCTCGGCGAGCCACGCATCCCAGGCATCGCCGAGCCTCGACTGCCATACGTCGCACGCCTCGCGTAGATCGTCCGTGCTCTGATCCAATGGGCGGCCGAGGGAGTGGTTCTCCAAATAGATCCGATCGCTGTCGAGCGCTCGCGAGAACAACGGGAAGATGTGCTTCGCGAGTGCGGCCTCCGTGAGGGGACCGGAGCCGAGTGCGTGTATCGCTTCTTTCATCTCTGCGCTAGGAGAAAGAGGGGAACGCTCGCCAACTGCAGAACGACCGAGCAGATGACGAGATCGGCTGGCGCCAGAACATAGAGCCCACCCATCGCGGCACTGCCGACGAACCAGGCGACGCCGAAGACGCTGTCGAATATGCCATAGGCGCTCGCCCGCCGGTCCGGCGGGACCAGCCGTGCGAGCATGGCGCGAATCGTCGCGTCTTGGAGCGCAGTGCTCAAGCCCCAGACGGCCGCGCCGGCGACAACCCAGCGGGTGTCACCGAGAAATAGTAGCGGGGCCGCGGCGGCGGTCACTACCACAGTGCCGACAAGAACTGGCATCCCGCGGCGGTCCATCAGCACGCCAATCACGGGCGCCGACACGGCTGCTGCTCCCATCGCCAACGCATACAGCAGCGGGACACCCGCGACCGTCACGACGTGGTGTTTCGCGAGGTGATATGCGGCAATGGGAAAATCGACGGTGCCCGCGGCGACAAGCGCGCCGGCGACTGTGTAGATCCAGAAGCGCCTGGGCTCGGCGACAATAGCCGGTGGCGTCTTCACGTCCAAATCCCGAGGACGCGGAAACTGCCGGCTGGCGATCAGCAAAAACACGAACGATAGCGCCGCGGGCACGGCGAGTGACGCGAACGCCGTGGGATACCCCAACTGGCGCGCCAGGATGAACGCGACGGTCAGTGGGCCGAGGACCGCGCCAGTTTGGTCGAGCGCCTCGCGTAAGCCGAAGGCCCAGCCGTGTCCGATCACGCCGCCGGCATGAGACAGCATGGCATCGCCGCTCGGTTTGCGAATGGCACGGCCGGCCCGTTCGGTGATGATCAGCGCAGCGGCAACGGGCCATGAGCCACTGAGGGCGAGCAGTGGAACAGCGAAGAGATTGATCGCGTACCCGACGATCGTCGTCGCCCAATAGCGATGCGTGCGATCGGCAAAGAGGCCCGACACGAGGCGCAAGGCGTAGCCGATTAGCTCACCCGCGCCGGCGACGACGCCGACGACGACGGCGCTCGCGCCGAGGGCCCCGAGCCACGGACCCGTGATGCTGCGCCCGCCTTCATATGTCATGTCGGCGAACAGACTCACCACACCGAGCAGAACCACAAAGCGGAGTGCGCTTCTGGCGGCGCCCGTTGTTTCGCCCGTTGCCGCGCCCGTGGCTGGCATAGCGGCGAAATCTAGGGACGGAGGCTCGTCATTCACCCCACCTCAGCCGTCGTTCGCCCATGTTCCGTCGCAAGACGAGTCCGGGCCGTCTAGCGTTCGCAGATCCGCTATGCGCCCCTTTATCGCTCAGCCCGCCTCGGCCACGAGGTCCCTAGGAGAGAGACCTCGGACACCGTGCTTTTATTCTCGCGATCCGGTAAAGCGGCCATGGTACAGCCGATAGGCACGCCGGGCGTACGTACGCACCATATCGCCGAACGATCCGCTCGTCTTGGGCCACAGCATAAGGCCGAGCCTGCGGGCGGTGTCGACCGGACCCCGCGACCACATGAACTTCTCGGCCACGCGCACGCGCTCCAGCGGCACGCGATCCCCGGCGCTGTCGGCCTCGACGAGAGCGCGCACGCGCGGACCCGCGGCCGCCGAGCACTCGGCGAGCACCACGGGGTCGACCGTGCCCGGCACGAGTCGCTCGGCGAAAGCGAGCGCGGGAAAGGCGAAGCCGGCGCTATCGGTCGCAGCCAGACGCGCGCTCACGTCGCGCCATGCGAGCCGGCCGCGCGCCGTTTCCTCTCGGGCCACGAGCACGAGCTCCACCACGCGCCCCAATCGCGCCACGTGGGACTCCTCCGAGGCGTGCGCGGCGAGGTGCGCGACGAGCATCGGCGGAGCGAGCACGCGCACCGGCCTCCCGGCCATCGTCCACGGCTCGTCGTCGCCCGCATTGAGCGGCAATCGCGCCAGGCGCCCCGGGGCGAAAATGCGATCCAGGGACGTGTGCAGCTCCACGCTCCACGGGTCCCAGGTGTGCACGAGATCGAGCCCGCGAATCCGCGCGTCGACGCCCGGCGGGTGCCAATCGCACTTATACGGCCGGCGCTGTCGATCGCCCCGCCGCCAGCCCGCGCGCTCGAGCGCGTGTTCGGCGGTCTGGCGCGAAGCGGGCGTGACGAAGAGATCGATGTCGACCATGGGACGGGCGCCGGGCTCGGGATAGTACCGGCGCGCGGTATGCATGCCTTTGAGGACCGTACACGACACGCCCGCAGTCGCGAGCGTGTCCAACGCATTGCCGAGGCCGCGATCGAGACGCTCCGCGCGTGCGCGCCCATGAGCGAGGTGGCGCGCCAACACTATCTCGATGTCGGGACTGGTCGTCACACGGCCAGTCGCCGCCCACAGGCCGAGCAAGGGGCCCATCCCAGAGGTGAGACCGGCAATCCCCATCGCCGCGGGATCGCCATCGAGCACACTGGTCCCACCACGCAGCACGACGGCGACGCAACGCTCGATGTCCGCCAGCGCGGCGAGCCGGGACTGCTCGTCGACCCCGGGCCAGAGGACTGCCGGATCGCCCGTGCGCTCGAACGCCTGCGAGCGGCGGTTGACGGCGATGATCTCGCTCTCCGACAAGTCGTTCATCGGGCGAAAGGTAAGAGACCCCGCCGCTGATGCGTATCGCGCTGTTCGTGCCCGGTGGCGTTGATCGGAGCGGAACGGACCGGGTCATCCCCGTGTTGCTCGCACTGATCGAGCGCCTGTCGCGCCGCCACGCGGTGGTAGTGCTCGCGCTGACGCCAACACCGGCGATCGGCCGGTACGAGCTCCTGGGCGCGACCGTCCACGATATCGGCGGCGGCGCAGGCCGGCGGCGGCGCGCGCTCGCCGTGCTGGCCGACGAGCATCGGCGGCGGCCATTCGATGTCTTTCACGCGTTCTGGGTGCTCGGCACGGGATCGACCGCCGCGATCGCCGGCTGGCGCTTTCGCGTACCCGTCGTGCTGCACATGACGGGCGCCGAGATGGTGTCGATCCCCGACATCGGGTACGGACAGCGACGCACGGCGCGCGGTCGTCTCGTCCTGCGTCTGGCCGTCGCCGGCGCGCAACGCGTCACGGTCACCAGCGCGCCGATGGCCGAAACCGCGGCCGCGTTGGGCATCGCCGCCCGTCGGATTCCACTCGGTATCGCGCTCGACCGCTGGCCCCCTGCCCCGCCGCGGCCGCGCGACATGACCCAACCCGCGCGACTGCTGCACATCGCCGACCTCAATCGTGTGAAAGACCAGGGCATGCTGCTGCGTGCGGCCGCACTGCTCTCCCGCATGGACGTGCCGTTCCAGCTCGACATCGCCGGCTACGACACGCTTGGCGGCGACGTCCAGCAGACCGCACAGCAACTCGGCCTCTCCGATTGCATCACGTTTCACGGGAAGCTCCGCTACAACGATCTCCACGCGCTCGCGTCCCGAGCGGATCTGCACCTGATGAGCTCGCGCCACGAAGCAGGGCCGGCGGCCGTATTGGAGGCAGCCGTAGCCGGCCTGCCGACCGTTGGCACGCGCGTCGGTCACGTCGCGGAATGGGCGCCGGACGCAGCGGTCGCCGTACCCATCGGCGACGCCGAGTCGATGGCCTGCGCGGTGGCCTCTGTGCTCGCGAACGACGACTATCGGATGCGACTCGCGGCGGCGGCGCATCGGCGCGCTCTGGCGGAGAACGCCGATGTCACCGCGCGCTTGTTCGAGGAGTTGTACGACGAGGTCGCGCAATCATGAACCATTGTGGCATCGATTTCTCGGAGAGTCGTGACCCGCTCGGTCGCGACATCGTGACGGATCAGGTGCTGGCCACGAGTGTCTTGGGCGTGCCCGTACGCTTCGAGAGTAACAGCTACGCTGTTATCGAGGCGGCGGCGGACGCGTTTGGCAATGCGGATGCCGGGAGCAAGCCATGGCGGCGGAAGCCGCTGCTCGTGCGCATCGTGGTTCACGGGGAGCACGCGGCGCCGTCCTCCGCGGCGCGGGTGTGGTCCCCCGACGCCTCTCGACTCATCCTGCACGGCGCCGATCGCGTGGCGGTGGCCGATCCGATTCGACGCCAGGCCGTGGCCTATGTGCCGTGTGCCCTCGTCGCCCGGAAGATGGAGTTCAGACAAACCATCCTCGAGGCGCTGACCTATGCCATCGTCGATCACTACGATCGACACCCGGTCCATGCGGCGGCGGTGTCGCGTGGTGGGGCGATCGTATTGTTGTTGGGGCCGAGTGGCGCGGGCAAGAGCACGCTCGCGTACGCGGCGCATCTCGCGGGACTCACCGTCGTGAGCGACGACACCGTGTGGGTGCAACTGCGCCCTCGTACGACGGTGTGGGGACCGCCGACCCATGGACGGCGCATCTCGCTCCTACCCGATGCGAGGGAACGATTCCCAACGCTGGCGTCGCTCGATCCCATCAGACTGCCGAGCGGCAAGTGCAAGATATCGGTCGTGCTCGATCGGAAGGCCGACACCGCGGTCAGCGCGGATCGTGCCGTGGTGTGCTTGCTGACGCGAACCGGTGACGAGACCGTGTTGACGCGAGCGCGACCGGAGACCGTCGCGGCCGCGCTCGCTAGGGAACCGGAACCCGGCTTCGATCGTTTTCCAACGCGGCTCGCCGCCTGCGCTCGCGCTTTGGCGGGCGCCGGCGGATGGGAGCTCGCCGTCTCCAACGATCCATCGAGCGCCGTGCCGCATCTCGTCGCGATGCTCGACGCTGCCCAGAGGGTGTCATGATTCTGATCGCGCACTCGTACTTTCTCCGCAACGACCCGAAACAGCTCGCGCGCATGAAGCCGTACGCGCCGCTGGCGACGCTGCTCACCGCCGGGCTCCTGCGCCAACGACGGCATCCCGTCGCGTTCTTCGATGCGATGCTGTCGCCGGGCGTCGACGCGTTCACCGCGATGCTCGACGACGTGCGACCGGACATCGTGGCCATCGTCGAGGACAACTTCAATTACCTCACGAAGATGTGTACGACCCGCACGCGCGAGGCGACCCTGGCGATGATTCGCGCGGCGCGCGCTCGCGGCGCGCGCGTGGTCGTCAATGGGTCTGACTCGGCCGACCGGCCCGCGATCTATCTCGCGGCCGGCGCCGATGCGGTGCTCTTCGGCGAGAGCGAAATGGGTGTGCTGCAGCTCGCGGATACCTGGGCGAGCGATCCGCACGCGGCACTGGCTGAGATACCCGGATTGATCCTGCCGGACGGAACGACGACGCCAGCGCGGCATGCCATGCGCGATCTCGACGTGCTGCCGCTCCCGGCGTGGGACCTGATCGATGTCGAGGCGTACCGCGATGTGTGGGTCGATCACCATGGCCGCTTCTCGTGGAACATGGTGACGTCCCGCGGCTGTCCCTATGGATGCAACTGGTGCGCGAAGCCCGTATTCGGCCGGCGGTACACGCAACGGTCAGCCGGCGCGGTCGCCGCCGAGATGCGCCACATCAAGAACGAGATCGGGGCCGATCACATCTGGTTCGCCGATGACATCTTCGGGTTGACGGCGGAGTGGATTGCGGAGTTCGCGAGGGCCGTCGCGCGCGAAGGCGCCGAGACGCCGTTTATGATCCAGTCGCGCGTGAATCTCATGCGGCCGGATGTCGTCAGTGCGTTGGCGGCGGCCGGAGCCGAAGAAGTCTGGCTCGGCGTCGAGTCGGGATCCCAGAAAATCCTCGACGCCATGGATAAAGGCACGCGCGTCGAAGAAGCTCGCGCGGCTACCCGGGCGCTCAAGGCGCGGGGCATTCGCGCGTGCTGGTTCATCCAACTCGGCTATCCGTCGGAGACGTGGAACGACGTGCTGCTGACTCGCGATCTCATTCGCGAGGAGCGTCCCGACGAGATCGGCGTGTCGGTCTCGTATCCGTTGCCTGGGACCAAGTTCCACGAGAACGTGGTGGCCGAGCTCGGGGCGAAGCGGAACTGGGAGCATACCGACGATCTCGCCATGCTCTTTCACGGCACGTATAACACCAACTTCTATCGCCGGTTGCGGGACGCGTTGCACCACGAAGTCACGACCGGCGAAGAAGACGTCGGACGGTGGACTGAGCTCGCCAGCGGCGCCTCGGCATGACGACCGCGGCTGCTCTCGCCTTCGACGCGATCGCCGATCGCTTCGACGAACGCTATGGTGCATGGCGCAGCGTCGCCGCGCAGCGTCGCGCCGTACGTGCGGCCCTGCTCAGTGCATTCCCCACGGGCTCGCGCGTGCTGGAAGTGGGCGGCGGAACGGGCGTCGACGCGGAATGGCTCATCGCGCGCGGGCGACACGTATTTCTCACCGACGCGGCGCCGGCGATGGTCCGCATCGCGCAAGAGCGCCTCGGCACACCGGCCGCTGTGCTTCCGGCCGAGCGGCTGGATGAGTTGGATCAACCGGCGTTCGACGGTGCGTTCTCGAACTTCGCGGGGCTGAACTGCGTGACCGATCTCGTCCCAGTCGCCCGAGGGCTCGCGCGACTGGTGCGACCTGGGGGCCAAGCGCTCCTGGTATTGTTCGGCACGTGCTCACCCGGCGAGGTCGTCGTGCAACTCGCGCGGCGCGACTTCCGGGCGGCCGTGCGGCGCTTGCATCACGACGCGCCCGCGCGGCTGGGCGGACAACATTTCGTGGTTCGCTATCACCGGCCACGGGAGATCGTGAGCGCTATGCGGCCTTGGTTCCGGCTCGTACGACGCATTGGCATCGGCGTCGCCGTGCCGCCGAGCGCGGCCGAGCCGTGGATCTCGGGACATCCGCACTTGCTGGGCGCGATGGAAGCCATCGACCGCGTCGTCTCGCGGCCGCTCGCGCCGCTCGGCGATCACGTGCTTTATCACTTCGAGCGTATCGCATGATTGTCTTTGTAAATCCCAGGGCGACACGCCCGAAGAACCGGCGATTTCCGCTGTCGGTGATGGCTGTCGGCGCGGCGCTTCCCGAAGGCGTGAGCTGGGAGATCGTCGATGGGAATCTGCCCGACATCGACACATTGGCGGAGATCGAGACGCATATCGATCGGCGCCGTGGTACGGCGGACCCAGTGCAGGTGGTTGCGTTCAGCGTCATGCCCGGGCCGCAGCTCGTGAGCGCCGTACCGCTGGCGCACGCGCTCAAGGCGCGGCATCCGCATCTGCCGATCGTGTGGGGCGGCAACTTCCCGAGCCTCTACCCGACGCCCGTGCTCAACTCGCCGGACGTCGATTGGATCGTTCGCGGGCAGGGCGAGCAAACCTTTAACGAGCTCCTCGACGTCCTCGCCGGTCATCGCGATCCCAAGACAGTCAACGGACTCGGGTTCCGGGAGCCCGACGGCAACCACTGGATCGGGCATGAGCGGCGGTGGGTCGGGCCTGATGCGCTGCCCGAGCCGGCCTACTATAAGATCCCGATCGAGACCTACCTGAGGCCGACGTTCCTGGGTCGCCGATCGGGCGTGTACCAAGCTTCGATCGGGTGTCCCTACGGCTGCAATTTCTGCGGGGTGATTTCGGTCTTTGGCAGCAGAGAGAGACAACAATCACCCGCCCGAACGGTACGGCATCTGGCCATGTTGGCGCGACGACACGGGATGGATTCCGTGCATTTCTACGACAATAACTTTTTTGTCGGCGAAGACCACGCCCGAGAGTTCGCCGAGCGGATCACGCCGCTCGGATTGCGGTGGTGGTGCGAAGCACGAGTGGATGCGCTCCTGCGATTCTCGGACGACACCTGGCGGCTTCTCAAACGCGCTGGGCTGACCATGGTGTTTTGCGGAGCCGAGTCGGGATCGGATGCCGTGTTGCAAAAGATGAACAAGAAAATTACGACCGCGCAGGTGCTCGAGGTCGCCGCGCGGTCGAGGGCGCATGGGATCATTCCCGAGTTCTCGTTCGTGTTCGGCGATCCAGATGATCCCGAGCGGGAGATCGAGAACACGCTGACGTTCATTCGGCGACTCAAGACCGTCAATCCGGCGATGGAGCTCATCTCGTATTTCTATACGCCGACCCCGCAGCGACGCGGGACGTACGGCAACGTCGATGCGCTCAGCGGGACGCCGACGACGCTGGACGAGTGGACGCAGCCCGAGTGGGTCTCGTGGATGACGCACGAGGATCCGCAGGTGCCGTGGCTCGATCGGCGGCTCAAGGAGCGGGTTGAGGATTTTACGCTCGTGCTCAAGAGTCGATTCCCGTCCGTGCACGATACCAGGGTACAAGGATGGGGGCGGACGCTCGGGCAAGTACTGGCGCGTGGGCGGTGGGCACGCGGACAGTTCTCCCATCCGCGGGCGTTGCGCACGGTGCGGCGGTGGGCACAGCGAGTGCCGGACGATCGGCAGGCGTACGGACACCTGCGAGAAGCGGCACGGTGAGCATGTTGTCGAGTCGGGAGGGGTATCGGCTATGGGCTCCGTGCTACGAGGCGGAGACTGCCGTCAGCTTCCTCGAGGACCGGCTCGTCCGGGCATTGACCGTACCGGTTGCGGGACGGCGACTGCTGGATGCGGGGTGTGGTGTGGGGAGGCGCATGCGGGGAGTCCCGGCGCGATTTGCCGTCGGCGTCGACGCGGTACCGGAGATGCTGCAGTCTCCGGACCGTGTGGAGCCAGTGGCCGCGGCCGATCTGCGCGCGCTGCCATTGGCGACGGCGTCGTTCGATGTCGTGTGGTGTCGGCTCGTCATCGGGCACATCCGCGAGCTCGACGCGACGTACGCCGAGATGGCGCGCGTGTGCCGGGCGGGCGGGACGGTCGTCGTCACCGATTTCCATCCCGACGCGGTCGCCGCGGGGCATCGACGGACGTTCCGCGACGCGGATGGCGTGACGCACGAGATCGAGCATTGGGTGCATGACGATGCGGCGCACCGCTCAGCGGCCGCGCGCGCCGGCCTCGCGCGAACCGTGCGGCATGACGGCATCGTCGGCCCGCTCATTCGGCCATTCTACGCCGCGGCCGATCGACTCGGAGTGTACGAGGCACAGCGGGGCCTCAAGCTCGTGCTGGTGCTCGCCTATCGGCGCGAGGCGAAACGATGAAGCTCGTCATCGAGGCGCGGAATGCGACCATTGGCGTCGAAGACGGGATCATCGTGCCGCCCACCGGGCAGATTGATCGCGTGTTCCGTATCCCTGATGGCGAGCTCCGGCCCGGATTGATCAACGCGCACGATCATCTGCACCGGAACCATTACGGCCGGCTCGGATGTCCACCGTATGCCAACGCGTACGAGTGGGGTGAGGACATTCACGTACGGTTCCGGGACGTCATCTCGCGCGCCCGGGCGATGCCGCGACGTGAGGCGTTGCTGCACGGTGCTTGGAAGAACATTGCCGCCGGCGTCACCACTGTCGTGCACCACGACGCGTGGGAGAGCGCGTTCGAGGACGAGTTTCCGATTCGTGTCGCACGGTTACGGAATGTCCATTCGCTCGGCATCGAGCCGCCGGACGGCGTGGGCGAGGGACTGTGGACCATGCATCTCGCCGAAGGGATCGACGCGCGATCGGCCGAGGAGGTGAGCGCGCTCGATCGGATTGGGTTGCTGACGGCGGACCTGCTTGCCGTGCATGTTGTTGGCGTGGACGCCTTCGGCGTCCAACGTCTGCGAGATAGTAACGCGGCGATCATCTGGTGCCCTTCGTCCAATGCGTTTTTGTTCGGGCGAACGGTTCCCGTTGATTTGATACAACCGGGCATCGACGTGCTACTCGGCAGCGATTCAGCGCTCACCGGGATCGGGTCCCTCCTCGATGAGTTGAGATTCGCGAGGACGTTAGGGCTCATATCTGATGAGCGGCTGCTCGACGCGGTCGGCCGCACCGCGGCGCGGCGACTGGGGCTTCCGGAGCCATCGCTCGAGTGCGGCGCGCCGGCCGACCTCGCGGTGTTCCGCCGCCCGGTCCTGGAAGCGACGGAGGCCGACGTTGCGCTCGTCATCATCGCGGGCGTCCCGCGCGTGACTCATGATTGACGCCGCGCGGATCACCGCGTACTACGATGCGCAGGCCGCGCAGTACGACGCGACGATGGATCGCGAGCCGCGGAACGCCCGAATTCGGGATGCGTTTCGGACGCTGGTCGCGGAGTGCCTGCCGCCGGCAGCGCGCGTACTCGACTTCGGGTGCGGCACCGGCCTCGATGCCGCGTGGTACGCCGATCACGGTTTCACCGTCATCGCATACGATCCCTCGCCACGGATGATCGACCAGCTCGCGATTCGTTGTCAGCGGGAGATTGCGGACGGGGTGGTGACCCCGCTCACCGTCCCCTTCGATGGCCAGGTCGATGCGATCGTCGCGAACTTCGCCGTGATCAACCTGGTGGCCGACCTGCGCGACCTCTTCGGGCGCTTCGCCCGCATGGTGGCGCCGGGTGGCCAGGTCGTTATCAGCGTCATCAATCCATTCTATTGGCGCGATCTGGGCTGCGGCTGGTGGTGGCGCGCGTTCTGGAGGAGCCGGGGGACGGCGATGGTGACCGTCGAGGGCAGCGACGCCACGAGCTATCGCTACTACCGCGGGGCCATCACGCGCGCGGCTTCTCCGCTGTTCCTTCCGGTGCTGCACCGGGGCGGGCGGCTCGGGCAGTTCACCTTTCTCGCCTTCCAGCGCACGCGATGAAGCAACTCCTCAAGCGCGTACTGTTCGGGGGCGCGCCCTGGCAGGCGCACGCCACGGTCGGGCTCCGCGACCCGAGCAGGGTCACTCGCATCGTGCTGGACGGGCTTGGCGAGAGACGCGATGTGAGCTGCGATCACGTACCCGTCTCCTTGCGGCCGCTCACCATCGGCCTCTGCTTGGAGGCGTCGCTCGCGCCGGAAACCGTGCTCGCCGCCCCCCTTGTGCTCACGCTGCAGGATTGGGATGACAGCACGCAAGTGCGCGGACGCCTGATGTTGCGGGCACGCCAGTCGATCGATCTGCCCTCAGAACGGCATCGCCTGTGGATCTGCGAGGTCACCGGATCGACGAATCGATGTCTCGGCCCCATCCAAGAGCGCGCCCGCGAAGGCCGCGACTGGTGGTACCGCCGAAAGAAGAAACCCAATCCGTACAACTTTCGCATGACGCCGAGCGCACTTCGGGCACTCAACGTCTACTACATGCGCCCGCGGCCAGTCTCGCTGGTCTGCGTGATCGATGGCGGATCGAGCGATCTTTTTCCGATGGACCTGATCGGGCCAGTCTCGTCGGGACAGTTCCTGATGGCGCTCCGGTCGACGAGTCCGGCCATTCCGCTCATGGCACACAGCCGGCGCCTGGCCGTCAGCGCGCTCCCGGCGACGTTCAAGCAGGCAGCGTATGCACTCGGGACGCACCACGACCGGATGTGCGTCGATTGGGCCGCTTTGCCGTTCGCCGTCATCGCGTCGCCGGAATTCGGGCTGCCCGTGCCGCGAGATGCCTTGCTCGTCCGCGAGCTGGAGATTCAGGCGGTTCACACGATCAACTCGCATACCTTCTTCGTGACTGAGGTCGTACGGCAGACGCTGATGGGAGAAGGGCTGGCGTTCTGCCACATGGCGGGCCCGTGCGTATACGCGCGGCACATCGAGGTCGTGTGAGCGATCCGCGCGTCTCGATCATCCTTCCAGTGTACGACCGCCTGAACTGCCTGCGGGTGGCCATCGCATCGGCGCTCCGGCAGACGCACACGGACTGGGAACTGATCATCGCGGACGATGGCTCGTCCGACGAGACGCGTTCGTACCTCCGCACGCTCGATGATCCGCGCATCACGGTACTGTGGCTTCCACATTCGGGCGTTCCGGCCATCGTCAGGAACACGGCGATCCGGCGTGCGCGCGGCCGCTATCTCGCATTCCTGGATTCGGACGACAGCTGGGCGCCGACCAAACTGGCCACGCAGCTGGAGGTCCTCGAGGCGTCTGCCGGTTGCCGCTGGAGCTACACCGCACTGGCCCTCGTCGGCCCTGATGGCCAGCCCGTCGCGAGCGAGGCATTCGCGCCATGGGTCGCGTACGCCGGCGACATCGTCGAGCGCCTCCTGAGGCTCGAAGCGCATGTCGCCGTGCCCGCCGTACTCGCCGAACGCAGCCTCATCGCCGAAGTCGGCGGGTTCGACGAGGGCCAGCGATTCTGCGAGGATTATGACATGTGGATCCGGCTGGCCGTGCGGAGCCCGGTCGCCGTCGTCGCCGATCCACTCACCACGGTGCGCACTGGCGGCCACGCGCACTATAGTGCCGATCGGATCGGCGCATACGAAGGGTGGGTGCGACTGTATGGCAAGCACGCCGTGTCGCTCCCTGCCGCCTCGTTGCGCGCGCTCGCGCGTCGACGGCGCGCCGACAGCACGCTCGTGCTGGCCGGGTTGCACGCGAGCGCCGGGCACGCCGGCGCCGCCTGCCGGGCGTTGCTACAGGGTGCGTCGCGGCCCGCGTATCCGGCGTGGTATTGGCGGGCCGCCAGGACCGCGGTGCGCGCGACGCTCCATACTCCGCCGCAGATGCTCGATCCTCTTGTCCCGGCGCCCGCGCGAGTGTCGTCAGATCGGCAATTCGGCCTGACGATCGCCGGCGCCCTGGTCTGTCTTGCCCTCCTACCGCTCGTACGACGGGGGGACATCCGCATATGGCCGATCGCGCTCGCCGTGCTGCTGGCCGCGGTGAGTCTCGCGACGCCGCATTGGCTTCGCCGACCGAATAGGGCATGGACTGGACTCGGACACGCCATGCAGCGGGTCACGGGTCCGGCCGTGCTGGCGGTCGCGTACTTTCTCCTGCTGACGCCGACCGCGATCATCATGCGGTGGCGCAGGGTCGATATACTTCGCTTGCGGCGGGATCCCCTCGAGCCGACATATTGGATCGAGCGCCCCTCACGCGTGATCGATCGCGAATCGCTGACCCGACCTTATTGACATGCGGTCTCTCATCGAATTCTGGCAATTCCTGCGCGTCCGCCGCCATTACTGGATCTGGCCGGCGGTGACGTTCCTCGTCGTGCTCGGGACTGTCCTCATCCTCACGCAGGGCGCGGCCATCGCGCCATTCATTTACTCCCTGTTCTAGGGACGTGTGAAGATCCTCGGGATCTCGGCGTACTATCACGATAGTGCGGCCGCGCTCATCGACGATGGGGTGATCGTGGCGGCCGCTCAAGAAGAGCGGTATACGCGGCTTCGGCACGATCCCGACTATCCTCGGCACGCCATCGCGTTCTGTCTGGAGCAGGCGGGCATCCGGGCGGGCGATCTCGACCTCGTCGCCTATTACGAGAAGCCGTTCCTCAAGTTCGAGCGCCTGATCGAGACGTATCTCGCGGTTGCACCGCGTGGCCTGGGCTCGTTCGCGCGGGCGATGCCCGTGTGGTTGGGCGACAAGCTGTTTCTCCGTTCACGCTTGCGCCGCGAGCTCCGCGCCCTCGATCCGCGCGTCGACTGGGACGCGCGCCTCCGGTTCGCCGAGCACCACGCCAGCCACGCCGCCAGCGCCTTCTTTCCGTCACCCTTCGACGAAGCGGCGGTGCTGACCGTGGATGGCGTCGGCGAGTGGGCCACGACGTCGGTGGCGATCGGGCGGCGGCCGACGCTCGACATTCTGCGCCAGATCGACTTTCCACACTCGCTCGGTCTCCTGTACAGCGCGTTCACGTACTACCTCGGATTTCGCGTGAACTCGGCCGAGTACAAGGTCATGGGCCTGGCGCCGTACGGCGAGCCGCGATACGCGGCGCTCATCCGGGACCACTTGATCGACCTCAAGGACGACGGGTCGTTCCGTCTCGACCTCTCGTACTTCGACTACTGCGCCGGATCGCGCATGACGAATGGCGCGTTCGACGCGCTGTTCGGCGCGCCACCGCGTCGGCCGGAGGAGCCGCTCCTCAAGCGACATTTCGACCTCGCGGCGTCTATTCAGGCCGTGCTCGAGGAGGCGATCCTGCGCATGACGCGCGATGTGGCCGCGAGGACTGGTCAGCGGAACCTCTGCCTCGCCGGCGGCGTCGCGCTCAACTGCGTCGCCAATGGCGCGGTCCTGCGCGATGGCCGGTTCGAGCGACTGTGGATCCAGCCGGCCGCCGGCGACGCCGGCGGGGCGATCGGCGCGGCTCTGATCGCGTATCAGGCATCCACCGAGCGGGCGATTCCAACAGGCGATGCCATGCACGGGGCGCTGCTGGGGCCGGAGTTCAGTCAAGAGGACATCGAGCGGCGGCTCGGGCTGCTCGGTGCTCGGTTCACGACGCTCTCCGATGAGGCGCTCATCGCCTGCAGCGTCGAGCGGCTCATCCAACGCGACGCGCTGGGGTGGTTCCAAGGACGCATGGAGTTCGGTCCCCGTGCGCTTGGCAGTCGATCGATCCTGGCCGACGCGCGGGACCCCAACGCGCAGTCGACGCTCAATCTCAAGGTCAAGTTTCGCGAGTCGTTCAGGCCCTTCGCGCCCGCGGTGTTGGCCGAGCGCGCCGCCGAATGGTTTGCGCTGGATGTCGAGAGCCCGTACATGCTGCTCGTCGCTCCGGTTCGGTCCGAGCACCGATCGGACATTCCAGCCGTGACGCATGTCGACGGCTCGGCGCGCATCCAGACGGTCGATCAGGCGACCAACCCGCGGTTCCACGCGCTGCTCACGGCATTCGGAGCGCAAACCGGTTGCCCGGTACTGGTCAACACCAGCTTCAACGTCCGGGGCGAGCCGATCGTGTGTACGCCGGAGGACGCTTTCCAGTGCTTCATGGCGACGGCGATCGAGGCCATGACCATCGGGAACTGCTTTCTCCGGAAGGCCGACCAGACCGTGTCCCAAGCGGCGCGAGGCGAGTTTGCGCCGGACTGATCGACTCGTGGACGCGATCGCCATCGCCGTGCTCGCGATCACGGCGCTCGGAGCCGTCCGTATCGTCATCTTCGCGGCCACGCACATCCCGGCGCGATATCCCGCGGTCGCCGCCGCGTACGATATCGGTCCGGCGATCGTCGGCATCGTTGCCGTTGCCTCGCTGTTCATGCGGCGCGATTACCGCGCCGTCATCGCCAGTTGCATCGGCGCGGCGATGCTGGCGCTGTACGTTGCCGATGCGGCGCTCGCGTTTGCACCGCACGACAACCCACGCCATCTCCCGCGGCCTGCTGGCCTACGGGGCGCGTGGGATCCGCGTTCGCGGCTCAACGTCGTCCTCGACTTCCGCGCCCAAGGTGTCCCGGCATATTACGCCACGGAGCGCTTGGAGCTGGATGCGGCGTATCACGCCGACCGGACACCCGGCCATCCGTATCCGCTCGCCGGCATCGCGAACACGTTCATCGTGTACTGCAACGAGGGCGGCGCGTTCACGACCTACCGCAGCGATGATCATGGGTTCAATAACCCACCGGGCGCGTGGGGCGAGCAGGCGCCCGACGTCGTGCTCATCGGAGACTCGTTTGCGCAGGGCGCTTGCGTGGATACGACGGAGAATATCGCCGCGCGCATGCGCCGCACCCGTTCGGCGATCAGCTTGGGCGTGAACGGGAACGGCCCGCTCTCTGAGCTCGGCATCCTCCGGGAATTTGCCGCGCCGCGTCGGCCGCGCCACGTCGTGTGGCTCTATTTCCCCGGCAACGACTTCATGGACTTCGAATCGGAACGCGCCCGCGGATTTCTTGGGCAGTACCGGGCGCCGGGGTTTCGGCAGTCGCTGCTCAGCCGGCAGAGCGAGGTCGATGCGCTGATGCGGTCGTATCAAGACCAGAACATCGCGACGACCGCCGCGGCCCAGGCGCATCCGTGGCGCGGGAGGCTGAGGCGGTTTCTCACGCTGCGCGATCTGCGAGAGAAGGCCTTTCCGATGCTCGTCCCCGAATGGGACCGTGTGGGAGACCTGCCCTGCGCGCCGGATCGGCTGCTGCAGTTCACCGACCTGATCGCACAGGCCCGCTCGGAGGTCGAGCAGTGGGGTGGGCGATTCTATTTCGTGAATCTGCCCCTCTGGGGCGAGGAGATAGGCACCAAGACCTGCCGGCCGGCGCGCGATACGTTGATTCAGGCGCTCGATCGCCGCGGGATTGCGGTGATCGATCTCCAGGCCCGGTTCAGCGCCGACTCGGATGACCGGTTCTGGCAACCGCCGCATCGCTGGACGCACCTCACTCCGGCCGGCTACGGGTTCGCGACCGGAGTCATCCTCGAGCGGTTGGACCACGACGACGGGCGCCAGTGATCACGCCACTCGTCTCCGTCATTCTCCCGGCGTTCGATCGCATAGAGTTTCTGCCGGCGGCTGTCGACTCGGTGCTACGGCAAACGTTCACCGACTGGGAGCTCATCGTCGCCGACGATGGATCCGGTGACGAGGCGAGGGCGTACCTTCGCGGGCTCGTCGACCCGCGCGTCCGGGTGCTGTGGCTTCCCCATTCGGGCAGGCCGTCGATCGCACGGAACGCAGCCATTGGCGTCGCACGGGGTCGGTACATCGCATTCATGGATTCCGATGACCTGTGGGCGCCGACCAAGCTCGCGGTGCAGGTGCGCGCGATGCAGTCGTCGCCGACTCGGCGGTGGAGCTATACGGCGCTGACGATCATCGATACCAAGGGGAGGGCGCTGCCCGATGCCGGATACAAGCCGCGGCTCCCGTACGATGGCGACATCGTCGAGCGACTGCTGACGTTGGACGCCATCATCGGCACGCCGACCGTGATGGCCGAGCGCGGCCTCATCGACGAGGTCGGTGGATTCGACGAGACATTGGCGGTGAACGAAGACCAGGACCTCTGGCTGCGCCTGGCGATGCGCAGTGAAATCATCGCGATCTCCGAGCCGCTCGTGTCCGTGCGCGTCAAAGGCGGCGATCCGCGATATCCAGAGAACAACATTGGCGCCGCCGAAGGGTGGATCCGGTTGTACGGCAAGATGGTGGCGTGTCTGCCGGACCGACGGCTGCGCGCGATCGCTCGGCGCCGTCGCGCGCACCACGCCAAGCAGTTGGCGCGGCTCCGGACACGGGGGTTATGGAGAGCGATCACGGTCGCGATTCCGGGGCGCGCACCCCAGGTGATCCTGATCGTCGCGCTGGCGCTGGTTTTCGCGATCATGCTTCGCGTACCGCAAGACATCAACGGTGACCAGGCCGCCCAGCTCCGCGCGGCGCGGCAGTACGTCGCTGGTGAGTCGCCATCGTTGAACACGGTCGTTCAGCCCGACCCGGCCGATCTCTCGCGCGATACGCGCATCTGGATCGTCTCGCGTCCGCCCGGACCGCAGCTCGCCGCATATCCCTGGCTCGCCGCCGGTCTTTCGCTCGGCGCCGCGGTGCGCATCGTGGCTGTCCTGTGCCTCATCGCCGGTTCCATCGGATGGTTGCGGTGGTACGGGCAATTCGGGGCGCCGACGTGGGTCCTCTCGATGATCGCGGCGGCACTTCCCTTTCTGCACGAGGCGAGCAACGGTCTCTACTTGTTCACTCAGGACACGTTGAGCTACGCGATCGCACCGTGGGTCCTCCTCTTGACGTTGCGCGGCGCGCGTCGAGGCGCGTTCGGCACGGGGCTCGCGCTCGGTGTCACGTACATCGTCAAGTACTCGCTGTTCTTTCTTGGACTCGGGGCCCTGGTGTGGCTCGGCGTCGAGCGCTCGTGGCGCAGACTCTGGTGGGTCGCCGGGGGGCTCGCGCTTCCTGTTCTGGTGCTCTCTCTGCTGAACGCCCACTTCGGCGTCGCGGTGAACAGTGTCACGGCGCAAGCGGGATTCTATCCACAGCAGGGATCGCTCGTGGCGCTCTTCGCCAATCCAGCGCTCGCCGTAACGGACGCCGATGGACTGCTGAGTCGACTGCACGCACCGTCTTCCCTTGGCTTGGCGCCGGGTCTCGTCTTCCTCTGGCTCATCGCGCGTGGCGCGCGCTTGCCAGCCGTGCGCGCCGTGGCTGCCGCCCGGCTCGCGGTGGTCGCGTTTGTCGTGACCATGGTCGCGATCGCCGCGGTCTGGACGTTCACGAGCTTCGCGGCCGATCTGACCGCACGGCATGTGGCGCCGGCGAGCCTCGCGGTGCTCCCCGTCGCCGTGCTCGGCGCGATCGATGTGTGGCGACGCCGCGGGTGGCCGCTGCGCGCGGTCGTCGCGTTCGCCGGCTGCGCGATTGTGCTCGTTCCGGTGTTGTACGGCGCATTGGCGCTTCCCGCGAAGGTGGGGCGCGTGACGCCCGGGTATCACGTGGCACCATCCGTCGTCGAGCGGTTCGCGGCCACGACCGACGTCTGGTACTCCGACAACGCGATCACCGCCTTGGACATTCCTGGCCGTGTGCTCAGTGGCGTCGACGAACGCTATGGCGCCGACGAATTCCGGAGCACGAGGCGCCTGCGCATCACGGCGTTGATTCAAACCAAGCTGGAACCCATCGGAGTCGGCGATTCCATCCGCGCGCGGTTCAGGGGCGCTGGCGCATGGACGGAGACGACGCTCCCGGGCGCCGCCGTTAACGCGTGGACAACGGTGCTGGAGCCGACCGCGACGCCTTAGCTTTCGCGTATGCAACTCGCGATTCTGGCGGCGATCAGCTTCTGCCATCTGCTCAATGACCTCGTCCAATCGCTGATTTACGCGGTCTACCCGATCCTCAAGACCACGCATCATCTCGACTTTCGGCAGATTGGGCTCATCACGCTGTCGTACCAGATCACGGCATCGTTGCTCCAGCCGTTTGTTGGGTATTACACGGACAAGCGACCGTTGCCGTTTTCACTCGCCATCGGCATGAGCGCGACCCTGTGCGGCCTGCTGGTGCTGTCGGCGGCCGCGCATTTTCTCACGCTGCTCGCGGGCGCGTCCCTCGTGGGCCTGGGCTCGTCGATCTTTCATCCCGAGTCGTCGCGCGTGGCGCGGCTGGCGTCAGGGAATCGGCCGGGGTTTGCGCAGTCATTCTTTCAAGTTGGCGGGAACGCCGGAACGTCGCTCGGGCCGTTGCTTGCCGCGTACATCATCTTGCCGAACGGCCAGTCCAGTCTGGCTTGGTTCTCGGCCGTCGCTCTGCTCGCGATCGTGGTGCTCACCATCATCGGGCGCTGGTACCGGGCCCATTTGGCCCAACGTGGCCCCGCGTCGGTGGCCCACCCGACCAGCGCGCTGCCCCGACGCCGCGTGATTGGGGCGCTCGCGGTTCTCGTGGCGCTCATGTTTTCGAAATTTTTCTATCTGGCGAGTCTGACCAGCTACTACACGTTTTATCTCATCAACCGATTTCATCTGTCGGTGCAGAGCGCCGAGATACGACTCTTTTTGTTTTTGGGAGCGGTCGCGGCGGGAACGATCATTGGCGGCCCGATCGGGGATCGCATTGGGAGGAAATACGTCATCTGGGTTTCTATCTTGGGCGTCCTCCCCTTTACTCTCATTCTGCCCTACGCCGACTTGGCTTGGACGACTGGCCTCAGCATCGTGATCGGGCTCGTCCTCGCTTCGGCCATGCCGGCGATTCTCGTCTACGCGCAGGATCTCGTGCCTGGCCGCGTGGGGCTCATCTCCGGCGTGTTCTTCGGCCTCGCGTTCGGACTGGGCGGGATCGGCGCCGCGTTCCTCGGCAAGCTCGCCGACGCGACGAGTCTCGAGTTCGTCTATCGCGTCTGCGCGTTCCTTCCGGCGATCGGGTTGCTCACGGCGTTTCTCCCGCAGACGCACGGCGGTCGAGCTCATCGAGCAACGGCACCTGACCTGGCAGCAGCTTCCGGCGCGCTTCCGCAAGATTGAACCACGCCGCGCGGTCGACTTCGGGATACTCGCGGCCGTTGTGCGTAAATGTGTTGCTCGTGATCGCGGCGGGATCGGCATCGCCGCGCACGGCCCACGCGTGCACGACTTTGCCGCTCTTCTGTTTTACCGGCACGAGCGGGAGAAAGTCCCCGTCGACCGAGAGACCGGTCTCCTCGGCTAGCTCACGACGTGCTGCGACCAACGGATCTTCGTCAGGGTTGATCTCGCCCTTCGGGATCGACCACGCCCCGTCGTCCTTACGGGCCCAAAAAGGACCGCCCGGGTGCACGAGAAAGACCTCGAGCACCCCGTTTCGGTGGCGAAACAGCAGCACGCCTGCGCTTTGCTTGCTCAACGCTCCTCATGGACAGACCGGGGCAATATTCCCACCGCGCGCGTCACTCTCGCCGAGTGGAATCGGAACGATGGAGGTGTGGTGGTCGGTCACGCCAGGCCGCTGGTGAATCGCCGCGGTGTCGTGGCCGAAACCGGTGGAGGACCATGTCGTGTCGCGGGCCACGACGAGATTCCAGTTCCGGAGCGTCACCACCCGGTCCCCTTCCCCATCGCTCAACAGCGACACCCGCTGCTCGCGGAGGAAGAAATTGCGCGCGCTCACGTAGTCGGGGCTGACGACCGTATCGGCGAGCCCCCCGACCGTGGTACGCAGCGCGCGCAGCACGGCGATCGCCGGCGCGTATTGCTGCAGCGAAATCTCCGCCTCAGCCAGCAACAACTGCAGCTCGACATTGCGGATGATCGGGAGCGGCGCCGAGCCGCTCATGTTGTTCGCGTAGTGAAAGAACGACCCAATCGGCGCCCCCGGTGATTGGGGACCATTCGCCGCGCCGGCATCCACGTACTTTGCCGTGAACCGGTTGTCCGTCGTATCGATGTCGTTGAGTGCGTCCCAGAGCAGAAACGTCGCGCCGGAGACGGTGTTGATCGGATTCGGGACATCGTTCGAGCTGGTGCTGAACGTGTGGAACACCCCGAAGTCATTTCCCGCGACCGCTTCGGACGCCGAGAGGCTGGTGGAGTAGATCGGCGCAGCCGCCTGGATGTCGGCGATCGCGGAGTCGAGTTGGGCCGCGTTGGGGGAACCCACGCTCAGGGTATCGGTCGGCCGGCCCGTCGTGTAGGCGTAGTAGATCCGTGCTTTCCCGCGCAGCCCCCGTGTGAACCCAAGATAGGCGCCCGCGCTGCCGCTTACCTGGCTGAACCCGGGCGGCATGACCACAGGGAACGCCGTGGCGGGTCCGGATTTGGTCAGACTGTCGGCGGCGGAGTCCAGCATCGCGACGATCTGCGCCCACGCATCCCGGTTGCAGAGGATCGGCGCCGGCTTGGGCTGCCCCACGCCATTGATCGGAATGCCAAGCGTGTCGCGCGTCTCGAGGATGTACATATAGTACAGGGCCTTCAACGTCTCCATCGCCCCGAACATCGCTTCCTGCTGAGCCGGCGGAAGTGGCGCGAGCCCGGCCGAGGTGGAAAACTCGAGCTTCGGCACGGCGGCAATGATCGAGTCGATGCCCTTGATGCCGTTGTAGTAGAAATCCCAGACGACGGGTCCGACGAAGAGATCGCCCGGGTTGACGGCCACCGACCCCGTGCCGACGAGCACGAACCGCTGCTCGCTGGGCGTGAAGTACGCGGAGTTCCGCGCAAAGGCGTCCATGAACAGCTCGAAGTTGCCGATATCGGTGCGCCCGGCGTCGAACGCGCCCGTCACTTCGCTCTGCAATGCGGCCGCGGTATGCGGGAGACCCGTGGCCGCGTTGAAGTTCGGTACGGTCGACTCGTTGCACGCGGCGGCGCCGACGGCGAGGACCAGACAGCACATGAAGCGTCGCATCTCAGAATCCCAGATCGATGGAGACGAAATAGCTGCGGGTGGGCGGATACGGCGTGACGTCTTGCCCACGTCCCGTGAGCTGAGAGCTGAAATTGCTGACGTCCGGATCCAGTCCCGGGTACGCCGTCCAGGTGATGAGGTTGCGTCCCGAGACGCTCACGCTCCCGCTGCGCACAAATCCGCGGCCGACGCTTTGTATGAATCGGCTGGGGAGATCGACCTTGAGCGTCAGCTCGCGAAGCTTGAGGTAGTCGCCGTTGGCCAGGTACGGCGTGAGCCCCGCGCCCTGCGCCGCGATGCGCGCGTTGGTCAGTGCGGTGTCCTGCAGGTTGTGCGCGCCGTCGAAGTACTGTTCGGTCAGGTCGGACACCTTGAAGCCGCGCCGCCAATCGAGGAAGGCGTGCAGGTGCAGCGCGCCGAAGCTCAAGTCGTTCGTGAAGCCCATGGTAAATGCCGGGTTCGCGTCGCCTAACTGGACGATCGTCGGCGCGGCACCGTTGATCGATGCCTGCCCCCAGAATGCGGTCGGCGAGTGCCCCGCGACGATGCGGTAGCCGCCGAACGGCGTATAGCCGAACGCCGTGAACCCGGGCTGGAATCCAGGAATCGGCAGGTTGTCGACGACGGCCAGGTTGCGCGCGAAGTTCTCGTTCGTGACCCAGGTGAACTGCCCAACCGATACCGGCGTCGCGCCGAGCTGCAGCTCGATGCCGCGGTTCGTCATCTGCCCGCCGTTGATCCACTGCTGGTTGACGCCGCTCGACGGCAGCGCTTGCGCCAGGAGCAGCAGGTCGGTGATGCGCTTCTGGTAGACGGTGGCGCTGAACGTCAGGTTGTTGCGGAAGAGCGTCGCGTCGAATCCGGTCTCGAAATCCGTATTCGTCTCCGGCTTGATATTCGGGTCCCCGCCAACCAACCCGGGCTTGAGTCCGAGCTCGCCGCCGTACCCCTTGATCGAGTCGCCGCTGGTCCGCACGCCGTAGTTCGGGACCGTGCCCGACACGCCGTAGGCGAAGCGAAGTTTCAGCTCGTCCAAGCCGGCGAAGAGGTTCGGGATGCGATACGAGATCGACGCTTTTGGAAACGGGTAGTAGTGATTGACGTTGCCGTCGTTACTCGACCGCTCGGCGTTGAATCCCCCGGTGAGCGCGAGCCGCTCGCCGAACACCAGCAACTGCTCCTGCGCGTAGAAGCCTTGATTGATGACGATGCTCTGCTGGAAGAACGGCGAGAGCACGGTGCCAGCCTGCGGGTTGCCGTAGCCCGGGAGCAGATTCTGCGAGACGAGGTCCGGCAGGTACAGCGCGTTCCGGTCGCCCGTGTACCCGGCTGATGTCGTCGCCTGCAACCCGTGAATGCCGGTCAGCGTGTGCACGACCGACAACGAATAGTTGTACAACTCGTTCGTCGCCGATTGGATCGTCGAGACACCCGGGAACGCGTTCAGCGCCGAGTGCTCCACCTGCAGGTTCGACGGCGCGTAGAACTGATCTTTCTGATTGGCCCAGTCGGCGCCACCCTGCGCGATGATCGAGAGGTTCTGCGTCGAGGTGGTGAAGGCTTTGAACTCGATGTTCGTGCCGAAGGTGAAGCGACTGACGTTCTCCGGCGTCTGGATCGAGTGGGCGTCGTCGAACGCGTTGGCCGTGCCATACGGGTTGTGCACGTACGAGCCGTCGGCGTTGTGCTTGGCCATGTCGAAGAAGGACGGCGTGTACGAGATCACGTCGTAGCCGGCGATGCCGAGATTGTCGTTCCCGTTGACGCCGCGCCGCGCGAGCGATGCGCTGTAGGCCATGGTCGCGCTGGCGGTGAGCATGTTCCCGACATGTTGGGACACGTTGGTGCGAATGGACTGCTTGTTGTAGCCGGTATTGATCTGCGCGCCATTGTCGTACTTGGTCAGCCCCGACACGAAGTACTGGGTCGTCGGGGTCGCGCCGCGGAGGCTCAGGTCGCTCTCCCACGACATCTCCTGATTCCCATAGAGACTCTTCTGGAAATCGCAGAAGCCGTGACACCAGTCGTAGTTCTGGACGACCTGGGCCGAATCGAGCGGCGGTGTCGTGAAGGAGGCGTTATAGGCCTGGGCCTCCGGCAGCGTGAACCGGCGCACGGGCAGCGTGTTGCTCAGACTGTACTGACCAAATCGCTGGGTGAAGTCCCACTGTGGCTTGCCCGCCGTGCCCTTTTTGGTGGTGATCAGGATGACGCCGGCCGCGCCCTTGTCGCCGTAGATGGCTGACGCCGCGGACCCTTCGAGGAATTGCATCGACTCGATGTCGTTCGGATTCAGGTCCGCGATGCGATTCGTCTGTTGGTCCTGCGGGGAGGGTCCGTTCGACGACGTGTTGTTGGCCGAGCTCGCGATCGAGTTGAGCCCCGATGGAATCGAGGCGTTGCTCATGATCACGCCATCGACGACATAGAGCGGCTGGCCTGCCGCGGTCGCATAGATCGATGTCGTGCCACGCACCTGTACCTGCAGGCCACCGCCGGGAGCGCCCGAGTTCTCGCTGATGAGCGCGCCCGGGACCTTCCCCTCGAGCGCGTTCTCCAGCGTCGGCGTCGGCGCGCCAACCAACTGCGACGCCGTGATGACGGGATCGTGCGTCGCGGCGTTTCGCGACGAGATCGTCGTGCCGACGCCGGTGATCACCTGGCGGTCGATCTGAAAGACATCGCGCGTCATACTCACCGTCACATCGGTGTCGCCCGTCGCATGGATCGCGACGGTCGTCAGGTGGTACCCGATCCGGCGCACGGCCAGGCTTTGCGCGCCGTCGGGCACGCGCACGGAGAACGTGCCGCTATCGGTTGCTTGGGCGCCGATGGTCGTGCCCGTCACCATTATCTGGGCGACAGGGACCGGTCGGTGATCCGCTGAGTCGACGACGTGTCCCGTGACGTGCCGCGTGGCGTTTTGGCCCAACGCGGGCAGAGCGGCCACCGCCGGGAGCACGGCGGCCGCCAATATTGAGCGAAGTGACATATGTGCGCCACACTAGGTCCGTTTGCGGCGCCCGGCTTGAACGGATTGACGAGCGCTTGAACAGGGCTAACGCGGCAGCGAACGCCGGAAGTCCGACGGCGTGACGCCTTCGGTCCGCTTGAACTCGCGCGAGAAGTGCGCCTGATCAGCGAAACCGGCTTCCAGCGCAACCTCGATCATCGGGCGTCCGGCCGTGAGCATCGCGCGTGCCCACGCCAAACGCCGTCGTCGCGCGTACGTTCCAGGCGTGCAACCGAGGAACGATCGGAACGAGCGCGCGAAGTACGCGGGGTGCACGCCCGCATCGAGCGCCAGTTGCTGCACGCTCGGCGGCGAGCGAAACTCGGCATCGAGCCGCTGCGCGGCCCGCGTCACCCAGTCGGGCCGCGTGCGCTCGCCGTGTCGCCGATCCGTGCGCAGGGCTTCGGCCGACAACAGCAGCAAGATCCCCTCGATAACCATCGGCGATGTCGGCTCCCACACCCGTGCTTCGCGGCGCAGCCGGGCGGCGAGGCTCGACGCCACATCGCCCGACACCGTCACCCAGTCGGGCCACCGCTCGGCCTCGAATCGCGCCGAGGACCACGCGGGGTCGAGTTGGATGACGAAGCAGCGACAGCCGCGGCCGCCGATGTCATCGCTGTGCTCGGTGTCGGCGGGATTGAACACGACGGTACCAGGGGGGCACGATCGCGAGTGGCCGCGCGAGACCTCCATCACGGACCCGCTGATCACGAAACAAAAATACGGATGATCGTGCGCATGCCGGGGCAGCCGGACGTTCGCCGCGTGCGACGTTTCGAAAAACAACAGATCGTCGGTCTGTCGGATGACCGCCCCCTGCCCTAAGAATTCTCCGTGCGCAAGTTGGAGCACGGGCTATGGGTGTCCTGTCAGTACCGCGAAGTCAACCATACAATGACGAGGGGGATGGGATTGTGGCCGAGCACCGCATCGAACGGGACAAAGTGCATTACAAGTGGGACCGAGCGAATCCACCCGTCGTGGAAATCGACTCCGGCGACGTCGTGCACTGCGAGACAGATGAAGTGACGGACGGACAGATTCGACCCGGGTCACCCGCATCGGTATTCACCACGCTCGACTTCAACCGTCTCTACCCCCTGGCCGGACCGATCTTCGTACGCGGCGCCGAGCCCGGTGACACGCTCCAAGTCGACGTCCTCAGTCTCTCGACGCTCGACTGGGGATGGGCCGGACTTATTCCCGGGCTCGGTCTTCTCGCCGAGGACTTTCCCGAACCGTACATCCGTCACTTCGACCTTACGAACGGCGTCGACACCGCGTTGAGATCCGACATCACCATTCCCATCGCGCCGTTCTGTGGCACGATGGGTGTCGCGACCGACGAGCCCGGACCGCACGATGTGCTTCCACCCACGAAGGGCGCGGGGAATATCGATACCCGGCATCTGACCGCCGGGTCGACGTTGTATCTGCCGGTCTTCGTCCGAGGCGGATTGTTCTCGGCGGGCGACTGTCATGCGGCGCAAGGGGACGGCGAAGTCTGCGTGACCGGCATCGAGAGTCCCATGCGGTTCACGCTGCGATTCTCGGTGATAAAACAGGGCGGCATGAACCCGTGGCGCTATCACTTCCGCACGCCGCCGGGATCCCTGCAGGCACGGTCGGATCGGGCCGGATATTACGCCGCGACCGCGCTTGGGCCGGATCTCATGACGAATGCCAAGAACGCCGTGCGCGAGCTGATCGGATGGTTGGGCGCGGAGCGCGGCCTCGATCCGAGAGATGCATACATCCTGTGCAGCTTGGCGGCCGATCTCAAGATCTCGCAGATCGTCGATCAGCCGAATTGGGGTGTCTCGGCCTATTTCCCTTTGAGTGTGCTAAATTCAGCCCATGCCTGATCGCATTCCATTCACCTCCGAGGTCTGGGCCGAGGCGCGGCGCCGGGTCTCCGCTCACGCGCATCACACGCCGATCCTGACGTCGCGTCTCCTCAGTCATGAGACAGGCTATGACGTGCACCTCAAGGCCGAGATGTTTCAGCGCACCGGGTCATACAAGATTCGCGGGCCGCTGAACAAGCTCCTCGAGCTCACGCCCGAGGAGCGTCAGCGTGGCGTCATCTGCTCCTCGGCTGGCAATCATGCGCAAGGTGTCGCGCTCGCAGCGAAGATCTACGGGATTCGCGCGGTCGTCGCGATGGCGACGAACGCGACGCCATCGAAAGTCGCGGCAACGAAAGCCTACGGCGCCGAGGTCGTGCTGCACGGGAGCATCTGGGACGAGGCGAACGAGCGCGCGAAGGAGCTCATCGCCGAGTGCGGATACACCTACGTGCATCCGTTCGACGACTATGATCTCATGGCCGGCCAAGGGACGCTCGGCCTCGAGGTCATGGACGACGTGCCCGACGTCGACGTCCTCGTCGTGCCGATCGGCGGCGGTGGGCTCATCTCCGGCGTATCAATGGCCGTCAAGGCGCGCAATCCCAAGGTGCGCGTGATTGGCGTGGAGTCGTCCGGGGCGCCCGGGATGAAAAACAGCGTTCAGGCCGATCACGTTGTGACGTTGCCGAGCGTTGACTGCATCATCGACGGTCTGCGGGTCAAGCGGGTCGGCGAGAAGACCTTCGACGTGGTACGGCGCTTTGTCGATGACATCGTGACGTTGCCCGATAGCGACATCTTCGACTCCGTTCGCTGGGTCATGTCGCACTGCAAGCTCGTCATCGAAGGCGCCGCGGCTGCTCCCGTTGCGGCGTTGCGGCACGGGCTCATCAAGGCGCCGAAAGGGGCGAAGGTTGTTTGCGTGCTGAGCGGCGGGAACGTGAACCTCGATCCGCTGAAAGATGCCAGGTTCAACTAACCGAACGTCACTCCACGCTTCTCGCGACCCGTTGCGACCACGAGGGCCGCAATCGAGCAGATGACAACCGCGGCCCCCGCCATGGCGATCGGGTATCCGGTGCGTTCGGCGAGCTTGGCGAGTGCCCACGGGACCCAGCCGGCCAGAGCGGCGCCGCACTGGTAGCCGAACCCTGGCATGAACCCGCGCACGCCGTCGGGCGACAGCTCGTTGATGTGCGCGGGGATGATGCCCCAGGCGCCCTGCACCATGAACTGCATGAGAAAGGCGCCCGCCAAGATGGCCAGGAACGACGGCGCGAAGATCCACAGTGGGACCATAAGGATTGCGCCGATGAGCGCGCCGACCATCGCCTTCCGCCGTCCGAGCCGATCCGAGAGCGACCCGAACCAGAGGCCGCCAATAAGCGCACCGATCATCGAGAACGCGGTCACGCTTGCCGTTCGCTCCGACGAGAAGCCACGGGCTTTCTGCAGGAACGTCGGATAGAGATCCTGCGTGCCGTGCGAGACGAGGTTCATCATTGTCATGAGCAGCACGAGTCCCAGGAACAGGCGCCACTGCGAGAGTACCCCGTCGAACAACGACCGCCAGCTCGCGTGACGCGTGCGTTCCCACACCTCTGATTCAGTGACCCGGAACCGAACGAAGATCGCCAGGAGCGCCGGAAGGCCGCCGATGTAGAACATCGGGCGCCATCCCCATCTCGGGAGCACGAAGAAGGAGCACACCGCCGCGAGCAAGTATCCGGTCGCGTAACCCTCTTGCAAGAGTCCCGACACGATCCCTCGCCGTGCGGATGGCGCCTTCTCCATCGCCAGGGCGGAACCGACGCCCCACTCGCCGCCCATGCCAATGCCGAATAGGGCGCGCAGTACCAGGAACGCGGTGAAGGTCGGCGCAAAGCCCGTGGCGATCTCGATGATCGAGAAGAACACGAGGTCGATCATGAGCGGCAGCCGGCGTCCGTAGCGCTCGGCCATGAGGCCGAAGATGGCCGCGCCGAGTGGCCGGAACAGCAAGGTCAGCGTCAGCGAGAGCGCGACGGCCTTGATCGGCTGGTGGAATTCGGCCGCGATCGCCGGCACCGAGATGACGACGAGGAAGAAATCGAATGCGTCGAGTGTCCAGCCGAGGAAGCTCGCCGCGACGGCCGCGCCGGGACCGCGCGACGCCACTGCTTACTTGTACTCCAACATGATGAATCGCGCGTCCGCCGGGCCGCCGTTGGTCAGCGGGCTGTGTGTATCGTTGACCATTCCCGGAAAAAGGTGCAACGGCTGCATGGGTCGGCGTGTCAGATTGACGGCCGTGAGCGGGACGATCAACGCATACTTCGTGTCCACGTGTTCACCCGGCGCGAGGCCAATGGAGTAGACGGTCCATTGATCCGACGTCATGACACACGGTGAATCGCACGGTGTGACGTTGGTCGCGGGCTGCGCCAGCTCGATCGTTATGTTATGGAATGGCTGATTGCCGTCATCGCGCGCCTCGTGAACTAGCGGCGCTTTGGTGAACCGGACTTCGCCGTCCTGCAGTATGAGCTGCGTCGGCGCGCCCTTGAGTGGGATGCTCGTCACCGCCGCCTGGCCGAGCGTGACGAAGAGATAGTCTTTGTCGTGCACGTGCATCCGGGTCGACGTGCGCGGCGGCACGCGGACGTCCCAGACGGTGACCTGTGGGCTCTTGTACGCGAAATGGTGATGCCCCTCCTGGAAGATCGAGTAGACATGGGGCGAGCAGCCCAGTGTCAGCACGAAGAGTGCAGCCCAGGGTTTTAGCATGGACCGAACTTAACGCACTATTAGATTACGCGCTGTGGACGCACTTATTGATGCCGTTTTCGCTGTCTCCCCCGTCGTCCGGTATGTCGCGACGTATAATCACGGGGAGCTCGTGTCCAAGAGTCGCCCCAATCGCGCCGGGGCGTCGAGCGCGGAGTCCGACCGATACGAGGAGCTGATCGTCAATCCGACGTTGCTCACGCTCGTGACTCAGCGGGGGAACATCGATGTGGGCGGGCTCAAGTTCGTGTTGATCCGCTACGGCCGGCTCTACCAACTGGTCGTCCCAACCACGTGGGGGCATGTGTCGGTCGCGATCGAGCCCGACGCCGATCCGTTGGCGCTGGTGCAGCCCCTGGCAACGCTGCTCGCTCGGCGCTGGACTTAAGACGGATATTTCATCGGCGGCAGGCCGACATACGTTCTGAGCAGGGACAGCTGGCCGATGTGATAGGCCTCGTGCTGCACGAGGAATGACAATGTGCTGAGGCGAGAGGTCCCTTCGCGCGGAAATCCCGGCGTGGCCGGACAATCGAGATCGGCGGCGGTCATGGCATCGAGACGGTCCCGCAGCGCGCGTCCGCCGTGCGTCCATGCCGCCTCCGTCTCGGCGAGCGTGGGCCACTGCTGAACGTCATCCAGGCTGCGCGCAGACCCCATATATAGTGCCAACGGACTGGGCTGCCCGGCACCCAAAGTCTTGAGCAAGAAGAAACGAGCGTTCGTGACGTGCGCCGCGATGAATGCGGCGTGATTTGTTGTCGGCGTCGGGCGACGGCGGGACTGTTCCTCCGTCATCTCGACGAGACAGTTGCGGAACAGGAGCGTGTTGAGCCGCAGCACTTCGGTGAGCGGCACGATTCTCTCATCCATGCGACTCAATATATGAGCCTCCTTGGCCGCGTGTGGCGCAATATTCTATCGACCGACGTCCTCGGTCTCGCGGCGCAGACGGCGTACTACTTCTTTTTCTCGCTGTTCCCGCTGCTGCTGTTCACCGCGCCCGTGATCAGCTTGGTCGGCGACAAACAGCAGACCGTCAGCGTCATCATGCAGGGGATCGCCCGGTCTGTACCGCCCGACGCTTACTTGCTGATCCAGGGCGTCGTGAACGACGTGGTGTTCGCCAAGAATGCGCCGGGGGTGTTGTCAGCCGGCGCCATCCTGACGCTCTGGGCCGGGTCGAACGTCTTCTCGGCGCTCAGCGACGCCTTGAATCACGCCTTCGCGGTCGCCGAGACCCGACCGTGGTGGAAGCGCATGCTCATCTCCAGCGCGTTCGTGATTGGTGCGGGGGTCGTCGGCGCGATCGCGACCATCGTGTTTCTGGATGGCGAGAACGTCGTCGACGCGATCGCGGGATTCGTCGGACTCGGCGCCACCGCGCGCGTGATCTGGACCGTCTTGCAGTTCCCCATCACCGCGGCGTTCGTCACGCTGCTCGCATGGGCGGCCTACTATGTGCTGCCGAACCTTCGGCTGAGCAGCCGCGAGGCACTCATCGGCGCCGTGGTCGCCACGGTGTCATGGATCGTCGTCACGCTGGCTTTTCGGGTGTACGTGCAGCATTTCGGTAACTACAACAAGACCTATGGCACGATCGGCGCGGTGGTCGTGCTCCTCACGTGGATGTACCTGACCATGCTGTCGATCCTGACCGCCGGCGTGTTGGCGGCCGAGCTGCACTCGCGCCGAACCGGCAAGGTCACCGCGGCGGATCATCCAGTTTCGTTTTCTCCAGGCGCGCGGGCGTCCCGGTCCGATTTGTGATATGGCCGTCGTCCGCGAATCGATCCCAGCCGCTATTGGTGATGAAGTAGAACTGGTCGCCAACGACCACGCCGTGCGTGGGGTCGCCGAGACCCTTCGTCGCGCGCTCGAGGACCGACCAGGTAACGACCCGGCGGAGGTCCGGGTCGAGCACGAAGCGGGTCACGCGCTCGGGGTTTGTGCCGTTCTGGATCGCGTACAGGACGTGGCCGACGAGATACATCCCGTCGATGCCGTTCAACGCGACGGTGTCCGCGTGCGCGATCCACGAGACCGCGTGGGTGGCCGGGTCGATCGTGGCGACGCCCATGGCGTAGTCGGCCACGAGAATCCGGCCATCCGGGGCGACGGCCGGGTTCTGCGGGGACTCGAAGGTGCCCGGTGGGATCAACGCGGAGAGCACGCCTCGCTCGCGATCGATCGAGTACACGCCGCCGCCGGCTCCGTCGGATACGATCGCGTTGCCGGAGGCGTCGAGCGTCATGTCGCCGAGGACGTGTTGCGGGCCATCGACCGGCAGGTCGTAGTGCGCGATCAGCTTTCGTGTGGTCAGGTCATAGCGAAGGACACCGCTCCGCCCCGTGTCCGCCGGCTCGTGTCCCTCGGCTTGGGCCATGCCCGCAATAGACACCCATAACGTGCGACGCTTTGCGTCGACAACGAGCGCCATGGGTGCCAAGGGCATTGTCGCGAACGTCGTCCGCCCGCCATCGGCGGAGATTGCGACGATCTTTCTCCGGTGAATCGAGCTCAGATAGAACGTCCGATCGGCCGGATCATAGGCCACGTCTTCCGTGAGGAGATCGGGGTCATCGAGCGTCGAGACCGTTGTGGCATGACCGATCGGACTCTTGTTCGCGGCCATAGCCGCCACCACGGCCCGGAAGTCCGCGCGGCTGCGCAATGGTGCGAGCGTCGAGTCGCTATCGGCACGGTACGCGAGGCCCATCGCGGCGATGGTGCGCAAGTAGCCGACCGCCGCCTCGGGCTGCCCCATGAGCGTGGCATTGCGCGCCAGCAGATAGAACACATCGGGATGGCCATGGAGTAAGGCCAGTGCACGGAGCAAATGCTCGCGCGCGACCGGCGGAGCGCTCGCGCGTGCGGCGGCGATGTGGTCGTGGTACGTCGAGTCGGGCTGCTGGAGCAGCGCGAGGAGCAGGAAGAGGTGAGCCGCCATAGCGGCCCAACCTAGTGCGCGGGCGTCAGGTCCGAAATGCCGCGATGACCGAACGCACGCCGGCGACTGCTTCCAGTAGCTCGGCGCCTGTGGCCGACACGTTTTGAGTGACGGCGGTCTGCTCGTGGGCCGAGGCCGCGACCTGCTCGGCGCCGGAGGCGTGGGCGGCCGCGGCGGCCGAAGCCGCGGCGACGGCGCGGTTGACGCCGGTCACGTCGCGGCGATTGTCGGAGGCAGCCTGGGCGACGCCCTGGGCGGCGACGCGGACTCGTTCGACCGAGGTGCCGATGCGTTCGAGTGCTCGCTCGGCGTCGCGGGAGACTTCTTGTACGCCGACCACCCGCTCCCGCCCTTGTTCCATCGTGGACACGACGGACAGCATGCTGTCGCGCACGCCGCGCACGTGATCGGTAATCTCCGATGCCGATTTCGCCGAGTCTTCGGCAAGTTGTCGCATCTCGCCCGCGACGACGGCGAACCCGCGACCGGCCTCGCCAGCGCGCGCGGCCTCGATCGCCGCGTTGAGCGCGAGCAACGCGCTCTGTTTTGCCACACGCGTGATCGTCGAGGCAAAGCCTTCGATGGCCTCGGACCGCGTCGCCAGTTGATCGACCTGCCCCGCCGTCGTGTCGACGAACGTACCGATGTCGACCAGTAACGCCAGCGCGCGGCTCAGACCGACGCGACTCTCGTCGGCGGTCGACGCAATCTGGTCACCCAGCTCGAGCACGCCGGAGGCCGCAGCCATGATCTCGTCGGCGCGCCGTTCCATATCGGCCAGCGCCCCCTCGATCGACCGCATGCCCGCGAGCTGCTCCGTTGCCGCCGCGGCAATGGTGGCGACGGCGCCCGTGACCTCTTCGCCAGACGCCGTCAGTTGCTCGCTCGACGACGCGATCGTGGCCGCGAGCTCCTCGACGCGACGCGAGGCGCGCTCGCCTTCGCGAATGATGGCCCGCAGGTGCTCGATCATCTCGCGGAACGCCAGGGCCAGTTGGCCGAAATCCCCGTGTGCCTCCGCGACGTCCACGCGGAGGTCACGATCGGCCACTTGCCGAGCCGCCCGGGTGACGGAGCCCAGCGACTCTACGACATCCCGTCCGAGGCCGGCCGCGAGCATGACCGCGATGACCAACACCAGCGACGAGCCGGTCACGAGCCCCGTCTCCGATCGCACCGCCGCCTGGCGGACATCGGTCGCCCGTTGTTGGAGGTCGGCGGCCAGGGTATCCTCGATCGCCCGAACCAGTGGCAACGAGTCTCCGGCCGCCTTGTAGGCCTCGACATCGTCGGAGTCCGCCGAACGGGCGAACTGTTCGGCGTACGCGCGCTGCTCGGCCAGTGCCGCCGCCGCACGATCCCTGAGTCCGAAGACATTCGCGGCTTGGGACAGCGCGAGTTGCTCATTGGCCTGCGCCAGGGCGAGATAGGACGACGCCCGTCGCGCGGTCTCGACGTCAGCGCTCATGCTGCCCATCGCTCCGTCCACATCGAGATGCGAGCCGACGAGATCGCCGTAGGAGTCGAGCACCTGAACCGGCGTCTCGTCGCGCGCCGTGATGCCGTTCCGTACGACGGCCAGCCAATCGACCTGTCGCGAGGCATAGGCCAACGCGCTGCGGATCTGTTTCGTGTAACGGGTCGTATCGACCGAGGCCGTCGTCGAACGTAACAAGCTCAACTCGGTGTCCGTCTTGGCGCGCTCGGCTGCCAGGTCGGCAGCGAGCTTCGGGTTTGCGGACCCCGTGCGCTCGTCCTGCACGGCGTGGACGAATTCGCCGACGCGCACCACGACATCGGCGAATTGTCGCTGGGTTCGCGCGCGCTGCGCCGCGTCGTTGGCGCGCGCGACGTCCAGGGCGACCAGCAACCCGAGACCGCCCAGTGGCAGCAGCAACATCAACGCCAGCTTCGAGCGGATTTTGAGATGGTGCACGACTATACGACGGGTGGGGCCCACGGTGGTCACAACGCGCCGATGTGGTGCGCCCCTATGACGATGTGTTGGAATTCGTGGCGTTCGACCGGCGATCATGAAGCTCACCAATTCCTGGAGATGAGTTTCATGGATGCGCAGGACACAAAGAATCGACGCGAATTCTTGAAGACCGGCGTGCTCGCGGCAGGCGCCGCGACGGTGGCTGGCGGAACACTGCTGACCGCCGCGCTGCCGGCGCTCGGCGCCGAGCGGTCGAGTGGCAGCATCTCACGCGGGGACGCCGCGATACTCAGGTTCCTCTCCGCGTTCGAGCAGATCGAGGCCGATCTCTGGCAGCAGTACACGGAGCTGGGCGGCATTCAGGACGCCGAGATGGAGCAGATCATCGGGCATAAGCTGGCCGGCGGCAACGCCCCATACACGAACGCGCTCAACCAGCTCGACGGTGACATGGCGCAGTACATCCACGACAACACCGAAGACGAGTTCAGCCATCACCGCTGGCTCAACGCTTATTTGAAGTCCAAGGGGGTGGCGCAGGAGGATTTGTCGCAGTTCGCCACGCTGGAAGGCAGCAAGGCCGAAGGCGCGATCGGTGTCGGCCGCATCACGAACCTCATGAAGCTCACCGTCGACACGACGTGGTGGACGCGGCTTCGTTCTCGCAACTTCAACCCGGATCTCAATCCCAACCACGTATTTGCGCCCGTGGTGAAGAGCCTGGCGACGGGCGAGTTCACCGCGATCCCTCGCACGAACGCCGACCTCACGCCGACCGGACACATCCAGGCGATCGCCAATACCGCCGGATTCCACTTCGGGTTCATCGAGGTGGGCGGTGCGAGCCTCTACATGCAGCTCGCGCAGCGCGCGAAGAGCCACGAAACGCTCCGTATCCTGCTCTCCATCGGGCCGACGGAGACGATGCACTTCCAGACGTGGCATGACAAAGCGGGCAACGCACTCCAGGCACCGCTCGCGCCGCTCACGGATCCCAGCAACCCGCAGCTCTTCTTCCCGCTGATCCCCAACGGGAATGAGGATACCCAACCCAACCTCATCATGCCGGAGCCGACCTTCTTCCTATCGAACCGGTTCCCCCCGGTGTCGATCCTGCGGCCCACGGAAACCGAAGGGGCGGCGATGGCGGCCCTGCAGTCGTTCATCACGGATGGGCTCTTCAAAGGTCAACCGAAGACCTTCATCGAGATGCTGAAAGACCTCGCGCACGACGCGGACGAAGCGCGCGATCAGATCGTATAACTCAGATCCCTGTGGCTCCATTGTCCGTGCAGCGTTTTCCACATCTCGGTGAATTGCCTCACGAGATGCGAAGGCGTGTCGTGGAGCCACAGGATCCACCGTTGCTCGAAGATCGGCGAGTCGGCGAAGTCACGGAACACGAGCCCCGGTGTGCGCTCATACAAGGGCCACGAGTAATCGGCCGTCGCGAGTGCCCATGCTTCGCCCTCGGCGATCAACGGACCGATGAGGCCCGGCGGACCGCCAGCGCGGACATCCGCGAGGCGAGGTTTGAGGCCGCGGCGGGCGAGCGCTTGCACCAACGCATCATAGCCAACGGGATCAGCGTCACGACCATATGTGATCAATGGCAGATCGACGAGATCGCGCAAGCGCACCATGTCGGTCTCGGCGAGCGGGTGCAGCGCCGGCAGCACCGCACCCAGTGGCCGTTCGGCGATACACTCCCCCGCCATCTCGCCGGAGTCATCCGGGGGCGAACAGAGGATGGCGAGATCGATCGTGCCTTCTCGGACCGCGTCGATCAGCGCCAATGGTGCGCTCTCCATGACTTCGATCCCGACGAGCGGTTGGCGCCGGCGAAAGAAGCTGAACGACGTGGCGGCATCGCCCGCGAGCACGGAGGAAGGCGTCAGGCCGACGCGCAGCACTTGCGACTCCCGTCGGTTCGTGGTACGCGCATGGGCCATCGCGCGCTGACTCTGTGCCAGCGTCGCCCGAGCGGCCTCGACGAATGCGGCGCCCGCCGGCGTGAGTCGCGTGCCGCGGGGCATGCGGTCGAACAGCCGGACCTGGAGCTCTCGCTCGAGATCGCCGATCTGCTTCGAGAGCGCCTGCTGCGCCAGGTTGAGCCGCGCCGCTGCCCGGGTGAAGCTCCCTTCGTCGGCGACGGCGATCGAGTAGCGCAGGTCCTTCAAATCCATGCGGTAGGTTCGCCAGCGTCGCACGATCGAGCTACTGCCGTGGGGCGAACGCCAGGGGCGATGGGGCCAAAGGGTTTTACTCTGCTGGAAATACTGGTCGCGGTCGTGCTCACGAGTCTCGTCGCGCTCATCGCGTACGGTGCGCTGCAGGTGAGTCTCGGCGCGCGCGATCGACTCGGCGCTGCCATGGCTGTCGAGCAGAGATCGCGCGTGACGCGAGAGCTGCTCGTCGATGTGCTGCGGAATACGCGCACGCCTCAGCGACAAGGTGATACCACGTTCACGCTCGACGGCGACACGCTGACGTTCGTCGCCGCCGGCGGCGGGCCGCCGCTAGACGCGGATTGTGACTGGCGCGTAACGATCACGCCAGGTGCTGGCGGACTCATGTTCGTCGCGACGCCGGTTGGGCGCTCCCCGATGGCTGTTGTCGCGTTTCGATTGCCCGGTGTGACGCGAATGGATGTGCGCGTGTTGGCGCCGACCGGAGACGAGTGGCTCGATACGTGGCCCGCGAGCATGGTCACGCCGCGCGCCGTCGCCATGACCTTATGGGATGGTACCCGACGCATCGAGCCGTCGGTGCGAGTGGTCTTCTAGTGCGTCGCGGCTTGACCCTGCTCGAGGTGCTGGTCGCTCTCGTGATCCTGAGTCTCGTGGTAACCGGCTATCTCGAGCTTTTTCACGGTAGCCACGAGTTGCTTGCGCGGTCTCGGGTGTGGACGCAAGCCATCGCCTATGCGGCCGATGGCATGGAACAGGCCAAGCTCGGCGAGACCAATCCCGTCGCACTGCCAGGCGGCTACCGGCGCCGGGTGACGAGCGCGCAGTGGGCAGGAGGGATTGACGTGATTACGGTGACTGTGACTTTGCCGAATGGCGCGCGGTTCGACCTCAGGCGGCTCCGTGCGAAATAATCGCCGGGGGGTTGCGCTGATTCTCGTGCTCGGCCTTTTGCTCATCCTCGGCGGGATCGCGACGGACATTGGCCGGGCCGCGCGGTTGGACGCTGACATAGTCGAGAGCATGCGCGCGAGAACTGTCGCTCGCTATGCCGCCGAGAGTGGCATCGCGCTTGGGCTCACGCAGTTGCGGGCGCATCGCCTGCCCAACGTGTCGAACGTGGCGCTTGGGGATGCCCGGTTTGGGGTCGTGGCGCTGAACCTCAACGCGCGCATCGATCTCGGTCACACGGATACGGCGACCATACGTAGCCTCTTGCAGCAGTTTGTCGCACCAGGGTTGGCCGCCGCGATAACACGGGAACTGGCTGTGCGGCCGCTGCAGCGCGTGGGCGAGTTGACGCTGGTACCCGGTGTGACAGACGAGGCAGCATCAGCCATTGTGCCTTATGTCACGATCTGGGGCGATGGGTCTGTCGATACGAGCGCTGCTTCGGGACCGGTGCGAGCGGCATTGTCACCAGCGGCCGCGGTCGTGAGCAGCGCCACGAGGGTGTTGGTGGTCGCTCGCGGGTGGCAGCAACGGTTTCCGCTGATCCACGAGATTCAGGCGGTCTACGCTATCGACGGCTCGACGCTGGAGCTCGTGTCGTGGCAGGAGCGCGACTTATGAAGTAGAGGCCCGCGCCGATGAGGTTCGCGCCGACGATCAGCACGCCGATCTTCAAGGCGAACGCGAGCGGGCTGACGACGTTCACGATGGGAAAGATGGACAGGACAACGTAGAGCGCGGTGGTGGCGAACCCCGCGGCGGCCAGCGTGCGGAGCCAGAGCGGAGCGGGCAGGCCGATCAGAGGAATCGCGAAGAGGACGAGATAGGTGAGACCGTAGAAGACGCCCGCTGCCGTCTCGAGGAGCTGAAACGCCTCCTGCTCGCCGACATTCGTCATGCCCGCGACGGCGAACACCAATGCGCAGGCGGCAATGAACAGGATCGAGTGAACTGGCGTGCGGTACTTGGGATGCAGCTTGGTGAACCAGGCGGGCATCAGTCGATCCCAACCCGCGACCATCGGCATGCGCGTGGTGGCCGTAAAGATCACGCTCGAATTCGCGACGGTGCGTGAGGTTGCCGCGAATACCGCGAATGGAACAAAAAAGGCCACCGCACCGGCCGAGCCGAGACCCAAACGGAAAGCCTGTGGGATCGGCCCGACGAGGTCCAGTCGATCGAGGGGCACCAATGCTTGCACGGCCGACGTCCCGAGGATGAACATGAGGGCGATCACCGGCGCCGCAATCATGACCGATCGCGCGATCGTGCGGCGTGCATCGCGGGCCTCACCGGCAAGCACGGCCACGTACTCGAACCCGGATAAGGCGCCGACAGCCAGCTTGCCGAAGATATTCACGCTGAGCAGCGTGAACGCCGGCGCCGTGATCGCCAATGGGTGGTATTCACGCAGCGTGCCGCGCGCGATGTTGATCACCGGGAGGATCAGCAGCAACGCGAAGGCGCTCATGAGCAACACGGCGCCCACGTTGTGGACCCATTTGCTCACGCGGAGGCCCAGGATCGAGATCACGACGAGCGCGCCGATCAGGAGGCCGGCGATGGCGCCGATGTACACATGGTTGCCGGCGAGCGGTTGGGCGCTCGGGCCGATCGCGTAGACCAGAGCATTTGCAACGGTCAAACCTAAAGTCCCTAAAAACACAATGGCGTAGAGCCAGAGGTTCCAGCCGACGAGGAAGGCAATGGCGCTATTGAGTCCGATTTTGGCCCATTGATAGAGGCCGCCCTCGAGTGGGAAACGGCGGCTCAGGAAGACGACGACCGCTGCCTGGGGGATGTAGAACAGCGCTATGGCTGCGAGCCAAAAAACGACCTGGGATTGGCCTAGCTTCGCGGCGGCGCCGACCCAGGAAATGCCGACGACGTACAAAATCTGGGTCAAGACCAGGTCAGGGAGCGTCAGCTCCTTTCGGAGGGCCTCGCTTTCCCGTTCGACTGTGCTCATAATCTGGGCATGAGACTCTTTCTCGTCGCTGTTGCGTGCACTGTGGCGACCTCCGTGTCGGCCCAGACCAAACGACCCCTTCGCGTGAGCGACCTCTACCAGGTTCGCGACATAGAAGATCCACAACGTTCGCCAGATGGCCAGTGGGTGGCCTACACCGTGACCGCCGCCGACTCCGTAACCGACAAAAACCATACGGATATCTGGATGGTCCGTTGGGACGGGTCGCAGACGATTCAGCTGACTTCCGGCACGGAGGGCACGAACACGCCGCGATGGAGTCCCGACGGGCGCTATCTGGGATTTCTGTCGTCGCGGGGCGACTCGGAAGAGACCACGCAGCTGTGGCTCCTGAACCGCCAGGGTGGCGAGGGCGAGCGCGTGACGCAGGTCACCGGCGACATCGAGGACTACGCCTGGGCTCCGGATGGAAAGCACATCGTTCTCGCCGTGACCGACGAGCCCGAGGACTCGACGAAAGCAGGCAAAGCCAAGAAGCCGAAGCCGATCGTGATCGATCGCTATCAGTTCAAGCAGGACATCGTTGGATATATGGGGAAGAAGCGGACGCACCTCTACCTCTTCGATGTCGACACGCACAAGGCCGAGATCATGACGCCGGGTCCGTACGACGAGGGGGCCCCGGTGTGGTCGCCGGACGGCACGCGGATCGCGTTCGTCAGCAAGCGCTTCCCGACCGATGTCGATCGCGCGGACAACTGGGACGTGTTCGTCATGGACGCCAAGCCGGGCGCTCCGGCCAAGCAGGTGACGACATCGCTGGGACAGGATAATCCGCCCGAGCGGGGCCACGTGGCGTGGAGCCCGGACGGATCGCAGATCGCGTACCTCGCGGGGAGCACCGACCCGAAGCTCTTTGCGTACGACCAGTTTCAGCTTTCCGTCATCCCCTCTATGGGCGGATCGCCACGGATCATCGCTCCGGCGATCGACCGGCCCGTCGCGGATCCGCGGTGGTCGAGCGATGGGAAGGCGATCACTGTGCTGGTCGCCGATGACCGGTCGCAGTATCCCGCGCGGATCGACGTCACCAATGGCCAAGTCACCCGGCTTTTGCCAGGTCAGCTCGTGGTCGGCGACGCAACGTTGGGCTCCGACGATGCGATCACGGCTCTCGTCTCAACCGATACACAGCCGAATGAAGTCGTCGCCATCGAGCATGGCGTGGCGCGGCGGCTCACGCATGTCAACGACGCATGGCTTGGCGGTGTGGAGCTGAGCGGCGCCGATGAATTTGCCTCGAAGAGCAAGGACGGAGCAGACGTCCACGGGCTGATCATCAAGCCTGTCGGGTACACCCAAGGCAGGAAGTATCCTACTCTGCTTCGAATTCACGGTGGTCCCGAGGGACAGGATCAGCACGAGTTCTCGTTCGAGCGCCAGCTCTTCGCCGCGAATGGCTACGTCGTCATCGAGACGAACTATCGCGGCAGTAATGGGCGGGGAGAAGAATACGAGAAAGCGATCCTCGCGGATTGGGGGCACAAAGAAGTTTTGGATCTCCTCGGCGCCGTCGATCATGCCGTTGCTATGGGCGTGGCGGACACCGCACGGCTGGGCATCGGCGGTTGGTCCTATGGTGGGATCTTGACCGACTATACGATCGCCAGCGACCACCGCTTCAAGGCCGCGACCAGCGGCGCCGGAAGCGCGCTGCAACTCGCGATGTATGGAGTCGACGAGTACATCACGCAGTACGTGGCCGAGCTGGGCCAGCCGTGGGAGCACCCCGAGCTGTGGGTCAAGGTCTCCTATCCCTTCTTCCACGCCAACAAGATCACGACGCCGACGTTGTTCTTAGGCGGCGACCAGGACTTCAATGTCCCGCTGATCGGCGGCGAGCAGATGTATCAGGCGTTACGCGCCCTCGGCGTCCCCGCGGAGCTGATCATCTATCCAGGAGCGTATCACGGGATCACGCGGCCGAGTTTCAGAACGGACCGGCTGCAGCGGTATCTGGATTGGTATGCGACGTATCTCAAGCCAGGCGCGTCGACGACGGCTGCTACGCACTGAACTTGTGGGCCTTCGAGGCGATGTGGGCCTCGATCTCGGCCTTGATCTGTTCGGTCGAATCGGTTGGGCGGCACTCGCGGAGCCGAATTCGCTGTTGCCGCCCATCGACCATGTAGTACCAGACCTGCGCGGGCCCGTCGTACTCGCGCCCGGACTCGAACGTCTGCCCGAAATCGTCCCACGCTGGCGGCTTACACGGCATGTCCGATAGACGCGCCAGACGTGACGACGGTCACGCGTTGACGGCCTCCGCTTGCTGGAGAGCGGGCGCGAAGATCGCGCGCGCGAATTCGTCGATCGTCGTCGGCGTTGTTGTCTCCGGGCTGCGGGGCTCGGCGGCCGCCTTGTAGCCCAACGTGGCAAGACCGCGGAGCATGGCGCCGTAGCCCTTGACCACGGCCTCGCTCATGCCGGCGGCACGCATGCCGGCCATCACGACCTCGACTGGGGCCTGCACGTAGTTGACCTGCCGATTGAGCGCCGCGCCGATCGCGCGCGCGGCGTCCGGGTACGAGATGTCGGCCGGGCCTTGCAACCCACGGATCGACTGGCCCGTCCATGTCGCGTCGAGCAACCGCGCGGCCGCGACGTCGGCGATATCGTGGGTGGCGATCATCGGCAGGAGCGTGTCCGGCGCATAGACACCATAGATCGTACTCTGGTCGCGGACTGTCGGGACTGACTGGAGCAGGTTCTCCATGAATGCCCCCGCGCGCAGAATCGTGAGATTCGGCGCCGCGGCTCGAATGACCTGCTCCTCCTTGCCGAGCAGCGTGATCGGACCGAGGTCCGGGAGTTGGGCGCCGAAGCTGGACACCATGACTACGCGCGAGACCCCGCTTGCACGAATGGCCTGGGCGGCGCTCACCGCAATCTGGTGCATCCACGCGCCCCAGTCGGTCGTCGAGTAGGTCGGCGGGATGATGAACAGCATCGCCTGCGCGCCCGCGGCGGCCCGGGTCAGCGCCGCGGCATCTTCGAGCGCTCCCGTATGCACCGTGACGTTGGACGCGGATATCTTCGACGCGTCGCGGGCAAGAACCGAGATGTCGGCGCGTCCGGTGAGACGATGGATGACGCGGCTTCCAATGTGGCCGGTTGGTGTCGTGACAAGAACCCGCATGGTCATGCTCTCCGCTTAGTTCAATGCCTGGGTGAGGTCGGCGATCAAGTCGTCGGTGTCTTCGATGCCGACGGAGTACCGTACGAGTCCCTCGGGAATGCCGAGGGCGCGTCGTTCTTCCGGCGTGTTTTCGACATGGCTCGTTGTTGCGGGCGGGCCGACGACGGTTTCGACCGCGCCGAGGTTCGCCGCGCGGTGCGCCCACTCGAGTTTGGGCAGGAATTCCCGGACGCCCTCGAACCCACCCTCTATCAGAAAGCTCAGCACCCCGCCAAATCCGCGCATTTGTCGTACCGCGACATCATGATGCGTGTGCGTTTCGAGCCCTGGGTAGAACACTTGCGACACGCGTCGGTGCGGCGACAGAAATCGTGCAATGGCCAAAGCGCTCGCGTTTTGCTGGCGAATTCGCAAGTGTAGCGTCTTCATTCCGCGCAATAACAAATATGCGCTTTCGGGGTGCAACGTTGCGCCGGTGATCTCGCGGAAATGATAGATGCGACCGATGAGGTCAGTCGGACCCACAATAACGCCGCCGAGTGCATCGGCATGGCCACCCAGAAATTTCGTCGCGCTGTGGAGCACCAGGTCGGCGCCGAGGGACAATGGGTTTTGGTTGATCGGCGTCGCGAATGTGTTATCGACAACGACCGTGGCCCCGACGCGATGGGCGGCTGTGGAGAGGCGGGCGATGTCGACGACGGCTAGTGTCGGGTTGGTCGGCGACTCGAGGTATAGGATTCGACATCCGCGCGCGATCTCGGCTTCGATGGCGGCCGGATTATTCGTCTCGCATTGGACGACATCAATGCCGAAGCGCGGGAGAAATTCTCCAAACATCTTGCTCGTGCCGCCATAGCAGTCTTTGATCGACACCACGCGAGAGCCTGGGTCCAGCAGCGCGAATAGCGTACTACTCACCGCGGCCATGCCGGTCGCAAAGCTCGTGGCCGCCTCGGCACCTTCGAGCACGCGGACTTTCTCTTCGAACGCGTGCACCGTCGGATTCGTGTTGCGACTATAGATGTGCCCCGGCTTGCGCCCCTGCGCGACCGCGAGCCATTCGTCGACGTCGTCATAGCCGAACGCCACGCTGTGAACGACTGGAACCTGTGTCGCGCCCGCCCAGAGTGGTGCGTCTTCCCCTCCCCAAACGGACTTCGTGCCAACGCCGGTCATGGGCGGCGATGGGCGACAGAAAGGGCGTAGACGGCCGAGCGAATGATGGGCAACGGATCGTCGGAGAGCGTGATTCCGTCGCACAGATAGATCGGGTTGAACGCCAAACTCTTCTGGAGTGCCGCGTTATTCGGGGCGACGGTCGTGATGGTAATGACGCCCAGCTCGACGAGCTTGCGGTCCTCGGGCCAGACGACCGACCCATCCTTCGTCGGATCACCCGGGTTCGCCAGCTGCACCATCACCTTCATCTTGAACGGCACCCGCTTCGGCATCTCGTCGACGAGATAATTCGGCGACGTCTTCGATGCGGCCGCGTCGTCGAGCCACTGGTCGCCGTCCATGGGCACAATGCGCGTGCGCCCGGCCTGCTTCTCCCCTTTGGCGTTAATGAAGATGAACGCGTTTTCGCCGTAGTACGTCTCCGTCTCGTAGCTGACCGGCAATGGGTGCGGATCGGTGACGAACTTCTTCGCGTTCGGGTGCGTACCCAGAAATTGCTCGATCGGATTCGGGTGTGGGCTGTTCGGCTTCGTCGCGATAGCCGCATCGAGGAACGCCGCGAAATCCTCGCCGGTGCCAACCACGAATCCGTTATGCGCGACCGAGACGATGTCCGTGTACGCGCCATTGGGAAACGTGAAGCGCACCGCGATGCCTTTGGGCCAGGCGTGCGGATCTTTGTCCGGGATATTCGGAACGCCGGTCGGGTCAGAGAATCGCACGGTCACCGGGGTGCTCGGCGCCGAGAGATGCGGGGCGCGACTCACCGCGGTGGCGCCGGGCGATGGGGCGAAGGTGCCAGTGAGGACAATCCCCTTGGCGTGGTTGAGCCGGTATCCCGGATGAGCGCCACCGGCTAGGGTGATGAAGTCATCGGCGATGTGCTGCGGGAGGCTTTTGGCCGGGGATTGCGCGAGTGCGGGGGTCGCGATCAGCGCGGCGGCAACGAGAGCGCGGGGTGTCATGTCGTGGAATATCACCCAACCGTCGTGAAATCACGATTAGTCGTGAAAAAGAAAACCGGGGCGCAGCGCGCCGCTTCGCGTCGCGACTGTTGCTAGGCTGAGGCGGCACAAGTGGTTAGCAGCGGACCTATGGTCTCGGATGGGGCTGGCCCAGGGTCTGCTTTAGGCAGCGGCGATGACTAGACTGCAACGGCTGCTACTTGCCCTGACTCTTGATGACTAGACTGCAACGGCTGCTACTGGCCCTGACTCTTTTTGCAATCGCGCGCCCCGCGTATGGGATACCGGCGTTCGCGCGCAAGTACGGATTGAAGTGCACGGCGTGCCACGAGGCGTGGCCGTTGCTGAACGTTGTCGGGCGTGCGTTCCGCGACAATGGTTATCGTTTCAACAACGGCAAGGACGACGCGATTACGACCGATCCATCGTACTGGCCGATCTTCGCCTGGGTCGAGGAGAACTACCAGTACCAGTACAGCAGGTCCGAGAAGCAAACGGTGACGAATGTCGGCGAAGTCGGGCCGGGGTTCGTGGTCCTGGGCGCGATGACGTCCCTCAGCGAACACATCTCGTTCAACATCCGCCCCGTGTTCGGGTTCGGGAACGGGGCTCTGTTCTTTGACGCCGCCTGGATACGGATCAACCGGGTCTTCGATAGCGATGCCTTGAATCTCCGTCTGGGTGAGCTCGACTTCGACCTGCCGATCACGACCGCCGGCGAGCGAGACTTCACGACCACGCTCCCCGGCAACCTCAGGTCGTTGAGCTACACGGTCCCTGGAAGTCGAGGGCTCGATCTGCTGGCAAACCCAACCGGTCTCGAGCTGTCCGGACACGACCGAGGAAGCATCAACCGCTATTCGGTGATGTTCTACGACAACAACGGCCAGGGCTCCGGAAGCCATCAGTTGTTCAATACGCCGAGCGTGTACGGTCACGTCAGTCATCTCTTCCAGGTACCGGCCGGATTCGTGCGCGACGTCGAGCTGGGCGCATTCGGCACGTACGCGACCGTCGCCGTCGGGCCCGACAGCGCGGCCCTCAAGCCTCAGCGACGGTACGGCGGAACGTTCGATACGTGGCTCGCATCGGACGCCCTGCCGCTGCATCTGGAGGCCATTGCTTTTCAAGGACGGGATGACAAGGCGCTGATCCCGGGCGCCACGCACGACGCGCTGTACGACGGCGGCGATATCCAGATCGACTATGTGCCGGCGCTGCCCTTCGAAATCTTTGCGCGGTACAACCTGATTCGGAACGTCACGCAAGCCGTGCCGGGACGCACGGGGAGCTTCGGGGATCAGGATATCTACTTGTTCGGGATCCAACACACGGTCGAGTTCACGTCTCGATTCGAGTGGGGATGGCAAGTGTATTACGCGTTGGAGCGGGACCGCTTGCAGGCATCGGATGGGACGAATCTCACGCAGCACTACATATGGGCAGGGTTGCTCCTTGCGTTCTGACGTGTTGTTCACCGCCACCGTCGGCTTTGCCGTCATGGCTTTCGGCCCACCCCCGCGCAACGAGCGCGCGGGCGACCCGGGGCGTGGCAAAGCCGTGTACGAGCGGTTCTGCACGCAGTGCCATGGCGCTCGAGGAAACGGCGGCGGCGAGGTCGCTCCGTTCGCCAACCCGCGCCCGCGCGATTTCAGGCAGGGCCTGTTCAAGTTCCGGTCGACGCCGTTTGGCTCTCTGCCCACGGTAGCGGATCTCGATCGGACGATCAGCAACGGACTCTACGGGACAGTCATGCCGCCGTTCTACGCGCTCAACCCGCGCGCGCGGCTCGATGTCATCGCTTACATCCAGACGTTCTCGCCACGCTGGCGGACCGAGCAACCGGGCCAGCCGATCGCTGTACCAGCGGAGCCAGCCTCAACACGAGAATCAGTCGCGTCTGGTCGGACCCTGTTCGCCAACGCGTGCTCGGCGTGCCACGGCGATGGCTCGGGCAATGGGCCGTTGGCCAAGAGTCTGGTCGATGCGTGGGGTAATCCCGACCAGCCGGCCGATCTCACGCGCCACCACATCAAGACCGGGGTCGAAGGGGAGGACATCTACCTCCGCATCATGACGGGGCTCAATGGGACACCGATGCCCGGGTTCTCCGGCTCACTGTCTCCTGAGCAGACGTGGGACATCGTTCATTACGTCGAGCATCTTCGGCGGCACCCGGAGAGCGTGGACTCCATCGTGCCGAGCGCGGCGAGCGCGGCGCCGGCGGCGCCCGCTCCGGGCGATGCCGTCACGATCGAAATGGTCGGCGATGCGAAAGGCTATCGATTCGAGCCGAGTAGCGTGACCATTCACGTCGGGCAGACGGTGCGATTCGTGAACAAGATTGGCGGGCCACACAATGTGACCTTCTGGCCCGACAGCATTCCCGGCGGCTCACAGCGGCAGCTGCAGGCGGGAATGCAGAACACGTCGGGACCTCTCACGAGCCCGTTGCTCCTCAACCCCAACGACGCGACGACCGTCTCGTTCACGGGCGTCGCGCCTGGCACGTACAAGTTCTATTGCATGCCGCACCTCGCCCTCGGCATGCACGGTCAGATCATCGTGCAGTGACCCCGAGGCGGTCGAGCCGCGACCGCAGCGTATTCGGGTGAACGTCGAGGATGGCAGCCGCACCACTGGGGCCGGAGATCCGGCCCTTCGTGTGGACGAGCACCCGGCGCAAATAGGAGCGCTCGTGATCGGCGAGCGATGGAAATCCCTCGGCGTCATCGTCCGCCGGGGTGACAGCGGCCAGCGGGCGCTCGATGCTGATCACCGGACCGCGCGAGAGGACGCAGGCGCGTTCGATCACATTGCGGAGCTCGCGGACGTTACCCGGCCAGGAGTGCGCGCGGAGCCGCCGGAGGCTGTCGGCATCGATCCCGGTGAAGTGCTTGCCGAGTTTTCGCTCGAAATGCGCGATGAAGTGGTGGGTCAATCGCGGGATGTCCTCGCGACGCTCGCGGAGCGGCGGGACGCGAATCGGCAACACATTCAACCGATAGAAGAGATCGGGGCGCAAGCGACCATCGGCGACGTCGCGCTCGAGATCGCGATTCGTGGCCGCGACGAGGCGCACGTCGACGCGAATCGGTCGCGTGGCGCCGACGCGCTCGACCTCTTGCTCTTGCAGCGCGCGGAGAAGCTTCACCTGGCCCTCGAGCGGCAACTCGCTGACCTCGTCGAGGAACAGCGTCGAACGGTCGGCCGCCTCGAACCGTCCTACGCGTCGCTGCACCGCGCCCGTGAACGCGCCGCGTTCGTGGCCAAAGAGCTCGCTCTCGATCAACCCCGGAGCGATCGCGCCGCAGTTGAGCGTCACCATCGGCCTCCCTGCCCTGGCGCTCTGGGCGTGGAGTGCTCGCGCGATCAATTCCTTGCCCGTGCCCGTCTCGCCGATGAGCAGGACGGTCGTATCGCTGGCCGCGACCTGATGGATCGTGTCCAGCACCGACCGGATCGCGGCACTGGCGCCGATAATTTCATCGCTTTTTTCCACGCGCAAGATCGGGCGCGTGGCGCGCCGGCCGGTCTCGATCGTGCTCGCGGTGTGATTGGCGATGAGGCCCAAGTACCCGAACTCCTGGGTGTCGATCGGCCGGCGATAAAGCACCGCGAGTACGCCCACCACTTCGTCGCGTGCGACGAGCGGGAACACCGCGGTGACGCCGCCGAGCAGGTAGGGTTGGCGGGTGTCGAGCGCTTTGTACACGAACGCCCAGTCGTGGGCGTCGAACGGACCAGCGGTCGCGCCGACGTGCAACCGCGGATCGCGCGCGGAGACGCGGAGCCACACGGCGGCCGTCGATACGCCGGCGAGATCGACGAGGCCGTCGGTGATGGGACGGAGCAGCGGGTTGAGCTCATGGCTCGGCGCAGCGTCGCCGAGCGTCCTCGGGGATAACATCAGAGCGGGTTCCATAGCCTCTCCGTGCAGTTCGGCCGAAGGTAGACCTTATCGCATCCGACCGGCACTCGCCCCTGGGCGAACGGTGCGGGAACCGGGGTGAACGACTACCGGCGAGCATCGGCGATCGCATTTATCGTGCATCGGTGACGGTCCATCCCATGTGTTCGTCGATTGGTTGCGTTCAAACCATCACATCCGACGACACCCTGGTGCCGCCCATGCGCTTCCGCGCTCCCCTGCTGATAGTCGCCGCTTTTGCCGGCGGTTCCTTGCTGCTGTCTTGCTCCGGTACCCCGATTGTTCCGGCGAACGCGTTCGGAACCGTCACCGGGACTATCGGGAGCTCCCTGGGGGGCGGCCTCGCTTCCGTCTCGGTCGTGGTCACCCCGACCGGTAGCAGCGCGATGACGGCGGTGACGACCAATTCCGCGGGCGCATTCAGCGTGCCCAACGTGCCGATCGGCACCGCCGGCACCGGCAGCATCAGCGTCTCGGGCGTGCCGCAGAACTGCCAAGCGCCTGGCCCCAGGAGCTACTCGGGGCTGGCGAGCGGCGAGCGGGACACCCTCAACATCACCGCCGTCTGCGTGGCCCCAGTCGACAGCCTCGCGGTTGTGGTGACCAGCAGTCTCGGTGGCGGGGTCGCCAACGTCAACGTGGTCGTGACGCCGTCGGGTGACAGCGCGCTGAACGGCGCAACGACCAACAGCGGCGGCTCGGCGACGTTCCCCAACGTCGGCTCGGGTGGCGGCTCGATCGCGCTCTCGAACGTTCCAAGCGCCTGCGTGCAACCCAGCCCCGTGACATACTCGGGCAAAGCCTCGGGTGGTACCATAACGGTGCCGATCACGCTCCAATGCTCGGCAACCGCCGGCGCGATCACCGGCACTGTCCTGACCAGCCAGGGCAACGTCTCGATCGGCGCCGGAGTCGGCGTAATCGTGACGCCGCACGGCGCGGCCGCGCTGCCGGCCGTGTCAACGAACGCCAGCGGCATGTTCGTTGTCACCGGCGTCCCTGTCTCCGACGGCACCGGCTCGCTCACGTTCACCAATCTCCCGTCGAACTGCCCCACGCCAGCGACAGGCACGCCGTACTCGGGACTCACGAGCGGCAAGTCGCTGACCGTCACCAACATCACGATCACGTGCAGCCCACCCTCGGGTGTCGTCACGGGTACGATTTCGAGTAGCCTGGGTGGTGGTCTCGCTGGGGTCAGCGTCATCGTGACGCCAAACGGCGGAACCGCGATGGCCGCGGTGACGACCAACAGCGCGGGCGGATTCTCCGTCAATGCCGTGCCGGTCGGCAGCGGCACCGGCGGCGGTACGGGCACGGTCGCGATCAATCACCTGACGCCGAACTGCACGGCGCCGACCAGCCCCTCGAATTACACGGGCCTGACGAACGGCACGAGCGTCACCGTGAACGTCACGGTCACCTGCACGACGCCGTACGGTGTCATCCGCGGTACGATCGTGACCTCCTGGGGTGAGCCAATCGAAGGCGTCGTCCCGACGGCGACGCCGACCGGCGGCTCGCCGGTGACCACGCAAGCGTCGGATTCGACCGGAGCGTTCGTGATCGGAAACATTCCGGTCGGGAACGGCACCGGACAGGTGACGTTCGCGGGCACGCCAGTCGATTGCTCGGCCATCAGCCCGCAGAACTACACCGGGCTCACCAACGCGCACCAAGTCACACTGTACGTCGTGCCCTCGTGCACATTGACCGGCGCCATGTTGGTCAACATCACCGGCGAAAGCAATCTGGTGCCGATCAACACGGCCAACATCACGTTCACCGGACCGGACTCGGCGCACACGCTGACGACGACCGCGGTCACCCAGCCGGGGCTCATCAACCCGCTCAAGCCTGGCATCTATCAGTTCCAGGCAGACACGTACGCGACCGCCGACGTGACCGTGCCGCAGATCTTCTATGCGGACTCGATCACCCAAGGAGGCGTCGACCAGAGAATCGACAGCACGAACACCGTCGTGGCGGTCGGAGACGTGGACACCATCGGCGTCACCTACGCATGGCGCGCGGGATCGGGCGAGCTGTGGGTCGCGGACTCCAGCACGATGATCATGGCCGGATTCTCCGGACCGCAGTTGCGGCAAGGCAGCTCCGTCTCGGCGTCGAACATCATTGCGCAGTACACTCCTGTCGCTCCGACCGGCATGGCGCTGGATGCGGACGACAGGCTGTGGACCTCGATGGGCACCACCAATCAGGTCATCAAATGGCGCGACTCGGCCGAGTTCAGCGGGGCGTCGCCAGCCTATGTGATGTTGGACGTGACGGGCCTCAGCAATCCGCAGGGCCTGGCCTTCGACAAGAACGGCCTCCTGTGGGCGGCCAACGCGGGGAACAATAGCCTGACCGGCATCAATGAATCGGGAACCGTCACCGCGACGGTGACCAGCACCGCGCTGAATCAGCCGACGGGGATGGCGTTCGACGCCACTGGCAATCTCTGGGTGTCGAACATTGGGAACAACACCATCGTCGAGTTCACGGCAGCCCAGTTGGCGACGGCTGGGGCAGAGACGCCGGGCATTGTGCTGAGCGCGACCGCATCCTCACTCTCGTCACCGAGCGCGCTGGCGTTCGACCCGAGCGGCAACCTGTGGGTGACGAACACCGCGGCGAACACGGTGGTGTCCTTCGCGACGGCGTCGCTCGCGGCGACGGGCAGCCCTGCCCCGGCCGCGACGATCAGCGCCAACTCGGGCTCGTTGCAGACGCCGCGCGCGTTGGCGTTCGACTTCGGCGGCAACCTGTGGGTGGCGAACGAGGCCGCAAGCACCATTGTCGAATACAGCTCGGCGCAGCTGTCGAGCGGCGGGAGTGTCGCACCGGTGGGATCGGTCACCTCGCCAGGTGGAGTCATCGGTGCGCCAAGCGCTCTGGCGTTCAACCCGCAACCGACGAACCTGCCGATCTACGGCAGCCGCGTCGTGCGAGTCGTCAAGCCTGGCGTCAAGTTGGCGCCGCGCGGCAAGCTGCGGGCGGTCGTCAAAAGGAAGCGGTAAGGCTCACGGACGGGGGCCGTTGCGTTGACGGCGGCCCCCGCCTCCACCGGTCAGCCACTCGGGTAGTTTCGCCCACTGCACGTCGGTCAACAGCTGCTGCAAGTCTTCCAGCGCTTTGTGGTTCAGATCGCGCAGCACCGTGAACTGCTTGCGCAGGACGCCGGCCATGGTCTGCTGGTCGATGTTCGCGCCGAGGTTGCCCAGTTCTTTCTTGACAACACCGCGTAGCGAGTCGGCGTGGGTTTGGAAGACGTCGGCCAGCGTGTCGAGCCGCGATACTTGATCGGGCGAGAGCACGAGCGTCAGCGAATCGGCGAGACGCAACGTCTGCATGAACGGATTGGGAATGCGCTGCATCAGCCGATCCGCCATCTCGTCGGCGAAGCCCGCATGCGCATCCGACGGAGTGGCCGCTGGCGGCGGCCCGCCAGGGCCACCCGGGCCACCACCGTTCCGCCGGAACCCGCCGCCGAACATCGACCGGATCTGCTGCTGCGAGTCCGTGACGCCGAGGTTGAACCGCATCGCGATCACGAACTGGAACGGAATGCCGTACGCTTGGAACGCCGTCGCGCGGCCGAAGTGCGTGTTGACCGTGTAGTCGAACTCTCGAGTCCCAGGGTTGAATCCCGTCACCGTCAGCAGCACCGGATCGGGCGGCTTGGGCTGTCCCCAGCCCTGCAGATGGTTCTCCCCATGCAACAAGAGATCGATGCCGGTGAGCGTGTTCAACGCCAGCAGTGAGAGCGTGAGCCGGCGATCCAGGTTCAACCAGTTCGGCCGAATGTTGAGCTGCCAATTGAGCGACGTGGCCCACGGACCGTCACACGTATTGCGTCCGGCGATCGTCCCGATCTGACTTTTGAGACAGTCGCGGATCGACGACTCGCCGGTCGTGAGCAACGTGCGCATGGCCGCCGCGACGCCCGGCGCCGTGGCGGGATTGGACGGGTCGAACACGAACGCCCGGTCGTTCCGCCCCGAGCCATCGCCGTTCACGTCTCCATTGACGATCGGCGTGTACGGCGCGCCGGAGGAGAGCTGCGCCGTCGACGTGAGCTCGACGAGCTGCGAGAACGGGAAGATCAGCGTGCCGACGAACGAGTGCGTGCGTTGGAGATCGCTCGTCGTCCACGGGAGCACGTTGGGGTTGCCCGCGGTCGGCGCCGACACGAAGCCGCCGGCGGCCGACCCGCCGGAGAACGACGACTGGTCGCGCACGTTCGAGTACGTGTAGGCGAGCGTGTACGAGACCCCCCGGTCCGTGTACCCCGACACGTTGGCGGTCAGTTGCTTGGTCTCGGAGCCCAGGTTCGAGTTGAGCGAGAGCACCTCGCCAAACGCCGGGTGGAGGCGCGAGGAGCCGAACGCTGCTCCTCCCGTGACCGGGTCGACCGAAGTCGGCGTGACGAAAACCGGGCGATTGTCTTCGTTGGGGATCGTGAACTGCGGGTGGGCATTGAGATTGAGATCCGTCACGCCGAAGAGCGCCACCCCTCTCGCATAACTCGCGTCGACGGCGAGGCTGATATGACTCGTGAGCCGCCGTGTCGCGCCCAGCGATCCGCGCCAGGCACGCGGCGCCTCGAAGTCCGGCGCGAACGTCGTCACGGTACTGCGCGCGCCCAAGCCCAGGGTGTCAGGTGGGAACGCGCCGGCCACGCACGTCGTCGGTGGCGCGCCCGTGCCGTCCGCGTATCCCGGCCAGTCCGGCGCCGGCACCTGCGGCCCGACGCAGATGAGTTGCGACTCGGCGCCGGCAAGACCCGTCGCCGATTGCAACGACGGATACAGGCTCTGTGGGACCGGCGCTCGGAATTCGCCGAATCCACCGCGCAGGGTGAGCAAGGGCGCCGAGAACGTTCGCGCATTCGCGCCGCCTTCTTGTTGTCGATTGCCGCTCAGCGATCCGATGAGCCACTGAAAGCCGACCCGGGGGCTCGCGTGGACTTCGCCGGGCCAGTCGTTCGTGCGGCGATCGAACAACGACGCAATCTGTGGATCGAGCGCGGGCGCGCCCGACTCGAGGTTCCCTTCGACACGAGCCCCGTACGTCAACTGCAGGGTGCCCGCGCGCCAGGCGTCGCCCACGTAGACCGCGCCGGCATACGTACGGGCCTCCGTGCTCTGGACGCCGAACTCGCGCGTGAACGTCGCCGGTGAGTCGGCCAGGAATTGTCCGAACGTCTGGTAGCCGTACGTGCCTTGCTGGTTGGGCGTCAGGTTCTGGCCGAATCGCGCCAGGTGCACGAGCCAACCGAGCTTGATGCGATGACCACCACCCGTGGACAGGAGCGAGACCTCGTCGGTCGACTCGACGAAGTCGTTGTGCGTGTGCGTGGCGACACCGGGCGTGCCGCCGAACGACAGCGACGAGACGCCGAAATTGTTGACCGTCTGGACGTCGGACGTATCGTCTTCGTTGGGCACGATCGTCACGCGGCCCGCCGGAATCGGCAGGTACGGGTCGGAGCTCGTCTGCGCGTGCGTCACGTAGGCCCGAAACTCGTTGATCGCGATGTCGCTCACGTGCGAGGTGAGCGCGAGCATGACGCCGCCGCCCGCGTTGGAACCGGCCGTGCCGGTGGTCGGCAATGTCAGGGCGTTGATGCGCGCGCCGTCCTGCGACGTCGCTCGCCAATCGAACCGCAGCATGAGCGTCTCATCGTCGCTCGCCAGCCAGTCGAAGCGTTGAAAGAAGATGCCCGTGTTCGTCCCGCGAATGCCCGGCACACTCGACGCCGTGGTCGGCAATCCGAGGGATTTGACCCGCTTGATGAAGAGTGCCGCAGTATCCGGCGAGATGCCCAGCTCGGCCAGCGTCGCGGGGTCGACGTTGAGGAGCGAGATGAGATCATCGTAGCGCCGGCTGAACTGCCCGGCCGTGTATGAAAAAAGTCGATTGGGTACGATCGGGCCGCCCAAGCCACCACTGAACTGCAGTTGGTTGCGCAGTTGGCCGAACGCCGTCGGACCTTGCTGCCCGAACGCGAAGTCGGGGCTCCGCACTTGCGAGCCGAACGAGCCCTGGAAGTCGTTCGATCCGCCGCGGGTCGTCGTGGCGACCTGGCCGCCCGTGAATTGTCCGCGGGCGACATCGTAGCTATTCGTGATCACGCGCGTGCGACGTGTCGCTTCCGTGGGCACGGCGGTCCCGCCGAAGCTGATGCCGTCGACCGTCGTGTTGTTGAGTGTCGGCCGCTGACCGGCGACCGAGAACGCCGCGTCCGTGGTGTCCGTCGAGGTAATCGCGACAACGCCGGGCGCGAGCGCCGCCAGCGTGGCGAGGTCGCTGCCGTCGATGGGCAGCTTCTCGATCTGCGCCGGCGTGAGCGTGAGCCCGGTGGAGCCCGCGTTGGCCGCGTCGCCGCGGTTATTGCGCTGCGCCCGCGTCGTTACCGTGTTCAGGACGGGAACGTTGGTCCTGAGCTGCACGTCGGCAACCAGTCGATCTTCGTCGGCCTGGCGTACGACCAGCACCGTCGCCGGCGCGAATCCGACCGAGCGGATCTCGACGCGATATTGTCCGCCGCCGTCCGGGAACAGGACCGAATAGTGGCCGTTGGCGGTCGTCTGCTTCTGCCGGACGATGTTCCCGTAGAGCGAGGTCACGGTGACGATCGCGCCGACGACCGGTTGGCCGTCGGGCGACGTGACCTTGCCCATAATGATGTCGGTGGTCGACCCGACTTGCGCCCTGAGCGGACCGGCCAACGCGACGATGCAGAGGAGCCAAAGGGCCTTCACTCCAGCACGTACAAGTCGCGAGGCGCTATCGTTGGCGCGCCGCGACGAGAGGGATGCCATGCTCGGTGGCCCATCGTTCCCAGTGGTCGGCGGTCTCCGCGGCGAACGCGTTCTCGAGATCATTGCCGAGCGCGTCGGTGAGCGCGGACCAGAAGTGCGGCTCGAGCGCGGCGACGGCTATCCATCCGTCGCGTGCGCGATAAAAGCGATATCCGGGTAGGCCGCCGCCGAGTAGTGCGCCGGGCGTTGTCAGGCCATGTCGGAACGGTTCGGCGAATGCTCGTGCGGCGGCTTCGAGCGAGACCGTCGCGCAGCCGGGTCGACCGCTGAGCAACAACGCGAGTCCCGCGCTCACGATCTGCTCACCGGCCGCGAGATCGGCAAGCGTTGTCTTCGGGAGCTCAGGCGGTGATGTCAGGCCGGCCATTGCCTGCAGCATCAGATCATGCGTTGGTCTCTCATCGTCCGGCGATTCCCAACCGACGAGCGCGACGTGAGAGAGCCTCGGATGCTCGGCGCGCAGCTGCTCCCAGCCGAGGCCGAGTCGGCGAAGCGATGCTGGGCGCGAGGCTGTCAACAGAAGGTCGGCATCGGCCAGCAGCGCGTTGAGCGCCGAGCGACCGTCGCTCGATTTCAGGTCGAGGCGAACCACGCGCTGGCCCGCGTGGAGTTGGGCGTAGTACGCTGGGAACCATTGTTCGAACGGATCGCCGCCCGGCGGTTCGACCGCCGTGACCTCTGCTCCGAGGGTCGTGAGGCGCTGGGCCGCGTACGGTACGGGCAAGTACACGGCCAGGCTCACGACTCGCATTAGCGCGTGACCAGTGGGACTGGAGGCGGAATCGTCGCGGTGAGTGACCGCGCGCCGTCAGGCCCCACGGCGCGCACACCCGCCCAGAGATCGTCGAGCTGCTCATTGAGCGCGAACGGCGGGCCGGCGCCGGCATCGAGCACGCGCTCGTACGTGGCGGCCGTGGTCGTGCGCAACAGCACTTCGTAGCGGACCGCGCCGGCCACCGGCCTCCACGTGATCTTCCAATGTTGGCCGCCGCCCGCGGCGTCGCGTGTGGCAACGACGCTATCTGGTGTCGCCGGCGCCGCGGCGAGCGAGCCCACCGTCGCACCGTTGAGGATGGCGACGTGAGCGGTGTAGCCGAAGTTCACGTGAGCAAAATCATCGGTCGGCAGGTGTTGGCGCGTGTAATTCTCCAAGCGCTCGGTGAAGCGCAGTCCCGCGTCGCCGGCGCCGACGAACGGCATGTGGTCGCCGCCGCGATGAATGCGATCGACGCGGAATACCGGGAACGCGACGAACGCGGGCTCGTAGATCGCGTCCAGCGCCCACACATAGCGACCGAGCTCACGGCTCGGGCTATTGTCGGGGTCCGCGGCAAAAATCCGAACGGAGGTCGAGTCGACTTTGCCATCCTCGGCCACGACGTTGCCGTCGATGTCATCGGTCATACCCGCCACGACATGATAGCCCGACTTGTGGAGGCGTTCCGCCAGGTGTGTCGAGCCGAGGAGTCCCAATTCTTCGCCCGAGTAGAGCGCGAAGATGATCGTGGCGTCCAGGCCGTGCGGGTAGCGACGCGAAAACACGCGGGCGAGCTCGATGACGGCGGACGAGCCGGTGCCATCGTCATCCGCACCGGGGGCATCGTTGGTCCCATCGAACGAGTCCATCGAGCATCGGCACGAGTCGTAGTGCCCGCCCATGACGATCACGCGGTTGGTGTCGCGGCCCGGAAGCCAGGCGAGCACGTTGACGATATTGACGCTGCGTTTTTGCGGGTCACGTTGGATGGTGACCATGGCCGGGTCGTACTCGATGTGCAGGCAGCCCGCGCAGTCGGACGAGTAGCTCGACAGCGTCGAGAAGATCCAGCGGCGGGCCGCGCCGACCCCGCGGGTCGACGAGACCGTGTCGCTCATCGCGTGGCGGGTGCCGAACGCGGCGAGTGTCGAGTCCGTCGCGCGGATTCGAGCGGCCGAGATGTCGCCGAGGGCGGCGGCCAGCTTCGGGTCACGGACCAGACCCATCTGAACATCTGCTCTCTCGGGCGTGGCTTGCGTAGACGGGTGGCCACAACCCAGAATGAGTGCAACGACCAGAACGATTCTCATGGGGTGTATTCTATGATTGCGACCGCTTTGCTGGCACTGGCACTGGTGCAAGTGCCCGACTCGACGTCCCTGATCGCGCAGGGCACCGCGCTGGATCTGGACGGCCACTACGCCGAGGCACGGGCGAAGCTGTCACAGGCGATCGAGAAGGCGCCGACCGACTCGGCCAAGACGCCGGCACGGCGCAGCCTGGCGATCTCATACGCGTTCACCTGTGATACGCGGGAAGTCAGCCGGTACGAGCACCAGGTGATCGACCCGAGGGTGGCGAGCAAGGATTACAACGGGGCCGCGGACGTGTCCAATGAGCTCGGGCGCCTGTTGCTCGAGTGCGGCGACGTGAATGACGCGCTCACGACGTATCGGACGGGTCACGAGCTCGCGCTCAAGCAGGCGAATCTCGGCGACTCGGCCAAGGATCTCTGGGATTTCCGCTGGGAGCACGCGCAGGCGCGCATCGCCGCCCGGCGCGGCAATGCCGCTGATGCGCGGGCTCATGTGGCCGCGGCCAAGGCCATCTTGGACAAGGGTACGAACCCGGATCAAAAGCGATTCTTCCCGTATCTCACCGGGTATGTCGCCTTGTACACGGGCGACTATAAGACGGCGATCACGGATCTCGGCATGGCGGATCAGCGCGATCCATTCATTCTGTGCTTGGTGGCGATGGCGTATGAGCGGTCCGGGGATCCGACCGCGGCGACGCCGTACTATCGGAAGATTCTCGAGGGCAAGCAGCACAACCCGGCCATGGCGTTCGCCCGGCCAATGGCCAGGCGAAAGCTCGCCACGACCTAGGGCAGCAGCACGTCTTCGACCGGGCGGCGCGGGCTGGCTGGCGCGGGCAATAGAGGGTAGCCCATCCGGAACATGAACGTCGGCTCCCACGCCGGATCGCCCGTCAGCTCGGCCAGCCTCGCCTCGGCCCGTGGTGGTCGGCCAAGTCGTTGCTCGCGGTCGATGAGCTCGACGGCTTCGTTCATCGGACGCGCGGCTACCTCGTGCGCCGTGGCCCACAAGTGCAACCGCTGCCACAGGCGTCCGGCGTTGAGGCAGAGGGCACGGTCGTGGCGGTCACGGACAGCGATCACGCCGAACAGTGTCGTCGCCTCGAGGCAGGCGCGGTAGCTGAGCCCCCGCGGCCAGCGCCCCCTGAATTTGCCGAGCGCGCGCGCGAGCGGCGTCTGTCCGCTGCAGTCGAACGTGAGGCCGTCGCGGCGCCGTTGGATCTCCTGCCATGAGGTGCGGACCCACGCGTCGGTGTCGTGCACGACCTCGCGGTCGTAGACCTCGTCATTCGCGGCGAGGACCAGCTCGACGATCCGTGCTCGCTCGCGCGGCGCCAAGTAGAAGAAGACGGTGATCTCAGGCTCGCTGGCCGCGACGCGGCGGAGCTCATCGAGCAGCGCGGGCGCGATCGGGCGTGAGACGTCATAGGCGCCCCGGTTCGTGTGCCGGTGCGGAATGGCCGTGTAGAGAGGACTGACATCACGCGTGCCGGGCGTGAGGGTGACTCGGGCAACGAGGTCCGGTGTGAGATCGATCGGGATCGGTCCGAGGGTGCCCGGATAGAGCATCACGGACGGCGCATATCCGTGGGCGCGGGCCGCGAGCACGATGTTCTCCAGTGCGCAGCCGAGTCCCAGGTGCGTTTCCCGGAGAAAGGGATCGAGCGCGCCGGTGTTGCGCTTGGTATCGGCGTAGAGCTCGATCCACGAATCCGCCACGCGGAAGAGCCACGGCTGCGTGTTGTGTGGGCTCGGCGCGAGGATCGCGGCGCTGACGATGCCCGGCGCATCGCGCCAGGTGTGCCAGGGCTCATAGGCAGGGCCCTCGCCGGTGCTGACCACGCCCTGGTCGATCGCGCGCCAGACGCCGCCGCCCGCGACGAGGATGGTGGCGACGCCGGCTTGCTTGACGAATGCTCGACGGTCCATGCCACCAGAGATACGGAGGCATGGACCGTCGGACTACGAGCGAGGGGCCAGGTGGCCCCGCGGAGGGGTGGCTCCGGTCAGCCGCCGTTCCCTACTTTGTCGCCGGCGATTCCCTTGATCGTGCCGGTCAGCCAACGCACGCGCTCGGCGTCCTTCGCGTTCTTGGCATCAGCCTCGGTCTGCTTGGCGAGTTTCTGCAAGGCAGACTTCTGCTGCGCGCCGTTCATCTGCTCCGCTTTATCCAGATCACCGCGGATCGCGGTAATGCGGTCAGCGCCCAGGCCGTTCATCCGTTCGAGCTGGTCGAGATAGGCGCGCGCGACAGGGAACGCCGCGGGCCATACGATCTTGGGCTGGTCCGACGGATTCGACGTGCCGATCTTCACGAGCTTGGCCGCGTCGATTTCGTTCTTCGACAGATACTGGCTCGGCTGGAGCTCGAAGATGTCGAGTCCGCGCGCGATCTCTGATCCGTAGACGTAGCCATTGTACCAGTACGCCGCCCAGTCGCCCGCGATGTAGAGCTGTTTGGTGTCGAGCGGGCCGCGATCGAAGAATGCGATCTCCTGCGCGTGCGCCGGATCCGTGAAGTCATAGATCGAGACGCCGCCCTGATACCAGCCTTGGGCGAGGATGTCGCGTCCCGGCACCGGGACCAGCGATCCGTTGTGCGCGACGCAGTTCTCGGTTTCAGTCTGCGGCGCCGGCATCTTGAAGTATCCGTCGAGCGTGAGCTTGTGGTCGGCGCCGATCGAGAAGATCGCGTCCGCGCCCCAGTTCTTGGGATCGCTGGCGCGGCAACGCGGCAGCGTTCCACCGCCCCACTCGTCGGTGAAGATCACCTTCTTCCCGTCGTTGCTGAACGTCGCCGAGTGGAAGTAGGCGAAATTCGGATCGGTGACTTCGCCGACGCGCTTCGGCTCGCCGGGGTTCGTGATGTCGAGGAGAATCCCGTTGCCGGAGCACGCGCCGGCCGCGAGGCCGATCGCCGGGTAGGCCGTGATGTCGTGGCACTGGTCGGTCGGGTTCGTTTCCTGCGTGCCCTCGCCGTGCTTGCCGCCTTTCCATAGACCATTGATCTGGCCGCTCAGCGCGAAGATGCGCGGGCCGGCGACGACCTTGGCGTCCTGCGGGTGGTCGAGCGGCACCTTGATGATGTCGATGCGGAACAGCGACGTGTTCGGATCCTGCTCCGGCGCCGCACCCGAGCATCCCGCCAGCTCGCCCGCCGGGCGGGGTGGCACGAGACCCTGCACGTAGACCCAGAGGACGTTCTTGTCCTTGGGGTCGGGGATTAGCGTGTGCGTGTGCGAGCCGCGACACGTTTGCACGGCGGCGATCTGCTTCGGGTGCTCGACATCGCTGATGTCGAAGATCCGAACGCCGCGGAATCGATCCGGGCTCACCGTGTCCTTCACGCCCTGTGTGCCGCAGTCCACGCGGCCGTTGGGCATCTCGACGGACATGAACATCAGGTTGCCGTAGACGGACGGATCGCCCTGGCCGCCGGGACAGACGAGCGACGTTTTCAGGACCGGGTTCCGGATGTCCGCGACGTCCCAGATCTGGATGCCGTAGAAATTGCCCTGGAAGACCAGGTTGTCCCGGAACGCGAGGTCCGAGTTGATCACGTAGAAATCGCCGGGATCGCCCGGGTTGAAGAACGGCTGCGGCCGATCCTTATGCGCGATGAGCTGCATGTTGCTGCTCGCGTCGGCCGCCTCGACATAGTGGCCTCCGGCGAGGCCGACGCGCGGATCGGTCTGGGCCCCCGCGACGCCGGCGAATCCCATTACGAGCACACTCTGACGCCAAGAAATCACGACTTGCTCCCTCCATTGGAGATCGCGTTCAACACCGAACGCATACGAAGAATCTCCGCCCGTTGGTCGGCATCTGCGCCAGAGGCGAAGGTGAACACTTCTGGCGCCTGGCCTGCGCCGGGTATGGCGAACAAGTCCTTGACCATCCGGATCGCGCCCTCGTGATGGCCGATCATGTCTTTCAGAAACAGGGTGTCGAACGCGGACCCTTTGGCCTGCGCGAGTTGCGTCATCTGCTCCGGCGTCAGCATCCCGGGCATCATCATCGTCATGCCTTCCATCCCCGGCATGTGCGCGACGTCATTGGAATCGACGATCGTCACCGGCTTGTTGTGGTCTCGCAGCCAGTGCTGCATCAAGGCGATCTCGTCTTGTTGCGAGATTTTGATGCGTTCGCCGATGAGCTGGATCGATTGACGTGACGTGTGCGAGGGGATGAGGGCGACCATCGCCAGTGCTTGGGCGTGGTGCGCGATCATCCCCTGCATGAAGGCCACGTCGTTCGTATCTGCGGTCTGCGCGGCCATCGTGCGGGCCACGAGGCCGATCACTACTATGAGCCTCATTCCCAACAATGTACCTCTGGTATACAGATACGTCAGGACCGCATCAAACGTTCATGGGAGCTTGGCACCGAGGACGTCGAGTTTGTCGATGACGGGGGGTGAGGCAAACAGATTTGGCGCTTGGGCCATGAGCGCCTTGGCGATCGGGCCAGTGAGATGGGCTTGGCGGCCGGCTTCGTTCGTGAAGGCGTCGAAGATGCCGAAGGTGGTTGGGCCCAGTCGCAACGCGAACCAGACCGGGGTGGTGGTTTCTTGGTTGGCGAGTTGGAGCCCTTGCTCCAAGAACGCGGCGACATCCTTCTCTTTGCCTGGCTTCGCCTCGAGGCGAGCGAAGAGGGCGACGGTGAGGTTTGGCATGAACGGATAGTAGGCGGACGTTGCGCCAGGAGGTATTGGCAAGAACGTCAATTTTCGTATCATTATTGCCATAGCATATGGGGGCCCACATGCGTATCAACGTGCTGGCGCTCGATGGGGTGTTCGATCTCGGGCTCTCGGCCGTGCTGGATGCGTTTCAGACGGCGAATGAGCTCATCGCCGTGGCCGAGTTGGCGGTGCCGCGGTTCGATGTGCGTATCGTCGGTGTGAGGCAGCGCGTGAGCACGGCGCAGGGACTGCGCGTCCCGATTGGCGGCGGCGGCACTCCCGATTGTGTTGTCGTGCCGGCGATCGGATTCAAGATGCCAGGGCCGCTGGAGGCGGCGTTGGCGCGGCCCGACATCGCGGATGCGTGCGGCGTGCTGCGGCACTGGGCGCGACGGGGGGCCACGATGACGGCCGCTTGTATTGGGACGTTCGTGATGGCCGAGTCGGGGCTGCTCGATCATCATCTGGCGACGACGACGTGGTGGTTGGCGGCGCTATTTCGGGAGCGATACCCAGCCGTGCGTGTCGACGAGTCGAACATGCTGGTGCGGTCCGGGCGATTTGTGACCGCTGGGGCGGCGCTCAGTCACATGGATCTGGCGCTCTGGATCGTGCGAGGGGTGAGTCCACAGCTGGCGGCGCTCACGGCCAAGTATCTCATCGTCGATTCCCGGCCCGCTCAATCCGCGTACGCGATCGCGGACCATCTGATTCACTCCGACGCGATCGTCGAGCGATTCGAGGGGTGGGCACGCGGGCGGCTCACCCGTGGGTTCTCGCTGGACGAGGCGGCGAAGGCCGTCGGGGCGAGCAAGCGCACCCTCGCCCGTCGCACGCATGCGGTGCTCGGGAAATCGCCGCTCGCGTACTTCCAGAGTCTCCGGGTGGAGCGCGCGGTGCATCTGCTGAAGACGAGCGACGCGAGCGTCGACGAGGTCGCGACGCGCATCGGCTACGCCGACGGCGCGACGTTGCGCGCGTTGCTGCGGCGCCGGCTCAACGTTGGGGTGAAGGAGCTCCGAAAAGGCGCTACCAGCCGCAACCTATCGGCGGCCTCGGAGCGGCCGCCGTCTCGGATGTCTCCGTGACCGCGCTCAGATCGGGTTCTACCGACAGATCAACCGTAAACTGGTCGAGTCCTTCGTCCTCATTCGATGTCGACCACTGGAGACCCCCGAATTCCAGCGTCACGCGCATGCCTCTCACGCGGAAATGGCGCACGAGGCCGAATTCGGGATATGCGCCGCATCGGTCCGACAGTTGGACCGACAGCATCCGGCCACGGTCATGCGTGCTATCGGCGAGCAGATTGCCGCTCGACACGCGTCCACCTTGCAGCGCATAGAGGGCGCACTGAAAATCGCCGGAGAAGCTCATCTCCCGATCATCATCGTAGTTGCCGTTGTGACACTCGAGCTTGTACACCGTACCTCCTTCCGTCCTCGGCACAAAAACGAGCACGGGCGTATCTCGCCTGCCCTGCCCCGGGTGAATGAACGTGAAGACCCTGTGCACCGGGACCACCGGAGGCCAAAACATCACAACCAATGCGAGAACGTTGAGACGAGTGCTCATCGGGGCGCCTCGAGTAACGGCTGGCGGAACCAGGAGCCGAGCTGGCCAGTCTGGTGCCGACCGCTTATCCGGTCGCAAGTTACATGATGTCGCTCCCACGTACGCAATTTCGATGGAAGACTCTGACCGTGAGCTTCGTCGGAGACGCCCCCACGACCGAGCTCACACCGACAGTCGCACTCGACCGCGCCACCGCGGCACTGGGGCGCTGGAAGGCCAAAGTGTCGCGCGACGACGCGCGCGGGGTGTTGCGATTCGGTCCCACTTTTTCGACCGGCCGATCCTGGCTCTCCGCAGTCATGAGCCGCGAGGTCCGGGCAGCAACGCAGGGGACGACGACGGTCGTCGAGGTGAGTGCGTCCATTGCTCCGCTCGTGATCATGGGCGTTGCCTTCGCGGTGCTTGCCGGGATATTCGTGAACCCCGTCGTTGGCATATTGGTTGGCCTCGGGGGAGTCACGGGAGGCAACTACGCTTTCGCGGCTTTCGGCATGCGGCGTGTACTCGCTGCAACGCTATTCCCGACGTGAAGGAGCTCCGAACAGGCGCATCGCTCTCGTATCCGGCGTGAAGCCGAGCTGCTCGTAGAGCGCCCGGCCGTCGGGCGAGGCGGAGAGCGTCACGAGGTCGATCGCGTTCGCCGTACACCAGTCGAGAATCGTCCGCATGAGCAGTCGGGCGATGCCGCGACGGCGGTGGGCGGACTCGGTATACACATTCCCGACGTGCGCATTCCTCCCCGGCGCGAGCAGGTGCGGTGGCATCGACCACTGGTCGCGCAGCAACACGCCCCCACCCGCGACGACCCGCCCATCGTGCTCGACGAACCAGCCGATGTATTCTCCGCGGGCCATGCGCTCGGCGAGCCACGGCGTCATCGCGGTTTCGGACAACGGGACATCGGTGTCCGGCAGCTGGCCCATATCGCGGAACATCAACGCGCGGTGCGTGGCAATGATCGCCGCGTCGCCGACCTCGGCGCGGCGGACGGTGTACTCGCTCATATCGATGTCCGGTTCCCCGCTGGCTGCGCCAGGATCGAGGCGAGCGTGCGCAGCGCGTGCTCGATGCGGCGCCGGTCCTGCTCGGCGCCGAGCGTGAAGCGGACCGCGCTGGGGGCACGGACGTTCTCGCTCGGGGACGTGACGTACCAGTCCGCGGGCGTCACGCGGACGCCGCGCTGCTGGGCGAGGGCGACGAACGCGGCGACGGTCCACGAGGGTGGCAGGGCGAGCCAACCGTGGAGCGAGCCATCGGGCGCGACGACCCGATCGGCGCCGAGAATGCCGCGGGCCAGCTGGGCGCGCGCCGTCGCCTCGCGGCGAATGTCAGCCGTCGCCCGCTCGGCTGTGCCATCGGCGATCCATGCCGACGCCACAACGAGCGGCAGCGGCGAGAGCATGAGCATGGACGCCCGGAGGGTGGCGTCGAGTTTCGCGGCCTCGTCAGGAGTCGGCGCGAGCACGAAGGCCGTGCGGAGACCCGGCGCGACGCACTTCGAGAGACTGCCGACATACGTGACCAGATCGGGCGCGAGCACGGCGAGTGGTGGCGGCGCCGGCTCGGGCAACAGCGGCCCGCAGATGTCGTCCTCCACGATGCGGAGATCATGGCGCCGGGCGACCGCGAGGATCTCCCGACGGCGTGCGAGCGACATCACGGCCGCGGTCGGATTCTGCAACGACGGAACGCAGCACAGCATCCTCGGCCGATGCTGGAGGCACGCCGCCTCGAGCGCGTCCGGCCGCAGCCCCTCGTCATCCATATCGACACCGACGAGGCGCACGCCGGCGGCCGCCGCGACGTTGTGCAGTCCCGGATACGCGAGCGCCTCGGTCAGCACGCGCTGCCCGGGGCGCACGAATGTCGACAAGACCAACGACAGGCCATGCAGTGCTCCGGCCGATGCCACGACGCGGTCCGCCGATGCATCGAGACCGCGACTCCGCAGCCACATCGCGCCAGCGTCGCGCGGGCGCTGATCGGCGAAGCGAACCTCGTAACTCAGTACCTGATGCGCGAGCGCCGGGTCGCTCGCGACACGCGTCAGCGTCTCACGGAAGGCGGCCGGCAACCAGTCGGGGATCGGCGGCGTGTTGACGCTGAGGTCGTGGTCTCGCGTCGCGCGCGATTGCGGACTGGCCACGAACGTGCCGCGGCCAACCGTGGCATTGATGAGCCCCCGCCGGCGCGCCTCCGCGTAGCCGCGGGTCACCGTCGTGAAGTTGACGCCGATCGCGCGGGCGAGATCGCGTTGCGTCGGGAGCGCATCGCCGGGCGTGAGGCGTCCCTCGCGGACATCGGCCTCCAAGGCGTCGGCGATGGCCCGATAGGTGGGTCCAGCCCGAGCCCCGAGTCGCGGTTTCCAGTTTGTCATGTTATATATTGTGGCCATGCAATCGGCGATACAAGATACATACAATCGTAATTGTATGCAACGTATCGGCCTCGGGCTCGCGGCACTGGGCCGGCCCGGCTACATGACGTTGCATCACGGGCGCGACCTCGAGGGGCACTACGAGCCGGCCGCCATGGAAGCGCGCGCGCATGCCGTGCTCGATGCCGCCTATGCGGCCGGCGTGCGGTACATCGACGTTGCCCGGTCGTATGGCCGCGGCGAGGCATTTTTGGGGTCTTGGCTCGCGACCCATGGCAAAGGGGTCGTGGTCGCATCGAAGTGGGGGTACACGTACACGGGCGACTGGCGCGTCGACGCGAAGGTCCCCGAGGTGAAAGACCACTCGGTCTCGACACTCCAGCGACAGATCATCGAGAGCTGGGGCCAGCTCGGAGAGAAGCTCTCGATCTATCAGATCCATTCGGTGACGGCCGAGGGCACGGTGCTGCGCGATCAGGACGTCCTCGATATGCTCGCGCGATTGCGGGCGATGGGTATCCGGATCGGGCTCACCGTGAGCGGCGAGGGTCAGAGTGATGCCATCCGGCGGGCGCTCGACGTGCACCATGACGGCGAGCGGCTGTTCGACGTCGTGCAGGCCACGTGGAATCTCTTCGAGCGCGGCGCAGAGAGCGCGCTGTGCGATGCGCACGCGGCGGGTCTTCACGTCGTCGTCAAAGAAGCGCTCGCCAATGGCCGGTTGACCGAGCACGATCGCGTGCTGGCCGCCGGTGAACGACTCGGGGTCGGTGCAGACGCGGTCGCCATGGCGGCCGTCCTGGCGCGGCCGTGGGTCGACACTGTTTTGAGTGGCGCGGCGACCGTCCCGCAACTGGAGTCGAATCTTCGCGCCTGCGCGATCCAATGGGATCCGGCCTTAGAGCAGTTCCTTGCACCACTCACCATACCATCAGACGAATACTGGGCTTTTCGGCGGAGCTTTGTATGGAATTGACGCGCAATGTCATTATCGCGGTGTTTCCTGAATGCGAGCCGATGGATGTCGCCGCGACGATGCGGACGTTTCGAGAGGCGAACGCCTGCGGGGCGCGCTACGCGGTCACGGTCGCGTCGACCAGGCCGACCGTCGCTCGTGGGGACGTTGTCATCGTGCCGGGCTTCTCGACGCGCGAGACGCGTCCGCCGGACGAATTGGTGGACTGGCTACGAGACAGCGTCGCCATTGGCGCGCAGACCTGCGCGATCAATAGCGGGGCGTTCGCGCTCGGTGAGGCCGGGCTCCTGGAACAGCGCAACTGTACGACGCACTGGAAGCTGTTGGCCGAGCTCCAGACCCGGTTTCCGACCGCGCGCGTGTTGCGCGATCGGCTCCTGGTGGCCGATGGCGCGGTCACGACGAGCGCGGGCGTCGCGTCGGGGATCGACGTCGCGCTCTGGTTCGTCGAGCAGCACTTCGGGCCACGGCTCGCGGCCTGCGTCGCGCGGGAGATGGTCGTTCCGTTGCGCCGCGACGGCTCGGAATCGGCAGAGGGCGTGTCGCTCGACTATCGGATGCACGGGCACTCGGGGGTGCACCGCGTGCAGGACTACCTGATCGCGAACGTCGACCGGAAGACGCGGATCCCGGAGCTCGCGGCGATCGCGCGCATGGGGACGCGGACGTTGACGCGGGCATTTCGGATGTCGACCGGCCTGTCGATCGCCGAGTATCGGAGCAAGATCCGCCTCGAGGCCGCGCGGGCCTTGCTCAAGGATCCGAACGTGACCGTGAGTCATGTGGCCGAGACGGTCGGGTTCCACGACGCGCGGCAGTTGCGGCGGGTGTGGAAGAGCGCGTTCGGCGTGACCCCTTCACATTCGCGGGCGTGCTCATGACACGATCGTATCGCTATCAGGTGGTCGACGTCTTTACGCAGACGCCGCTCGAAGGCAATCCGTTGGCGGTCTTCCTGGACGCAGCGGATCTCGACGCCGCGACGATGCAGCGGATCGCCCTCGAGTTGAACCTCGCGGAGACCGCGTTCATTGTGCCGAGCCACCGATCCGATTGCATCGCGCGGCTCAGGATCTTTACTCCGCGGAAGGAAATGGAATTCGCGGGACATCCGACGATTGGGTCGGCGTTCTTGCTGTCCAAGGGACGTGATTTCTGCGTCGAGGAGAACGTCGGTGTCGTCCCGATATTCGTCGATGGCGCCATGCTGTGGTTGCGCACTCCGCCGATCAAGGATGGACCGATACTCGAGCGCGCCACCGCGGCAGCCCTGCTAACGCTGGCGCCAGGCGATCTCCTTAGCGCCACACCGCAGGTATTGAGCGCCGGTAATCCGACGCTCTACATCGCGGTGAACGACCCCGCGACGGTCGACCGCGCCGCGCTGGACACCGCAACGTGGGCGACCGCGCAGCGGATCTATCCCGATCCACTGTGCGTATTCGTCTTTGCGCCGACGGCAACCGGCGCATACTCGCGCATGTTCGCACCTGAGTATGGTGTCGTCGAAGATCCGGCGACCGGCAGCTCGACCGGGCCGCTGGCGCTCTATATGAAACGCCATGGGATGACGAGTGCCCAGCGATTCGTCAGCGAGCAAGGCACGAAGATGGGCAGAAGGAGCCTCTTGCACGTGCGCTTGAGTGGCACCGACATCGATGTCGGGGGTTACGTCACGCCGATCATCGATGCCCAGTTACACCTCTAAGGTAGAGGGGATTAGGGGAACATTCCCTCCCCCCAACTGGGGGGAGGGAATGTTTCCCCATACCCCTCCTTCCATTAGGCGCCGTGGCCCGCGCACTGCATGACGCCGAGGTACGCCGCCCAGGGACCGACGGCGTCGCGGTATTGGTGGGCCATGACGCGTGTCATCTGGTGCAGGTGGGTCAGGTCGTGCGCCGCCCAGGTAGCCAGCAATTCCGATAGCGTGACGGTGCCAAAGGCCGGGTGACGGCCGCGGAGCGCGAGTTGCTCCGGGCCCAGGTGCCATCCGCGCACCTCGGAGAGGTTCTCGGCGCGCACCTGAGCGAAGTCGTCGAGGACCTGGGCGAGGGACTTGCCTTTGCACTCCTGGATGTGGCCCCAGCGATCGAATGGCTCAAACGGCTTGGTGTCGCCATCTTGTAGGATCATGCGGGCGCGCGGCATCCAGCTCACGCGCTCCAAGTGAGCCAGATGTCCGACGATGTCGAACGCGCTCCACGTCTTGTCCCCCTCGCCGGACCGTGTCCAGGCGTCAGGGAGCTCACGGAGCAGCGCGTCGAATGCCGCGGGCGTACGAGTCAACAACGCGATGGAGTGATCGAGACTATGTCCCATAGGGCTCTAAGTTACTGCCTGGCCTATGCCCTGGTGGCATGCGCTCCCGCGGGGGACCCCATTGCCCAGCACGTGGATCAGGTCGTCAATGGCCTGCGTCCCAACATCGTGGTGAGCGGGCAGCCACCGGTGCGATGGACGCTGGCGGAACGCATGCGCCACTATCATGTGCCGGGTGTGAGCATCGCCGTCATCGATAGCGGAAAGATCACCTGGGCGAGAGGGTTCGGTCTCAAAGAGGCCGGGGGAACGGACTCGGTCACGCCCACGACCATCTTCGAGGCGGGTTCGATCAGCAAGCCGACCTTCGCCCTCGGCGTCATGCGATTGGTGCAGGACGGGAAGCTCAACCTGGATGAAGATGTCAACGTCAAGCTCACGTCGTGGCATCTGCCGAACAACAAGTTCACGGCGCACGAGAAGGTCACGCTGCGGCGGATCTTGAGTCATAACGCTGGACTGACGGTGCATGGGTTTCCCGGGTACGAGGCGGGGACGCCCATCCCGACCGTGCCGCAGGTTCTCGACGGCATCAAGCCGGCGAACACTGCTCCGGTGCGCGTCGACACATTTCCCGGCGCGATCTCGCGGTATTCGGGTGGCGGGACGACGATCGCCATGCTGCTCGTGACGGACGTCGTTCACGAGCCGTTTCCCCAGTTCATGCAAACGACCGTGCTCGGGCCCGCGGGCATGACGCACAGCTCATATGAGCAACCGTTGCCGGTTGCGCGAGAGAGTGAAGCCGCGACTGCGCACGATAACACGGGGAAGCCGATCAAAGGGAAGTATCACACGTATCCGGAGATGAGTGCGGCCGGCTTGTGGACGACCGCCTCGGACCTGGCGACGCTCGCGATTGTCCTGCAACACACCTACGCCGGGCAAACGTCGGCCGTGATCAGTGAGTCGACGTTCAAGCAGATGCTCACGGTGCAGAAAGCGCCGTTCGGGATCGGCTACGCCGTGAGGGGGAGTGGGCCGACGCTCGAGTTTTCGCACGACGGTCAAGACGAGGGATTCGTCGCCAAGTTCGATGCGTTCGCCAGCCGCGGCCAAGGCCTTGTCATGATGGCGAACGGCAATAACGGCGGCGAGCTGTTGGGCGAGATCGCCAACGCCGTTGCCGCCGAATACGGTTGGCCTTCGCATCAGCAAGTCGCTCGATCGGCGGTGCCCGTCGACCCGAAAAAATTGGCGGCCCTCACCGGAGTGTATCGATTCCAGGGCGGCGACAGCTCGACGCTCACGGTTGCGGTCGACAGCGGGAAGCTCTTCGTGATCCAACCGCCGGCGGACACATCGAGACTATTCGCGGAGTCCGACTCCACGTTCTTTACCGGCGGTGACGGCACGCCCATCGCGTTTACGCACGACGTGCTGACCGTCGACGGCTCATATCACTTCGCGAAGATCCCGCTTCCCCATGCGAACGATCGCCATTGACGCGCCGTCCGGGAGCGGCACCCTGAGGGTCTCGAGCGCGGTGTAGCCGCGCGCTTCGTAGAACGGCACGCCCGTCAGGGTCGCGCCCATCTCGAACCGCGTGAATCCGGCGTCGCGCGCGGCACCCTCGCAGGCGTCGAGGATCTTTGTGCCGATGCCGCGGCGGGCCCAGTTCGGGTGCACGAAGAAGGCGCGAATCTTCGCGGCGTCTTTCGTGGGATCGAGCAGCGAGTCCTCGCGGCGCGCGTACTGATCGCCGCCGAAGAGCGTGGCGCGTTTGCTCCAGCCTCCGCAGCCGACGATCTCGTCCGCTTCGGCGACCCAGTACGTGCCATCGGCGATGAGCTGCGTGTCGACGCCGTACACGGTCGCCAGCGCGCGCTCGATCTCGGCCGCGGAATAGTCGCGGGTTTGGAGTCCGCGGACGGAGGCGTCGATCAGCGCGCGGAGCGTCGGGACATCGTCGGCAGTGGCTATGCGCACGCGGATCATTTCGCGTCTCATTGGTTATTGCTAGAATTCTAGCATAATGCTAGATACCTAGCATGCGAAAATTCATTGCCCTGTGCACTCTGGCGACCGCTGCCCTGAGCGTCCATGCCCTGACTACCAGTGTCACGCCGCAAGCGACCGACGGCCAACACGACTTCGATTTCGAGGTCGGTCACTGGCATATCCACCTCAAGCGCCGTCTGCATCCGTTGACCGGGTCCAACCAGTGGGTCGAGTTCGATGGAACCAGCGTGACGCGCTTCCTGTGGCATGGCGCCGCGCAGATCGAGCAGTTCGAGACCGATGGCGCGGGCGGTCATATCGAAGGGCTCACGCTCCGCACGTACAATCCCCAGTCGCACCAGTGGCGTCTCTATTGGGCGAACAGCAAGAATGGCATCGTCGTCGTGCCCCAAATCGGCGAATTCAAAGATGGACAGGGCGAGTTCTATGCTCAAGACACGCTCAACGGTAAGAGCATCTTCATTCGGTTCATCTGGTCCAAGACGAATACGAGCACGCCGCACTTCGAGCAGGCGTTCTCCGGCGATGGCGGCAAGACGTGGGAGGTCAACTGGATCACGGATCAGACCCGGACAACGGACACCACCGAGCACACGATCGCCAACGCTCCCGCCACCCAGCACGACTTCGATTTCATCTTCGGCCAGTGGAAGTATCACCTCAAGCGGCTCGCTCGACCGCTCACCGGATCCAACCAGTGGACCGCATATGACGGCACGCTCGCCGTCTACCCGCTCTGGGACGGGCGGGCCAACATCGGCGAGACGGGGCTGGGCCTGACACTCCGGACGTACAACCCCGATACGCACCAGTGGTACCTGTACTGGGCTAGCACCCGCGATGGCATTCTCTCGATCCCGCAGATCGGGGAGTTCAAGAACGGCGTCGGCGACTTCTACGCGCAGGATTCGTGGGACAACCGCGGGATCTTCATTCGATACGAGTGGTCGGGGGCGGCGGCGGGAGCGCCGCACTTCGAGCAGGCGTACTCCGCGGACGGCGGCAAGACATGGGAAGCGAACTGGATCACGGACCAATCGCGCTAACGCCGCTCCGCGGCGCGTCGATGCAGCACACTACGCTGCTCGACTGGTCTGTTCGCATCCGGGGGGCTAACCCCAACTACGCCCCCCGGACCCCCCAATATCCGCGGCCCAATACTCCTTCGAGTAGTTGCCTCGGGGGCGCCCTGCCCCGACTCTTTCCGGAGGTATGGGCGACCCCGTTCGAGTACTCGTGGTGGATGACCACCCTCTCATGCGGACCGGCATTGCGGCCATGCTGAACCGCGAGCCCGACATCGCTGTCGTGGGCGAAGCGGGGAATGGACGTGAGGCGATCGAGCGGTATCGGGAGCTGCGTCCGGCCGTCACACTGATGGACCTACGGATGCCCGAGCTCGACGGGATCGGCGCGATCGCGGCGATCGTCGCCGAATTTCCGGATGCGCGCATCGTTGCGCTCACGACGTACGAGGGCGACGTGGACATCCATCGCGCGCTCGTCGCCGGCGCTTGCGGCTACCTGCTCAAGGGGATGGTGGGCACGGAGGTCGTGTCAGCCACACGCGCCGTCGCGCGCGGCGAGCGCGTCATTCCAACGGCGGTCGCCCAGCGACTCGCCGAGCACACGCCGCGCGCGGACTTGACCGAGCGAGAGCAAACCGTGTTGACGCTCGTCGCGAAGGGGCTTCGCGACAAGGACATCGCCCGCGTGATCGGCCGCACGGAGCACACCGCGAAAGTCCACGTGAAGAGCATCCTCGCCAAGCTCGGCGCCGCGGATCGGACCGAGGCGGTGTCGATCGCGATCGCGCGCGGGTATCTGCACGCCGAGTAGCGTCAGGGCGGGAGCTTGAGCTTGATCAAGAGCGCGGCGTAGCGTGGATCGCCCCGCAGGTTCGCGAGCATCGGATCGACTTTCGTATCGTTGAGCCCCTGGTCGCGTTGGCCGTACGCCCGGTCGAGCCAGGCGAAGGCCGAGTCTTTTTCACTGCGATACGCGTACATCTGGGCGATTTGATACGACGCGAACGCGCCATAGCGCGCGATGTAGTCGGTCAACACGCTATCCGCCGTGTGACGCCGCCCCTGGTGCACGTAGACAAGCTCGCGGGCGATCCCTTGCCACGGTGGCGACGAGATGCGGTCCGCGACGGACATCGCGTCATTCACACGTCCTCGAGCCAGGTAGATCTCGACCAGCTTTTCGTCGAGCACCGGACTGCGTATCGCGGATGAGTCGTCCTCGAATATCTTCACCGACTCGTCCAAATGTCCCGCGGTGTACAACGCTTCTCCAAGAGCGCCGATGGCCCCGGGGTTGAGCGGATCCAGCGCGCGTGCGCGCTGAGCGAGTGCGATGCCCTGGTCGATGTGACCCAGATACATCGCGACCATGCCGGAAAGGGCGTAGGCATCCGCGTTCCCTGGATCCAGAGCGAGCTCGCGCCTATACGACGCGTTCGCGCCCTCCCAGTCCCAATCCATGAGCCGCTGAATCTTGCCGAGTTGGGCATACGCTTCGGGCAGGTTTGGATCGAGCACGACGGCACGCTGAGCCGCCTGGCGCGCCTCACGGTCGCCGTCCTCGACCGGCATGAAGCCCCGGTCCGCGCCCTTGCGCGCGATGTCGGACAACCACACCCACGGGAGCGCGTAGGACGAATCCAGCGCGATTGCCTGATCGAAATAGCGCTTGGCGTTCGTCCAGTCGTCCTTCGTTCCCTTCCCGTTCTGGACGATGTCGCGTCCCCGCAGGAACGCATCGACGGCCTCGGGCTTGGTGGAGGCCGAGCGTGTCGCGCGGGCGCGGCCGACGGGCGTCACATGGATTTGCACTTCGTGCGCGACCGCGGTCGCGACCTCATCCTCGAAGCGCAGGATGTCCTGGGACGCGTAGTCGAAGTCATTGGCCCAGATGTGACTCTGGTCCTGCACGCGGATCAGCTGGACAGTGACCCGGAGGCGATCCGCGCTGCGCCGCAAGCTGCTCTCGAGCGCGTATCGCACCGACAGGTCACGCCCGATCTCGTCAATGCGTTTTGTGGTGTGTTTGTATTGCATGACCGATGTGCGCGCAATGACACCGAGCCGGTCCGGCTGGAGTCGGGCCAGTTGCGAGATCAGCTCTTCGGTCAGGCCATCCGCGAGATACTCCTGGGCCGCATCACCGGTGAGGTTCTCGAACGGCAACACCGCCAATCGCACGTTTTCCGGGAGATCCGGCGCATTCCGAAAACGTTGCCAGGCAATCGGGGCGCCGATAAACACGAGGAGCGCGGCTGTTCCGAGGGCGGCGACGTAGCGCCAACGCGCCTCCGGTCGAGGTGGTGTTGGGGCTTCGACCGTGACATCAGCGGTGAACTGGTACCCCTGACGGGCGACGGTCACGATCAGCCGGGTCTCGTCGCCCAGCGCTTTGCGTAACAGCGACAAGTTCTGGGTGAGGTTGCCTTCCTCGACGATCGTGTCCGGCCATACCGCCTTCATCAGATCCTGCTTGGTGACAACCCGATTCGGGTGCTGAACCAGATACAGCAGGATGTCGAATGCCTTCGGAGTGACCGCGACGTCGGTCCCATCGCGCGTGAGCGAGCGCCGGCCAGGGTCCAGCCTGAAGGGTCCGAAGCGGTACACTTGAGAGTAATTGAGAGTGATTGAACGCGTTCGTGAGGACAAATCATATACGGTGGCTGTACCGTGATCGCTATGATAGCCACGGCGACAGAAGCGACCCCGACCGTTCAAGGACGCGTTTGGATGGCGGTTCGCGAGGAACGGACGCGTATCGCGCGCGAGTTGCACGACGGTCTGTTGCAGGACGCGATGACCATCGCGTTACACTTGCGCGCGGTGCTTCCGGATGTGCGGGCGGTGTCCGAGTCCGCGGCTCGCGCGCTTGTGCCGATCATGGAGCTCGCCGAGAAAACGACCGAGGAGGCGCGGCGAGACATCATGGGCATGCGCGATCGCGCGACCGACGAGAGTCTGGTCCGCGCTGTCGAACGGACCGTCCGCCGCGCGACGGCGGATGCACCATTGACCGTGTCGATCGCCGTCATGGGCCATGTGCGTCCGGTGTGCGACGATATCCACGACGCCGTGGTGCGGGTCGTCAGGGAGGCGGGGGCGAACATTGCCCGGCACGCGCGCGCGCGGACGGTGCGACTGACTGTTGTGTTCGCCAGTCGGCGACTGCGCGTCGTGATCGACGATGATGGGAGTGGGTTCGATCCACATTCCCGATTCGAAGACTCGCAGGATCACTTCGGTTTGACCGGCATGCGGGAACGCGCGCATAATGTCCGCGGGAGGCTCGATATTCGCAGCGACATCGGCATGGGCACGACGGTCACGCTCGACGTGCCACTCTCGAACGAGTAGTACCGCGCGGTGGTGGCCGACGATAACGTGCCGCACGTCAAGTCCACCGGCTCGAGAACCCATGATTGGAGAATGCTGAACATGTCGGAGATGAACCGCCGTCACTTCTTTAGCGCCGCGGCAATGAGCACCGCGGCGGTCGCTATGGCTCCCACTGACGCGCTCATCGCGGGAGCGACCCGCACACAACCCGTCAAGCCGAGATCGGGATCGCACATGTCATTCAAGCCGCTCAAGCAGATCGACGCGGGTCTCTTGAACGTGGGGTACGCCGAGGACGGTCCAGCGGATGGCCAGGCGGTCATCCTGCTCCACGGCTGGCCGTACGATATACACAGCTACGTCGAGGTCGCTCCGCTGCTCGCGGCCCGTGGATATCGCGTGATTGTCCCGTATCTGCGCGGGTATGGCACGACGCGATTCCTCTCCAGCGATACGATGCGCAATGGCCAGCAGGCGGTCGTCGCGCTCGACATCATCGCGCTCATGGATGCGCTCAAGATTCAGAAAGCGGTCATCGGCGGGTTTGATTGGGGTTCGCGCACGACCGATATCATGGCGGCGCTCTGGCCGGACCGCTGCAAGGCGATGGTGTCGGTCAGTGGGTACCTGATCACCAACGTGGCGGCGCAGGCGGATCCGTTGCCGCCAGCGGCCGAACTGGGGTGGTGGTATCAGTACTACTTCTCGACCGACCGCGGGCGAAAAGGCTACGACCAGAACCGCGACGCCTTCAATAAGCTCATCTGGAAGATCGTCTCGCCGAAGTGGGCCTTCGATGATGCGACGTACGATCGGACCGCCCAGTCGTTCACGAACCCGGACCATGTCGACATCGTGATTCACAACTATCGGTGGCGGCTCGGGCTGGCCCAAGGCGAATCGAAGTACGACCAGTACGAGCAGAAGCTGTTCGCGGCCCCTGACATCACGGTCCCGACGATCACGATCGGCAGTGATTTCGACGGCGCGAACATCGATGGGGCGGCTTACGCCAAGAAGTTCACGGGCAAGTACGCGCACCGGGTCTTGAGAGGCATCGGGCACAACGTGCCGCAGGAAGCGCCGCATGCGTTTGCCGATGCGATCGTCGCCGCTGATGCGCTCGTGGCGCGGCAGCCCGCGTAACATGATGAAACACGTTGCGTTGGGCCTCGCGGCGGTCGCTGCTAGCTTCGGTCTGGCCGACGAACGGCACGACCCCGATTTCAGCGGCGCCGTCGCGTGGCTCAACTCCGCGCCGATCGACTTTCAGTCGCTCCACGGCAAGGTCGTGCTGGTCGATATCTGGACTTACTCGTGCATCAATTCGCTGCGCCAGTTGCCGTACATCCAGGCGTGGGCGGCAAAGTACAAGGACGCCGGCTTGGTCGTGATCGGTGTGCACACGCCCGAGTTCTCGTTCGAGAAAGAGCGCGCGAATGTCGAACGGGCGCTGCCGGAGTACGGGGTCGTGTATCCGGTGCCGATGGATAACAACTACGCGATCTGGAACTCGCTCGACAACAACTACTGGCCGGCGGACTACCTCATTGATGGCAAGGGTAAAGTGCGCCATCACCATTTCGGCGAGGGGGATTACTCCGAGTCAGAGCGTGTGATTCAGCAGTTGCTCAAAGAGAATGGGGCCACGAATGTGCCGAACGGCACGGTCAGCGTCGTGGGCACGGGGCCCGAGGCGCCCGCGAGCGGCGCGGACGAAACGCCGGAGACCTACGTCGGCACTCGGCGGCTCGCACCCTCGCCTCTGTGGAGCCTGAGTGGCGGGTGGGATCAGGAGAGCGAGAGTGCGGTGCTGCGTACAGCGCCCGGCGCGATCACGTACCGCTTTCACGCGCGCGATCTCCACCTCGTGATGGGTGGGAATGGAAAGCCCATCCGGTTCAAGGTTACGTTGGAGGGCGCCGCGCCCGGTGAGAACCACGGCGTCGACGTTGCGCCCGATGGGACCGGTGAGGTTCGCGAGCCACGCATGTATCAGCTCATCCGACAGAAGGGCAGTATCGGAGATCGCACATTTCGGATCGAGTTTCTCGACCCCGGCGTGGCGGCGTACTCGTTCACGTTCGGCTAAGGAGGCCGCGATGTATCTGATCCGCGAAGTCTTCTATTGCAAGCCCGGGAAAGTGCGACCGCTGGTGGAGAAGTTTCTGGCCATGGGGAAGCTGAACGCGAAATTCGGCATGCCGCCCATGAAGATCATGACCGACTTCTGCGCCGAGCAGTACTGGACGGTTGTGTCCGAGATGGAGGTCATGGACCTCGCCGCGTTCGAGAACATGATGTCGATGCCGCAGAACGCGGATGAGATGAAGCAGTACGAGGAGCTCATGAAGGGGTACCATGACCTCGTCGATCACGGCAAGCGGGAGATCTACAAGATCGAGGGCTAGTGGCCAACCCACGCCAGGCCGTCGGGTCCTTGCCCGACGGCGATGCGGCCAACGACTTCGAGCGAATGCAAGTCGATGACGGCCACGTAGCCATCGGGTGAGCAGGCCACGTACGCACGCGCTCCGTCGGGTTGCATCAGAATCCCGGCGGCGCCATCGCCCACTTTTATGCGCTTCACTTCTTTTCGGGTGGCGCGGTCGAGCACGAGCACATCGGGCTTGTTCAGGCTCGACACAAACACCAGCCTGCCATCTGGCGTGAACTTGAGCCGATTCGCTCCCTGGACGTTGACGGCCAGTGTGGCAACGACCTTCTTGCTCGCTACGTCAATGATAGAGACCGTTCCGTCACCGGCGTTGGCGACCCAGATTTCCTTGCCATCGGGCGATACGTCAAGTCCCTCCGACTCGCGACCGACGGGAACGACGGTTTCGTTCCAGTCTCCGCTGATCTTTTCCATGATGCTGACGCTAGCGGAGCTGACGTTCGTGGTGACGATCCGGTTGAGCTCCGGGGACACGGAGATCATGTGGGTGCGATTCTGGCCGGTACCCATGATCCAGTCGATTTTCCGTGTTGCGGGATCGTAGCTGCCGATCGCCTTCGCCGCTTCAGCCGTAAACCACACCCGGCTACCAACGAACGCCAGTCCGTGTGGGCCGCGCAGTGCGCCGAGGTCGATGGCCGGCAAGACTTTCTTCGCGGCGAGATCAACCACGGTGAGCGTGTTGTACGCGCCGCCGCCGTAGTTCGAGATGTAGGCGGTCGTTCCGTCGCTCGAGGCAATCACTTCGTGGGGGTCCGGGCCGACGGGCAATGTGGCGATGACTTTCAGGCTCGCGGGGCTGACGATACTCAGTGTGTTGTCCTCATTGGCAAGGACGAGCAGAGCAGGTTGTGCACCGAGGGGACGTGCCGCGACGAGAATTGTTAATAGCGCGGTTTTGATGTTCATCGCGAATACTCTCCGCGGAACGCGACATTCCAATTGGCGCCGTTGTCGGTGGATTTTTCCCATGTCTGCTCGACCTTGTTCGGGGTCAGCCGGATAATTGTTACTCGGTTTAATACGGCCTCTCCGTTGGGTCCCCGGCTCGTGCCTTCAAATGCCGCGGTGTCGGATGCGACCTTGCCGGAGGTGAATACGTGCACCCGGCCCGCGTTGTCGGCAAACAATCCGTACCAGCTCTTGTCGTCGGCACTATAGCCGAAGACGTTTTGCCCGTAGTGGCCACGTCCGCCATCCCAGTTCTCGACGACCAAGCACTTGTCGAGCGAGAGCGTGACGGTGCTATGAGCGTTTCCGGACGAGCCGGGGGCGCCGATCTTCCACGTGCCGAGCCAATAGTCCAGTTGCCGGTTTGCCGAATTCGTAGCGCAGGAATCGCCACCCGGGGCGGCCAAGCGAACAGCGCTCGTGAGTATCAAGATGAGTTTGTTCATGTCACTCCTCGTTGAGCACGGAATCGGAATGCTTGCGCGTTCTGTTGCACGTCCAACACGTGAAAACCCGCACGCTCCAGACGTGCGTCGAACGTATCGGGAGGCACCGGAACGAGCGTGTCACCGATATGGATGATTCTCATGGACCAGCTCTGAAGACTGTCGGTGCCCACGAGAAAGCCCCCGGGCTGCAGCACGCGGAACACTTCAGCGAGCACCAGGTTCTGCAGTTCCTGAGACGGCACGTGATGCAGCATGGTGAACGACACGGCACCCGAGAACTCCGAGTCACCGAACGGCATCGCGGTGGCATCGCCTTCGACGACTCGAACGTTGGTGCCGGTAAGTCGGGCCCTCAGTGCTCTGGCCAATGTCGCATCGATCTCCAGTGCCGTCAGTCGAGCCACTGAGTTCCGCAGCAGGTCTGTCGTGAGGCCGGGGCCAGGGCCGATTTCCAAGACATTCGGTCCGAGATCGGTGTCCCCGATCGCCCACGGCAGTCTCTGCGCTACGGTGCGACGCCAGCGGTCAGAACGGCAGAGCCAGCGATGGAGGTGGTTCATCCTTCCCCAGCTTACCCATTGCGCGCTGTGCGCGCTTTCGATAAGGTGACAATAGATGTCGCGAAAGCGTCAAACGGGGATTTTCGACCGATCGGGCGATCGTACGTCAGCGATCACCAGTCACACTCGGGACTATGCGGCCGACTCTGTCGTACCGCTGCACTTCCACGACCGCGATCAACTCGTCTATGCGTCGCGCGGAGTCATGACCGTCAGTACTGGCAGCAGCACGTGGGTGGTCCCCCCGCACCGTGCCGTCTGGATTCCGGCCAAGATGCCGCACACGATCACGATGTCGGGTGTGGTGGCGATGCGAACCCTGTATCTCAAGCCCCGCCTCGCCAAAGGGCCGCCGCGGGATTGTTGCGTGATCAATGTCTCGGCGCTGCTCAGGGAACTGATTCTCCACGCGTGTACCGTGCGGACCCTGAAGACATCGGTGCAATGGCAGGCACACCTGGTCGCGGTCATTCTCCATCAGCTGGAAGCGGTGCACACCGTCCCGTTGCAACTTCCACATTTGTCCGATCCCAGATTGGTGCGCATCGCCGCCATCCTGATGCGCGATCCGCGCGATGCGCGCACCCTCGCGCAGCTGTGCAAAGAGACGGGGGCGGGCAAGCGGTCAGTCGAAAGATTGTTCCAGCAGGAGATCGGAATGACGTTTGGGAAATGGCGGCAGCAACTTCGGCTCATGCAGGGCATGCGTCTCCTGGCCGAAGGCGCAAAAGTGACGCACGCGGCTCTGGAGTCCGGTTACGGTACGGCGAGCGCCTTCACTTCCATGTTCAGGAAGGCCTTAGGAGTCACGCCACGTTCGTATTTCAGGTAGCGACGCGTGCGTAGCCGCGGTCGATCGCCGCCAAATCGAGCGCGGCGGTCCGGAGATCGGTCTCGAGCAGCGCGACGTAGTCGAGTGGCGCGAGGACCGAGACGGCCTTGAGGTAGCCGTGGCAGTGGTCACAATAGTCGGCTTGCTTGATACCGGCGTCTCCCTCGGCGTGGAGCGCGCCAGCGTTCTCGGCGCCGCAGGTGGCGCAGGCAAGCCGCGGGAATCGCCAGCGGGCGGCGCAGCGGCCGCAGCGCAAAGAGCGGGCGCCGTCCTTGCCTGAGAGCTCGGCGATGAGTGGAGGGGCGCCGCACATCGGGCAACGCGCAGAGCGACTGGGCTCGTCGTCGTCGAACAGGTCGCCGAGGCGATTGGCGGCGGCGAGTAACGCTGGGCGCGCGGCGTAGTCGAGTACGGTCATCAAGGCCGACTCATCGACATCGATACGAGCCGCGAGTGGGCTGATTTCCGACCAGGCGCCGGCAAGGGCAATGCTCGCGACTTCGTCGCTCGCCACCGGTGCGAGGGCGGCCGCGATGGCGAGCATCGTCTCCCCAACCTCCGGCACGGCGGCGCCGAGTGCGCGGGCGTTCGCCAGGAGTTGATCGGTGGTCAGGAGCGGCTCTCCGGCCAGTGCGGGCATTCCCGCCGCGGCTCGCGTCTTCGCCATTTCAACATCAACGTCGAGCGACGACCGTGCCGCGGCGAGGCGGGTGATTTCTTGGGCTAGCGCCCGGACAACGGCGAGCTCGGCGTCCATGGCTATGAGTGCGGCAAGGTGTCGCCGCGCGCGAGACGGTCCACCGGCGCCATCGCTTTGCCCGGCCACAACGATGTATCGGCCGGCTGCGGGTTCGCGCGCGGCGGCTCGACCGCCAATCGCGGCGTATTCCCGGGATCCGCTCCGGGGCCGCCATCACGCACGCGCACCGCCTCCGGCGAGCACGCTGAGAGGAAGCCGATTTGGGTGAAGACTACGAGGCCTACTGTACGCCGCAGCCCAGCTGCCGAGGCGACGAGCGCGAAGCGCGAGGAGTCTAAAGGTGCCATAACGCTACTCGTGGGAACTGGGGCGACATGACGATGACGAACCGGAGCAACAAGCCACCCGCGAGCACGCACATCGCGGCGCGACGTGGATTGAAGGCAGTAAAATGCCGGGCCAATGGTGCCAAGAGACCGAGGCCCACCACGCCGAGCCAGAAGACAACGCCGAACCAGCCGCTCCAGAACACGCGACCGAGCGAGCCAAGGCCGATGAGCATGACGAGCAGCACGAGTGCTTCGAGGACGACTGCCCAGAAATCACCGTCGCTCAGCTTGCGCTGGGTAGCACTGGTCGCCGGCAGAAGCAACATCAGGAGTGCGTACGCCGTCGACACGCCTGACAACAAGAACAGCGCGCCCATGAGTCGCGCGTTGTGCCAGACGGCATTGCTGGTCCCGGCCACGAGCACGCCCGTATATCCGGCGAGCCCAAAACCAGCGAGGCCCTCCAGGATCATCCACGCCCGGCGACCGCGAACGCGGTCAGCGAAGAAGTAATTGACGAAGGCCACGCCACCATAGAGAGTCAAGATCCACGAGCCGAGGGAGATCGGCGACCAGGGCTTGATGATCAGCTCGGGAAACCGGTCGGACTTGAAGACCATGTGCCAGAAGCGAGTCGGCGTGCCCAAGTCGATGATCAACAAGAACGCGCAGGCGATGATGAGTGGAAACGTCAGCCGGTGGGCGATGCGGATAGCATCCGAATCGCGTTCGTCGCCGACGAGCTCAAGTCCGCCCGCGATGACCATCAGGCCGCCGGCCAGGCCGCCGAGAAAGAAGTACAGAATGACGTACCATCCCCAATGCGGCGCGAGCGCGACTCCGGAGCCAGGGTTGGCGGTCCACATCAGTCGTTGCCCTCCGCTCGCGCCATCTCGTCCATGCGTCCCTTTCTGAACGCTACGAGACCCGTGACCGCAATGGCCGCGGCGGCTACGCCACTCAGCTCGAATGCCGTGTCGACGTTGTGTGACGGCAATTCCGGCTTCGACGGGAGGCCGTACACTTCCGGCTTGTCGACCAGGAGATAGAACGAGTTGAGGCCGCCGACGATCTCCTCCTTCCCATAGACGTACGCGTCGACATTCTCGGCCTTGAGCTGCGCCACGCGCTGCTCGGCCAGCTGCATGAGATCTGTCACTTCGCCGAACCGAATCGACTCCGTCGGGCACGCTTGAGCGCACGCCGGTTCCCTACCCTGTTGCAAGCGATCGTAGCACAGCGTGCACTTGTGGGCTTTGCCGTCGTCGCCGATATCGACGACGCCGAATGGACAGGCGCTGATACAGGCGCGGCAGCCGTTGCAGACGTCTTGCTGGATGAACACCGTGTCGAATTCCGTGCGAATGATCGCCCCGGTGGGGCAGACCTCGAGGCAACCGGCACGCACGCAGTGCTTGCAGACGTCCGACATCATGAGCCAGCGCGACCCTTGCAAGAATCCGTCGCTCGCGCGGTCCTCGGTGATCTGCTCGATGAACTTGACGTGGCGCCAGTTCACGGCCGACAGGCGTTGGGTGTTGTCGTACGAGTCGCCGGAGAGCTCGGTACGCCCACCATCGGCGGCCGGCAACTCGTTCCATTGATGACACGCCACCTGGCAGGCTTTGCAGCCGATGCACACGGTCGTGTCGGTATAGAACCCCTTAGCCATGATACACCCCCTCGGGGTGATCCAACGGCAGATAGGCGGCGATCGCGTCGTCGATCGCCGCTTGGGCCGCCCGCGCTTCGCGCCTACCGACCTTGGGTACCGGCACCGTTCTGTCGGGCAGCTTCGGCAGAATCTCCTCGCGTTGGCGGCCGGCGACGATCTGGCACATGAACGCTTTGCCCTCGTGAATCGTGACGTTTGGATCGGCCACCAGGCAGATCAGATCATTCGCGTTGCCGCCGCTGACGACGCCGTTCCACGACCAGTGGAATGGCGCGCCGGCCTGATGCATGCGCTGGCCGTTGATCGTGAACGGTTTAATGCGCCGGGACACGAGCGCCTTGCACTCGATCGCGGCTCGCGGCGTATACACCGTGCACCAACCGGTATTCTCGATGTGCTTTTCAGCCGCCAGCTCGGGCGAGATCTCGATGAACATCTCCGGCTGCAGCTCCGTGAGCCATGGATTCCAACGGCTCATCGGTCCGCTGAGATGGTGCTCCGTCAGGCGATACGTCGTGATAATGATCGGGTAGTTTGGATCACCAACGTCGATGTACTTGTTGCCCACCATGTCCCATACTTTCGCCACGGGACTGCGCTGGATCTGGTACAGCGCGTTCTTGATGCTCGATTCCCAGGGCTCGTAATGCGTGGGCAGCGGGCCGTCGACGATTCCGGTTGGTGTAAACAAGGACGCTTTGCCATCACGCTGCATGATGTACGCAATGGTGCCATCCAGTGCGTCCATTCCGCCCTTGGACCATACCCCCTTGGAATACGGAGCCTTGGTCGCGGGATAGTCGGGGATATCGTAGCCGACCCACTTCTTTTGCTTGTCATCCCACCACACGTAGGCTTTACGTGGAGACCACGGTTTTCCCTGCGGATCGGCGCTCGCCCGATTGTAGAGTGTGCGCCGATTGGCGGGCCACGCCCATCCCCAGCCGAGTGACGTGTACGCGTCCGACACGCGTGCCTGCGCTTTGTTCACTCCCTCGGCCGGATACACTCCCGTATAGATCCACACTCCGCACGGCGTCGACCCATCGGCCTTGATGTCGACGAACGTTTTGAGCGGCGTGCGATCCGGGGCATGCCAACCGTTGATCTCGCGCAGGACATCAATGGCGTTCGGCTCCTTGAGCGGCCCAGGCTCTTCGTTCGTGTACCAGGTCATTGCGAGGAACGCGGCGTCCCTTGGATCGGTCGATCCCTCGTACAGCTTGCGCAGCCGTTTATAGAGATGATGACTGAACCAGAGGTCAGAGCGACAATCTTCCTGCGGCTCGGCGCCCTTGTCGTGCCACTGCAAGAGTCGTTGCGTGTTGGTGAACGATCCCTCGCTCTCGGTCACTGAGGTCGACGGCAGGAAAAACACCTCGGTTTTGATCACCGAGGGATCCGGGACGTCCGGCGCTTTCCAGAACTCCGCGGTCTCGATGCGGAAGAGGTCGCGCATGACGAGCCAATCGAGGTTGGCCATCGCCATACGGTTATAGATGGCGTTCTGTCCACCGGCCGCGGGATTCTGCCCGATGCACATGAAGCCTTTCACCACGCCATCGACCATCGCTTTGAACATTGGAATGTGCGAGTGGTCGCCCACGGCCTTGGGCAGATAGTCGTACGCCCATTGATTCTCGGCGGTCGCGGCATCGCCGTACCACATCTTGAGCAGCGAGATCATGTACGCGCGGCCGTTGGCCCACCATCCCGTCTTCGGCATCGTCGCGTCGACCCAACCGTCGAGCGTGTCGTGCTTGGGGTTTGCCGCACTCGGTGCGGGCAGATAGCCCGGAAGCAGGTGGTACAGCGTCGGCACATCCGTCGACCCCTGGATCGACGCATGGCCACGCAGCGCGAGGATGCCGCCGCCGGGCCGTCCCATATTGCCGAGCAGCGCCTGCACGATGGCGGCGCAGCGGATCATCTGCACACCGACGGTGTGCTGGGTCCAGCCGACCGCGTAGCAGATCGACGACGTGCGCTCGCGACCCGAGTTGTCGCAGAGCGCTTTCGCGACCTTCTCGAACTCCTCCGGCGTGCACCCGCACACGCGGGAGACCATGTCGGGTGTATAGCGCGCGAAGTGTCGTTCCAGGATCCGGAACACACATCGCGGGTTCTTCAACGTCGGGTCCGTCGGCGGCGGTCCATCCTTCGCGCCCGCGTACGCCCACGTGGCATTATCGTACTTGCGTCCAGCCGCATCGAAACCAGAGAACAGGCCGTCGAGGTCTTCCGTGTCCTTGTAGTCGTCCGAGACGATCGTCGCGGCGTTCGTATAGTTCAGGACGTACTCGTGGAACCACCGATCATTCTTGATGATGTAATTGATCAATCCACCGAGGAACGCGATATCGGAGCCGGAGCGAATGCCGACGTGCAGGTTGGCGTTCGCCGACGTGCGTGTATACCGCGGGTCGATGTGAATGATCATCGCGCCGCGCTCGCGCGCTTTCATCACCCAGCGGAATCCCACCGGGTGACACTCCGCCATGTTGGACCCCATGATCACGATGCAGTCCGCGTTCTGGAGGTCCTGCTGAAACATCGTCGCGCCGCCGCGGCCAAACGTCGCCCCCAGACCGGGGACCGTGGCCGAGTGTCATATTCGAGCCTGATTTTCGAGAAAGACGCCGCCGAGTCCGCGCCAGAGCTTCAAGTGCGCGTAATTCCATTCGTTCTCCAGCGTCGCGCCACCGAGCGATGCAATCCCGAGCGTATTGTTGACCGTCACGGTGCGGCCGCCGATCTGCGCGGTACGCTGGAACGTCGCGTCGCGTGTCTTCTTGACGCGCTCGGCGATCATGTCCATCGCTTTCTCGAGATCGAGCGACTCCCACTCTTTTCCGCCCGGACGCCGGTAGAGGACCTTTTTCTGGCGTTCGGGATTGACGGTCAGCTGGAAACTGGACGCGCCCTTGGGGCACAGGGTGCCGCGATTGATCGGCGAGTCGGGATTGCCTTCGACGTTGACGAGTTTTCCGTCGCGCGACGAGAGCAACTGACTGCAGCCCACCGCGCAATACGGGCAGACGCCAACGACCGTCTTCGTGTTGGCGAGCTTGTACCCGAGTGGCACGGTGGATGCGCGGAGTGGCTCGGGATCGACGCCGAGGGCGACGAGCCCGCCGAGCGCGGTGCCTCCGGCCGCGAGACCTGAGCGACCGAGGAACTGCCGGCGAGACAGTGGGGTGTTCATGCTTTCACGTTGTCACAAATGGGGGGCGGAAGACAAGTGGACACGCGCAAATTTCGTGCGATTTTGCCGGACAACGTCGAGTGGCAGCCATTCCCTGCCTTTCCGCCTACAGCACGCTATGCCGTTCTGGTAGGTGACCCGACGCAACCGGGTCCGTATGTCATTCGGGTGAAGGTCCCGGCGGGGGTCAAGCTCATGCCCCACTGGCATCCCGAGGATCGGGTCTACACCGTCATATCCGGCGTCTTCTATATCGGTCTCGGGAGCGCCTTCGACGCGACGAAGCTCGCCGCGTATCCACCCGGGGCTGTCATTGTTCTGCCGGGACATACGCACCACTTCCATTGGGCGCAGTCGGGCGAGTACGTGACTCAGGTCAACGCGATCGGTCCGCTCGGGCTCGAGTATGTCGAAAGCCAAGATGATCCGCGACGAGCTAGCGGCGGCGGCGGGAGCGCGTAGATTCTCGGCTAACTCGCACCCGGGGAGAGCAGCAGCATGGGAACGGTCATCCCGCTGACAGATGCCTCACGCCGTCCGGTCAACATGCCGATCGTCACGATCGGCATCATCGTCGCGAACTTCATTGTGTTCGGGTTCGAGCTAGCGGGAGGTGACGCGTTCGTCCTCAAATGGTCGGCGATCCCTGCCCACATTACCGCGGGCCACGACCTGATCACGCTGTTCACGGCGATGTTCATGCACGGCGGCTGGTCCCATATCCTCGGCAATATGGTGTTCTTCTGGGCCTTCGGTCCGGAAATCGAAGACGCCATGGGCCCGTTCCGGTATCTCGTGTTCTACTTGGTCGGTGGGTTGGTCTCCATGGGTGCCCAAGTGGCATTGAATCCCACCTCCACCGTCCCGAACCTCGGGGCCAGTGGCGCCATTGCCGCGGTCATGGGCGCGTTCCTCGTGACCTACCCGAGGGATCGGATCCGGTCCATCCTGGTCATCTTCGTGTTCGTGCAGATCGCCATGATCCCCGCCGCCCTCCTCATCGGCGTCTGGTTCCTCACCCAACTGGTGAACCTGGGACAAGTGGCCCCGACGCAGGGCGGCGGTGTCGCCTACATCGCGCACGTGGCCGGAGTCATCTACGGAATGGTCTTCGCGCGGATGTTCGAGGGCGGCGGGAGGGCGATGTCGACCGATGCGTAGAGTTTGTGCGGCGGCCCCACGTACGGGAACTCGGTCAGCAAATCGGTGTGCGGTCCGACGTTGTCGGTCGTGACCTTTCCGTTGGTGAAGATCGGAAAGAGGACGTCCACGACATCGTCGGTGAGGCTGCGGCCGTTGTCGGGAAATGCTGCCGGACGCTTGGGATCGTAGACGAGAATGTCGGGCAATAGCGTGCGGGCTACCCGCTTCGCGTCGTCCGACGTGCGGCCGCCGAGGTGTTCCATCGAATGCGCGAAGGCTGGGATAAACCGCGCATCATCCACCGGCTGCCCGGCGAGATAGGCGGCTTTCTCGTCACCGGCGAGGAACGGCTCCTGCTGCGGCCGAGCGCCGCGGTCCGCCTGCAGCCACATGCCCGCGTCACTGACGAGCGTGCGAGCCCATATGCCAATCGGGCCGAACCCGAGCTCCGCGTTGGGGACTTCCAGGACGATGCTGCAGACGTCCTTGTCGCCAAAGAAATCAGCACCGGTGAAGTGCTGGTTCAGCGCGCCCAGTGCATCAAAGAAAAACGGATCGCTGCGCCATCCGGCGAAGAACCGGTAGTTGCCGGCTTCCGTTACGTGCGCCTCAGGCCCCGTCGAGACCGGCGCCCGATCGACGATCACGTCACCAGTGTCGTCTGTCCCGGCCGCCGAAGTGCCCGTGACGCGGCGGACGGTCGCGATTTGCGTCCCGTCAGCGGACGATGAGAACCGCACCCGGTACGCGAGATCGGCGACGGCATCGCCATCCACGTCGATCTTGAGCTCGTACAGTCCGTTCGGCGCGAAGGGCTCGGGTGTCGTGGGCCCCTGTGGATTCACGCCGACCGACGGGTGCACGTCCATGATCAGGATCGATTTCGCGGGATCATCGGGTTTTGGGAAAGCGTACAGATCGGTGAAATCGAGGCGGGCATCTCCGTGCGGGAAACCGTAGTCGGGGCCCGAATAGTGGTGTGACATGGATTCCTCACATTGTGAGAACGGCGCGGAATCGTACCGTGCCGCTCATCATGCGCTCATAGGCCTGGCTCGCGTTCTCGAGTGAAAACGTTTCGACCATAGGCCGCACACCGGTCAGCTCGGAGAACCGCAGCGTATCGTCAGCGTCCGCGGGCGCGCCCGAGGCGTAGCCCTGAACACGCTTACTCCCGACGATGAGCTGTACGGGAGTCACCTCGATGGGATCGAGTGACACGCCGATGACGATGAGCTCGCCGTTCGGCCCGAGACCGTTTATCAACTCGGACATCGCTTTCGAGCTCGGCGCAGTCGCCAAAATGACCTGGGCGCCACCCATCTTCTGCAGTGCCTCGACGGCGTTCGTCGATTCGGTGTCGACGTACACGTTGGCCCCGAGCTTCAGTGCGAGCGGCCCCGTGTCGGCGCCGCGTCCGATCGCCACGACCTTGTAGCCACACTTGTTCGCGAATTGAATGGCGAGGTGCCCCAGGCCGCCGACGCCTTGCACGGCGACCAGATCACCTGGCACCGCGGTGCTACGGCGCAGGGCATCGAAGGTGGTGATGCCCGCGCACAGCAGCGGTGCGGCTTCGACGTCAGCAAGAGTGTCCGGCATCGCGACCAACGCGTCCGCCGGAGCCACCATGTATTGCGCATATCCGCCGTCGTAGCTGATGCCCGGCACTTGGAGATTTTCGCAATTCTTAAAATCGCCCCGCCGGCACTGGCGGCACGTGTTGTCGTGGCCGCCGTGCCAACCTACCCCGACGCGCTGGCCTCTTTTCCACACCGACACACCGAGGCCCAGCTCGTCGATGACGCCGACGATCTCATGTCCAGGAACGCGGGGATATTGAATGCCGGGCCACAGGCCCTCTTTCGTGAAGGAGTCACTGTGGCAGACGCCACACGCTTGCACTTTGACGCGCACCTGTCCGGCGCCGGGCTTCGGGATCGGGCGCTCGACGATCTCGAAAGCGCCGCCGGCCTTGGGGACCTGCACGGCCTTCATTTGAGGAAGCCCACCAGCTCGGGGTTGACGACATCCGAGTGTGTCCACGCGATATTGTGCGGTCCGTCTTTGACGATGACATACGTGGCACCGGCGATCATCTTCGCGGTCTTCTCGCCCGAGACTCCGATCGGCAGAATGCGATCTTGATCGCCGTGCATCACGAGCGTCGGGATGTCGATGCGCTTCAAGTCCGCGCGAAAATCCGTATGCCAACTCGGGATGCACGCGACGGTCGCGAACGCCGAGCTGCCGACGGCGACACTCATGCTGGCGTCGACCGCCGCTGCACTGACGCGTTTCCCCAGCAGGACGTCGGTGTTGTAGAAGTTCTTGAAGAACTCCGTGAAGAACGCATACCGGTCGGTCTTAGCCGCGGCCTCGAGGCCATCGAAGACGCTTTGCGGGACGCCGTCGAGCAGGTATGGCGGCACGCCGGAGAGAATGACCGCCTTGCGCACGCCTTCGGAGCCGTACTTGCCGAGGTATCGGGCGACTTCACCGCCGCCCATCGAGAATCCGACGAGTGCAACCTGGCGGAGCTCGAGGTGCGTGATGAGCATCCGCAGGTCATCGGCGAACGTGTCGTAGTCATAGCCAGTGGTCGGTTGGCTCGACTTCCCGAAGCCGCGGCGATCGTAGGTGATCACGCGGTGGCCGGCTGACAGCAGCGCTGGCACCTGCTTTTCCCACGACGCGCCATTCAAGGGATAGCCGTGGATCAAGACGACGGGCTTTCCGGTGCCGTGGTCTTCGTAGTACAGGTCGATCGGCGTGGAGTTCTCTTGGCCGACGGTCACGTAGTTGCGTGATTCGTGCATCGCTGGAGCGCTCATTTGGACACCGTCACGTTGACGCGATGCTGGACCGACAGTGCGTACACCGCGGACCGCAGCGCTGGTAAGGGATCATCGGAGAGTTGAATCCCATCGGTGAGGTAGATGGGGTTGAAGGCGAGCTTGCGCTGCGTTTCGGCATTGTCAGGCGCGACAGTCGTGAGCGTGACGACACCGAGCTCGACGAGCTTGCGGTCGTCCGGCCAGACCACCGATGCGTCTGCCGTCGGGTCACCCGGGTTCGCAAGCTGCACGAGCACACGAATCTTGATCGGCTCTTTCGGCAGCCGGCGCGTGATCTCGTCTTCGAGATAGTTGGCCGACACTTTCGCTCCGGCGGCCGAGTCCAGGTATTTGGGACCGCCAACCGGGACGAGCCGGTAGCGGCCGGCCTGCTTGACGTTTTGCGCGTTGACGAAGATGAACGCATCGTTGCCGTAGAACTGTTCTGTGCCGTAGCTGACCGGCACCCGCGCGGGGGTGGTCGCGAATCTCAGCGCGGCAGGATGCGTGCCGAAGAACGCCTCGATCGGCGAGGGGTGCTTACTGTCTGGCTTGGTCGCGAGTATCGCGTCGAGGAACGCGGCGAAGTCTTCGCCGGTGCCGACCGCGAATCCGTTGCGCGTGTTGGCCACGATGTCCGTATAGGTGCCGTTCGGCAAAGTGAAGCGAAGGGCGAGGCCGCGTATCGTCGCGTTGGGGTCGTTGTCGGCAATGGTCGGAATGCCGCTGGCGTTCGAGTAGCGGGCGATGACCGGCGTCGACGCGTCCTTCAGGTGCGCCGCGCGGCTCAGCGACGTGGCACCGGGCGAGGGCGTGAACGTGCCCGTCACGACGATGCCCTTGGCGTGAGCGATCCGGTAGCCGGGGTGTACGCCGCCGGCTAATGCGATGAAATCGTCGGCAATGTGCTGCGGTACGCTCTTGGCCGGCGCCTGTGACCACGCAGGGGTCGCCAGGAGTAAGGCGGCAATAAGATTTCGAGTCATACCCCACGATACTGGCGCGCGGAGGTGGTCTCTACTCCTCCCCGGAGCAGTCTTTGCCTACACCCAGAGAGGTAGTGGTCAGCCGATGTGAATGAACCCCCGCTCGACGCCGATGGCGACGGCTTCCGTGCGATCGTGGGCGTCGAGTTTGCGCAGGATATTCTTCACGTGCACCTTGATGGTGCCCTCGGTCCGTCCGATCGCGGCGGCGATCTCGGCGTTGGTACACCCTCGCGCGACGTACTGAAACACCTCGGCTTCGCGTGGTGTGAGCTCGACGCGCGGCGTGTGGGCCGCGAGTTGTGCCGCGACGGGGGCCGGGAGACAGCGCTCGCCGCGATACACTTGGCGCATCGCGTTCAACACCTCCGTGCGCAGCATGTCCTTCAACAGATATCCGCGCGCGCCGGCTTCGAGCGCGCGATGGATATTCACATCGCCGTCGTATGTCGAGAGCACGATGATCTTCGCGTCGGGATGATCGGCCAGGATCGCGCGGGTCGCCGCCAAGCCGTCCATCACGGGCATACGCAGGTCCATGAGCACGATGTCCGGGTGATGGACCTCGAACCGCTCGATCGCCTCTTCGCCATTCGCCGCCTCCGCGACGATGCGGAGATCGGGCTCGGTTGCCACGACAGCGCTGAGGCCGGCTCGAATCAATCCGTGGTCATCGACCGTGAGGATCGTGATCGGGTTCGGCATGACCGGATGATACCGAATACACAGCCCCGTGACATGCCCAAAACTGGGTACCTGGCGTTGCCTACGGCGCGGGTGCACTCTTCACCATATGGAACAAGACCTTATGTGCGACGCGCCCGTCCGGTTAGCGGGCTCGGAGCTCGGTGCCCACCCTCACATCTGTGCCTTCTTCCACGACGAGCAAGAAGAAGCGCGCGTGCTCCTTCCTTTCATTAAGGAGGGATTGGAGTGTGGCGACAAAGCCATGCATGTCGTCGACCCGGTCGTCTGCCGGCAGCACGTGCAGCACTTGGAATCGCAGGGCCTGGCCATCGCCCAAGCGGAGCAACGCGGCCAATTCGAGGTGCACGGCTGGGATGAGTTCTATCTTGCCGGCGGCTCGTTCGACCAGGACCGCATGTTGGCGACCATCGAACAAGTGTTGATCGGAGCGCGGCGCGACGGGTTTCGGCGAACGCGCACGGTCTGCCACATGGAGTGGGCCCTCGAGAACCACCCCGGCGTTGATCAGGTCATCGAATACGAGAGCCGAGCGAACCTCATGTGGGCTCGCGTCAGCGATCCGGTCATTTGTGTGTACGACCTGAGGCGGTTCAGCGGCGGAGTCGTCATGGGCGTTCTCCGAGCCCACCCCATGATCCTCATCGGTCACACCGTGCAAGAGAATCCATTTTACGTGCCCCCTGAGGAGTACCTGGAAGAGCTGCGCTCACGGCGATATGGACGAATCGGCAGAGGAGATCAAGCGGCTCCAGAACTGCATTAGCAACCTGCTGCAAATCGGGACGCTGCCCGCGATCTGGAGCGTTGGGCAGCCCGCGAGCATCGTCGATACGCTACTGGACTCATTGGTAGCGATGCTCGATCTCGATTTTGCCTATCTGAGGCTCGTCGACGCCATCGGTGAGGCACCGATCGAAGCGGCGATGATCGGGTTGCGCCAGCCTCGGTCGATGAGCCCGCGAGATGTCGGCGTCGCGCTCGAGCAATGGGATGCGTCTGTCGTCCGGGTCCCGTTGGGGCTTCCGGGGGATCTGGGTGTCCTTGCCGTGGCCTCGACTCGATCTGGTTTTCCCAGCGTCCCCGAGCGGCTCCTGGTGCGTATCGCCGCGAACGAGGCCGCGATCGCGTTGGAGCAAGCCCGCCGCCTCGAACGGCTCCTGCGGACCGAATCGGAAGAGGCCACGCAGGCCGAGCGAACGCGGGTCGCGGGTGAGCTCCACGACACGCTGCTGCAAGGGTTCACGGGAGTCACGCTGCAACTGCAGGGGCTCTTGCAGCGCTGGCGCGCGGACGGGCGCGATGACCCGGCGGAGGAGCTCTCACGCGCGCTGTCGCTGGCCGATGTGACGTTGCGCGAGGCGCGCGATGCCGTGTGGGACCTCCGCGCATCGGAGCCCGACTACGATGATCTCCCCCGCGCGTTGGAAGGCACGGTGCGGCGCGCGATCGGTACGGCGCCGACTCATCTGCGATTCGACGTCACGGGCAGTCGTCGCCCGATCGCTCCGGCCATTGAGAACGCGGTGCTCCGGATCGCCCGCGAGGCTGCGCTCAATGCGGTCAAGCATGCGGATTCACCGACGGTGGAGATTCGGTTGAGCTACGAGCGGTCGTCGGTGAGACTCGACGTGCGGGACGACGGGCGCGGGCTGTTGACCGGCGACGTCGATGCCGCGGTGAAAGACGGCCACTGGGGCGTCATGGGGATGCGCGAGCGCGCACGCCGTGCCGGTGGCACGTTGGACATCACGAGCGCCCCTGGCCAGGGAACGATGTTGTCGCTGTGTATTCCGACCGAGTCTCATCTGTAAATACGTACCGCTCGAAGACGCGGACGACGAGTCGCAACGCGACGCACGAGAGGCTCAACCCCACCCATATCAACCACGGGAACCGCCCGGCGCCCGGCACGAGCGGCCCGAGCACAACGCTCGCCATCAGCAACGGCCCGGCAGTGCCGGCGAGCCAGAGGAGCGGAACCGGCGCGTACACCAGGAGTCCGGCGCAAGCGGTCGACAGGAACGCGACGGTGGCAATCACGGCGTGCCGGGGGGCGAACACCGACAGGCCGACGCCGATCCAGCATGCGCCGACGAGCCACTCCGACCACAGCCATCCGCGCTTGTACAACTGATGGAGGGCCGGGTATCCTGAATGATCTCGCCCCCGTATATATACTTTGTATGCCGATGCTTGCACGCTCTCGGGCGCCCCGGCTGGCGATTGCCTGCGTCGTCATCGCGCTGGTGATGTCCGCGCTTGGCGACAGTCTCGGTCGCACCATCGTCGAAATGCCCGCCTGGCGGGCGGTCGGGCCGCAAGCGTGGGCGGCGTTCAGCCGACACGCCGATCTCGGCGCGGGACGGATCGTCTATCCCGTGGCGGGTATCGGCGGCACGCTGCTGTCACTCATTGCGGCGGCCGCTTTCCGCCTCAGCCCCAGACGACCGCTCTCCGCCGCCATCCCTCTCTATGGTGCAGCGTGCGCGAACCTGGGCGTGATGCTCCTGACTGTCTTTGCCGCGCCCATCATGCTGAGCCTGCCCCGGCTCGGCGATGATCCGGTCGCGTTGGCGCAGGCGTTCGCTGGATTCGCGCGCTGGGATGCGGTTCGTGCTGTCGTCGCGGCCGCTGGCGGTTGCGCGGACGTCTGGGCGCTGGTCGCGCTGATTACCGCCTACACCGCGCCAGCGCCGATCCCCTAGCCTACTGCTTCTGCGCGGTCCAGGAGCCGGCGAGCGTCACCGGTCCACTGCCATCGCCGAAGTCTTTCGTCCAGCTCACCGCGCCGGACATCTGGGACACGTTGACGGTCCCAGTGAACGTGATCGGGTTACCGTCGAGGGTGTACGAGATCGACTGTCCGTTGACCGACCCGTCCGTGACACTGCCGCTGGCCTGGCCGATTGCCATGGGGCCACCACTCGCTGAGCACATGATGGATCCGTTCGCGTACGACCCATTGAAGGTGTTCAAGCTCTGCGCAAAATCGGCAACGAACGATCCGCTGCAGACGTGGCCGCCGCCCGTGAGGTTCGCGACCGCGACGTTCCAATGACCACCGATACTGATGCCGCCCGGCGCGGATGCACTACCGCACGCCGCCAACCCCATCGCCATCGCTACGCACATGATTGTCCTGCTTCGCATCACTGCTCCTCTGGAGAATGTCGCCTTTGATTGTGGGCATCAAAGGCAACCAGTGTGCCAACCAGGTCACGGCGTGCGTTGATATGGCAGCGCGACAATGAAAGTGGACCCGCCTCCGTCCCGCGCGTGGACGCGAATCTCGCCGTGGAGCAACTCGATGAGCCGCTTGGTTATGGCGAGCCCGAGCCCCGTGCCACCGTACTCGCGCGTCTTGCCTTCGTCGAGCTGCGTGAAGGGCTCGAAGATCCGCTCGCGGTCTCGTGGCGGAATGCCTGGGCCGGTATCGGTTACGGTGAATACGAGGGCGTCGTGCGATGTCGCAACGTTGAGATCGACCGTCCCAGCCGGTGTGAACTTCACGGCGTTTCCAAGGAGGTTGATCAGGATCTGACGCACTTTGGCCGCATCGGCTGTGAACGTCGCGGGGGCATTCGCGACCTTCGTCGTAAACGTGAGCCCGCGCGCTTCCGCCAACGGCGTGATGACGGCTTGAAGCTCAGTGACGAGCGCGTCCATCTCGCACACTTCAGTACGGATCGTCTCCCGCCCGCCCTCGAGGCGTGCGAACGATAAAATCTCCTCGATGATCTGTTGCTGCTGTCGCGCGGTGGCTTTGATTCGCGCGAGGTAGGCGATGCCCTTCTCATCTAACGCACCACCGAGCCCGGCCTCCAACAACTCCGTGTAGCCCACAACGGCGTTCAATGGCGTGCGCAGCTCGTGGCTGAGCGTCGTCATGTGCGTTGTCCGAGCGGTGACCTCTTCACGCAAATCGACCACGTCCCTTTCGCTTTGTGCGGCCCGTTCGCGCAACAGCTCCACGTCTCGCAGCTCGGCTTTCGCATGCGCAACCTCCTGCTCAACCTGAACCGAATAGTTCGTCACCCACTCGGCCAACTCGCGCTGCTCGGAGAGCAGGTGGTCGAGGTCGTCTTCCACTCGCAGTTGGGGATGCGATTCCGTCCAGAAGTGCGCGAAGCGTATGAAGCCGAGGAACAGCATGAGGTAGTTGTGGAGCCGCGGGCCAAGGACGCGCTCGAGCTCCGCGAGCAAGGGCTTGTGCTCCTGCGGCATGACAAAGATGACGGCGGCGGCAAAGAGAATCGTTTCGCTCAGCGCCGAGGCCGGCTCGGGCCAGCGCTCGAGCACGTGAGGGACTGCGCGCAAAGCGCGGAGTAGATCATCCCGTCCCGCTGCGTCCGGAAATGGCGTCTGGAGCAGCGCCACCGCCTCCGGCACCGAAATGCCCTCGGCGACCGGGTCTCCGGAAACGTTGCCACAACCGACGAGAAAGCCGCAGTGGCGGGCCATGCAGTACGGCACCGTGCAGAAACGCGAGACGTAGACGAAGAGGCGCTCTTTGAAGAGCGCGGGCAGCGGCGAATCGAAGTACGTGAACTCCACCATCGAGAACATCGACTCGACGATTGGCGGCTCGGCGCCGGCCATCATGAAGAACGCTGGCACCAGGCCAAAGCGATCGGCGATACGCGCACGCACCTCGGCGAGCGTGACCGGCTCGTTTATCCGAGGCACTTCGGCATTCACGAGCGCGTGCTCACCCATGTCTCTCCGCGTTGTCCCTTGCGTGCGCCACCTAACCCGTGGCGAATCTCACTCTATTCAATATACGTCACCCGGACACACTGAGTGGGCTGGCTTATTGCTATTGGAGCGTCGCATGGATGAGTCGACGTGACGTTCCTGACAGTGCTCGCGGTCCTGTACACTCTGTACTTTGCGCGCGAGTTTCTGTTACCGGTCGTCATCGCGCTCCTCCTCAGTTTCCTGCTGAGCCCAGTCGTCCGGTGGCTCAAGCGGTGGAGAATACCGACTCCAATAGGCAGCGGTCTCGCGTTGCTCGTGATACTCGCGCTCGTCGGGGCTGGCGCGTTCGGATTGTCCGGATCGATCCGACAGTGGGCAACGACCGCACCGGCGACACTATCGACAGCGGAGACGAAGCTCGGCACGATCTTCAGGCCACTCCAGCGGGTGTCCAAGAATGCCGAGCAGGCGGCGGATGCGGCGGGTCGGGCGGCAGGGGTCAATCCCTCCGGGCCAAAACCGACGCAAGTCGTGGTTCGAGGGCCGAGCGTGACGCAGCGCGTATTGGATGCGGCGCAAGGGTCGCTGGCGAGCGCGTTCGAAGTTCTCATCCTGCTGTACTTCCTGCTCGCCGCCGGCGATCTCTTCCTCGCGAAATTCGTCAAGGTTCTGCCGAACGTGAGAGACAAGCGCAAGGCAGTCGAAATCGTACGCGAGAGCGAAGCGTCCATTTCGAGCTATCTGCTGACCACGACGCTCGTGAACGCCGTGGAAGGCGCTGTGGTAGCGGGCATGATGTATTTCTGGGGAATACCGAGTCCCATACTCTGGGGCGTGCTGGTGTTCTTCTTCGAGTTCATTCCATACTTGGGCGCTTTCGCGATGGCCGTGCTCCTGACCTTGGTCGCGTTGACGACCTTCGACTCTGTCGGTCATGCCCTCCTCGTTCCGGCCAGCTATCTCCTCGTCAACGTGGTCCAGGGCAACTTCGTCACGCCGTTGCTCCAGGGTCATCGGTTGGCGTTAAACCCCGTGGCCATCTTCATCGGGCTCGCCTTCTGGTTCTGGATCTGGGGCATTCCAGGGGCATTCATTGCGGTTCCGCTCTTGGCGACATTCAAGCTCTTTTGCGATCACATCGAGTCACTCGCCGCGGTGGGCGAGTTTCTCGGTGAGCGCGATCGATCCTGATCCAGCGCGCGCGGTCAGTGCGGTGCGTTTTTCGTCTTCTTGAGCGTATCGACCTTCACGTCGACTTTCTTCTGAACCACCGTCGTATCGGTCACATGTGCGGGAGTGACGACGGTGTCCGTGCTGGTTTTCTCGGCGTTGCGGCCCTCACCCGGGGTGCAAGCGAGGCAAACGAGAACGATGAGCGGAAAGAGTGTTTTCATACCACACACACTAGGCACGTCGCGTGCCCATCCCACACCGTCGAGGTCGCGCCGGAGGGATCATGGCTTGCATTGGCATCTCGGTCTCAAAGAGAGTCATCACATTCGGAGGACACCAATGCCACCGACCACGCTCGCCAAACTGTACGTAGAGGAGCTCAAGGATCTGCACAACGCTGAGCAGCAGATCTTGAAAGCCCTTCCCAAGATGATCAAGGCCGCGACCGACGAACATCTCAAGCATGCATTCGAGGCTCACCGTGAGCAGACGGAGGGTCATGTGCAACGCCTCGAGCAGATCTTCGCCGATCTCGGCTCGAGTCCGCTGGGCAAGAAATGCCACGGGATGGAAGGAGTGATTGAGGAGGGTGCTGAGCTGATCAGGGAAGCCCCCGAGCCGCCGGTGCTCGATGCCGGACTGATCTCGGCCGCGCAGCACGTCGAGCACTATGAGATGGCAGGGTACGGCAGTGTTCGCACCTGGGCCGATCAGCTCGGGTACCCCAAGCACGCACAACTGCTGCAACAGACGCTGGAGGAGGAGCGGAAGGCCGACCAGCTGCTCACGCAGTTGGCGGTGCGATCCATCAATATGAAAGCGGACACCGGTGAAGAGGGGAAATCACCCAGACCGGCACCGCGCAGTCGACACGCCGAGTCGGAACGTCCGCGTCGCTCAGACGTGGAGCGCTGACATCAAGCGAGGGGGCGAGAAGGGTCTGTAACGGGCCCTTCTCACGATGCACTCGCACAGAAGCTGTACGGCGACCGATTACGGCTCGGAACGTGCTCCTACTCGTCACGATTGGGTCGCGCCGCGGCCTCGTGCAGCCCGAACCTTGCGGGTGTTATCATGGAGCAATCTCGTTCTGGCACGAACCGGTCGCGTGATGAGCGGCGGAGCGTGAAACGCGACGCAATGCGCTGGAGGGTGAGCGCCTTGCACGCCGATCTTCTCGCCCTGCGAGAAAATGACGATGGGGCGCCCCACCTCCGGCAGGCGGTTGCTGCGTTAGCGGCTCAGGCGCGAGCGACCGATGTGCCGCCGGAGCGGCTGCTGGTTGTCCTCAAGCGGCTGACTGACAGTCTCACGCTCGAGCACCTCGGCCTCTGGCATCGGCTCACGCTCGGCGAGCAATTCGTGCAGTGGGGCATCGCATCGTACTACCACCTGGATGACTAGCGGCCCTTGACGCGCTCCGTCTCGAACTGGCGACCCACCAGTGGCGGATTCGGATAGACGAAATCCGCGGCGACGCCACCAACGATCAAGAACCACTCGGAGGCGTCTTCATCGCCATCGACGCTACAAAAGAGCGACACGCCGATGCCGGTATGCACTGGGGTCGGCGGCACCGCCAGCTGATTGACTCCGTCCGGCGACAGATGTGACCCATGCCAGTCGTTCAGGCGAAAGGTGGTCACCAGTGTCGGGCCATCCCACACATCGATTTTCTCGACCCGCACGACGCCCTCGATGCCTTGGCTGGGTGCGACGAAAGGCGCGTTGGCATCGGTTTGGAACAGTACGATGATCTTGGCGATGACCGGTGAGGCGCCATCGACGGTCTGCGGAGTCGGAATCGGGATGTGACAGACCCGAAGGTCATCGAGCGAACTCGTCCCTGCGTTGTACTTGAGTAACGTGCCGTACGCCCGGTGCCTGATGTACTCGTACTCGCCCGGGTCTTCGACGACGAGTGAATTGCCGTGGGTCCACATGGTGGTCAATGTCATGCTGTGCTCCGCTCCGTGAGGGGTATGTACGCGGGGCACCATAAACGCGCGGCGTCGCTCTGGTGTCTGCCAGCCGTCTGCTGATTATGTTCTACGCGTGAACAGCCTCCGCACTCTCGTCAAAGCCCCGGGGTTCACGATCGCGGCACTGCTGTCGCTCACGATCGGCATCGGGGCCACCAGCGCGATCTTCGGCGTCGCGAACGCGCTCCTGCTCCGGCCGCTGCCGTATCCGCACGCCGAGCGGCTGGCGATGCTGTGGCAGCGGTCGCCTGGGCTCAATGTCCCACGAGACTGGCTGTCGCTCGGGCAATATCTCGACATCAAGACCGAGAATACGGCTTTCGACCGCGTCGCGGCCGCGATCGGCGCGAGCTTCAACATGACTGGCACCGGCGCGCCCGAGCGCATCGACGGCGTCCGCATGTCGTCCGCGCTCCTCTCCATGCTGGGCGCGCACGCGGTGCTCGGTCACCTGTTCACGGCCGAAGACGACGCACCGGGCCGGCCGCTCGGCGTCGTGTTGACGTACGGATTCTGGCAGCGGCGCTTTGGCGGCGACCCTGGCGTCATTGACAAGACGTTGACGCTCAGCGGCAATAGCGTCGCGATCGTGGGCGTCCTGTCGCCGGATTTCGTGTTCGATAAGGACGTGATGCCAGCGGTCAACAGCGTGCAGCGCATCGAGCTCATCCTCCCGCTCCCAGTGCCGGCGAGCGCGCGGACCAACCGCGACGGCGAAGACTACAACATCTTCGCGTCGCTCAAGCCCGGCGAGTCCACGGCGTCGGCGCAGGCCGAGATGGAGACGATCGCGGCGCGGATGAAGCAGGAATACCCGGCCTTCTATCCAGGGAACAGCGGTCTCACGATCAGCGTCGTGCCGCTCATCGACCAAGTGGTCGGCGATACGCGCCTCGCGCTCTACGTTCTCCTGGGCGCCGTCGCGGTGCTGCTCGCGATCGCGTGCAGCAACGTCGCTGGACTCCTCATCTCGCGCGCGACCGTACGCGAGAAAGAGTTGGCCGTTCGCTCGGCGATCGGCGCGAGCCGGGGGCGCCTCATCGCTCAACTGGCCGCCGAGAATCTGACCCTGGCGCTCGCGAGTGGCGTGCTGGGATTCGGGGTGGCGCTCGCGAGCCTCTGGTTGCTGCGCCACGCCGGTCCCGCCGGCATCCCGCGCCTCGACGCGATCCGCATCGACGTCACGGTGCTCGCGTTCACGTTCGCGGTCTCGTTGGCCAGCACGCTCCTCTTCGGGCTCGCTCCGGCGCTGCGCGCCTCTCACGTCGATGCGAGCAGCGTGCTCAAGGAAGGGACACGGGGGTCGACCATCGACCGTTCGCGCACGCGCGGTACGCTGATCACCGTTGAAGTCGCGTTCTCGGTCATCTTGCTTATCGGCGCGGGGCTCCTGGTCCGGAGCTATGCGCGCGTGCTGCGCGCCGATCCCGGCTTCGACCCGCGGAATACCTTGTCGTTCCGGCTGTCACTGCCCGCCGCACGATACAAGACGCCGGAGTCCGTGACGAATTTCTATCGGGCGCTGGACGAAAAGCTGACCGCGCTCCCCGGCGTCGAGGTCGTCGGCAGTAACTACCAGCTACCACTGAGCTCCGTGTCGCTCGCGTGGGAAGACGTGAGGATCGAAGGCTACGTGCCCAAGGCCGCCGGCGGCGACATCGTCATCACGAGCAGCGGGTACGTGAGCCCGGATTACTTTCGCGCGATGGGCATGCCGCTCGTTCAGGGGCGGTTCTTCGAGCGCCAGGACAATCAACAGTCGCCGCCGGTCGTCATCGTCGACGAGGCACTGGCGGCGCGATTCTGGCCGGACGGCGCGATCGGCAAGCGCCTGCGGCAACGAGCCGATGGGCCGTGGCGCACCGTGGTGGGTGTCGTGCGCGACGCGCGCGAGTACCAGGCCGAGGTGGCGCCGCCGATCACGGCCTATTTTCCGGTCGAGCAATACACGATCGGGAGCCGGTTCGTAGTCGTGCGCACGCACACCGCGCTCCGCGATGTGTCGCGCCTCACGAGCGCCGTGCTGGGCGAGGTACACGCCCTGGATCCGGAGCTGCCGGCGTACGATGTGAGCACCATGGAGCAGCGGCTGGCCGACTCGTTCGCGCGGCGGCGCCTCTCGATGCTGCTGCTCGCGACGTTCGCTGTCGCGGCGCTCTTCCTCGCTGCCGTCGGCGTGTACGGGACGATCGCTTACTGGGTAGGACAGCGCCGCCGCGAGATCGGCATCCGCATGGCGCTCGGCGCCGACCGAGCGATGATCTTCGGCCTCATCGCCCACGAGTTCGGCATCACCGTCGGCGTTGGCGTGGCAGCTGGACTCGTTGGCGCCTTCGCGCTGACGCGCCTCATGTCTGGCCTCTTATTCGGCGTGAGCGCGACGGACGCTGTGACGTTCGGCGTGATCCCGCTGGTCATGGCGGCGATTGCCGCCGCGGCCGTCTACGTGCCCGCGCGGAGCGCAATGCGGGCCGCACCGAACGATGCCCTGCGCGCGGAGTGAGCATACTCGATCTCTCAAACGACGCAGGCCTCTGCGCCATTGGCCTGCTGACCCTCAACATCCTGCTGGGATTGTTGCTGTCGGTGAAATACAACCCGGTGCGGCGGTGGCCGCATCGCCGGGTCAACACCGTCCGCCTGCACAACTGGACGGGATACACCGCGCTCGCGGTCAGCTTCGTGCACCCCGTCATTTTGCTCTTCGTCGCTTCGCCCAAGTTCGTGCTCATGGATTTGCTTTGGCCGCTCGAGGCACCAAAGCAGCCGGTCGTGAACACGTTCGGCGCGGTCGCGTTCTGGATCTTGTTGTTCGTGATAACGACATCGATCCTTTGGCAAGAGCGGCGGGCGTTGAATCGGCGCGTGTGGAAGCGGCTGCACCTCCTGACCTATGCGCTCTTCCCGCTCTACGCGATCCACAGCCTCTTGACGGATCCGGCGCTCAAGGACCAGCCGATTGATCCGCTCGACGGCGAGAAAGTGTTTGTCGAGCTATGCATCGTGTGCGTGGCGGTGGCGATCGGATTCCGCATTCGGCACCAGTTGCGTAAGCCCCCGCCCCGCGTCCATCGACCCAAGGTCGCTCGGGTGCCGCGCCAACTAGCCGGAGTTGGGCTTCGGCCGACCACCTCGGACCGTCAGCAGCCTTCCGACTGACGGCTCGAGGTGATGTGCGTCCGGCGCGCTAGAGAAGCCATACCTTCTCGGCCATCGGCCCTTTGTTGCCCTGCATCATGTCGAACTCGACTCGCTGGCCTTCTTCGAGAGTTCTATAGCCGGCGGCGGTGATGGCGGTGTAGTGGACGAAGACTCCCTGCCCTCCGCCATCGGGCGCGACGAACCCGAAGCCCTTCTCGGCGTTGAACCACTGGACTGTTCCCTGTGCCATTGCTCGATACCTAGTGAAATGGTGGTGCAAAAGATCGGGGCGATGTTGCGAGGGGATTGTACGGGCACCCGCTCATCGGGCGATCACCACTAAATCACCAAGGCATCAGCAACGGCGGCGATCACGCCGATAAGGACGACGCTCGCGTGCGCTGAGGCTGCGACCCGGAGTCTTGATGGTCCGGGGTACTCAATTTCTTCCCGGGGATGCTCTCGGCCACCACCCAGGAAGCGCCCGCGAGCGCGAAGGTGAAGAGGAACTCCACCCAGTTGGACGCCGTTGGTTTCGTGACGATCGCGGGGACCCAGACGAGAATCGTGAAGATACTCAACATCGCCGCTTCACTCGCGGCCGCCAAACGCGGATAGATCGAGAGAACGACACCGAGTCCGGCCGCGAATTGTCCGGCGCCCGCCAGATCGGCCCAGGCGGTTCGGTACGGAAGCCATGGCGGCACCAACGAAACGGTGTGAGCGGCAAACTCAAAGAAATGCGAGAGTCCGTAGGTTAGTAACGAGAGCCCGAAGAGGAGCCGCGCTATTCTGAGCCCCTGCCCGGAAACGACCGGTTGAAGCTTGGATTCGGGTCTCAACCCGGCGAGCCGCGCAAAAAGAATCCAGGCGGCCGACGCGAGCACGGCGACCTCTCCAATGGCGAACCAGCTGATTTCTCTGGCGGGATCCGCTATCGCGACCGGGACCCTCGAGAGCGTCCACAGGAGCAGGAATGGCAGCAGGATGTAGATAGAGACGCGAGACGTACGGTCGAACAACAGGCCCGCGCCCGTTCCTACCATGATGATGCCGGATGCGTAGCCGACTCCCTTGAGCCACGGGATCCACGCCGGAGGCGGGGCACTGAACAGCAGGACTTCGTACCCGTAGACGAGCACCAGCATGCCGACGCTGATCATTCCCAACGCGAACAGCATCTGGGCGATCTTCTGGTTTCGATTCATGAGCAGCCCAACTTGCGGCCGCGGCATGGGGTTAGGAAGTGCCAAGTTCCTTGCGCGGGGTCATACCAAGCATGCGTTAAAGGCCAAAGACTGTCGACCGCTCAGAGGTGTCTTTCACACGTTGCGGCCGTGAACGCCGATGCTTAGGTTCGCGATCCCGGCGGGGCTCTGGTCGTTGCACGTGGAGGCGTCGAATAACACATCGGAGTGTCGAGACGTTTGATCTGCTCATGAACACGTGCTAAATTGATGATATCATCCCCGCGGCGCTCGTCGCCGCGGCCCCCCCCGGGTCACGATCCGGGGGGTTTTTACGTCTACGCCAACGCTCATCACGGCGCGCGATCGCGTCACGTTCTTAGTCGACGGCTTCAATCTGTACCATTCCGCGAAAGCCGTGGCCAAGTCGACAGGCCGGGGACCTTTCAAGTGGCTCGACCTCGCCGGGCTATGCCGATCGTATCTACCGCTCCTTGGCGCGACGGCTGAGTTGAGTGGCGTCCGCTATTTCTCGGCACTTGCATCGCATCTCGTCCCGACCAACCCTGATGTCGTGCACCGGCATCAAGCCTACATCCGGGCACTCACAGCAAGCGGCGTGACCGTGCAGATGGGTCACTTCAAGCAAAAGGACCGCACGTGTGTGATCTGCGGCGGACGACTCCGCATTCACGAGGAGAAGGAGACCGACGTCGCCATCGCCGTAACATTACTTGAGCTGGCGATTACTCGAGGATGCGAGACGATCGTGCTCATCTCCGGCGACACGGATCTCGCGCCGGCCATTCGCGCTGCCAAGCGGCTCGCCCCCACCATACGCCTGTGCTCAGTTTTTCCATACGGACGACACAACCGGGAGCTCGAACAGCTCGTCGACGTGTCATTTAAAATGTCCGACATGGCGTATGCCGCGCACCAGTTGCCCGATCCTTTGGTCATGCCCAACGGCAAGACTTTGCGCAAACCGGCGACCTGGTAGAACCACGGGCCCAGCGGCTTGTGCCGCTGGGCCCGTAAGTTGTCGCGAATAAAAGAGCGGGAAACGGGACTCGAACCCGCGACCCCAACCTTGGCAAGGTTGTGCTCTACCAACTGAGCTATTCCCGCGATGGTAACGAAAAGTACAGCGGGCCCTCAAGGGCGCAAGCCGAGGGCGTGGATCGCATACCAGAC
>DATMLM010000020.1:0-94419 GCA_035570055.1 Gemmatimonadaceae bacterium
GTTCCTCCCGACCGCCTGGTACCTGTTCCGTGGTCAGGGCCTGACGAACGGCAAGACGTCGCCGCCAGGCGGAGCCGGTCCCGCGGCGTCGGCCAAGGATATGGGATTATTCCTGGCGCAGTCGCCGAGCGGCACGCAGACGTTCAGCGCGAAGTACGTGGGCTACATGTGGCAGGTCAAGCCGACGCTCCAGCCGTGGTGGCCGCCGGCTTGACGCGGTGCGCTAGTTACACCCCGAAGCCGTAGCAGACTTGAGGACGTTCACCCGGCCGAAGTTATAGGCGGGGTCAGGGCGCTTGCCGGTGATGTTGTCGGCGTTCTTGAGGATGCACTGCTCGACGGCCGACGGCGTGAGCGTATTAGACTGTGCCTTGATGACCGCTGCCTCGCCGGCAACGAGCGGTGAGGCGAAGCTCGTTCCAATGCCAACGACATATTGGTTCTCTTGCCCCGGACAATTCGCGGTAAACGAGCTGCACGCGCCGATCACCCAATCCGAGTCCAGCGAGGCATTCGGTACGCTGTCCGGGCCGAAATTGCCGCCCGGCGCGAATACGCCGACGCCTTCCGAGCCGTAGTTCGAGTACACGGCGATGCTGTCGTAGTCCTGGAACGTTCCCGTGTAGATCGGGCCGGTCGCGCCGACGGAGAGGACGTGCGGCGTGCCGCCGGGCCACTCCAGGCTGTCGACATAACTCGCAGTGGGCGTCGTCGCCGTATTGAAGTCGAGGGATTCGTTACCCGCGGCGGCGACGATGACCGACCCGCGAGATACGCAGTACTGCACCACCAACTCCAGCAACGTTGCCGAGTCCATGTCCCCGCTGAGCGTGCGATTCAAGTAGCCGCCGAGGCTCATGTTGATCACATCGGCGTTCAAGTCCGAGGCGTAGACGAGCGCGTTGAGCAAGCCGAAGAACGAGCCGCTGCCGCTGTCGTCGAGCACGCGCACCATCGTGATGGTCGCTTGCGGCGCGGTGCCCGCGATCACGACCGAGTTCGTCGTCACGATCGAGCTCACGAACGTCCCGTGGCCAACGACATCGTGATAGAACGGCAGCGGGTTCTGCTGGAACGTGTCGGTCGGCGCGTAGGCGAACGACGTGCTGTTGGTAAGGTCGATCCGACCGGCCAACTCCTGGTGCGCGGTGTCGACGCCCGAGTCGAGGATATAGACGTGCATCCCCGCGCCTTGCGATGTGTGGGCCCACGCGCTGTCCGCGTGGGTCACGTGCATGTTCCACTGCAGCGAGACCGCCGCGGCCGAGGCCGGCCCGGCCTTCGCGTGGACGCTTCGACCCGCGGCGAACTTGACGATCCGCGGCGCGGACGCGGGTCGCAGCTTGAAGACGAAATCGGGGACCACGGCACGAGCGCCGCCGGTCGATACCAGCGCGCTCGCCGCCGCGGGCGACAAGCCCTTGACCAGCGCGAGACCGACACTGGTCTGGACGTGCAGGATCTGCCCGCCCGCTTTGTGGATGGCCGCGGTGAGCGCCGGGGACGGCGTTCCCGGGCCTCCGAGCTCTACGATGTACCGTGCGGCGGCCGGGAGCGGGGTCGTCGACCGCACGTGGGACGTACCCGTCACCGCCGCCTCTGTGCAGGCGGCGACAAACCCGAGCGCCAGGCAAGCCAGGCGAAGACCAGCAGACCGAGACATTGTGGCGAACATGCGCGCGTGCACAGATGGCGTCAACTCCCTCGCGCTCCGGCGTCCCCGCGCTACATTGTTGCGCGTGCGCCCTCTTCGTGCCGCCTGGGTTCCCTTCGCCGCCGCCGCGCTCGCGGCCTGCGGTCACTCCACCTCCCCGCCACCACCGAGCTTCTCGGTGGCCCGCCACCTGGACTCGATAGCGGTCTCGGCCGCGCAGTCACAGGACCTCGGACGCGATTTCTACATGACGTTCGCGATCGCCGTGCTCGGCGAGGGCGTCTCCGCGGCGCCTGTATCGCTGTCGGTCAACGGGGCGACCCAGACCTACCAGGGCGTCGGACTCGAGATCGTCGAGGTCACTGCAGGAGCGAACCCGGTGCCGACCGACTCGTTGTTCGTGTACAGCCTGTGGACGAATCCGGACGCTGTCTCGCTCGTATCGCTGGAGGCCTTCTCGCCGGACACGGTCGATGAGCTCGCCGACGTCGAGGATACGGTGGCGAATACCAACTTCGTGCAGACCAGCACCTCGCCGGCCGTCTCGGTGGGGACGTTCACGGGTAGCGGCAAGTGCCGCGCGTTGACGTCGATCATCACGGGGTCGTACCTCATCAACGGTACGACGTGCACGAGCGGGACGCTCACCGGGTCCTTCCAGTTCCAGGTCAGCGCCTCCGGCTCGGCGCCCGCCAACGCGTTCGTGTTCGCCACCACGTCGCTCCCCGCAGTGCGGATCGTGTTACCCGCGGGAGACGGCGGACAGCAGCGGCTTCGGGCACTGCGCATTCGTCGCTAGGCCCGGCGGCGCGACCGTAGGTACCGGATCACCCACGCCACCACGACGCCGAGCACGATTAGGACGGCGGCGGCTTCGGCGATGAGTATCCGCATCTGGTCCATCATGATGAGCGACCCGCTCTCGGTGTAGAACCCGTTGAACCGGTCAACGGCCGCCGGCAGCGCGAGCACGTCGGCCCTGGTCATCTCCAAGGCTCGCTCGTGCGGATGGTACTGCGAGTAGAAGTCGAAGGTGTGACCGGCGGAGTCGAGCTCGATGTGACCGCCGAGGGCGTATGTCACGGGGCGGCTGGCGATGAACGCCGCGACACGGCGGGCGCTGGCGCGGTCGGCGTCGGCATCATCGATCAACAGGCGGCCCGGCATGAGGAAATCGCCGGTGAACAACACGGCCGTGTTCCGGTCGTAGAACGCGACGTGCGTGGCGTTGTGGCCTGGTGTTGGCAACACGTCGACGATGCGGCCGCCGAGGTCGAGCGTGGCGACACCGGTCGGCCAACTCGTGAAGCCATAGAAGCGTTTCACGCTCTCCAAGTCGTAGCCGACGACCTCGACGTGTGGCAGCCCGGCGAACTGGGTGTCGCCCGCGCGGTGGTCCAAGTGGCGATGCGTGTGCACGACCAGAAGTGGGAGGTTGGGCGGGAGGAGGCCGAGCACCGTCTGGGCGAGTGGCATCGCGTGCGGGTCGGCCACGTCGCCGTCGTCGATCAACAGGGCGCGCGTCGACCCAATCAGCAGGTACATGAACGGCGCCTCGAACGTCGCGCACAGATTCTCGCGCAGGACGAACGTGTGCGCGTCGTACGCCTGCACCTGGATCGGCGGGGCGTGATGCGACGCGCAGTCTTTGGCGCCCTCGTCCCAGTGCATCGGGTACGCCATCAGGATTGCGAAGAGGATCATGTCGAATGTAACGTTCGTTTCATGAGCGCGCGCAAGGCCCAACTCCTGTCGGCAGCGGTCGACTACTTCGTCGCGCACGGCGTCGCCGACCTCTCGCTGCGGCCGATGGCGGCGACGCTGGGCACGAGCGCCCGGTTGCTGATCTTTCACTTCGGGTCAAAAGAGCAGCTCATTGTGGAGGTGCTGGGCGAGATCCAGCGGCGACTGCAGGCGTCTTTCCAGGGACTCGTCGAGACCCGGTCGCCCATCAAGAGCTATTGGCTGTGGGCGACGCGTGCCGCAAACCTGCCGTACTTGAGACTGCTGTACGAGGTGCAGATCATCGCGATCCAGAACCCTCGCGTCTACGGACGGTATCTCGCACAGAACGCGACCGAGTGGCTCGCGATCGCCGAGGCGGCCCTGTCGCAATCACTGCGATCGAGAACAATGGCCACCCTGTGCATCGCGGTGTTCGACGGCCTCTTTCTGGAATTATTGAGCACCGGCGACCGGGCGCGAACAACGCGGGCGCTCGACCGGTTCGTCGAGATCGCCCGGGCTAGTGCAGGATCCGGTAGAGCCGCGCGAACCGGTCGAGGGCGTACCCGTCCGTCGGATCGAGCACGACGGCCTGCTGATAGTCGGCGAGCGCGCTGAGGCCCAAGTCCCGCTTCGTGCGGTCGGATTGCGACCAGAGCTTCTCGCGCGCCTCCCCCCGCCAGAGATGGCCAACGGCCCCCCCGGGCGCGCCGGCGACCGCATAGTCGAGATCCGGGAGCGCGTCGCGCGCGCGGCCCACGCGCACGAGCATCTGCCCGCGCTCGAGGTGGAACTGCGTCTCGTCGCCGTATCCGATCGCGCGCGTGTAGGTCGCCAGTGCCTTGTCCTCGTCGCGCTCGAGCTCGAACACCTCGGCGCTGTCCAGCGTGATATACCCGGCCAACGCGTGGAGCCGTGGATTGCTGCCGGCCATCGCTTGCGACGCATCGGCGAACGCGCGCATCGCCGCGTACGAGCCGCCCCAGCGCGGCACGATATTCCGGAGGTACTGTCGGCGCAACGAGAAGCTCGCCGGAATATCCTCGAGCCCTTTCGCGAGGTATCGTTGCGAGACCACGGTGTCGCCCGACGTCCTCGCCGTGTACAGCAGCACCATGTACGCCTCGGCCGACCGCGGCGTCAGAGCGAGGGCCGAGTCGGCGCAACTCGCGGCTTCCTTGAACAAGTCGTTCATGCGCTGCATCGCCGCCTGCGGCGTGTTCTTCGCGTAGGCCGTGCCCCGCGCGCTCCACGCCTGGCCCTGCAAATAGACCGCTCGCGCGAGGTGGCCCGGCGCCGACGCGGGCCGTTCGCGAGACCAGCGCGCGAGGGGCGCGGCCAACGACGTATCGCCCGCCATGGCATCGTAGGCGCCGAACAGGTAGCCCTCGGCGCGATAATCGCGGTGCGCGCTGTCGGCCGCCGCCGTGAGCAGCGAGTCGAGCGTCGAGAACTCGCCGCGGAGGACGAGCCGACGGATCGCCAGCGGGTTCGCCGTCCTTGGCGGATATCCGTTCGCGCCGCTTGTCGGAATTGTCAGCGAACTGTCATCGAGCCCCGGCATACCGCGAGCGGTCGCGTAGGCCGCGTCGCGCGAGGCCTGCGTCGGAGCACCACAAGCGAATGCGCCGCATGTAACGAGCAGCAGGCCCATGACCCTCATAAACGGGGGACGCAGCGGGAGGCGGCCAGGCAACTCGGGTGGCATATTGTACGCCCATGAGAATCTGCTTCGCTCTCGCGCTCATCCCGAGCGTCGCTCTCGGCCAGGTCGACCCCGCGTCTTTCAGCGACATGCGGTGGAGGCTCATTGGCCCGTACCGCGCCGGAAACGTGTACTCCGTGACCGGCATCCCGAGTGATCCCAACACGTACTACCTCGGGACCCCCGAGGCCGGAGTCTGGAAGACGACCGACGGCGGGACCGTGTGGCAGCCGATCTTCGACGGCCAGCACGTGCCGTCGGTCGGCGCCGTGGCGGTGTCGCGGAGCACCCCGAAGGTCGTCTACGTCGGAACCGGCGATCCGACCGGGTGGTCATTCACGCCCGGCAATGGCGTGTACAAGAGCACCGACGCCGGAGCAACCTGGCGGACGCTCGGCCTCGAGCAGACGAAGTACATCACGTCGCTCATCGTCGATCCCCACGACGCCAACATCGTGCTCGTCGGCGCCCTCGGCTCGCGAGAATTCTTCGGCGACTCGAGCAGCACACGAGGAGTGTATCGCTCGATCGATGGCGGGAAAACGTGGAAGCGGGTGCTGTTCGTCGATCCATACACCGGCATCGGGGGCATGACCGCCGACGCCGCCAATCCGGCGATCATCTACGCATCACTTCGGCGCACCAAGGCTGACTCGGCGCATCCGCTCGGCGTGACCATCTATAAGTCCATCGACAACGGTGCGACCTGGCACCCGGTCGCGGGCCAGGGATTGCCCAAGAACGCGAGGTTCGAGGTCGCCGCGAACGGCCGGCGTGTGTACGCCGAACGGAGTGGGAACGGCCGCGATGCGAGTGGGCTGTACCGGTCGGACGACGGTGGCGCGACGTGGACGATCGCGACGAAGCAACTGCTGAGCGCGGGCGGCGGGCCAATCTATGTCGACCCCAAGAACCCCGATTCGCTGTATCTCATGGGAACCGCGATGTATCGGTCGACCGATGGCGGACATCGCGTCGACGCGCTCAAAGGATCGCCCGGTGGCGATGACCCCCGCGACCTGTGGATCGACCCCTCGAATCCACGCCGGATGCTGCTGGGCGTGGACCAGGGTCCGACGATCACGGTCGACGGCGGAGAGACCTGGACGCCGTGGTACAACCTGCCCAACGGGCAGTTTTATCACGTATCGACCGACAACCACTTCCCGTATCGCGTGTGCGGCGCGCAGCAGGATAGTGGAACGGCCTGCGTGCTGAGTCGGAGCGACTTCGGGGCGATACGGGATAACGATTGGTATCCGATCGGTGGGTTCGAGGATACCTACATCGTTACTGATCCACTCGACGAGCGATGGGTGTACTCGCAAGGCTGGTATCGCGTGCTGCGGCGCTATGATCGCGAGACCGGGCAGGTCGCGGTCGTGTACAGCCCCTCGGACGAGGACCGGTTCAGCTACGCACCACCGCTGGCGTTCTCGCCGCAGGACCCGCACACGTTGTACATGGGCGCGCAGTACGTGCTCGCATCGAGCGACAATGCGAGAACCTGGCGGCACCTGGGCCCCGAGCTGACGACGAAGTCGATCGAGACGCTGGCGCCTTCGCCGGTGCAGGCTGGCGTGATTTGGGCTGGAGCGAGCAATGGGATCATTCAGGTCACGCGGGACGGCGGCGCGACCTGGACGAATGCGACGCCTCCCGACATGCCGAAGACCCCGCTCGGCCCGATTGTCGAGGTCATCGACGCGTCGCACAAAGACGCGGGCGCGGCGTATGCCGCCGTGGCTGGGTTCCCCGATCTGCGTCCGTACATCTATCGGACGACCGATTTTGGCGGGCACTGGGACCTCGTCGTGAACGGGTTGCCGCCGGACGAGCCCGTGACGAGCGTCCGGGAAGATGCCGTTGATCCGAACCTGCTCTATGCCGCTACACTGACCGGCGCGTGGGTGTCGTTCGATCGCGGCGATCACTGGCAGTCGCTGCAACTCAATCTGCCGACAACCGTCGTGACGGATCTCACCGTCCACGGGAACGACCTGGCGATCTCGACGTACGGACGAGCGCTCTGGATTCTCGACGATCTCACGCCGCTCAGGCAGGTGCGGTCGGCCATGGCGGCGAGCGCGTATCTCTTTCAGCCCGAGCTCGCGTATCGCATGCGGTGGGACAACATCGAGGACACGCCGCTGCCGCCCGAAGTGCCGGCGGGAGACAATCCGCCGGAAGGCGCGATCATCGATTACTACTTGAAGACCGCGGTTGCCGGACCGGTCACGCTGTCGGTGTATAACAGCCAGGGCGAGTTGATCCGACAGATGTCAAGTGCACCGCCGCCCGCGGACACCGTGCGGCCGAACATCGCCGAGTATTGGTTGGCACCGCAGACCGCGTTGGCCACGAGCGCCGGCATGCATCGCCTGGCTTGGGATCTTCGGTATCCGCCGCCCGATGTGATCAATTACAGCTACTTCGGCGACCTGCTCGACTATCGGGAGTACACGCTCAACGTGCACGCCGTGAAGGGAACCACGCCGCGAGTGCAACCGACCGGGCCACTGGTCGTCCCCGGGACGTATCGCATCGAGTTGGCCGCGGGCGGACAGACCTACACGCAGAACCTCGTCGTTGAGAACGATCCGCGCGTGCGGGTGACGCAGGCCGGGCTCGAGGCGCAGATGAAGCTGCAGCTGCGCATGATGGCGGGCATGAAGGTCAGCTATGCCGAGTTCGCGAAGCTGCAGCAATTACGGGCGACCGTGAAGGACACCGCCCTCGCGGCCAAGCTGCGCGTGCTGGCGGATAGCGGGTTCGGGCCCGCGAACCGTGACCTCACGCGACATCTCGAAGACATGGAGTCGGGGGACATCGATCCGACGCCAAGTGATATCGCGGTCGTTGATGCCGACTGCCGCGCCATTGATAATGCCCTCCGCCGACTGGCGGCAGACTCTGTGTCAACTGGGGGGCCTGCCTGCGGCCCTTAGCCGCGCATCGCCCCCGCTGGCGGTACGCTGGCCGCGCGGGCGGCGGGAATCCAGCACGCGGCGAGCGTGACGGTCGCGAGAACGAGCGCGAGCGCGCCGAAGGTCATCGGATCGCGCGCGCTCACGCCGATGAGGAGACTGCGCAGCACACCGGTGACACCGAGCGAAAGGATGAAACCGATCGCCAGACCGGCGCCGGTGAGGATCATCCCCTCGCGCAGCACGCCGCGGAGGATGGCGCCGGACGTCGCGCCGATCGCCATGCGGATGCCGATCTCGTGCCCGCGCTGGGCAACGGAGTATGCGACAACGCCGTAGAGGCCGATCAAGGCCTGGATGAGACCGAGGAGACCGATCGCGGTCGCCAACGTCGCCGCGAGGCGAATCGGCGTAAAGGCGATGCCGCCGTCCAGGTGCTCCCGCATCGTCTTCATCGCGAACGGCGGGAGATTTGGATCGAGTGACGCGACCAGGTCGCGCACCGGAGCGGCGAGCTGGCCCGGATCGCCGGTGGTGGCCAGTTGCAGGGCCATCTGCGCGCGATACCGTCGGGCGAATGGGACGTAGAGTATCGGACGCGGGCGCTCGCCGAGGAACATCGACATCACGGTTCGCGCCACCCCGACGACCGTGACCTCCGGGCCATCGGCGCGCAGTCGCATTCGCTGGCCGATCGCGTCGGCGCCGGGCCACAGACGAGCGGCCATCGCCGCATTGACGATCACGACGGAGGACAGCGTGTCATCGTGTGTCGTGAAGTCGCGGCCCTGCAGCAAGCCGATGCCCATCACGTCGAAGTATCCCGGCGTGACCGAGACCTCCTCGACGTGTGTGTGCCCTCGCTCGGCGGCGAGCGTCGGCAAGTCTGCGTAGACATCGCCGTCGTTGTGGCTGGTGCCGAGGGGGATCGTGCTGGCGAGCGCGGCCCCGCGAACCCCTGGGAGATCAGCCGCCCGCGCGAGGAGCGACCGGTAAAAGGCCTTCCCGCGCGTGCTGTCGTAGCGCGCGAGCGTGACGTCCGTGCTGGCCATGAATGCGTGGTCCTGACGGAACCCGAGGTCGAGCAGACGCGCGTGTTGCACACTGCGGAGAAAGAGTCCGGCCGCGACGAGCAACACGAACGAGACGGCGATCTGCGCGGCCACGAGACCGGCACGGAAGCGCTGGCGCGTGATGCCACCGGTGCCGCGCGCGCCAGCTCTGAGCGCGTCGCTCAACTGTGGATCAGAGGAGCGGAGCGAGGGCCCTGCTCCGCTCAGAATCGAGGCCAGGAGTACCGCGCCGGCGGTTATGGCGAGCACGCGCCAGTCCAACGAGACGCCGAGCTCGAGCGGCTCATTCGTCGAGAACTTGATCGAACTGAGCCAGTGGGCGGCGCCAAGCGCGAGCAAGGTACCAACCACTCCACCGCAGACGGCAATGACAACGCTCTCGGTCAACAACTGTTGGATGAGCCGCGCGCGGCTGGCGCCGAGCGCGGTGCGGACGGCGAGCTCCGTGCGGCGGCCGCTGACGCGCGCGAGCATCAACGAGGCGACGTTCGCGCAGGCGATGAGCAGGACGAGTGTCGTCAGCGCGATGAAGACCGCGGCCGCGCGCGGGAGCACACCCGAGACCGCAATGTCTGGCCGCGCCCTGAGCTCGCGCTCGATCACGAAGCGCTCGCCTTCGTTCTCGACCGGGTATTGATGCTGCAGTTGCTGCGCCAAGACATCCAAGGCGCTCCGTGCCGCGGGGAGCTCCACGCCCTCCCGCAGGCGGCCGATCACCTTCCAGCCGCCGCCGGCGCGACGTTGGAGCAGGTCGGGCTCGTGGACTGACGCTGGCACCCAGGCGTCGGACACCACGATGGGCTGCGTCCCCAAGAATTCGCGGGGGGCCACGCCGACAATCGTGAACGGGTTCCCGTCGATGATCATCGAGCGGCCGAGCACATTCGGCGCCCCATTGAAATCGCGCTGCCACGAGCGGTAGCTGAGCACGACCAACGGTGACCGCTGGAGCGCCTCCCGCGGCGTGAATGTGCGACCCAGGATGGGCCGAACGCCCAGCATGGTCCAGTAGTTGTCGGACACGGCGGTGACCTGGCGGAGATTGGTCTCCTCGCCAATCCGCACGCTGACGCCGTCGAAGTTCCACGCCGCGGCATCCGAGACAACGGATTGCATGGATCGGATGTCGAGATAGTTCAGGTACGACATGTCGCCTGGCAAACCCACGCCGCTCGACAGCGAGGCGATCATCACGAGGTTGTCCGGCTGCGCCACGGGGAGCGGCCGGAAGAGCAGCGCGTTGACGACGGCGAACACGGTCGCGGTCGCGCCCGTACCGAGCGCCAGGCACAGGATGGCGGCCGTCGCGAACCCCGGCGACCGCCGGAGGGTGCGCACGGCGTGCCGGAGGTCGGTGGCAATCATGCCGACCTATACGCGGAACAGGTAGCTGAGTTTCAGGAAAAAGCTGTCCGCCTGGCGCCGGAGACCCGTGAAGTGGAGCGCCAAGGGCTCGTACGAATCGTTGCCGTACCCCAAGAACGCGACAGTGCCGGGGAGCGGTTGATAGGAGAAGAGGAACGAGCCCTCGAGCACGTTGCTGGTCGCGGCTGAGGCCCGGGAGATGATGCCGGTTGTTGCGCTCTTGATGAAAATCGGAAGCTCGGACCGGGAGTCATCGCGAAGGCTGTCCTGATACTGGGCGTCGTATTGGCCGACGAGGCGAACGAAAATCGCTCGCGTGATCTGATACTCGGCGTCGAGACGGGGGATGAGGGTCCGGCCGACCGTCGAGCCGTCATCGTGCCGGTGATAGAAAATGCCGTTGTACGTCGCGTTGACTCGCATCTGCTGCGTGGGTTGCCAGGTCAGGGTGACCTGCGGCAGATCCACGTCGGCCGATGCCCACTCGAAGAAGTTCTCGTCGCGGCCCCAGACGTACACGAGACTCGCCGAGAAGTGGGCGAATTGGGGCGTTGTCAGGTTGACGACGTAGTCGGTGTTCGGGATGTCCTGCTGGTGCGGGAATGGGAGATAGGTCGTGTCGGTGCCTTGGATCCTCCCGAGATAGTACGTCGAATACAGCGTCGGGTCGTAGCCATAGTGCTCGAGATAGATCGCGCCGCCCACGACCCAACCGCCGTGGACCGTGGCGGTCACGTTGAATTGGTAGCGCTGATCTTCGGCGCGATGGAAGTCGGTCAGGTTGCGACCCGCCCACGTGTCGGAGATGCGGAAGTCGCCGCCATAGGTCTCGATGAAGCTCCCCGGACTGTCGTACAGCGTGATGCGGTGGTCGAGCGAGACGCTGCCGACGCCGGCGCGGGAGATGAATCCGCTCGCGGCCACGAACTGCGGGTCGACCTGCCGCACGAGATAGTCGAGGCCGAAGGTGCGCCCCGCGCGCATGAAGCGGGCGTACCACAGGGGGCCGGCGCTGCTCCCGGTTCCGCCGCTATCGCGCGTGATGCTCGACGCGCCCTGCATCTGCAGGCTATAGACCTTGGCGAACGCGAATCGCGCGTCGAGGCTCGCCAGGCGGTTGAAGGCGCCGCCCTGCTCCTTGTCGGTGAGTGCGGCGCCGATCTGGGAGGCCGAGCCGATGTCGGTCCACGTACGGAGGACGTTGAAGATCGGGTGGCCGGCGCCGGTCGCCGAGGAGTCTTCCTGGTCCTGGGCGCCCAAGTAGGCCACGGTGACGTCGCCGAGCTTGCCCGTGAGCTTCGTGGCCGCGATCGGCTCCTCGATCTGGCGCGTGTAGATCAGGTTGTTCGGCGTGTTGAATTGCTCGAGGCCATCGAGGAAGAAGGGGCGTTTCTCGGGATACGAGACCGCGTAGCGCGGATCGAGCTGGAGCTTCGTTGCGTCGGACTCGACCTCGGCGAAATCCGGCCGGTACGTGCCGTTCAGCGTCAGGTTGTTCGTGATGCCCCAGCGAATGTTGCCGCCGAACTCGGGGCGCTCGACGCCATAGCGCCACGGGCGCGGGGCGGCGCTGTCGCCGTTTGCTTTTTGCGTGACGAACGGGTTCAAGTCGAGGACCAGGCCGCGATAGAGCTGGCTGAGTCCCACGAGTGTGCCGGACTGCGCGAGGAACGAGGCGGCGGCGATCTTCGTCGGGACCCAACTCTGTTCATGCCCCGAGTGTTGCACTTTCCGGATGATATTCAGGCCCCAGTCTTGGATGTCAGCCTGTTGATACTTGATGCTGCGGAATGGGATGCGGATCACCGTCTCGTACCCGGTGGTCGTGACGTGACCCTTGGATTCGTACACGAAATCCGGGTTGAGATCCGTGGTCGGGCGGCCCGTCTGGGTGTTGCTCGTGCTGAACCCGCGACCCGTTCTCACCCCCTCGGTAATCGTTCCGTCCTCCTGAATGCCAAGCGGATTGACGGCGAACACCAACGCTTGGCGAGAGTGAAGAAACGGACTGAGAATGATCTGGATGTTGTCATCGGCGTCGATCTTGTCGCGATCGGCGAGCTTGTAGTGCACGCTCCCGTGTGGCTCGAACGCGCGGATGCCGAAGTAGATCGCGCGGTGCGAGTACCACACGAGCACTTCGGTCGAGTCCTCGGCCGGCAGCCCGTCAACGGGTGTGTACTCGGAGAACCCCGTGAGGACGGCGGCCTGCTGCCAGACCGGATCGTCGAGCGTGCCGTCCATCGTGGGTGCGGCATCGATGCGCGGAATGTTCACGCGGGTCTGGCCGGCGCGGCCGCTGTAAATAATGCCGGCCGTTGTCAACGCGAGCAGAAATGGATTTGCCACGTCTGGCAACGTGGGGACGTGGCGCGTAGAACGCCATATGTGCTAGAATGTTTGCCATGACTCGCATGCACACAGCTGGCGCCGTCGGCATACTGGCGTTTGTCATGGGGACGAGCCATACCGCGCTTGCCCAGGGTCGGCCGTTCGCGTTCACGGTGCCCTTCCCCGATGCGTCACCGCTCATCGTCGCCCGCTATGACGCAGGATACGGCGAACGGACGTTCGAGCCGCTGTCGGGTGATCGCGTCGAGCAGGCGGCCGAGGTCGACCTCACGGTCGGCCGGCTCATGGTGCTGGCCAGCTCCGGTGTCGCGATCAACGGACCGTCGCCAGTCCGAGGACTGGGGCAACTCGAGGCCATGGTCGACGCGATTCGTGTCGCGGGATGGCACATTGCGGTGAGCGGCGGGGTCCGTCGGGGATTCGACGGGAGCACGGCGCTCTTGAGCCGACTCGGCGTGAGCCATACGACGCCGACGTGGTCGTTGGCGTTCAACGCGATGGTCGGCCACACGGTCGCCGGTGGCGACGACGACGATCACGATGCGGAGGACTATTACGCTTCACTCGGCGCGACGGCGCGGATCACCTCCGTCATCAGCGTCGGCGTCGAGACCGTGGCGTCGGATCTCGAGGGGCTGTGGCAGACGCACGAGGCCGAGGGGGGCGAGACGGTGTTCGCGGGCCCGCTCGTGTCGATCGGACTTCCGGGGCACGTCGTGCGGCTCACGTTGAGCGGCGGACCTGTCGTGCGGACAACGGGTAATGGCGTCCCCGCTTACGGGGCCGCACCCGGTGTGCCGGGGACGCCGGTGCCGCGCATGGGGTACATGCTCCGTTCCGCGTTGAGCCTGGGGCTCTGACGCGCTACCAGCGAGCCGCGAGGAGTCGCTGCCGCGCGGCGATGTCGACGAGCACGCCGCGAACAATGACCGCGTGAATGCGCCGGGTGTTGGCGATGTCGTCGAGCGGGTTCGCGTCGAGGACCACGAGGTCCGCGACCTTCCCCGGCGCGATCGTGCCGAGCGAGTCGGTGGCGTGGAGAAAGCGTGCAGGGCTGATCGTGGCCGCTTGCAAAGCGGCGAGGGGCGTCAGGCCGGCCTGGACGAACAGCGCCAGCTCGTCGTGGACGCTCGAGCCCCAATAGACCCAAGGGTTGCTGACATCCGTCCCGACGAGCAACGGGACACCCGCCCGGGACATCGCGCCAACGATCTCGATCTCGTGCTGAAAGAGTGATCGATTGCGGGCCACGTCTTCCTGGTCCATGAGCTGCGCGTAGCGCCGCGAGATCGACAACCACCAGGCCGTGTCGGCGGGTGCCATGTATCGCATCCGGGCGTCGTGCGTGACCGTCATGTCTTGATGGAGCCACACACCGCGCAGGACCGTCAGCGTCGGGCATTGCCAGGTGCCCCGCCCGGCGAGCCGTCGCAGCAACGGTTGGCACGCGTCGAGGCTAAATGAGCCGTTGAGCATCGCCAGCCGGGGGCGCACTCCGGAATGCTGATGGGCAATTTCCGGCGCGCGAGTCGAGCAGACGTCCAAGAACTTGATCAGATGCTCCATGCTGGCCTGCCCGGCCGCCGATGCGTCATCGAGCGAAACAGAGTCGGGCACGTGGCCGGCAAACGAGATGCCGCGACGCTTGGACTCGTCGGCGATCGCGAGAAACGATTCCCGCGACAGCCCACTATAGACCTTGATGAAGTCGGCGCCGCGAGCGATGGCGGTATCGACGGCCGCGCGGCCCTCATCCGGGTTCGCGATCGCGATATCCTGCTTCCACCGGCGGACCATCGCGGCCGTCGCGCCGTGCATGGGATCATAGGTCGTATCCTGGTCGGCGCACGCGCTGTCGCAGTCGCCATCCATGTCGCGGATGCCGGTCACGCCATTGGCGATGTACAGCGGGAATGCGATCGTGCGCACGTACCGGTCGTACTGGAGGTGCGAGTGCATGTCCCAGAGACCCGGGATCACGAACTTCCCCGTGCCATCCAGAATGCGTGTGTGTGACGGCAGCCGAACGTCGCCTACCGCCGAGATACGCCCGTTGGAGACGAGGACCGTTGCGTTCGGATGGGATGTGCCGGTGGCGACGTCGACGACCGTGACGTGCGTGATCGCCAACTGCGCGAGTACGGCAAGAGCCGGGGCTGCGAGCATGCCCCAGATCTACGGCGGGCTAGTCGAGGCGCAAGGCTGTGACCGGAGCGACCGCCGCGGCGCGACGGGCTGGGAGCCATGACGCGGTCAACGCGACCACGAGCAAGACCAGCGTGACCGCGGCTAGTGTGAGCGGGTCGGTGGCTCTGACATCGAACAATGCGCTGGCGAGCGCTCGCGTCGACCAGACGGTGAGCGCAAGACCAATTCCGGCGCCAATGAGCGCGTGTCCCATGCCGCGCCAGACGAACATGTTCGTGACGGCGCTGGCGCGCGCGCCGAGGGCCATGCGCACGCCGATCTCGCGGCGGCGGGTGCTGACGTTGTACGAGAGGAGGCCGAATACGCCGACCGCGGCGAGGATGAGCGCGGCCCCGGCGAACCCGCCGAGGAGGATCGCCCAGTGCCGTGGCTGCATGACGGACTCGTAGACCCGATCCTCGAGCGCCGTTGCCTGGTCGAGCGGCACGCCCGCGTCGATCGTCCGCAGCGCCGCGACGATACGGCGCGCCGCCTCAGCGGGTGGACCGGCGGTTCGCGCGACCACGTTCATCTGCCGCGGCCAGTCCTGCGGGGGTGGGACGTACATGGCATCGGCAGGCTCGTCGAGTCCCAGGATCTTGATATCGCCGACCACACCGATGATCGTGGCCGGCGTGCATGTCGTGCACCCGCCATCGCGCAATTTCTGCCCGACGGCCCGACCGTCGGGATAGTAGCGATTCGCCCACGCGTGGCTGACGATGATCACGTCTGGAACCGACGCGTTGTCAGCCGGCGTGAAGAGGCGTCCTTCGAGGAGCGGGACATGGAGCGTTCGAAAGTATTCGGACGTCGCGGCGATCCACGGCGACACGGGTTGCGCGCCCGTTGGCACGGCGGGCCGATCGATGAGCTCGAAGTTGTTCATGTTGAGGTCGGTCTCGCGCGGGGGCACGACCGAGGTCAATCCGGCATCGACGACACCCGGGACGTCGCGCACGAGCGGCATCGCGCGCGTCCAGTACGCGGCCACCACGGTATCGTTGCCGTACCGCGCCACCGGCAAAGACACGCGCACGGTGACCAAGCCTCGAGGGTCGAACCCGGGCTGCACGCGCAGCAGCCGCACGAAGCTGTTGAGCAGCAGGCCAGCCCCCGCGAGCAACGGCAGCGTCAGCGCGAACTGGGCGATGACGAACCCGGCGCGAGCCGCGTGTGCGCCTCGGGCGGCGCCGACCACGCGAGTGCCCGCGTCGTGTCCGCCCGACAGGACAAAAACGGGCGCGGCGCCTACGATCAGTCCGACGACGATCGCGATGACGACCGCAAAGCCCAGCATCGCGCCATCCGGCTTCGCTTGCGCGAGCCGCGGCACGTAGGGGCCGATGGCGATCAGGACGCGGAGACCGAGTACGCCCACCACCAGTCCGGCGATCGCGCCGGCTCCGGCCATGAGCAGGCTCTCGGTGACCAGCAGGCGCGCGATGCGCGCGCGGGTGCCGCCGAGCATCGCGCGGACCGTGAGCTCGCGCTCGCGATTCGTGGCGCGGACGAGGGCGAGGCTGGCGACGTTGGCGACCGCGACGAGCAGCACCAGCGCGACGGCGCCCCCGAACACGCCGAGCGTCTTGCTCGCATCACCGAGGACTCGCTCGCGCAGGGGCAATGGAGCGACGCGCGCCGATCGATCCTGGAAGCTCGCCGCCCATAGCGGGAAGAGGCGTTGGCTGACACCAGCGAGATCGCGCGTGGCCGCATCGAGGGTCACGCCGTTTGCCAAACGCGCGATGCCGATCAGAAAGAACGGGCCTCGCCGCGTCGGCGGTTTGAGCTGGAGCGCCGGCCAGATGTCGCCGGAGAGACGGCCGAGCCTCGTGACGCCTGGCGGCAGAACGCCGACGATCGTGTGCGGGATGCCATCGAGGGTGATCGAAGCTCCGAGCCCTGCTTGCGCGGCGAAGCGGGCGCTGACGACTGCGACCGGTGGCGCGCCGACGCGCTCATCGGACGGCTCGATGACTCGTCCCTTCGCTGCCTGCACGTCGAGGGCGCGAAACACGCCGGCGGTGACGTAGCCCAACGGCTGGCGTACGGCATCGGCCCCGCCGACTTGGACCGCGACGTCGTTCGGTGTCTCGGCACCCACGGCCGAGAAACTGTGTTGTCCCGCTTCCAAGGCCCGATAGTCGACGACCGACATGTGCCACGAGTTCGCCATCGCGTTCCACATGTCGACTTCGACGAGTTGCTCATCGTGGGGATAGGGGAGCCGGGACAACAGCACGGCGTTGATCGCGCCGAAGACCGTCGTCGATGCGCCGATCCCGAGCGCCAGAACGAGAACCGACGAGATCGTGAACGCCGGACTCTTGATCAGCGCCCGGGCGGCGTAGCGGACGTCGCGCAACGATTCTTCGAGCCAGCGGACACCACGGGCGTCGCGGTGGGCTTCCTTGTAGCGCTCCACGCCACCGAAGGCCACCAGCGCTTCGCGCTTGGCCGTCTCCGGCGAGAGTCCGCGCGACCGGAGCTCCTCGGACTCCATCTCGATATGGAGGCGCATCTCTTCGTCGACTTCGCGGTCGAGGCGCTTCTTCTGAAAAAAGGCGCGCCAGCGGCTCATGACGCGCCCAGCACTTGTTCGACTGCCGACGCGAAGAGGCGCCACTGGGTGCGCTCGGCCGCGAATTGCTTTCGGCCGGCCGGCGTCAGGCTATAGAATTTCGCACGGCGGCCTTCGGGACTGTGGCGCCACTCGGCCGCGATCCAGCCTCGTTCCTCCAACCGATAGAGCGCCGGGTAGAGACTGCCCTGGCCGACCGCTAATGCGTCGTCGGAGAGCTGGCGCAGGCGCTTCGAGATGCCCCAACCGTGCAGGGGCCCGAGCACCAGCGTTTTGAGCACGAGTAGATCCAAGGTTCCCTGGAGCAAATCCATGCCTAGATACTCGACAACGTATTGTCGAATGTCAAGGCATCACGGCGACTCTCCTCACTACTGTGATCGTAGTAGTGGCGATCACGGCATGTCCGCTAGCATCCGCCTCCGCTTTGGGTTGCGGTGGCGGTTGATACCGGCTGCCGCGAGCCTTGGCCCCACGTCGTGTTGAACAGCGTCCCATTGTTCGCCGCGACGCTGTCGACGATCGTCGTGCCCTGCCCTTCCGTCAGTGCGTACGAGGCGACGACGTCGGACGGTACCGTGTTCGATGCATACAGAGCCGCGATCTCGCTGGCCGAGAGTACGCGGTCCCAGATCCGAACCGGGCCGATGGCGCCTTCGAAGTAGTTGGTGAAGTCCTTCGACCCGAATCGCATCGGGGCGGAACCAGGGGCCGGCGTGATGGTGACCGCGCCGCCGACGTAGGGGTCGCTGTGGCGGAACACGCCGTTCTTGTAGATCTCCGTCGTCTGGGAGTCCGTGTTGATGACGCCGACCACGAAGATCCATTGGCCCGGCGTGATCGGATCCTGGAAGTAGCTGCCGCAACCCTTCTGGCCATCGGGGTTGAACACGTAGAAGCTGATCCGGTTGCCACGGTCGTCGCCCGGCACCTGGCTGTACATCCGGAACGTCCACTCCTGGTCGCCGCCTGCTCCCGAGACCTGACCTTTGCCGAGCCAGTGGACGTATTGCTCGATCGGCGAAGTGCCCGACGTCTTGGGGAAACTGAGCACGTCCGGGCGCATCCACACCGCTACCGTCAGACCGTTGGCGCCGACGCTGAGTTGCGGAGCGCTCGGGATCTCGGCGTAGCTCGTGGTGCCGTTGTAGACGAGATACCCTTCGGCCGCGGTGTTACACGTGACTGTGGCGTTCACGGTAACGGATTGTCCCGCGACGAGACCGGCATACGATTGCGGCGGTGGAGCGATGCAGTTAGCCGGCAAGTTCGAGAGGGCGACTGAGCCGCTACCGGCAGGGACAGCGGTCACGGCGTAATTCCCGTTCATGTCGGTCGTCGCCGCTGGCAGCGGGGCGCCGCTCGATGGAGTGACCGTCACTTGGGCATTGGCGATCCCGCCGCCGAGGCTGCTCGTGACTGTTCCGGTGACGGTGCCGGTCGTCGGGGCTGGGACGCAACTGAGTTGAATGTTCACGATCGTGTTCGCGTCGGACGCGACGTTGTAGTTCGCGACGGCCGGCTGCTGACACGTGTTCGGATACCCCGACAACGCGATCACACCACTGCCGGCCGGGACGGCGCCGAAGGAGTACGTACCGTTGGTGGCGGTGACTGAAGTCGTGGAGGCCGTGGAGCCTGAAGGCGTGATCGTGACCGATACGCCGGAGAGCGGACCGATCGTGCTTCCGGAGATGGTGCCGCTCAGCAAGCCCGACGGAGGAGGAGGGCCGAGCTCATTGCACGCCGCGAGGGCGATCGTCAAAGCGAGACATACTGTGCGCATGGTGACGAATAGACGCAGGGCGCCTCACCTGGTGAGCCAGCGCACATAGGTTGACTCTATGCAGAACTCGAGACCTTCACGGCGCACGGCGGCGGCGATTCTCATTCACGACAACGCGACCGAGGCGGCGAGCCGCCGCAGCGCGCGGTGGGCCACCCTCGTGGTGTGCGCCGTTGTCGTCTGGATCTGGCTCGGTCAGGCCAGCACGCACTCGATTTTCTTTCTTGTGATGGGCATCACCACGCTCGGCGCCGCGAACAGTGCGAGCGCGTGGTATCGGATGCGCCGTTATGCCGCGGCGCGCTTCGCGAAGTACCGCGCGAATCCCTCGACGCACATCGTGTAGTTCCCGACGCGCTCGAAGCTCGCGGCCAGCTCGGGGGTGAGCAGGCCTGCTTCTCGCTGCCGGAGCGTCTCGACGCTGAGATCGGCGCTCAGCCAGTCGCGCCAGCGATCGAGGCGCGACATCAGGTCGTCGAGGTGCCATGAGACGTCGTCGAACTCGCCGAAGTGCGTGAGGCACAGGCGGCGCGGCGCGAGTGCTCGCAGGCGTTCGACGCTGGCCGCCCAGGCATCGAGGTCTAGCTCTGGCGGTGGCGTGGGAGGGCGAACGTAGCGCGAGTTCGGCATGCGAACGCCCGCCACGTCGCCGGCGAACACCACTCCGCTCTTTGCGTCGTAGTACGCGTGATGGTGCACGGCATGACCCGGCGTGTCGATAGCGCGCAGGGAGCCGATCATATCGCCATCCTGCACTATCACCACGCGATCCTCGGGCACCGGGAGGATCTCGCCCCATAGTTCTCCCATGCGGGCACCATACAAGCGCTCGGCGCTGGCGATCAGCTTGGACGGGTCAATTAAATGCTTGGCACCCTTCGGGTGCACAAACACTTTCGCGTTTGGGAGATGGCGCGTGAGAAGCACGCCCGCTGCACCCGCGTGATCCAGGTGGATGTGCGTGACCACGAGACGCGTGATGCGCTGCGGATCGTAACCAGCGGCTCGGATTCCGGCGAGGAGAGCGGGAGTGGTACTCGAAGGGCCCGCTTCCACCAGGGTGGCATCCGAGGTGCCATCCGGGCCGCCATCGGGAAGCAGGTACGACGCGATGCCGTTCGGGAATCCCAGGAACCGATGATCAAGCCGAACGTAGCTCGGGCTCATGCTCGACTGGAAAGTTCAAGATCAAGCCGAATGTAGCTCGGGCTCATGCTCGACTGGAAAGTTCAAGATCAAGCCGAACGTAGCTCTGGCTCATGCTCGACTGGAAAGTTCACCGAGTTCGCGATGAAGCACAGGCGGTGCGCTTCGTGGTGGAGCTCCCGCGCCCGGTCGAGATCCGCGCCCGGCGCGAACGTGACGACCGGGCGTAGCACGACGCGGCGAAAGCGACCGCCGCCGTCGGCATCTTCGACCATCACGCCCTCGGCGCGATCGACGTAGCTCGTGATCACGAGCCCCGCGTCGGCACAGAGATGCAGGTACCAGAGTTGGTGGCACGCGCTGATGGATGCCACGAGAAGCTCTTCGGGATTCCAGTGCGTGGCATCGCCACGGAAACCCGGGTCGGATGACCCCGGGATCGGCGGCTTCGGTTGGCCGGGAGCAGAGACCTCGTGCTGCCGCGAATAGGCGCGGTAGCTCGAGGTCCCCGTCCCTGTGTTCCCCGTCCACTTCACGACCGTCGAGTAACTGTGCTCTCTTGGCGTCATGCCAAGAAAACTACTCGATCAGGCGCGCGCGGTCGTCCCAGCGACGTCCGACGTGATCTTGGCTTTGGCGGAGCCGAGCCAGAAGAACGCGGCGAGGAGCGCAATGCCCCATACGATCGCGAATCCGGCGATCAGACCCATGATGGCGGCCAGCGTCGCGGGCGGCACCATGATCGCGTAGATCCCGGCGACGACGGCGATGATCCCGAAGAACAGCGTCCAGCCCCACGGCGCGCTCATGCGGCGCTCCATGATGGCCGCGTAGATCCCTATCGCGCCCGTCAGCAGCAACCAGTAGGAGACCCAGACGACCGCGAAGGTGAGGGACAGGCCCGGGTAGTAGTACAGCGCGGCGATGCCGAACACGAGGCTGATGATCCCGCTCAGGAGCAGCAACCACCAGTGCGGCAGGAGGGCGCGGGCCTCGATCGAATCGACGATCTGGCTGATGCCGATGAAGATCGCCCAGAACGCGATGAGAAGCGCGAACGCGGCCACCGAGTCCATCGGTCGGGCAATGACGAGAATCCCGACGGCGAGGGCGAGTAACCCGCGCAACAGGAGTGTCCATCTAGCCCGACCATACATGTGCTGCAACAGGTCCGACGCCATGAAGCCTCCATTTAAGATCCATGAACGATGCGCGGATTGGGCGTTGTGGCAAGCACGACTTTCGTCACGGCATGGGCGCGAACTTCTTCGAGCGTGAACCAGGTCGGCTTCATCTCACCCTTGGCGTACATCTGGGCCTGATCGACATAGTGCGTACTGCTGGGGTCGCCACTCGCGCCAAAGGTATGCACGGAAAGGGCATGGGTGGTCGGGCCGAACTCCACGACGCTCACGTAGGTACCACCGTGCACCCCATATCTCCGGTGCTGGCCGGCGACATCTGTCGTGTAAACCGTAAAGACCGCACCGTCGTACCCATCCACGCCCGGCACGGGGATACTCGGCGCTGCGTCGCTGAACGCCGGCAGGTCGAGAATGGAGGTGGCGTGGTCGTCGATCCGTTGGAGGCGATTGCGGTCGCCCCACGGGACGGCGCTGTCCATGGCGATCCGGAGCGCGGTCGCGTAGTCGTGATCGCCCAGCTGGTGGTGCCAGATGCTATACACGGTCATCGCGACGGACGAGACCGTCGCTCGCCGATCCCAGTTGGCGAGCAGGTGTGTGCCGCTGTCGTGTACTTGGGCCAGCAACAATGGGATCAGACTGTCGGCCGATATGACGTAGGTGTCGAACGCCGCGGCCTTCCATTGGTCGAACGTGAACTTTGGCGTCGACGTGAGAATGCGGCGTGAGGCTCGCGCCCGCGGGTTTTCTCTCATGCCTTCTTTCACCATCGGCATGGGGAACGCCGCAGGGTCGGGGTTGCCGGTACTCGTCAGCAGAAACGGCGACGAATTGCAGTTCTCCATCCAGCCCGTCGCCGGATTCGTGAGCTGCGGCAGCGAGTCCATCGGGTAGTACCCGTTCCACTCGGTCGCCGGGTCGCTGCCATCGACCGGCTTGGTCCAGTCGAACTTGGGATCCCGTCGCGGGACCGCGGCGTTGTAGAGGTAGAACGTGTTGCCATCACGATCGGCGTACATCACGTTGCCGAACAGCATCGAGAGCGGGTGCAGCGCGGCTTTGAATTCCGACAGCGTGTGGGCCTTGGTCATGGCATACCACTCGCCGAGCCATCCATCGTCGGCGAGTCGCGCCATGTGAGCAGCGACGGGCTTGCCATTGTACGACGCGACGATCGGCCCGTGGTGCGTCGTCACGAACCGCACGCGATGTCCGCCGATCTCCTCGAAACGCTCGGTAGCCGTGCGATACCCATTCCCGTAGCGATAGGCCAGCGGGCGTGATGGGTCATCGAACGTCTCGACATATCCATCGGCCACGTCCGCCGAGTTGTCGGTGCTGACCCAACCGAGATTGGCGTTGTGGCCCACGTATGGGAATGGGAATCCGAAGCGCGTGTAGCCGGTGAACTCCCAGCCCTCATCGCTATGGACGTGGCCCTCGTAGACCTGGCCCGGGCCGAAGAACGGCAAGTGCGGGTTGATGAAGAGCATCGCGTGGCCCGTGGCGCTCTTGGACGGGCCGATCACCCAGCCGTTCGAGCCGTTCGACGGCGTCGTGAATTTGTCGAAGTAGCCGCGGCCGACCGGGAAAGGGACGCCGATCTTCGGGTCCCTTACAAAACCGAGGACGTAGTAGTTGTAGCGAATGAACGCGAGCGGGTACCATGGCTCGATGTGCTTCAGGTACCGACCCGGATGTCCCTGCATGTAGAGATTGAGGCCCGCGGCGAATGCGTCGCAGAGCGCGCGAGTGTGCGCATCGAGCCGGCCATACTCGGCGACCGCCAGCCGCGGAATATCCAGCGCGAGCGTGAGGCGGTCTTCCTCGGCGGTCGAGTCGCCGTACATGGCGGCCCCGCGGCCAAGCGCCAGCATGTAGTTCGCCTCGATCCGCGGAAAATTGTCCTCGGCCTGCGCGTAGGCGAACCCGAACACGGTGCTCGCGTCGGTCGTGCCGAAGACGTGCGGGACGCCGTACGTGTCGCGGTAGATCGTCACTGATTGGGCGTGCGCGCGGGTGCCGAGCGCGAACAGCGCGACGAGCGCAATGCGCGATGCCCGACGGGCCGGGAGCCAGCACGCCGCGAGGGCCACGGCGGCGACCACGAGCGCGACGCCCGCGAACGCGATCGGATCCGTCGCGCTCACGCCGTAGAGCAAGCTCGCCAGGAGCCGCGTGCCGGCGAGGGCCACAAGGGATCCGAGGACAATGCCCGCCACCGCCAGGATCGCCCCTTGCCGCAGGACGAGCCCGAGGATGTCGGCCGCCCGCGCACCCAGGGCGACGCGGATGGTCAGCTCGCGCTCGCGCTGCGCGACGAGATAGGAGATGACGCTATAGACGCCGAGCGCGGCCAGGAGCAGAGCGGCACCGCCGAACACCCCGACGAGAAAGAGGACGAACCGTTGATCGCCGACGGAGGCGGAGACGATCGACCGCATCGTGCGGACGCGCGGCGGAGCATCCGGCCGCAGCGCGCGCACGATCGACGTGGCCGTCGATGCATCGATCTGTCCCGTGATCACGACGTTCATGCGTCCCGCGGCCATGGGGCGTTGCAGGTAGTTGGCGTAGAGGACCGGCCTGGGGGCCGCGCTCAACGCATCCTCGTGTACGTCGCCGACCACGCCGACGATCCTGAGCGGCCGCACGTCGCCATCCATGCCACCGAATTCGATCCATTTCCCGATCGGGTTCTGGCCTGGCCATTTCCGTGTCGCGAGGGATTTGCTGATGACTGCGACCTCCGTCGCGGTCGGCGTGTCGTGCTCATCGAACACGCGACCGTCGAGCAGCGGGATACCCATCGCCGCGAAGTAGCCACCGCTGGCCAACCGGAAATCGGCGTAACCCACGCGAGGGTCGTCGCGACTCTGGGGAGAGGCCGTGTCGGTGGGGGACGTGACCTCCGCGAACATGCCGTTCGATTTGCCGATCGGAGCCAGTGGCATGACGTTGACGGCGCCGACTGAGGTGACGCCCGGTGTCGCGGCGAGGCGGGCGAGCAATTCATGATAGAACGCCGTGCGCGCATCGCGTGATACGGAGTCGTCGGTCTGGATCGCGATATCGAGCACGGTCGCGCGGTCGGTCCGGAACCCCGGATCGACATGCAGCAGTTGCACGAAGCTCCGGGCGAGGAGGCCGGCCGAGACGAGCAGGACGATCGTCATCGCCACCTGCGCGACGACGAGGGCCCGTCGCGTGTTCGTCGATGATCCGGCGCCGGACATCGCGCGCTCGGACGCCGAAAGGGTTTCGCGAACGTCGCCGCGGGTCGCGCGCCAGGCGCTCAGGAGCGCGAGCACAACCGCCGTCAGCATCGACACGGCGAGAGCGAACGCGAGGACCGGCGCATCGAGCTGGATGTCGCCGGCGCGCGGCAGGCGGCCGGGATCGACCGCCTTGAGCGCAATCGTCCCACCGATCGCGAGAGCAAAACCGAGCACACCGCCGGTAAGCGCGATCAACAGCGACTCGGCGAGGCATTGCCGGATCAGTCGGCCGCGCGATGCGCCCAGGGCCAGGCGAATGGCGAGCTCGCCGCGGCGGGCCGTGAGGCGCGCGACCACGAGGTTGGCGGCGTTCGTGCAGGCGATGCCGAGGAGGACTATCGATGCGGCGAGCAGCACGAGCAGCGCCGGGCGTGTGCCGCCGACCAGTTGTTCCCGCAGCGGCACGATGCTGACGTCGGCCATCCAGGTATCGGAGCCGTAGCGCTGCGCTAGATCGCGCGCGATCCCGGTGGCTTCACTTCGCGCAGCGTCGAGTGTGACGCCGGGGCTCAGGCGCCCGACGACCTCCCAATTGTGGCCAGTGCGTGCCGAGCTGTGATCGGACGGATCGCGCCACGCCCAGAGGTCAGTCCCGGCTGGGAACTCGAGCTCCGGGCGCATGACGCCAACGACCGTGTACGTCGTGCCGCCGACGCGGAGCGCTTTGCCGAGTGCGTTCGGACTGCCATCCAGGACCCGCTGCCAGAATCCCCAGCTCACGACGACGCCGGCCGCGTCGTGCGGTAGTTGCGTGCTTCCGAGCAATGGCCGGACTCCCATCGCAACGAAGAAATCCGGTGACACCTCTGTCAGGGCGCCTCTCGTCGGCGTGATGTCACCCGAGATGGAGATGGTCGCGTCGTAGGCGAATTCCGCCAGCGCCACAAAACCATGAGATGCAGCCCGCAGGTCGTCGAAGTTCGGGTCGGAGAACTGCATCGGCTGCCGCTTCTGATCGAGCTGCCAGACCTGCACAACGCGGTCGGGCTCCGGATATGGGAGTGCGCGGAGCAGCACGCCGTCGACGACCGTGAAGATCGCGGTGGTGGCGCCGATCCCGAGGGCGAGTGTCAGCGCAGTTGTGGCGGCGTAGCCTGGGGAGCGGCGACACTGGCGAAGGGCGAAGCGGAGGTCCTGCCACATGCGCTGGGCTCCTACGTCAATTTGTTGTGGTACAGCCACACGGTGACGTTAACTCTACACAGACCTAAAGCGTTCTAGCAAAATAGTTTATGCTATCTTGGTTATGGCCGAGTCCGCTGACACGGTTTTTGCTCTAGAGACCCGGTATGACACTGCCTCCGCCGCCGCACCTCGAGCTTCTCGGTGCACCCGAAGTACGGCCGTTCGAGGACGCCCTCGCCGCTGCCAGGGCGCGCTTTACGGCCGAAGTCGAACGCCATAAAGAAAAGACCGTGTTCACCGATCAGTACTGGGCCGCGCTCGAGAAAAGCGCCTCGCGTGACTAGTGTCGCCCGGCGAGCCCGCCTTTGGTCCAGATGATGATCGTCTGACAGGCGTCGCCGACGCGCTCGAACTGGGGCGGGAGCTCCTCGGAGTTGTAGATCTCGACGGCCGCGATGTCCGACACGTCGACGTACTCCTCGATGTCGAGTGGCAGGAACGCGCTTTCGGCGCGGCCCACGTTGTTGGTGTCCGCCGGGGCCAGGAGATACTCGCGATGGCCGTCCACGTACAAATTCACGCACACGCCGCTGGCGCCCATCACGCTGGAGTGCCCGCGGCTCCCCAAGATGATCGGCGGGTGGAACGAGTGGTCGACGTAGAGGCCCGGCACCGATTCGAATACGTCGGTGGCATTCAGCGGGTGCTTACGGTCGATATCCTCGATGTCCATGAACGTGCCGATGCCGCGGCGACGTCGCTCGTTGAACCCAACGGCATCGTAGGCCGGCGCGAGTCCTTGGGCGAGGATATGAACCGTCGAGAGGACCGGTGGCGCGGGCCCCAGTTGCACGACACCCTGCCACGGCGTCGCCGCCGCGAGCTCCACAACCATCGTGGTCGGCGCGTAGCCGGCGGCTCTCACGGCGAGCGTCTGCGTGCCTTCGGGCAAAGCGGCGAGCACGAACGTGCCGTTGTCGTCCGTGGTGGTCCGGGTATCGGCATCGGCCACCTCGACCGTCGCGCCCGGCACCTTCTCGTGATGCGGTCCCACCACCTGGCCGATCGCGCGTCCCGTACGTGAGGCCTGCACGAGATGCAGCGTCGGCAGCAGCACACCGCCCCGCGAGAGCTCGACTGACACCCAGCCGGTGGCGGCTTCGGCCCGCATCGCGCGGAGTCTTCCCTGCGTGACGCCTGGCGGGCTGCAGACGCGGAACCGTCCATCGGCGCCGCTCGTGACCTGACGTCTCATCGTGCGCTCGATCACGCCCTTTCGCTTGATCGCGTCGACTTGCTTCCACTCGAGCGTCACCGTGGCACCCGCGGCGTCGCCGAGCACAGTACCGACGATCGCGGTCGGTTGGAGTCCCGCGACCGCGCTATCGTCGGCACAAATCCGTCGCAACAGGACGGTCGCCGATGGCGTCGCGATCGTGAGGCGGACGGTATCGCCGCTCGCGAACGAGATCGGCGATGACGCGACGCTGAACCCGAGCGCGTCCAGGAGCGGATGGAAGAGCGCGACGCGATGCACGCCCGGCGGAATGCTGTCGATGCGGAACCGGCCGGCGGCGTCGGTCGTCGCCTGCCGTCCGCCGCCATCGCTCACGACAACGATGGCCTCGGCCATCGGTCCGCCCCGCAAGCTGTCGACCGCAACGCCGACGACGGACGCGAACTGAGGGAGTATGCCAACCGCGAGCGCGCCCCATAGCGCCATGCGCACTAATATTGGGCCTCATGCCCGATCACGCACGCATTGCATTGCTCGGCGTTCCATACGACGCAGCCTCGTCGTTTCAGCGGGGGGCCGCGGAGGGCCCCGCCGCGATTCGGGAGGCGTTCACGTCCAGCGCGACGAACGGGTGGACGGAGTCCATGGTCGATTTGCGGGCGCCGGGCATGCTGATCGACGCCGGAGACGTGGGCGCCACCGGTACGGACGACGATATCCGGGCGCGCATCGAGGCGGCAATGGCCGCGGTGATGGCTTCGAGCAACAGACCAATTGTGCTCGGTGGCGATCACTCCATTACCTACCCGCTCATCCGGGCCGTGCGGCGGCGGTTTCCGCGGCTCGCGATTCTGCTCATCGACGCTCACGGCGATCTGTACGACAACTTCGAGGGCAACCGCTTTTCGCACGCGTGTCCCTTCGCGCGGATCATGGAAGAACGGCTCGCCGATCGGCTCGTTCAGGTGGGCATTCGCACGATGAATCGCCACCTGAGAGAACAGGCTGATCGATTCGGGGTCGAGGTCGTGACCATGCGAGACTGGACCGACGGCCGGGTGTTCAGCTTCGCCGAGCCGCTCTATGTGTCGGTCGATCTCGATGGGCTGGATCCCGCGTTCGCTCCTGGAGTGGCGCACCGCGAGCCGGGTGGCTTCTCGACGCGTCAGGTGATCGAGATCATTCAGCGCGTGCGGGCGACCGTGATTGGCGCGGACGTCGTCGAGTGCAATCCCAGCCTCGATCCCGCCGGCATCACGCCGTGGGTCGCCGCCAAGATCGTGCGAGAGCTGGCGGCGCGCATTCTCGACCACGATTAAATTTTCGTCCCATGATTTCAGTCTTGAAAGGCATCCTGGCCCCCGTGACCACGCCGTTCGAGGCGGGTGAGGGGCAGCTCGCGATTCGCTCGTTCGCCGACAATATCCGCGCGCATCTCGGCGCCGGGTGCCATGGTGTCGTTGTCACCGGATCGACCGGTGAGGCGGCGCTGCTCGACGAGGACGAGCGGCGGCGATTGCTGACCGCGGCCAGGGACGTCGTGCCGGCGGACCGGTGGCTCATCGCCGGCGTGGGGGCCGAGTCGACGCGGCATACCATTCGGCGGGCGGCCGAGGCATCGTCGCTCGGCGCGGACGCCGTGCTGGTCGTGGGGCCGCACTATTACCCGGAGAGCAGTGCTCCGGCTGCCCTACTCGCCCACTATCGGGCCGTGGCGGATGCCAGCCGGGCGCCCGTCGTGCTCTATAGCATACCCAAGTACATGCATTATGCGATTCCGCCCGCGGTGGTGCAGGAGCTGGCGCGGCATCCGAATATCATTGGCATCAAAGACTCGGGTGGGGACGCGGCGGTGCTCGCCGGGTACCTCGAGGCGCAGTCGGATACGTTCAGCGTGCTTACCGGGCACGGGGGGACGCTGGCGCGTGCGGTGGCCGCCGGGGTCCGCGGGGGCATTCTCGCGGTCGCGCTCATCGTGCCGGCGCTGACCGAGGCTGTGTGGGAGAACGGCGACCTGCAGGAGCAGCTCACGCCAGTCGCCCGTGAGATCGTCGGGGAGCTCGGCGTGCCTGGCGTGAAGGCGGCTATGGACGACGTTGGGTTGTACGGCGGGCCTGTTAGGTCACCGCTTCGGGACCTCAGCGAGGCTGATCGCGCTCGGGTGCGGCAGATTCTGGAGACTGCGCTCCGCGCGGTTCCTGCGTAGCGCGAAGTGCGCAGCGCCTTCGGCGACCGCGTACAGTGCGCGCTGACGCACACGGGTCGCCCGCGCCAACGAACATAGAGTCGCGCCGACGAGCGCGTTGATGTGAAACGTCTCATGTTCGGCCGCTTGTGCAACCGCAGCGCTGTGCACATTTGGTATCCACACCGAGTACACAGTGATGCCTTGATGTGTCGCAGTACCGCCGCATCTGGTGTGCGCCATAAAACCAAATAGTTTCCGTGACCATGGCTGACGCTTCGACCCCGGCGGGCATCTATCTCTGCACCGGGCCCTTGAAGCACTCATGGGTCGCCGCCGACGATGCGGCGAAATGCTGCAACGGTTTCGTGCGCGAGAAGCGCGTCACTCGCGACAACCAAGGCAACGTCAAGCTCGAGTTCTACTGGCGCCCAGTCGAGACGAGCGCGCCGACCGAGCCGGACGCGTTGACCGCCGAGATCGTTCCGCCGCTGCCGATGTCGGCGATCGAGGGCATGAGCGAGGATGAAGAGTCACCGAGCGGCGGCCTGTCGCACGGGGCATTCTTTCGCCGGGTCGCCGAGATCTCGGACGACAACTCGCCGATCTGGCGCGAGATGACGGCGGGACTGCTGACGCTGCGCCTCATCGATCGGTGGGCGACGCGCAACGTGACGGGGCGGACGCCGACGCTCAAAGAGTACGTGCTGGTGCGACGCGCCGTCGACGACGTCGATGATGATCGCGTGCACGAAGTCCTCCTGAAGATGACGGACGCGATGCGCGAGTTCGCGACGGAAGATGTCGGGTCGATCCCCAAGCTCCTGTTCGCCTACGGCCTGCTGCTCGAGGAAGCCGGCGAGTGGCTGCTGGCGATCGATGTCTACGAAACGCTGCTGGAGCAAGCGCATCGGCCCGACGAGCACGAAGGCATCCCGCTCGTGTATCTGCGGCTCGGCCTCTCCCATCGGCAACTCGGCCGCATCTGCCAAGCCAGCGCGATCTACCAGCGCGGATTGCGCGTGGCGCGCATGTTGTCGGATACGACCGGCGCCCTCCGCATTCGCGTGTCGGAAGCCGACCTGGCGATCGAGCAAGGGGATATCGAGACCGCCACCGATATCCTGGACGAGGTGATCGCCGAGGCGAACCCCGAGCGCGAGGCTCACCGCGAGACCCGGTCGCGGGCGTGCCATGAGCGCGGCGCCATCGCCGTGCGATTGGGGCAATACGAGGCAGCCGCGCCGCTACTCTACGAGGCGTTCGCGGGCTATGATGACGTCCGCTCGCAGATGCGGGCGTTGGCTGACCTGGCCAGCACGCTCTCGGCGATCGGCGCTCGTGCCGGCGCGCGGGACGCCCTGCATATCCTCTACGAGATGACGGAGCAGCCGGACATCCGGCTCAATGCCGCGATCAACCTGCTGCGGTTGGCCGGGGACGATGGCGACGCGACCACGTTCGAGGAGTGGCGCCGGGCGATCGAGTCCGGGCCCCTGGGGACCCGGCTCAAAGCGCAGTTCTACTATCGCCTGGGCGACGGATATCGGCGCTTGGGGCAGCCTTCGACGGCATCGCTCGCGTACCGCTTATTGGCGATGCTGGCGCGAGATAACGATCTGAAAGATTTCGCCGCGCGGGCGGAGGAAGGGTTACGCAATGAGCCCTTGCCACCGGTGCCCCAACTGACGCGGATCTCGGCTCCCGTCGAAGCGGTGCTGGCCGCGCTAAAACGCGGCGCTGTCCTCGGGGGTCTGCCCACGCGCGAGCGAGGCCTGGCGTAGTCGCTCCATCTGCTGGCGCAACTGCTCCTGGAGCGCGAGGTATTTGACGCGTTGGAGCGGTGTCAGAAATAACGACAATTCCCGCTGCTCGTTCCGCGTCAGCTCCAGGCGCTGGCGCTGGAGATCGAGCACCGTGTCGATCATCGCCGCGAGGTGCTTGTCATCCGCGGGCGCGGCGCCCGTCACCTGATCGCGCATCTCGATGCGGATCGCGCGCTCCTGCTGATTGAGCGTGTTGCGTTGCGCGTTGAAATGGCGGGTGGTTTCCTGCAGCTGCCGCATCTGGACCTCGTTCAGGCCCAAGCGATCGCGCACGATCTGCTGCCAGCGCTGGCGGATTTGCTGGGCCAGCGCCTTGCGCTGCGGCGACGAGTCCTGACCTTGAGGCGCCGCATCCTGTGCCAGAGCGGTCGTAGCGATCAACGACAGCGCCCATACGAGCCGAACGATCATTGGACTCCAGCAGCCGCGCGCATGCCCGATACCGTCGGCTGAGGCTCGGCCGACGGGACAGCGTCGAGCTCATCCAGTTTGTCGAGCAGCGTCTGCATCTCCTTTTCGCTCAGGTCGTTCAGGCTTCCGCCGACGGTGAGTCCGGAAGCCTCGGCGGCGTCACTCGGCTTCAAGACCACGCGCTTGACGGCGGGGGGCTTGTTGTCGCGCAGGATGCTTTGGAGTGCGACGAGCGAGACGCCGCTCACGGCGATCGTGGCAATGGTCGCGGCGATCCGCCACGACGTGAACCGGCGCGAGCGTCTCTGGATCAGCGGCTTGAGCTCGATCACCTTCGAGGGCGGGGTCGGGAGTGCGGCGACTATCCGCGCGATGTCGACCGCCGGCGCGGTGAACGCTGCGTGCGCCGCGCGCACGACCGCCAACTCCGCCGCGCACGTGGGACACGCCTCGACGTGGGCCGTCACGCGAGCAGCGTCGGCCGCGTCTAAGCGACCCGTGGCGAACTCGGGCAACATGTCTTTAACCGTTTCGTCCTGACACTCACGCATGTGGCACTCCCAGATATTCCTTCACGGCCCGCATCGCATGATGATAGTGCACGCGCGCCGCGCCTTCCGTCGATCCGACGATGTCGGCGATTTCCTTGTACGACAACCCTTCGGTCACGCGCAACGTGAAGACCTCCCGCTGCAGCGCGGTCAACTGATCGACCGCCACGCGCACCCGCTCCTGCATCTCATCCGCCACGATCCCGTCGAGCGCGGTGTACTCGCTCGCGGCATCGCCTTCCGCCACCGGCATCTTTTCCGGCCGCCGGCGCTCGGCGCGCCGCCGGTCGAGCATGAGCCGGCGTTCGATCGTGAAGAGCCACGTCCGGAGCGAGCTCTCGCCGCGGAACGACTCCAGCGAGTTGAACGCGCGAACGAATGTATCTTGTACCAGCTCATCGACGTCAGATCCAGTCATTCCACCCATCGCCGCCGCGAATCGCGACAGCGCGGTTGCATGCCGCTCCACGAGCGTCGTCGCCGCCCGTTGGTCGCCGGCGAGCCACCGGGCAATCAGCTCCCGGTCGATCGCGTCGTCTGACCCGGCGCCATCAGGTTCTGGAGAGACGCCCTTCCTCACAGGTCTGACGCCGGTCATCGGCCAACGTTAACGTTCATGAGTGGAGATCATCGCGCATCGGGGCGTCCCGCGCCAGGAGCCCGAGAACTCGTTACCGGGCTTCGAGTTGGCCGTACGGCAGAAGGTCCATGGAATTGAGCTCGACGTCCATGTGACGAAAGACGGGGTGGTCGTCGTGCACCACGACCCGAACATTCGGCACGGACCCTTAATCAATAGCCTGACGCTCACCGAACTGCACCGGTATCCGTTGGCGCCCGGAGTCGAGATTCCGACCCTGGCGGCGGTGCTCGACCGCATGGCGAAGGCTGCGCCGCCGCCCGTCGTGTATGTCGAGGTGAAAGCCAAGGGGATCGAGGAGGCCGTGGTCGAGGTGTTGGACTATGCGAGAGTGCCGACCGCGGTCCATGCGTTTGACCACCGGGTCGCCGCGAGGGTCACCTCGATTCGGCCGAGCATTCCGACCGGGATCCTGCTCGACAGCTACCTCATCGATCCGGGTGGCGCTCTCCAAAATGCCGGCGCCAGGGACTATTGGCTGCAGTGGGCGTTCATCGACCGCGATCTCGTGCGGTTGGTGCACGACGCCGGGGGGCGCGTCATCGCGTGGACCGTCAACGAGCGCGCCGACTTCGCCGCGCTCGACGCGCTCGGCGTGGACGCGATCTGCTCGGACATCGCCGGGACGTTTGTGTAACCTCTAGCCCTCGGCACGCATGGGCGGTAACATTGGCGCCCATGCATAGACTCCCAATGGTCGTGCTGTGTGCGCTCGCCGCATGCACGCCCGCGCCAGCTCAGGTCAAAACGGGCCCGGAGCCGGCGAAGCCGGACACGACAACCACGGCGAAAGCGACGGAGAGCAAGCCCGGGCCGGGCGCGCTCTCGGTTCCCAACGCGGACCCGTATCCGAGTACGTACCGGCCGTTCCCGTCGAAGACGACGGTCATCAAGAACGCGACGATTCTGACGGCGGCGGGGCCGACGATTCAGAACGGGTCGATCCTGATGCGCGACGGCAAGATCATCGCGGTCGGCGCGAGCGTGGATGCGCCGGGCGATGCGGTGGTCATCGACGGGACCGGGAAGTACGTGACGCCGGGGATTATCGATGTGCACTCGCACATGGGCGACTACCCTGCCCCGGGTGTCGATGCCAACTCCGACGGCAACGAGGCGACGGATCCGACGACGCCGTATGTGTGGGCCGAGCACTCGGTCTGGCCGCAGGATCCGCAGTTCGCGCGGAGCATCTCGGGCGGTGTGACGACGATACAGGTGCTGCCGGGCTCCGCCAATCTCATTGGCGGCCGGAGCGCGATTCTCAAAGTGGTGCCGGCGCGCACGGTCCAAGAGATGAAGTTCCCGGGCGCGAAGTACGGCATGAAGATGGCCTGCGGCGAGAATCCGAAGCGCGTGTATGCGCAGCGCGGGCCGTCGACGCGCATGGGCAACATGGCGGGCTACCGCAAGGCGTGGATCGCGGCCGAGGAGTACCGGCGCTCATGGGACAAGTGGAACGCCGATCACAAGGGCGAGCCGCCCAAGCGCGATCTCGGCCTCGAGACGCTGGCCGAGGTGCTGCGGGGCAACATTCTGGTGCAGATGCACTGCTATCGTGCCGACGAGATGGCGCAGATCATCGACATGTCGCACGAGTTCGGCTATCACGTGCGCGCGTTCCACCACTGCGTCGAGTGCTACAAGATCGGCGACCTGCTCGCCAAGGAGAACATCGGCGCGGCCGGCTGGGCGGACTGGGGCATGTTCAAGATGGAGGCCGAGGACGCCGTGCGCGGCAACCTGGCGCTCGTCGATCACGCGGGCGCGAAAGCCATGATTCACTCCGACGATCCCCAGGGGAACCAGCGACTCAATCAGGAGGTCGCGAAGGCCATGTCGGCCGGCGCGGCCATCGGCATCCCGGTGAGTGAAGATCAAGCCGTGAAGTGGATGACGATCAATCCCGCGTGGGCGCTCGGGCTCGACGACAAGATCGGGTCGCTCGAGGCGAACAAGGACGCGGACGTGGTGTTGTGGTCCAGCGATCCGTTCAGCGTCTATGCGCACGCCGAGAAGGTCTGGATCGACGGCGCGATGCTCTATGATCGTTCGGATCCGGCCCATCGGTGGAGAACCGACTTCGACCTCGGGTACGTGCCGGCGGAGGCTGGACGATGAAATACGTCGTGATCGCGCTACTCGCCGCTGCCACGGGGACGCAAGCGCAGACGATCGCCATCACCGGCGGAACCGTGTATCCGGTGAGCGGCCCGAAGATCGAGCATGGGACCGTCATCATCCGCGACGGCAAGATCGCCGCGGTCGGCGCGAACGTCAGCGTGCCCGCCGGTGCGCAGACGATCGATGCCACGGGCAAGTGGGTGACGCCGGGTCTCATCAATTCGGCAACGCAACTCGGGGTTGAGGAAGTACAGGCCGTGTCGAGCACGTCCGACGAGCGCGCCTCAGGCGAGAACGGCGTCGCCGCGTCGTTCCGCGTCATCGATGGGTTCAACCCGCTCTCGACGCTGATCCAACCCGCGCGGAACGACGGCATTACCAGCGTCGTCGACATCCCGCAGAGTGGCGGCGTCATCTTCGGACAGGCGGGATTCGTCGATCTCGCGTCGAGCGAGATGATCGTCCGGTCGTCGGCGGCGATGGTCGGGCAGTTCGGCAACACGAGCGCCGGGTTCGGGCGACGAGGCGGAGGGCCCGAAGGCTACACGCGCGGCGAGATGGCGGCGCGGCTGCGCGAGTTGTTCGACGACGTCAAGACGTACGCGGCCAACAAGGCGGCGTACGATCGCGCGCAGTCGCGGCCACTGTCCGCGAGTCGTGCCGATCTCGAGGCGCTCATTCCCGTCGTCGAGGGGCGGCTGCCGCTCATCATGTTCGTCGACCGGGCGAGCGACATCAACGAGGCGATGGCGATCACGAAAGCGTACGGCGTGAAGCTCATCGTCGGCGGTGGCGCCGAGGCATGGGAGGTGGCGCCGGCACTGGCCGCGGCGAAGATCCCGGTGCTGACGGGGGCGTTGGACAATATTCCGAACAGCTTCGAGCAGCTGGGCCAGCGGCACGACAACATCGCGCTGCTCCGCAAAGCCGGCGTGAATGTGGCGCTCATCGGCAACGGCGGCGAAGAGGATGGGTCGCCGTTCAACGTGCGCAACATCCGGCAGGAGGCCGGGACATCGGTCGCATTTGGCTTGTCGTGGGACGAGGCGCTCAAGGCGATCACGCTCGCGCCGGCCGAGATCTTTGGCGTCGCCGATCGTGTCGGGTCGCTGCAGGCTGGGCGCGATGGGAACGTCGTCGTCTGGTCCGGCGATCCGTTCGAGTTCAGCACGCAGGCCGTGGCGGTCTTTGTGCGCGGTCAGCAGGTAAAGGCGCCATCGCGCCAAGACCTGCTGATGGAGCGCTACAAGACGCTACCGCGTCCGACCTATCGGGGACCTTAAGGGAGCGACACTGCGTACCCGGGCGGCGACAATCGCACGTTGCCCGGGTAGGCACCCAGCGGGAGTCAGGCCGCGGTGGGCTCGAATGGGTACACGCTCACCTTGAAGCGCAGCTTGTTCTTGTGCTCGAACTTCACGACGCCATCGATCAGCGCGTAGATCGTGAAGTCGGAGCCGAGGCCGACGTTGCGGCCCGGATGGACCTTCGTGCCGCACTGCCGCACGATGATGTTCCCGGCGCGGACGTGCTCGCCACCGTACTTCTTGACGCCGCGATATTGCGGATTCGAGTCGCGCCCGTTGCGCGAAGAGCCTACACCCTTTTTATGTGCCATATCAGCTTCCGAGCGCGATGTCAGTGATGCGAACTTCGGTATAGCCCTGACGATGTCCCTGCTTGCGGGCGTAGTTCTTCCGCCGCCTGAACTTGAACACGACGATCTTATCGCCGAGTCCGTGGCGAACGATCTCGCCGGTTACGGACGCCCCATTGACGAGCGGCGTTCCCGTGTGCACGGTCTTGCCATCGGATCCGACGAGAATCTCGTCGAATCGGACGGACGCACCGGCCTCGCCTTCGAGGCTGGGAAGTCTGACCTTCTTCCCGGGCTCGACGCGAAATTGCTTGCCAGCCGTCCTTATAATCGCGTATGTCATAGCCCCTAAGGCTATATATGATAACACTCTTTGTCAACTTCATAGCCCTCGCTCTCCAAGGCCAGCCGTGCATCGACGGCCGGGTGCTGGAAGCCGAAGCAGACCGGCCCGTCGCCAAGGCCACGATCTCGGCCGCCTGGACGGAGGTCCGGGTCAATAAGAAGAAGCACGAGGTCGATGAGATCCGGGTGGCGCGGGATACGACGAGCGATTCGACCGGGCACTATCACATCTGTGCGATTGCCGGCGCGTCGGTACTGGTTCAAGTCCGGTACGGTCAGTCGAACGCGTACTATCCCGTCACGGTCAGCGACAGCGGTTCGATTTCACCCGAGCTGAGGGTGTCGGTGCACGACGAGACCGACCGGGCGAGCGTGACCGGCACGGTCGTCTCCGCGGCCGGCGTCCCGGTGTCCGGCGCCACGATCTCGCTCCTCGGCACATCGTCGACGACCCGCACGAGCTCGGACGGCACGTACGGCATGCGCGATCTGCCGGCCGGCACCCAGGTGCTCATCGCGCGCAGCATCGGCCTCGGCGCCGCGGTCGTCCCCGTCGAGCTTTCGGGACGAAGCCCGGTGACGGTCGCCGTGACCATGCAGCAGCTTCCGCCGACGTTGGCGGTCGTCGACATCGTCGCCGACCGACTGCAGCTCTCGGCGATCTACCGCGAGATCGGCTTCACCAAGCGGCAGCGGATCGGCAACGGGAAATTCTTGACGCAAGACCAGATCGAGAACCGAGGCGCATTGCAGACGCCGGAGATCTTTCGCGGCATGCCGGGCGTGCGCGTGGTCGACGACCACTACGGCGTGCTCAAGCTCTATTCCGACCGGGGCCCCACGACGATCCTGGGCTATGGCGACTGTACGGCCTACGTCGTCGACGGTACGATGATCGGCTGGGGAAAATCGACGGACATGCCGCAGGCGAGCACGAACGAGCCGTTCGGCGGGCCGGACGAGCTGATGCTGCCACCGCCCGGCCAAATCATTGCCGCCGAAGTGTATCAGCCGAGCGAGCCGGCGCCGTTCGTCAACATGGGGCCGGCGATGCGGTGCCTCAAGGTCATTCTGTGGACGAAGGCGCAGCTCGCCGGGCGCTGACGTGGAACGGGCACACGGCCGCGAGCGGCGCGTTGTCCTCTGGCACAAAGTACTGGCGCCATTCGCGGTTGGCGGCCGTCGCGTAGTGGGCGAGCTCCGGATACACGCTTACCGCGTCATAGGCCGCGAGCTTTCGGCGAATCAGATCCCGCGCGCGGCGTCCCTGCGCTGAATCCCCCGCCACGACGTCGAAGCCGTCGCGCGATTGGAACAGCAGCATGAACGAGTGCTCGGTTCGGCGACTCTTGCGCTTGGTATGCGCCGGCGTTTTGAAGTTCACGAACAATGGGAGCCCGCCGAAGCAATAGGACCACTTGGGGTCATCCGGGTCTTTCGGAATTCTGTCCGGCCACGGATACGGGTCGTCGTCGTGCAGCCGTTGGAGCAGGCTCCATCCGTACGCGAAGTACTCGCGCTCGGAGAAGCCCGCGAGCGGCGGCATCACGACTGCCAACGGCGTGAGCGACGCGACGACTGGCTCGAGCGGGCGGAGAAAATCAGTGTAGGCGATCAGAGCGGCGCGCAGGTCGGCGGGTTCGATAAACGCATACAAGATCTCGCCGCGACGCTGAGCGACTGTGCCGAACGTGCACGGGAATGCCTCGTCCAGCACCTTGTCGCGGATTTCCGCGTATGCCGCGGCGGCCCAGGGAGAGAGCTCAGCCCTCTCGACCTCGGCCACCCGCAACAACATCATGCCACGGCGTACTGTTGCGTGACGTCTCGTCCGGCCGACTTGACGACGATCTTGAATTCGTCCGGGCGCAGCAACGGGTCGTCGCGGAATTCCAGCGAGAACCCCGCGCCCTTCTCGAGCTTGCGCAGGAGATCCTGCTCGTTCTCGCGCACGTACATCGCGACGTCCGGATGCAGGCGGACGACCAGGTTGTCGCGCTTGCCCTCGACGATGATGCGGCGCACCGAGCGCTCGACGCGGCGAACGATGGCTTCCGGCGTGAAGACGCGACCGGTGCCGTGGCAGGTCGGACACGGCTCGGTCATGCTCTGTAGGTGACTCTGGCGGACGCGCTGGCGGGTCATCTCGATCAGGCCGAGATCGCTGACGGCGAATGCCTTGGTGCGGGCACGGTCGCGGCCGAGGTTGGTGCGGAGCTCCTGCAAGACACGCTCGCGATTTTGCTTGGCTTCCATGTCGATGAAATCGCAAACGATAATGCCACCGACGTCGCGCAGACGAATCTGGCGGGCGACCTCGCGGGCGGCTTCCAAGTTCGTCTTGAGGATTGTCTTCTCGGGGTCCTTCTTGCCCGTGTAGCGTCCCGAGTTCACGTCGATCGAGACGAGCGCTTCCGTGGGCTCAATGATCAAGTAGCCGCCGGATGGCAGATCGCAGCGGCGCTTGAAGAGATCGCGGATTTCGGTCTCGATATTCGCCTTGTCGAAGAGCGGAACGGGCTCCTCGTAGAACTTGACGCGCTCGATCAGGTCCGGCGCGATCCCCTTGAGGTACTCGACGATCTCGTTGAAGATCTGCTTACTGTCGACGGTCAAGCTGTCGATCTTGGTACTAAAGAGATCGCGGATGATGCCGCGCGTGAGGCTGGTCTCGCGGTGCACCAGGGCCGGCGCGCGCATGAAGTGCGTTTTCCGGTTGATCTTCTTCCAGGAGCTCATCAACGTGGTGAGCTCCCGCTTGAAGGTCTCCTCCGTCGCGTCCTCGCCGACCGTCCGGACGATCACGCCGCCCGAGTTCTCGGGCAGCGCCGCGCGCACCATGTCGCGCAACCGGTGCCGCTCGGCCCGCTCGCCGATCTTCCGACTGATGCCGACGCGGGTGGCGTCCGGCATGTAGACCAGGAACCGGCCCGCGAGCGAGATCTGCGCGGTGACGCGCGGACCCTTGGTCGAGATCGGCTCTTTCGAGATCTGGACGATGATCTGCTGGCCGCGTTTGACAGCGTCCTGGATCGGCGGGGCCTTGGCCCGCTTGCTCTCGTCTTCGTTCTCGTCGTCGGCGCCGTTTTCCTGGCCGTCCTCGGACTCCGCCGCGTCCTCGTCGTAGACGAGGTCGGAGGCGTGGAGAAAGGCGCTTTTTTCAGTGCCGATATCGATAAACGCTGCCTGAATGCCGGGCAGTACGGCTTCGACCTTTCCTAGGTATATGTCGCCCACCATACGGCGGGCGTCGGGTCTATCAACCAGGAGCTCAACGAGCTGGTCGTCCTCCAAAATAGCGACCCGCGTTTCGCGCGAGGTCGCGTTGATCAAAATCTCTCTTTTCATCTGGGTAACGGGCGGAGCGGCTCGCCGCCTGAGGGTAGTCGGTTACGGCGACCCCGCCCGAAGCGGCGCAACGTTTTGCGGCCCGGTGCAACACGGGGTTATCCGACCGATCCATCGGCTCCATGCGATGTAAACACACGCGGCGAACGCGCGAATGAAGTGCTGACTTCAAGAAACTGTCGTACTAATAACGACGACTGGCGTAAACAGCAAATAACTGACGCTAGGCGCGGGCTTGGGCTAGTCGGCGATTTCGCGTAAAAGGTGCCGGGCGATGACCAGGCGCTGGATCTCCGAGGTGCCTTCGCCGATCTCGTAGATTTTCGCGTCGCGCATGTACCGCTCGACCGGGTAATCCCGGGTATAGCCGTACCCACCGTGGATCTGTACGGCTTTGATGGTAGTCCGCATGGCCATTTCGCTGCTGTAGAGCTTGGCGATGGCCGCGGCCTTGCTGAATGGGCGCCCGTTCTGGGCGAGCCACGCCGCATGGTACACGAGGTGCTTGGCGGCCTCGATCTCGGTCGCCATGTCGGATAGCTGGAACTGGACCCCCTGGAACTCGGCTATCGGCTGACCGAACTGCCGCCGGACGGTCGCGTAGCGCAACGCCTGGTCGGCCGCCGCCTCCGCCAGGCCGAGGGCCTGGGCCGCCATGCCGATACGGCCGGAGTCGAGCGTGATCATGAAGTTCGTGAACCCTTCGCCTTCGTTCCCGAGGAGGTTCTCGGCGGGCACCTCGACATCCTCGAGTATCAGCTCACGGGTGTCCGAGGCGCGCCAACCGAGCTTGTCCTCCTTCTTGCCGGAGCGGAAGCCAGGCATGGGTGTTAGCGAGTCGTCGTGGCCGACGCCGAGGGCTTTGGTGCGATCCAGATCGCAGGTCTCCTTCGTGAGAATGAAGGAGCTGATGCCCTTCGATCCGAGCCCGGGCTGGGTCACAGCGGTGACGACCGCCACCTCAGCGACGCCCCCGTGCGTGATGAAAATCTTGGAGCCGTTCAAGACGTAGTGGCTCCCCTTGCGCACCGCGGTCGTGCGGGTGCCCGCGGCGTCGCTCCCTGCCCCGGGCTCCGTCAGGCCGAAGCAGCCGAACACCTTGCCGCTGGCGAGCAGCGGGACGTAGCGCCTCTTCTGGGCCTCGGTCCCGAAGTTCACGATCGGCGAGGTCCCGAGCGTCGTGTGGGCACCGACCGTGATCGCGTGCGAGCAGTCGACTTTCGAGAGCTCGTGGAGCACGATGATGTAGCTCATGACGTCGAGGCCCGCGCCGCCGAGGTCCTCGGGCCATGGGATGCCCATGAGGCCCAGCTCGGCCATCTTCTTCACGTTGTCCCACGGGAATTCGGCGTTGGCGTCGAACTTGGCCGCGACTGGGGCGATGTCTTGCTGAGCGAACGCGCGGACCATCTCGCGCACCTGCAGGTGCTGGTCGGTGAAGTAGAGCGTGTCGTCCATTAACGTGTACCACTGATAAGAGTCAGGAATTGCTCGCCATATTTTTCAACTTTCGCCGGGCCGACTCCGCGGACTTCCAGCAGATCGTCCCGTGACCGCGGGCGACGCACGGCCATCTCCTGCAGCGTCTTGTCCGCGAACACGCAGTACGCGGGCAGGTGCTCCCGCCGCGCGATCTCGCGGCGCAGCGCGCACATGTCCTCGTACAGTTTTGCATCGCCCGCGGCGACCACCTGAACCTCGGCCCGTTGTTTCTTCGCCTTGCGGCGCGGCGCCTCTTGGTCCAGTACGCGCGTCGTGCCTCTACAGTTGTCGCAACCTGCACAGCGTCCGGCGTCCTTGAACGCCGGATCACCGAAATATCGCAGGACGAATGCTCGGCGGCACGTTCTGGCGTAGGCGTACCCTTGTACTGCCTCGAGTTTTGACAGATCGGCCCGGCGCCGCCGGTTCAGGCCGTCCCAGTCGATGGCGAAAGCGTCCAGCGGCGCATTGCGGTTGGTCACACCCGCGGCGTCAGACGTCGCCACAAATCCTGCGGTCTCCAGTTCCCTGAGGACACCTCTGACCCTTTCGACCCCGCCGAGCGCGGGCGGGAGCGCCATCAGGTCGATGGACACGCCTGTCTTCAGGGCTTGACCAGCCACGCGCCAGATCGCACGGAGAACCTCACGGGGCGTCTCGGCAACGTCCGTCTTTATTTGCTCTGGCGACGCCACGAGGCGAACAACCATGTGCGCGTCGCCTTCGGCGAACGCACCAATGCGCGCCAGGAGCCGCAGAACGGAGTCGACCTCCTGCGGCTTGCAGTCGGCGCGGTCGGCGAGTTCTTCCGAGTCCAGTCTAGGGCGGGCGCGGAGGAGATCATACACGCGCGCGACGAGAGGCTGATCGGGGTATGCGCACTTGATGAAGAACTCGTGCGTGAAGCGATCTTGGAACGCGTGCAAGAGATAACAATCGGCGGGTTGACCATCCCGACCCGCGCGCCCGGCTTCTTGATAGTACGCCTCCAGCGATCCTGGCATGGTGTAGTGCACGACCAGACGCACGTTGCGCTTGTCAATGCCCATGCCGAACGCGTTCGTCGCAACAACAGCCTTGGCGCGTTCCGACATGAACGCGTCTTGCACTTGATGTCGCCTAGCATCGTCGAGCCCTGCATGATAGGCGACGGCGGGAATGCCGTGCCCCTCGAGAACCGGCGTCAGGCGCTCGACCGCTCGCCGAGTGGACGCGTAGACGATCGCGGGCGTGTCGTGGGACTTCAGTAGCTCCGAGAGTACGTCATCCTTCTGTCTGTCATTGCGCGCCGTTACGACATGGTAGTTCAGGTTCGCGCGGTCGAAGCCGGTGATGACGACCTCGGGTTCTCGCAGCGCGAGCTGGGCGGCAATGTCCTTGCGAACGGCTGGCGTCGCGGTGGCGGTGAGGGCGATGACGGGCGGATCGCCGAGCGCGGCGCGCAGGGCGCCCAGGCGCTGGTAGCTCGGCCGAAAGTCATGCCCCCATTCACTGATGCAGTGCGCTTCATCGACCGCCAGCAGCGAGACGCCCACTGAGCGGAGGCGTGCGGCGGTGTTGCCGAGGTCAAATCGTTCTGGCGCGACGTAGAGGAGCTTGAACTCGCCGCAGTGCACTCGCGCCAGACGATTCGCGATGTCCTGACGGGTGAGCGTGCTATTGATAAACGTCGCGGGGAGCTGCCGGGAGACCAGCGCGTCGACCTGATCCTTCATCAGGGAAATCAGCGGCGAGACGACGACCGTGAGCCCCGGGAGGATCAACGCGGGAATCTGAAAGCAGAGAGACTTGCCACCGCCAGTCGGCAGAACGACGAGCGCGTCGCGACCGGCGATCACGGCGCACACGGCGCGCTCCTGGCCCGGCCGGAAGGTCTCGTAACCGAAGGTGTCGCGCAGGATCTGGAGCGCGTCCATCAACGTAACCATGCCCCGACGCTACATCCTCTCGCCCGAGGACATAGCATCGCGGCATCGCGCGTATCATCGCTCACGCGAGGCCGGTTCCTTCGGCGAGGCGCGTCGCCACTCGTCTTTTCACCCGTCCAATATACGAGTCCGCGTCGCCGACAACTTGCGACGCCACCGGCTAGCCGGTGCGTAAGTATCGTATTATCTTTATACATGGCCATTGACCTCACCCGCACGCAACTCGAAGGCGCCCTGGCCGCCCTCGGCACCGCGTGCCGTGAGGACACGACCATCCTGCTCGGTGGGAGCGCTGCGCTCATCCTGACCAATGCATTGGAGCGCGGAACGAACGACGGCGATGTCATCGCGTCGCATCCCGACCTGGGCCAGCTGCAAGCTGCGATCCGCGCGGTGGCTCGTGAGCTTGGGCTGCCCGACGGCTGGCTGAACGGAAGCGTGCAGAGTTACGTCGAGGTGTTGCCCCTGGACTACGAGACTCGCGTCAAAACCCTGCGCCCATTCGGCCGGCTATCCGTGTCACTCCTCGGCCGCCGCGACGTGATCGTGATGAAGTTCTTTTCCTGCCGCCCGAAGGATCTGCGCGACCTCGAGCAGATTGCGCCGACGGCCGCCGAGCTGGCGTTCACGGCGCGCGAGTTGCCGCGTTTGGCCGAGATCGATCCCGCAAAGACGAAGCGGATGCACACGGTGCTCGATGCCTGGCCTGGCACGGAGGCGAAGTGAGAGTGACGACGACCAATGACGCGCTGACCGCGATCGCGGCGGAGTGGGCGAGGATCGGGCTCTGGTTGAGCGTCGAAGCGGCCAGCGAGCCTGTGGACGTCGAGGCGTTGATCGTGCGCACGGCACGCGTGGCGCGCGAGGATGAGCGGCTGTTCGTCGGCGCCGCCTCTTGGCTCGCCGTGCATCACGGCTGGGTGAATGGCCGGCGGCTCATCGCGCTGGTGACCGAGCTGGCTCGCGTCGACCGCGTCGGATCCGCGGTTGCTGGCGCACTGCTCACGCTCGCCAGCCGGGGAGCCAGCGGCTTGGAGACCGGCCGCGCCTCGGAGCTCGACGGTGCGATCGAGGCGTGCCAACCGCTCGCGCGGCCGCGGCCACTGTTCACCGTGATGGAGCGATTTCCCGTCTTACGATCCGATCTGCGCGCCGCTGCAACGCCCCTGTATCGCCGATGGGGCCTGTGGCACGACGACGAGTCCCTGAAGCTCACCGCGATCCGGCCGGCGGCGTGGCTGCTGCGCCACGTGCCCGAGCTCCGGGTGCGCGCCGTCGTCGGCCCGTCGCTCGAATCGGATCTCATCACGCTGGCGTTGAGCGGCCCCCTGACCGCGCGCGACCTGGCCCGGGTCACGGGCGTCTCGTACGCCGCAGCGCACGGCGCGGCCGATCGTCTCGTCGCGCGCGGCCTGCTCCGCCGGCAACGCGCCGGCGCACGCCAGATGCTGCGATTGACGGGAGTGGCGACGATTGCCATTCCCCGCTCGCCTCGCCCACTCAGTCACGCACCCCCGGCTCGGTAAGTCGCCTATCGGGTCACTGTGAGCTGCACAGCATTTCGACGAAACGAAGCTGGCGAATCCATATGCACAGACCGTCTACCGCTAAGCCCCGACGGACAATGCCCGGGTCTGCTGGCGTGTTTGGGAGAAATGGACTCTAAGTCAGCAGCGGACCGTAAGTCATTAACACTGCCGAACTGGCTATCTCGGCTAGTTCGGCAGCATATTGATTCCCATGCCGATGGGGGAGTCGCCAGGAACACGCCCATGACCCAGGTCGGCCCGATCGTCTTGCGCGACGTGACCCCGCGGGCGCCGATCTTTACCACTGCCGCCGCCGCGGCGGCCGCGGACGTGTCACCGGATACGGCGTCTCGTGGTCTGGCTCGCCTCCAGGAGCAAGGCCTGGTCACGCGACTCGTGCGGGGACTCTGGGCCGATACCCGTCACCCGGACTTTTCGCCGTACGCCGTCGTGCTGTTCCTGCTGGCGCGATCACCGTCGCAGGAAGGACAGCCGTCAGTCGGATACGTGTCGTTCCTCTCAGCCCTCCACTTGCACGGGATCCTCTCTCAGATCCCGCCAGCGATCCAGATCGCCGTCGCCGAGCAGCGCGAGACGGTGCATACGCCCGTCGGCGATTTCGAAGTTCACCAGATCCAGCCAGATCTTCTTGAGGGCTATGAGCCCGGCGATGCCTACGATCGCTTCGAGCTGGCGACTCCAGCCAAGGCGCTCTTCGACACGCTGTACCTCTCAGCGCGCCGCGGCCGGCGATTCAGCCACCTGCCTGAACTGGTGATCCGTGGCTCGATCTCAGACGCAGAGATGCAGCGTTGGATAGCGCGGATCGAGCACCCATCATTTCGCACCGCGGTCGACGAGCGCTGGGCTACCGTCCGCCACCGCGCTCATAGGTCGTCTGCCCGTAGACCTCCACGGTGACGCCCGTCATAAGCATGCCGGCGTGCCCGCCGGCCGCACGGACGTCATCTCCACATCGCGACCGTCATCGCTGTCTCAGTTCCAGTTAGCCATCGCTGACGCCCTTCCAACAGCACTTTTGCATGCAAACTTGAAGGCCTCGGCCCGGACCGTAGTTACTCCGACGCGGGCCGTTTCATGGAACCCCGATCCGTGCCGTCAGTTGATCTCTGCTAACGATCGCCCAGCACGCTAGTCGAGTTCTAACGATTGACTCTGACCCCTTTTTCACACCTGTCAACGCGCGGCCGACTCTAAGCCGCCGTTGCTATTCGCGGAACGAGCTCCAAATATTGTGGCTCTATGCGCTTGTCACGCGACGTCTGTGTCATGATGGCGGTGTTGACCACGGGCTGCGTCATGCCGTCGAAAGACATGACTACTCGATTCGTCCCTCCGGCGACCGATCAGTTCGCGCGAGCGTTTATTGATACTTTGCAACATCAGCCGCCGCGGGCGGCGCTGAAATTCTTCGTGCCACAGATGGCGACGAACGACACGGTCGCCGACAGCATTGCGATGCTTCAGCGCCTCGTACCACAGGGCCAACCCGATACGCTGCAGATCGTCGCCGTCAATGTGAATCACAGTTACACGGGATTGGTCCAGCGGAACATTACCTACCAGATGCACGCGAGTGGGAAGTGGGTGCTCATCCAGCTGATCCTCTGGGATGAGAATGATCGGCCGGAAGTGGTCGGCCTCCACGTGTGGCCCGAGCCCTCGTCTCTGCAATCGCGTACCGCGCTTTCAATGCGACACGCATCACCTGGCGGGCTGATCGCCGCACTCTTTGCCGTGATTGTGCTGACCATATCGGTGTATGCAGCCGTGCAAGTCGTGCGCTCGCCACTAAAGCGGCGCTGGCTATGGGTCATTGTCGCGCTCATTGGCTTTGGCAAGTTCGAGATCGAATGGCGCACCGGCATCGTCAGGCAACAATGGCTGGCCGTCCAACTGTTCGGGGCCGGCATCGTGCGTGATGGGCTGTACGGACCCTGGTGGATCTCCCTGGCAATGCCCGGGGGCGCATTCCTCGCGCTCGATCGCCGGCGTCGCTCGATTGCCGGCCAAGCTGCAGCCCGTGCCGCACTTGCCGCCACCTCGATACCGCCCCAACAACCAACCAAGTCGTTGGAACAACTGCCAGGGGCAACGCCCTAGCGCGATGCGTCCTGCGGCGTCCATGCTGGACGTCGGTCCCGGAACCGTACGGGCGCACTACGCCCCTATTCCCGCCGGATTCCTTCGTCCTTCGCAGGGGCCGACGACGCGACCGAGCGCCAGCTAGTCCCCGCGCAGTCGCCACGGCGCGGAACTACGCTGTCGCTAGCATGGAGGAACTGCAGCAAGTATCGAAACAAATCGAGCCGGGATGTGCGCGACCTATCCACGATCAAGGCACCCATGCCGAAGCGAAGCTCGCCGCACACGCACAATGGCTTGAGTCGCGGCTCGGACGGCTGCACGAGCTCCGAGCGCAACTGGCAGCGGAGGCAATGCTCCGTCAGCACCCAAGGCCATCGAACGCCAGATCAGACCACGGAGCTCATCGTACCGGTGCCTCAACAATCGGTCGCGCAATGACACTGCTAGCGGTGCCGTTACAGCAAAGCATTCGCGACATCACAATGGATAGCGAGCTGAGTCTCCGCTAGCTGCGCGTTGAGAACGCGATGCGGCCTATCCGTACACGTTCTCCCAAGCGCAGCCAGCATCGAACGCAGGATAGTCCGCGGCTAGTGTCCGGCCTACCGGCCTTGTGCTTGCTGGACCAACCTGCGCAAGTAGGCCGCTGTCTCAGTTCCACCACTTACGAGGCGGCCGTCAACAGGTATAAACATTACTGCATCGGATCCACCAGCCAGCGTTCGAAATCGTATTCGAATACGCCTCGGCCTATCGTACGGGTGTGTCAACTCAACCAGCGATATTGACGCTAATGGGATCGTTATGGCCTTGCTGCGCGTCGAGACCTCCAGCGCGTCCCCATGCAGCCACACCCTCTTGAATTTGCTACCATGCACGATGACACTGATCAGCATTGTAAGCCACAACACGCTCATCACGATCGGCATGGTAGGTGGCACTTTCTTCACAGAGACATACACTACACCCAGGACGACGAATACGAAGCAGACCACACCAATCACCGTGGGGTATACGACTTGGTAGAGCAGTGTGAACCAATGCGAGTAAAGCGGCGTACGCGCACTCGTCGCGTGCAATAAAGTAGTGTCGCTCGCGGCAGGTGTGCCGTTTGTCATAACAGTGTAGATGTTGCCGAATGCATGTCGCTGTTGAGAATAGAATCTGGATCGAGACACATGGAACAGCCCCAGCTCGCTTGAAGTAACTGCGTGCGAACAACGGCATCGGCGCTACGTGCTACGAATCAGTGGTTTCACTGAGGGCAACCATAGGGGACCATTCCAAAATGGGGTAATGGACGGCAGCTCGGTGGGCCTAGAACCCCGGCAGGCAAAGTTACACCTACCAACGTCCCCAAACTGCCCCCGTTCCCAAAGTAAAATCCATTTGGGTAAAATCCGCTCGTAAATCCGGCTGCGCTTGCACCGACACTCCAGTCGGACGGTGTGCCCCATGTGAAATTAGTCACATTGCTACCGCCGACGATACTGCAACACGTGATTGTCGACGAAGTTGTCATACCGTTTGGGCCGAAGTTGGTGCAAGTCTGATCGGCCGTCACGCTACCGCACACGGACTGGGAAACCTGGAAAGGCCCGTACATCGCAAAGAAAGCATCCAGGGCCTGCTGAATGTACCAGGCGAGATCTGGTTTCGTCGTGCTGTTTCCGCAAGTCCCTTGAGCGGTAGTATTCCCTGAAACTGGGCAGTTGGGAGCGGAACTCGACGTATCTGCGGGCCCAGTGTCGCCACCGCCAGGGCTGCACTCAGTGTAGTCACCGTCATCGTCCCCACCATCGCACGCATCCATCCCGCTCGGATCCGACCCATTGATCGGATCCCCGCCGGCGAACGCATACTGGTTGATCCCCGCCGTGAGCCCGAGCGGGTCGGCCGAGATGAACCGCCGCGTCACCGGATCGTACCACCGCGCCCGCATGTAGTAGAGCGACGTCACCCCACCCTCGTACAGCAACCCCTTCCACCGGAGCTGCTCATCAGTTCCCCTGCCAAGGTTGAGGCGGCGGCGGAGGTGGTGTTGTTGACTGCGTCGCGACGTTCACAGACGTTGCGCCAGTGACCTTAAGGGCATTCTTTAGCGACTTCGACATAGGGTTCGACTCTCCCATGAGTTCAAGACCGACGCGCCGCTTGCGATGGGAAGTACCCCAGGGGGTACCTCCCCACACTCGACCCAGAATCGATGCAGCGGCGCGTTCACGTGTTACTCACACGAAACCGGTTTCTTCCGCCAACTCGCGCACATCCACCTCGACGGAGTCGGCTGGAGCGTAGCGGCACAATAGCTCGGCGAAGCGCGTCGCCCAGCTGACTGCATCATCACGCGTGGCGACTGATGCGATGCAGTAGCCGGCGATCAGCTCCTTGGATTCGGCGAATGGGCCGTCAATTACCCGGTGCTTGCCGTCCGACACTGTGAGGCGCACGGCGACCGCGCTCGGCAGCAGGCGCTCGGCGACGAGGAGCACGCCCGCCTTTGTCATCTCGCTGAGGAGTTGGCGCATGCGGACTTGGATGTCGGGCGCCGGCGCGATATTGGCCTCGGATTGGGCGTCGGCCTTGCGAATGATTAGATACCGTGACGGTGCGCCGCTCGGCTTTGGCGCGAGACCGAGATCCCATGGCTCTTTCACTCGCCCGATGTAGAGGTCCACGTCACCGAGGACCTTCGCGATGCGGGCGGCCCAGTCGATCGCCTCGTTGAGCGATCGCACGCGCACCATCGCGAAGCTCGCGACGAGCTCATTTGAGCCGACGAACGGGCCGCGCGTCACGGTGCGCCTGCCCTTTGATACGTGGAGCCGAACGCCCTCGGCGGTCGGTGCTAGACCCTCGCCGGCCAGGAATGCACCGGCAGCCATCATCTCGCCTACGAAGTCACCCATCCGGGCCATGAGCTCGTGGCTGGGCACGACGCCTGCCTCGACCTGGGCGTCGGCCTTATGCATCATCATGAAGCGCTTCATGGACGGCCGACCCAGATCGTGCGAACGCGAGCGTCGCGCAAGAAAATGCCGCCCCAGATCAATGTGGCGATGATGAGTGGGAACATGGTGTCGAACGGCGCCGCGGATACGCGCACCTTCACGGCGATCGCGCCGCCGAGGTAGCCGGTGAGCAGGATCGCGCCGGCGATAGAGGTGCGCGGAATGGCGTAGAGCGCGACGAGCGCGAGCTCGAGGAGCCCGATGCCGAAGGCGGTGCTCGTGGGGAAGCCGAGGGTTGCGAATGCTTGTGAGACAGGTGCGGGCATCAGTAGATGGCCGATGCCGTCGAACAACATGAACGCGATCGCGAGAGTGCTGAGTATCCTTCCGGTCCAAGTCATAGTTCCTCCTGTTGCCCTAACGACGGACGGAGGCGGATCGGATCGACAAATGTCAGACGGCGCGAGCGAAGTGGCCGCGTGTGAAGGAGTTACCGACTGCACGACGAGGCGCGGTCGTGTCTGGGGCAGCACCCGCGGCGAGGGACGAGAGCGCCTTGGCGTAGCCCGCGATCAGCTCGGCGACTGGATCGTTTGGGACGTTGAATATGGCGTGGTATGAGCGAATGCCGGCTGACCAGAGCCGGGGGAGGAACTCGGACGCCTCGATTGGGCGAGAGTGTAGGAGGCGATTGCGGCAGGCGCTGTCCGTCGCCACGGCGAACGTGTAGCCCGTGGGGTCAGTCAGGGATACTTCTGGGTGTTTTTGCACGCAGAGGTCGCGGCATGTTGTCGGCTCGCGATTGAATGCGGCCGAGAGGACGCAGTGCTCGATCGTCATGCCTTCAGGGCGGCCATAGATCACGGCGGCGAAGCCCGCGCCGGACCAAGGGGCGACGAGGGCGGCCATCTCGTCGGTTGTCAGCTCGATCGAGAGCACGATCCGCTTCGGGGTGTAGCCGAAGTACTCGGCCGCCGTGTGTTGGTTGAAGCAATTTGTGGCGTAGTCCAAGATCGCGCGATCGCCGAGCTCACGAGCCAGGCCGAGGTGGCCCGTCACCATCGGGAATCCGAGGGCTAGCCACTTGTCGAGTGTCTTGCGTTCCGGCGGGCGAATGATCGTCGGCGTGCGAATCGCGAACGGGACGCCCAGTTCCTCGGCGAGTGCGCGGATGCGCGCGGCCGGCGGCGGTGGGTTGCGCAAGAACGGATCAAACACGATCTCGGTTGCGCCAGCGGCGGCGGCGGCACGGGCGTCTTCGACGCGATAGACTGTGGCCGAGAGTACGTGGGCGCCCGGCGTCCGCGTCGCGTGCGTCTGAACAGCACCGACCGCCGCCGCGATTACGGCGGCGCGCTCGGCATGGACGGACTCGGCGCCCCAGGCGCGCGCGGTGGCCAGTTGCTCCGTCGCTTGCTGCCGCAGGTGATTCAGCTCGCTGACCGGCAGGAACAGGCCGGCGGAAAGACCCGCGAGGTCCAGAGCGCCGAGCGCGAATGGGGTTTCGCCGAGGCGGCCAAGTTGGGCGCGCAGTTGGGTTTCGTCGAGTGCGCGCCGGTCGGCGGGGCGAAGGGTGGCGTTACTGCGGACGGTGACTGTGTCGGAGGCCGCCGTGAAGATCGCCTTGAGCGGCGTCCCTGCCTGGCCGAAGAGGCGGACGTCGAGGCGCACCTTTGGCGCGGGCGGGATCGACGTGCGCGCGACGCTTTGGCGGCCGCGCTCCAACAGCGACGCTTGCGCGGTGCGATAGGCGATCCAGCCGACAGGGACACGTTTGCGGGTCGCGATTCCCACGCGGCCCGAGCCGATCGTGCGGACGCCATCGACGGCGAAACCTAGGGACTCGCCTGATGCGCCCGGCGGGGGGCCGAACGCGAGGCCATCGCCTGGCGCGATCGGGCCGACGGCGGCGGCGAGCGCGATCACGAGCTCAGTCGCGCTTGCGGAGACGACGGTGCCGAGGACGACACCGCGGTGATCGGGGTGCGTGCGGGTCACGTAATCGCGGCCGGCACGGTCGCCCTCGCCGAGCATCCCCGGTGTGAATCCGCGACTGAAGATCTGGACCAGCGGTTGCGTGTCGCCCGCGTGCACCGGGGCCGTGTCGCCGCGGGCTAGGCGGTCGAGGAATGTGCGATAGGCCGACGTCACCGCGGCGACGTATTCGGGGCGTTTCTTGCGGCCCTCGACCTTCAGGCAAATGATCCCCGCGCGAGCGACATCGGCTAACGACTCGGGCGCGGCGAGATCGCGGGCCGAGATCAGGTAGCCGGTGTCCAGTGTCTCGCCGGTCAGGGCATCGTTGAGGACGTAATCCTTGCGGCACGATTGGGCGCAGGAACCACGGTTGGCGCTGCGCTCCGAGATCATGCCGGACATGAAGCACTGGCCCGAATACGAAATGCAGAGGGCGCCGTGGATGAATGTCTCGAGGCCGAGCTCTGGGACGGCGCAATGGATCGCCTGCACATCGGCCAGCGTGTTCTCGCGCGCCAGTACGACGCGATGAACGCCTAGGTCGCGCAAAACGGCTGCACCCGCCGGGTCATGAACCGTCATCTGCGTTGAGCCGTGGATCTCAAGTGACGGATAGACTGCGCGGATTAGGCGAATCAGGCCTACATCTTGGACTATGACCGCGTCGATTCCACGGTCCACCGCTTCACCCAGCAGCGTCAGTGCGTCGACAAGCTCGGCTGGCTTCGTGAGTACGTTGAGTGTCAGGTAGATGCGAGCATTACGCGCGTGGGCCAGGCGACAGGCGTCGGCAAGCTCGTCGAGGGTGAGCTGCGCGCCCTCGTCGCGAGCGTTGAAGCGTTCCGCGCCGAGGTAGACCGCGTTCGCACCATTGGCGACGGCCGCGCGAACCGCATCCAGCGAGCCGGCCGGTGCGAGGAGCTCAGGGAGCTTCATGACGACCGAAAGCTAACGCGGCCGTCTCGGTCCGAGGAATCGAAGGGCCAAGGCCAGGACGAGGCAGGCGATGCCGACCCAGCGCGCGGGTTCGTTCTGGGTTTTGGCGCCCCACATGAACACAACGATCCCGGCGATCGCGATCGTGACCCGCCAGGTCGCGAGTGGCGTCACGGCCGTCGTGTCATAAACGCGCGAATGCCAGCCCTGAACTCCTCGGTCGAGCGCGCCGCGGCGTTGGCTTGCACACCCAGCTGCAATCCATCATCGAACGTGAGATCGTCGAGCGCGTAGAGCAGATGCTTGGTGATGCGCATGGGGCCGGTGGGCGACGACGCGATGCGGTCGAGCGTCGTGCGAATCCCTTCCTCCCACGAGGCGCTCGGGATAACACGGCTCACGAGGCCCAACGCCAGCGCCTCGGCCGGCATCAGCGTGCGACCGGTGAGCACCAGCTCGGCCGCGATCTTTTCGCCGACGGCGAGGCGCAGCATCGGAAGCGTCATCGCCGGGACGAATCCAATGCGGACCTCCGGATACCCGATACGCGCGTCCTCGCGAGCGAGGATGATGTCGGCCGCGGTCGCGAGGCCGGCGCCGGCCGCGAGCGCGTGTCCTTGTACGGCCGCAATGACGGGCTGCGGCAAGTCGCGCAGCGCGATGAATACGCGTACGAGCGACTCGGCGTCGGCGACGTGCGCCTCCGGGCCCAGGTCGATCATGGCGCCGAGCGCAGCGAGGTCGGCGCCGGCGCAGAAGTCGGCGCCGTCGGCGTTGAGGAGGACGACGCGGACGGTCTGGTCGGACTTGAACTCCGCCAGACCCGCGACGAGCGCATCGGCCATCGCGCGGTCGAGCGCGTTCTTCTTTTCCGGACGGGCCAGCGTCAGTACGCCGATCGTCCCGTCATTCCGTCGCTCCACACGGACATGTATCATGGGACCTCCGCATCCGGGATATCGAGGACCAGGCGGAGCAACGCTGTCGAGAAGACTTTACCCTGCGCGTCGGTCTTGAGCGACAAAGTGCCGCCACCGTCGAGTGCGCCGTGCAACAAGAAATTAAGCGCGCCGAGGTTCGGCAGTTCGTAACGATCGACGCCGCCGGTGATCACTCCCGCGAAATGCTGGGCGACGCGGTCGCGCGTCAGGTACTTCGCCAGCACCGGGTACCACTTCGGATCGAGGGCGATCACGCCGACGTTGGCGGTGTCGCCCTTGTCGCCCGAGCGGGCGTGCGCGATGTCGAGGAGAGGAATGCGCATCAGACGATCGTCACCGTGGTTTGGACGACGCGCTTGTCGATCAGGGCTGGCCAGTAGGCGACGATCTCCTCGACCTTCGGGCGGCCCCCCGCGAAGCCCGTGACGCTTGGCGGGCCGTTCAGGACCAGTGGGGCGATCTGTCGGCTAAATCCCTCCACGGCCGCCTTGTTTTCGGCTCGTACTCCAACGCGCATCTGCACCTCGGGCGCGTCAGTCGGCGGCGTCAGCGGGCCGTGCGCGGCCGAGACGCCGACGAACTCCGTCAGAATCTTGTCGAATTTGAGTCCGAGGCGATCCAACCGCTCGCGCAGCACTCGGTCCGCCACACGGGCTTTCTCGAGTGCATCGGGCCAGACATAGACCAACGTGCCTACGGCTTTGTATCCCGCGCGATAGGCTATGGAGACCTTCAACTTGTCGGTCGCCGGCGCGCCATGAATGCCCGACACGCGAACGCGATTCTCGCCATCTTGGGCGAGTCGGATCGTCGTGAAGTCAGCGACGACATCGGGCGTGATGTACGAGTGCGGGTCGCCCATCTCGTAGACCAGCTGCTCGGTCACCGTGTGGACCGATACGCGCCCGCCCGTGCCCGCATGCTTGGTCACGACGAATGTGCCATCCGGCGAGCCTTCGATGATTGGATAGCCCACGTCGGCCAGATTCGGGATCTCGCGCCACTCGTAGAGGCAGTTGCCACCGGAGCACTGGGCACCGCACTCGATGATGTGGCCCGCGACAATTCCCGCCGCCAGCTTGTCGTAGTCGGTTGCGCCCCAGCCGAATTCGTGGCGGAGCGGCGCCATGGTCAACGCCGTGTCGGTCGAGCGGCCCGTAACGACTATCTGGGCGCCCTTCTGTAGCGCCTCGACGATCGGGGTAGACCCAATGTACGCGTTCGCCGAGAGCACCCGGTCGCGGACACTCGATAGCGGCGCGCCCGTGTCCATGTTGGCCAGCTGGTGACCTTGGGCAACCAACTCGTCGAGGCGGCCCAGCAGGTCATCGCCGGTGACCACGCCGATGCGCACATCCGGAGCGACTCCGCGAACGGCGTCCGCGCAGCCTCTCGGATTTACTCCGCCGGCATTGGCGACGATCTTGAGACCGCGCCCGACGAACGGCAGGACGCTCTGGACCGCGCCCACGAAATCGCGTGCATATCCGGCTTTCGGGTCACGCTCTTTCTGCTTCTGCAGAATCGACATCGTGACCTCGGCCAGATAATCGAGCATCAGGTAGTCGATCGGACCACCTTCGACCAGCCGGCGCGGCGCGTCGGGGTCGTCGCCCCAGAATCCCTGACCGCCTCCTACGCGTACGACTTTCATAACAGAAAAGGGCCGAGGTGTGGACCCGGGTTGTGCCGTGAGGTACGGAGCGCGAGGATGAGCACGTCGCGCGTGTCCTCAGGGAACACGATCGCGTCGACGAATCCACGCGCGGCGGCGTAGCGGGCGTCGAGTTGCGTGTCGTATTCCTCACGCATGGCCTCGATCGCCGTGGTGACGGCCGGCGCGGGTGCGCGGCCCGCGGCCTTCGCGGACGCGAGGGCGGGACCGTGGACGGCGCGAACGGCAGACTCGCCCTCCATGACTCCCATCCGACCCGTGGGCCAGGAGAAGATGAAATCCGGGTCGAAGCCCTGCCCCGCCATCGCGTAATAGCCGGCGCCGGAGGCGTGGTTGACCGTCAACACGAGCTTCGGGACGCGCGCGGTGGCCATCGCTTCGACGAAGCGGGCGCCCGCGCGAATGATTCCCTCTTCCTCGGCTTCCTGGCCGACCATGAAGCCGGAGACATCCTGCACGAATACGAGGGGCATCCCCTCGCGATCGCAGCGGTCGATATAGTACGCCGCCTTCTCGGCGCTCTCGGCGTAGATGATGCCGCCGAACCGCGGCTTCTCCCCTTCCCGACCCTTGATCAATCCACGCCGGTTGGCGATCACGCCTATGGGAATGCCGCCAAGCGTCGCATCGGCACAGATCAGTTCCCGCGCGAGATCTCCTTGGAACTCATCCAACTGGCCATCATCGACGATCGCCTTGAGGACTGGGAGCATGTCGTACGACATCCGGTGGTCGGCTGGCAGCAGATCGTACAGGATCTCGGCGTCGCGCGGCTGCGCCGCGCTGCCGGCCGACACAGCCGACGCTGGCAGTCGAGAGATCAGGCGGCGAAGATGCGATAGGCAATCTGCATCATTTTCCGCCGTGTAATGAGCCACGCCGCTGACTGACGTGTGCATCGTCGCGCCGCCGAGGCTCTCGGAGTCGACGAGTTGTCCCGTTGCGCCTTCGACGAGGTTCGGGCCGCCGAGTCCCATGAAGGATGTGCCCTTCACCATGATGATCACGTCGGACAACGCCGGGAGATAGGCGCCGCCGGCAATGCAGGGGCCCATGACCGCGGCGAACTGCGGCACGCGGAGATAGTGCCGCATGATCGAGTTGTAATAGAAAATCCGCGCCGCGCCGTACTGACCCGGGAAGACGCCGCCCTGATAGGGGAGGTTCACGCCCGCGGAGTCGACCAAGTACACGATCGGGACCCGGCAGCGCATGGCGATCTCCTGCGCGCGGAGGATCTTCTTGATCGTCTCGGGCCACCACGAGCCCGCTTTCACCGTCGCGTCGTTGGCGACGATGACGACTTCGCGGCCGTGCACGAGCCCGATGCCAGTGACGACGCCTGCCGCTGGGGCTTGGCCCTCGTACTGGTCGTAGGCGACGAGCAATCCGATCTCGACGAAGCGCGTGCCGGGGTCGGTGAGACCGGCCACGCGTTCGCGCGCCGTCATCTTCCCCTGCGCATGCTGGCGCTCGATCTTGTCCGGGCCACCGCCGGATTCAATGCGCGCGTCGAGCGATCGGATCTCGTCGCTGAGCTGACGGAGGCGGCTGGTCACACCTCTTGCCGCTGCCGTTCGGCGAACCATTCCTTGATGTACTTCACGAGCTCCCCGGTCGTCGTCCCGGGGCCGAACAAGCGGCCGACACCGAGCTTGTGCAGCGACTCCATGTCGTCTTTGGGAATGATCCCGCCGCCCGTGAGCAGAATGTCCTCGCGCCCGTCGGCCTTGAGCAACTCCAACACGCGAGGGAAGAGCGTCATGTGCGCGCCACTCAAAATGGACAGGCCGACCACATCGACGTCCTCCTGGACCGCGGCCGTGGCGATCATCTCGGGCGTCTGGTGCAGGCCCGTGTAGATCACCTCCATGCCGGCATCGCGCAGCGCCGCGGCGACGACCTTGGCGCCGCGATCGTGGCCGTCGAGTCCCGGCTTCGCTACCAGCACGCGGATTGGTCTGGACATGCTATTCGAATTTACGACGCAATCGTTTTACGAGCCACTAGCACCATTGACGTCGTCCGGCGCGTCAGCAGCCGCTCGCTCCATCCGTCGTATGCCTCCTCGACAATCAACCCCTCGGCCGCGAACAGCTCGGCCAAGCGCGTCGCCGTGTACAGGCGTATGCGATACTGTCGCTCTGCGTCTCCCTGTCGGACGAAAACCGACATGATACCGGACAGCGGATCGAACGAGCGCTCGTGGGCGATCATCGTCCCGTCGTTGCTTTGCCACCAATCCTTAGGGATGAACCTCGACATCACGCCGTCCCGGCTCGCGCCGTGCCACACGAGCACGCCACCGGGAGAGAGCACCCGCGCGAATTCGCGAACGACCCGGACGTCGTCCGCGGGGTCGAGAAAGAATCCGAACGATGTGAAGAGGTTGACGACGGCATCGAACTTCCCCGTCCATCGCGCCGATAGCCGGCGCATGTCGCCGCGGATGTAACGGACGCCGGATCCGGCGGCTGTGGCGAGCTGCAGCAGGTGGCGCGAGTAATCGAGGCCCGTGACATCGAATCCCGCCTCGGCGAGCAGCCGGGCGTGGCGGCCTTGACCACACGGCACATCGAGGATCCGCGAACCGACGGGCAGGCTCAGGAGATCGATCAGGCGCGCCACGTCATGACGGTCCTCGGCGGCCGAGAAGATCGGCTCGTACTCTTGGAGATATTTCGCGTCGAAATACTCCCGCCACCAGTCTCCCGTCAGAAAAAGATCGGCTCGCGATACGCGCCGAACACCTTTTCCATGGCGTTCCGGATCTCGAACAGCGTACAATCGGCCTTGGCGGCGTCGATGATCGCCGGGAGCACGTTCTCGGACGTCGCGGCCGTCGCGGAGAGGCGAGCGAGCGCCTTCTCCGCGCGCGCGGCATCGCGATTCGCACGCAACGCGGCGAGCCGGGCGGTCTGCTCAACTACCGTGTCGTCGATCTGGAGCAACGGGATCGTCAGCTCGTCCGCGCTCTCCGACTCGAAGGCGTTGACGCCGACGGTCAGGCGGCGACGCTGCTCTTGCTCCCATTGTTGGCGCGCCGCCGACTCGGCGATCCGGCGCTGCAGCCAACCGGTTTCCAGTGCGCGGACGACCCCACCGACCGCGGCCACCTGCTCGAACAGCGACTCGGCCTCGGCCTCGAGGCTATCCGTCAGCGATTCGACGTAGTACGAGCCGCCGAGCGGGTCGACGACGTTGGGGACGCCGGTCTCGAAGGCCAGGATCTGCTGCGTGCGCAGCGCGACCTGCACCGCTTCCTCGGTGGGCAACGCCAGCGTCTCGTCCATCGAGTTCGTGTGCAGTGACTGCGTGCCGCCGAGGACGGCGGCGAGCGCCTGGTAGGCCACGCGCGTGATGTTGTTGAGCGGCTGCTGCGCGGTCAACGTCACGCCGGCGGTTTGCGAGTGGAACCGCATCATCCATGAGCGCGGATTCCGGGCACCGTAGCGCTCTTTCATGTGGCGTGCCCAGATGCGGCGTGCGGCGCGCATCTTCGCGATCTCTTCGAAGAAATCGTTGTGGACGTCCCAGAAGAACGAGAGCTGGCCCGCGAACTCATCGACATTGAGGCCACGCGCGAGGGCTCGTTCGACGTACGTGAAGCCGTCCGCCAACGTGAACGCGAGCTCCTGGGCGGCCGTGGAGCCCGCTTCGCGAATGTGGTAGCCAGAGATCGAGATCGTGTTCCACTTTGGCGTGTGCTTCGCGGCCCACTCGAAGCAGTCGACAACCAAGCGGAGCGCCGGCTCTACCGGATAGACCCAGGCGTGCTGGGCCATGTACTCCTTCAGGATGTCGTTTTGGATCGTTCCGCGGAGTACGTGCGAAGGCACGCCTTGTTTCTCGGCAGCGGCCACGTAGAACGCGAACAGAATAATGGCCGGGCCATTGATCGTCATCGACGTCGAGACTTTGTCGAGCGGGATGCCGTCGAACAACGTCTCCATGTCCTGCAAGCTCGAGATCGCGACGCCACACTTGCCGACTTCACCTTCCGCCCGAATATGGTCGGAGTCGTAGCCCATCAACGTCGGGAAGTCGAATGCGACGGAAAGGCCCGTTTGGCCGCGGGCGAGCAAGAACTTGTAGCGCGCGTTGGTGTCACGGGCTGAGCCGAATCCCGCGAACTGGCGCATCGTCCAGAGGCGGCCGCGATATCCAGTTGGGTGAATACCACGGGTGAACGGGAACTCGCCTGGGACACCGAGGTCGGCATCCGGGACATCGAGTGCCGTATACAGCGGCTCGACCTCTCCACCAGAATTGGTAAACCCGATCGGCCGGGTCTCACCCTTCGCGTATTGAGCCCGCCACGCGGCCACTTCCTTGCGGAGGCGTTCGAGCTCGGCCCGATCGTCGTCTGCCGCGGCCGATGATCCCGTCCTATGCGTGACCGTCATCGTTGTGTCCTCGTTGCGCTTTATTGAACTGCCGTTCCAACAGCTCATCGGCCACCGCGAACGGCGTCGTCTCTCCCGCCGCGAGCGGCGCCAGACGGGCCGCGAGCCACTCGGCGGCGCTCGGGTCGTCCCAGACACGAGCTTTGAGCCGCTGGTCGACGACGTCCACGACCCGTTCCCGCAGGCGCGACTGGCGCCGGGCGGCCAACGTCCCGCTCTCTACAAGATACTGATGATGCCGATCGAGCGCCGCGAGCAGCTCGGTAAGCCCCATGCCAGTGACGCCAACCGTCGGTATCACGGGCGGAGTCCAGACCGCCGGCGGGCGATAATGCAACGCGGTGTCGATGTCGCGCTTGAGCCGGTCCGCGCCAGGTCGGTCGGCTTTGTTGATCACGAACACATCCGCGATCTCCATGAGGCCGGCCTTGAGTGCCTGTATCCCGTCGCCCGATTCCGGGACGAGCACGACGGCGATCGTGTCCGCGGTCCGCGCGACTTCCAGCTCGCTTTGACCGACGCCCACGGTCTCGATCAGGATCCGGTCGAATCCGAACGCGTCGAGGAGATCAGCGACCTCGCGCGTGGCGGCCGAGAGACCACCGAGTGCGCCTCTCGTGGCGAGCGAACGGATGTAGACGCCTCGGTCCAGTGCTATTTCTTCCATGCGTACGCGGTCGCCGAGTAGCGCTCCACCTGTGTACGGCGACGTCGGGTCTACGGCCAGAACGCCGACTGTGAGACCTTGCTCGCGGTATGAGCGGGCAATGCGGGCGGTCAGCGTGCTTTTCCCAGCGCCGGGCGGGCCCGTGAGGCCCACGCGGCGGGCGCGGCCGATCCGGCTGTGGACGGCGCCCAGCAGCTTGTCGAACCCGGGTCGATGGTTCTCGACGACGCTGACGGCACGGGCGAGCGCGGCGGGGCGGCCGGCCAGGAACTCATCGAGCAGCCGGTCGGTCATTCGTCGTGCTCGTCCTCGATTTCGCCGACGAGCGTCTCCAGCAGGTCTTCGAGCGTCACGAGACCAACATTAAGGCCGGACGCGTCCGTGACCACCGCCATGTGTACGCGATCGCGCAGCATCGTGACCATGACATCGGTGAGGGACGCGTCGGCGACCACGCGGGCGATCGGGCGAACCGGGAGCGCATCGCCCGCCTTGCCCTTCAGCACATCGAACGTATGCACCATGCCGACGACGTCATCGAGGCTGCCGCGGTAGACCGGGACGCGACTGTAGGCGGCACGCGCTATAGCGTCCGCGGCGAGCGCCGGCGGCATCGCGACGTCGATCGCGAACACATCCGCGCGAGGCGTCATGACATCGCGGACGACGCGGTCCGAGAATTTGACGACGCTCGACACGATCGCCTGGTCTTCGACCCGTCCCACTCCCTCGCGGTGCGCGTCGCGGAACACGTCGCCAACGACATCTCGCGGCCGCTCGACGCCGGCTCTCGCCGCGCGGGCGAGCCAGAGGAGTGGCGCGGTCAGCACGGCCACGGCTTGGAGCGACGGCACGACGACTGGCACGAGGGCCTTGGCCCATCGCCGGCCGATCGCCCGCGGGATGAGTTGTCCCACGACGAGGATCACGGCGCCGGCGAGCGCCAGCGCGACGACGAGCCCGACGTGGGTAGAGGTCTCGCCGCCGAGGATGGCGCCGGCCAGCACGGTCGTGGCCGTGAGGCCGAGGCCGGCGGCGAGGAGCAGCTGGTCGGGCCGCGACAGATACAGCGAGACGGCGGGGACGGTGTGCCCGCCTTGCTGCGCCCAGTGGCGCAGCCAGATCCGACTTACCGATCGGATCGCGGTGCCGGCCGTGACCAGCCACGCGTTCACGGCGAGCAGCAGCAAGAGCACGAGGAGAGCGAACGGGCTCATATGTCCGACGTGGCCGGCGTGAGGCGCTCGAAATACACCCGCTCGACCGCGCGGCGACGCACGCGTTCGACGACGACGCGGAAGCCGTCGGCCGTGAACTCTTCGCCGGGTCGTGGGACGCGGCCCAGCTTCTCATAGACCCAGCCGCCGACGGTCGTGGCTTTGTCTTCGGTCTCGAATTCGTGGCCGACGAGTGCTTCCAGGTCGTCGAGCGAGGCGCGACCGGCGACCCACCAACGGCCGTCCTCGTGGCGCTTCCCGTCGGACTCCTCGGCATCGTGCTCGTCGCGAATGTCGCCGACGATTTCCTCGAGAATGTTCTCGATCGTCACGAGGCCGGCGGTGCCGCCGTATTCGTCGACGACGATCGCGATGTGCGTGCGGGTCGAGCGGAACTCGGCGAGGAGCGCGTTCAGCACCTTCGTGGTGGGGACGAACGTGGCCGGGCGCACGAGCGCTTGCCAGCCGGCTTCGGGCTCAGTGCCCTCGATGACCGACAGCAGGGCATCCTTGGCGTAGAGCACGCCGCGAATCTCATCGAGCGTGTCGGCATACGCTGGGAGCCGGGCGTGTTCGGCGCTGCGGAGGCGGTCGACGACCTCGGACCACGGGGTGGCGACGTCGATGCCGAGGATGTCGACGCGGGGCACCATCACGTCGGACACGACCATGGCGCCGAGTGACAGTGCGCCTTCCAGCAACTGGGCGCCGGGGCCGGAGACATCGGCTTCGGTCGAGGCGACTTCGGAGACGACCTCGCGGAATTGCTCCGAGCGCTCTTCGCGGGCTTCGGCGTCGGGGGGTGGCGCCGCGAGTTGGTGACTGAGCCAGGCGTCCAGGCGGGCGGCGGGTACCAGGTAGACGGCCAGCACGCGGTCGATCCATCGGGCGAAGAATGCGAGGTGGGTGGTCGCTTGGCGGCGGAATACAGAGCCGAGTACGCGGCCGAGCGCTTCGGCCAGGAGGAGCGCGATGAGGACGACGATCAGGCCGGCGCTGCGCCAGAGGCCGCCGCCGACATGGAGGCCGAGTGCGCGGGCGGCGGCGGCGCCTGCCGTCAGCTGCGCGAGGACTTTGACCAGCGCGAACGCCCGGTGGAGGCGTTTGCGTTCGACGTAATTCGGAGGCTCTTCGTCGTCGTCGAACGACAACGTGGCGGTGTCGGCGACGGCCGAGAGTGTGGCGATCGCCGTGGCGACGGCGGCGACAATGGCGGAGACGATCGCGGCCGGCGTCATGCGGTCAGGGCTCGCTTGACGAGGCGCTCTTGGCGTTTCCACATCGCCGACGACGTACCCTCTGGGTGATCGCGTCCCGTCACGTGGAGCACGCCGTGGATGACGAGGCGCGTCAACTCTTCACGCACGCCGACGCCGTGTGTGCGGGCGTTGTGACGAGCGACGTCCGGGCTGATATAAATGTCGCCGACTAAAGGATCGCCGAACGTGAACGAAATCACATCGGTCACGCCCTCGTGGCCGAGATAGCGACGATTCAGGCGCGCAATGGTGGCCCGTGTGACGAACGCGATCGACACCATGGCATCACGTACGCGCTCCGCGCGTAACGCCGCACGCGCGATCTCGGCGACCCGCGAACGGGCCAACGGGATGCGAACGCCTTCGGTGGCGACAGACACGGACAGGCTCATGGGGATCACGTCACCTGGCGCTGCATCACCGGGGACCGCATTACGGGGGACCGCATCACGGGAGACCGCATCACGGGAGACCGCATTACGGGGTCGAGACGGACGCGAATTCTGACGTGACGCCGCCGCCTGTGGTGGGATAGTCGATCCGGTGGTGATACATCCCCACGAGCACCCGCACGAATTGCTCTTTAATAACTTCGAGTTGTTTCAACGTGAGCGGCGCATCGCGCAGCTGGCCCTGGTCGATCCGCTGCCGCACGATGTGGTCAACCACCTCGCGTATTTTGCCGGGCGTCGGATCGTGCAATACGTGCGCGGATGCCTCGATCCCGTCGCCGAGCATGCAGATGGCGGTTTCGGACGACTGGGGAATCGGCCCCGGATAGGCGAAATCCGCGGGATTCGTCGGCGTGCCGTCGCGCTCTTTCGCTTTCTCGAGGAAGTACGTGATTGGCGCCGTGCCGTGATGCTCCGTGATAAATGAGCGTATCGCGGTCGGCAGACTGTTCTCGGCGGCCAGCTCGAGCCCCTCGCGCACGTGATTGCGAATGATCGCGGCGCTCGTGGCCGGCTTGAGCTTGTCGTGCGGGTTGCGCCCGCGCGGCTGGTTCTCGACGAAGTACTCGGGCTTCTTGAGCTTCCCGATGTCGTGATAGTACGCGCCGACGCGGGAGAGCAACCCGTTCGCGCCGATCGCGTTGCACGCCGCCTCGGCGAGATTCGCCAAGCGCATGCTGTGCGCGAACGTGCCCGGCGCCTCGACCGACAGGCGCTGCATCAGCGGCCGGTTGAGATCCGACCACTCCAGCAGCTTGAGATAGGTGTCGACGCCCGTGAGCTCCTCGAGCGTCGGCAGCAGCATCAGCGCCAGCGCGACTGATACGATCGCGTTCACGATCCCGAACCCGATCCCCCACCAGATCTGCCGCGCCGGCCAGCCATCGGTCAGCCCGATCGCAATCTCGGCCATGACATACGCCGCGGCCGTCACGAGGATCGAGTAGTAGGCCTGATCGCGGCGCCGGATCACCCGGACGCTGAACGCCGCGGCGACGCCGCCCACGAGCAGAATGAACGGAGCGTCGGTGCCGTGATACGCGGGCTGGATGTCGATCAACGTCGCCAGGACGAGCGCCGCGAAGACGCTCACGCGCGGGTCGAACAGGATGCTGAGCAGGATCCCCATCATCGCGATGGGAACGAACTCGACGTGCGGCGTCTCGGAGCGCGCGACCGCCGCGGCGACGCCCAGGACACCGAGGAACAACAGCGCGAACAGGGCGACGGCGCGGAACGACTTGTAGAGTTGCGGGCGATAGAGCGCGAGCGTGCCGGCGAACACCGACAGCACCAGCAGGTCGGACAGGAAGTGGCCGATGAGATGCGTGGCGCTCGGGCTATGTTGGTCGCCGAACGAGAACATGAACACCGTGGCCACGCTCAGCCCCACGATCAGCGCGGCGCGCGAGAGCACCACCAGAATGGTGCGCTGCATGCCCGCGCGGGGCGCGATCCGGTCGAGCTGGCGCCAGAGGTTCACGGCGCTAGTCTCCGTCGTCCACGGCGTACGCCTTGATGATATCGCGCACCAAGCGATGGCGGATCACGTCGGCGTCCGTGAAGTAGTGGAACGCGATGCCCTCGATGTCGCGCAGAATGCGCTCGACCTGAATCAGCCCCGACTCTTCCCGCCTCGGCAGGTCGATCTGCGTCTTGTCGCCGGTAATCACGATCTTCGAGTTCACGCCCAAGCGCGTGAGGAACATCTTCATCTGGAGATTGGTCGCATTCTGCGCCTCATCCAGAATCACGAATGCATCGCCCAGCGTGCGGCCGCGCATGAACGCCAACGGCGCGATCTCGATGGTTCGGGTCTCCAAGGCGCGCTGAATGCGCTCGGCCGGCATCATCTCGTCGAGCGCATCGTAGAGCGGGCGCAGGTAGGGGTCGACCTTGGCCTGCATGTCGCCAGGCAGGAAGCCCAAGTTCTCGCCTGCTTCGACGGCCGGGCGAGCGAGAACGATGCGACGGACGCGCTTGCGCATCAGTGCGTCGACCGCGGCCGCGACCGCGAGATACGTCTTGCCAGTGCCCGCCGGGCCGATGCCCACGACAATGTCGTTCTCGGCGATTTGCACGAGGTACTCGGCCTGGCCCGGCGTCTTCGGCTGAATGACTTTGCGAACACCCGGCAACGCAATGCGAGTCACGTCGGGCGTCGCCAGCGCGCCACTCGACGGTTGCCAGTCTTCCGAGTGCATCCGCATGACATCATCGGGCGTCACCGGCGTGCGCTGGCGCGCGGACTCGATCATGCGCGTCGCGACCGCGGCCGCGCGGTCGACCTGGTCGCCGGCACCCGTGATCGAGAGCGCGTCGCCGCGCAAAGCGACCTTGGCGCCCGACAGGCGGGCGAGCTCGATCAGGTTTGCGTCATTCACACCAGCGAGCGTCAACAAGTCGGCGCCTTCGGTCGAGAGGCGCTGAGTCACGACGGTATCGGTCACTTGAGGTGTAGAGCCTCGAGCTCGGCCACCGGCACCGCCGACGGCGCCCCTTCGAACAACGCGCGCGCGGCGGTCGTCTTGGGGAACGCGATGACGTCGCGCAGGGATCCGGCGCCAGCGAGCATCATCGCGATCCGGTCGAACCCGAACGCGATGCCGCCGTGCGGCGGGGCGCCGCCGCGGAGGCCTTCGAGCAAGAAGCCGAAGCGCGCGCGGGCGGTCTCTTCGTCGATCCCCAGCAGTCCGAAGACCTTTTCTTGGAGTGCCGGGTCGCTGATACGCACGCTGCCACCGCCGAGCTCGGTGCCGTTGAGCACGACATCGTAGGCGACCGCGCGGGCGCGGTCGGGAACGGTGTCCAGCAGGCCAACGTCGTCAGGATGCGGCGCGGTGAACGGGTGGTGCATGGCCGCCAACTGTCGAGTCTCCGGATCGCACTCGAACATCGGGAAGTCCAACACCCACAAAAATTCTTGGGCGCCATCCGGTACGACGCTCAAGCGGCGGGCGACCTCCTGTCGTACACGATCCAGAGCAGGATTCGTGACACTGTCGCGGTCAGCCACGAGCAGCGCGAGCTCGCCTTCGGCAAGCTCCAGGCGCCCGCCCAAGAACTTGGCCGCCGGGCCTTCGACCCCGTCCGTCCCACGTTTGAGCCTGATCAGGCCGGCCGCGCCAGCGCTTTTGGCTACGGCCTCGAGCTCGTCGACCTGTTTTCGTGACAACGAGGCCCCACCGGGTACGCGAAGGCCGCGCACTCGTCCCCCGTGCGCCAGCGCAGTCCGCGCGATGGTGAATTCGGTGTCCCGAAAGAGATCGCTCGAGTCGAACAACTCGAGGCCGTAGCGCAAATCCGGTCGATCCGACCCGTAGCGCTCCATTGCCTCGGCGTACGTCATCCGTCTGAAGCGCTCGGGAATTTTGACGCCGGCTTCGGCGAACAGCGCGTGGAGGAGGCCTTCGGCCAGGGTCAGGATGTCTTCGCGTTCGATGAACGAAGACTCGATGTCGATCTGCGTAAACTCGGGCTGTCTATCCGCCCGCAGATCCTCATCGCGAAAGCACCGGGCGATTTGGAAGTAGCGATCATATCCCGAGACCATCAGCAGCTGCTTGTAGAGCTGGGGCGACTGCGGAAGCGCGTAGAACTCCCCTTCATGCACGCGCGAAGGCACGAGATAGTCGCGCGCGCCCTCCGGAGTCGGACGCGTGAGGATCGGCGTCTCGATCTCGAGGTAGCCGTTCTTGCTCAAGTACGCGCGAGCCACCTGCATGAGCCGGTGCCGCAATATCAGGTTGGCTTGCAGCTCCGGACGCCGCAGGTCAAGAAAGCGATGACGCAGACGCAGTTCTTCAGCTGCCAACTGCTCGCCTTTACCGCGCGCGACAGGAATAGCGGGCGTAACCGCCGGCCCAACCACGCGCAACGACAGCGCGCGGACTTCCACGTCGCCGCTCGCGAGCTCGGGATTACGAGCGTCCGATGGCCGAAGCGCGACCTCGCCGGTGATCAGTACAGTGCTTTCGACCCCCACGGATGACGCGAGGGTCAGCACTTCCGGCGGCGTCCAGCGAGGATCGAAGGAGACCTGCACGAGACCGGCGCGGTCTCTGAGGTCCATGAATACGATGCCACCCAGATCGCGGGAGCGGTGGACCCACCCACCGAGGCGAACGGTCCGGCCGGCATCGGCGGCGCGCAACGCACCAGCATAACCCGTGCGCAACGTCGTCGCCGCGGGGGATTCGTAAGCGGGCGTCACGTCCCCCGGATTGGTCGGTTAGTCTTCATCCAGATACTGAAAACTAACCGCACGGGACCCATGGACAACCTGCTCGACCTGCCGCGCGCCGAAGCGGAACAACGGCTCGCACGCTTCATGCATGAGGCGGGCGAGCCGGCATACCGTGCCCGTCAGGTCGCGGACCGCCTGTGGCGGAATCCCACGGCGTCGTTCGCGGACATGACCGAGCTACCGGTTGCCCTGCGCGAGCGCCTCGGCGCGACGTTTTCGCTCCCTCGTTTGGCGCTCGACACCCGTCAACGCTCTTCTGACGGGACCGAGAAGTTTCTGTTTCGACTCGATGACGGTGAGGGCATCGAGACCGTCGCCATACCGGAACAGAATCGACTCACGTTGTGCATTTCGTCCCAGGCCGGGTGCGCGCTCCAATGTGCGTTCTGCGCGACCGGCGCCATGGGATTTGCGCGGAACCTGCGCCCATTCGAGATCGCCGGCCAGGTCCGTGAGATGCTGCTGCTCGGCATCCGTCCCACGAACATCGTGTTCATGGGCATGGGCGAGCCGCTCATGAACTGGCAAGCGGTGGACGTTGCGCTGTCCTTGCTCAACGATCCCGGCGCGCTCGGAATCGGCGCTCGGCACATCACGGTATCGACGGTTGGTGTCCTGCCCGGGATTCAAGCACTCGCTGCCCGCCCCGAACAGTTCCGCCTCGCGCTCTCGATTCACGCCCCGACCGACGCGTTGCGGCAGCAGCTCATGCCAATCAACACGAAATACCCGCTGGCGGATGTGATCGAGGCGGCCAAGTCATTTGTGAGGCGCGTGACGTTCGAGTACGTGCTCTTGGGCGGCGTCAACGACAGTCCGGCGCAGGCCGAGCATCTGGCGGCGCTCGCCAGAAAGTGTGGAGCGTTCGTGAACCTCATCCCGCTGCACCCCGGCGGCGCGCTCGGCTTCACGCCGAGCAGCGCGAAAGCCACGGCGGCGTTCGCGGGGACCATTAGAAAGCGCGGCGTCGAGGTCGCGATTCGGAAGAGTCGCGGCGTCGACATCAGCGCCGCCTGCGGCCAGCTACGGGTAGAACGGCTCGGCCGGCGGTCGCCACGAGGCGCCGAGCAAGACCGTGATGTCCACGTAGCGTGAGCTGTCGGGCGCGAGCTCGACGCGTGCGCCGTTGAATGCGCGCGCGGCCCGGCCGGCCCATACGGGATGGTTCGTGCGGTCGATGATCAGCGTCGAGTCGCGCTGCTCGCGGGCCGTGCCCGATGCGACGACATCAAAGCCACGGTCACGGAGATACTCGGTCGCCCGCCGGGCGAGCCCGTGGACCTTGGTCGCATTCAGCACCTCGACTCGCACGCGCTCGGTAGGCGCTTCGATCGCACCGCCCGCGCTCTCGCGCTGAGGCGCGGGGTCGCGGGCGCACGCGATCAGCGCGAGCGCGGCGAGCGCTAACCGCGTACCGAGTTCCACAAATCGACTGTTTCGAGGAACAGCGGCTTCCCGTCGCGGAGCGTCCCTTCCAGCCGGACCCGCACGACCTCGCGGAACGTCCCGTTGAAGTCGTGCGGCACTTGGTGCGCCAAGTAGCCGCGCTCGGCCCTCATAAAGGATCGTCCGGGCTCCAGAAAGTCGGCCATGAACAGCGCCTTTCCCGTGCGCGTCCACCCCTTGTGTCCGATCGTGTGCCACCGGACGGCTTCGAGGACCGCGGTCCGGTGCTCGCCGTCGCGACGGAGGCGCCCCTCGACCGCGGGACCGTGCAGTACGTTCGCGTCGGCCACCGGGAATCCGGTCGCGAGCTCGCGGAGCAGCGCCTCGGGTGCATCGCGGAGCGCATCGTGCCAGCGCGCGGCGTCGTGCCACTCCTGGCGCTCGGCCGGGTCGAGTCGCATCGCGTCGGCCCACTCGTCGATCAGCGCGGTCACCCGGGCGATGTGCGCGCGGCGCTTGTCGCTGACGATCGCCCACGGTGGGAGCTCGACGGTCTCGGTCATGGGCCGAGAATAATGTTGTCCAGCAAGCGGGTACGTCCAACGCGGGCGGCCACCATGATGATCGAACCCGGCTCGGTGCGGCCAGCAGGTTCGAGCCGCTCTGGCTCCACGACCGCGAAATAATCAGTGCTCACGCCGGTCTCCGCGTCGAGTATCGCTTTTCCCGCCGACTCCAGCTCGTTCGCGCTCCGCTCGCCCGCTCGCCACCGTTCCTCGACCACGCGCAACGCGCGCGACAGTGCGCGAGCGCGTATGCGTTCCTCGGCCGACAAGTAGACGTTCCGGCTCGACATCGCGAGGCCGTCTGCCTCACGCACAATCGGCGCAATCACGAGATCGATCGGAAAGTCGAGCGCGGCGGTCATCGCCCGGATCAGTGTGGCTTGTTGGATATCTTTCTGCCCAAACACGGCGACATCGGGTCGCACGATGTTGAAGAGCTTCGCCACGACCGTCAACACACCGGCAAAGTGTCCAGGCCGAACGGCGGCCTCCCAGCGTGGCGGGTCCAGCTCGGGAATGACACGGACCGGCGCGGCTCCGGTCTTAGGGTAAAGCGCCTCGGTGTCAGGCGCGAACACGACATCGACACCGTGCGACGCGGCTAGCGCCCGGTCAGCGGCGAGGTCCCGGGGATAGGCGGCGAAGTCCTCGTTCGGCCCGAACTGGAGCGGGTTGACGAACACGCTCATGACGACGAGATCGGAGCGGGCGCGCGCCGCATCGACCAGCGAGAGATGGCCGGCATGTAACGCGCCCATCGTCGGGACGAACCCCACCGTGCCGCCCCGCACGCGATGCTCAGCCAGCACCGCGCGCAGGTGGTCAACGTGCTGGATGACGTGCACTCAGCTAGAAGCTGTGTGCCGCATCGGGGTATGCGCCGGACCGCACATCGGTCCCGAACGCGCGGATCGCGCCGCGGACGTCCTCGGCCAGCGCCGCGTACCGCTTGAGGAAGCGCGGCGTGAACGTGTCGTTCAGCCCGAGGAGGTCGTGGAGCACCAGCACCTGGCCAGAGCATTCGGGGCCGGCTCCAATGCCGATCGTCGGCACCGACACCGCCGCGGTCACCCGCGCGGCGACTTCGGCGGGGATCAGCTCGAGAAGGATCGCGAACGCGCCAGCGTCCTCGAGACGCTTGGCGGCATCGACGAGATCATTGGCAGCTTGCGGGAGTCGCGCCTGCACGCGGGGGCCGCTGAGCGCGTTGACCGATTGCGGCGTGTAGCCCAGGTGCGCCATGACCGGCATACCAACGCGTACGAGCGCCTGGATCGTAGCGGCGAGCTCCGGTGAGCCGCCCTCGATCTTCACGGCCTGCGCACCCGCTTCCTGAAACACCCGGCCGCAATTGAGCAGCGCGCGCTCGATGGTCACCTGATAGGTCAGGAAGGGCATGTCGACAATGAGCAACGCGCGCGACGAGCCGCGTTTCACCGCCGACGCATGGTAGATCATCTGGTCCAGCGTGACCGGGACGGTGCTGTCGTACCCGGCGACGACATTGCCGACCGAGTCACCGACCAGGATCGCGTCCACGTCGGCTTCGTCGACGAGTCGCGCGAACATCGCGTCGTACGCGGTCACGACGACCAAACGCTCGCCCTTCGCACGCTTGGACGCGAAGTCCGCGACCGTGGAACGGGACGCGCGTCCGTTGTGGGCGCTCGGCGGGGGAGTGACGGTGTACACGCTCATGGGATAGCTCCGGTGCGCAGCTGGGAGAGCTCGCGTTGCCAGAAGTCGCGGTGAGGCAACTCTGGGTGCGGGACCACGAGATCCGGATCCCGGATCGTGCGATCGCCGAACTGGACGATGTCGAGATCGAGCGTCCGCGGTCCCCAGCGCTGCGTGCGCACTCTCCCCGCGGCGTGCTCGATGGCCTGCAACTGGGACAATAACTCGTGGGGCGTCAGTCCGGTTTCCAACGCCACCATTTGATTCAGATAGGGCCCCTGCCCCACTGGCCCGATCGGCGCCGTCTCTTCGACCTCGCTCTCGCCGACGATCCGGGTTCCCGGCAGCGCCGCCATAGCCGCGCGGGCCTGCGCCAGATACCCGGCGCGGTCCCCGAGGTTCGATCCGAGCGCCACAAAGACAATCTCACGGTTCGTCATCTCGTCGTGCGCTCCACGACGACCTCGGCGTACTCCAGCGGCCCTGGAAGCGCGACGTGCGGCTTGCGCACCGCCACGCGAACACCGTCGACGCCGTTGAGTCCGAGAGCCTGTTCCGCGACGTGCTCGGCTACGTCTTCGAGATACGGGCCGTGGCCAACGGCAAGGCCATTCGCGGCGATCTCGTACAGGCGTCTATAGTCGACGAGTTCTGCCCAACCGTTACGCTCGCGCCAGACGGTCAGATCGATTTCCACCGGTTGTGGAAACTCGGCTTCGTGCGGCAGAATGCCGATCAGGGCGTGAAACCGCATCCCGTGCAGGCTGATCGTCTGGCGGTTCGGCACGCGGGAAATGTAGGCGATGATGGAGTTGGTTGCACTCGCGTGCAGCGTGAACGGCGAAACCTTACACGTTGCCGGAACAGAGACCAACGAACTACGCATTGATCATGACGAGCATTCGGGAACACATCGGGACGGACCGCCAGGAAGAGCTTGGCGCCATTGACTTATATTGCGGCGAAGCTCACGAGGCACCGTTGAAGCGTACGGGCGATAGCGTTGTGCACAGCAATCCCGAGATTCTGGGGGCGAACCTGTGTTCGTCGGGACGCGCGTGCCCGTTGCGTCTCTGTTCGAGTGGCTAGCGGATGGGGAGACGCTGACCGATTGGCTGGACAGCTTCCCCGGCGTAACGCGCGAGCAAGCCCTGCGCGTAGTCGAGGACGCGGCCGAAGGCCAACAGTTCAAATAGTCGGGCGCCGAGCGTCAGCTCGACGGCCCTACCAGGAGGCGTGGCGAGCGAGCGCCTGCGCTACGCAGCTGAGGTGATCCTTCGGGAGACATCGCCCAGATAACCCGCGACGGTGCGTAATTCCCGGGCGACACCCTCCAGTTCCACGAGCGCCGAGGCTTGGTCGCGGGCGGTGGCGGCGACGTTCTCGGCGCCCAGGCGATTGCGTTGGGCGATCTCGGAGATGCGGGTGACGCGCTCGCGGAGGCGGGCGCATTCGGCCTCCTGGTCGCGGCTGACGCGGGCGATGCGCTGGGCGCGCTCGGCGGAAGTTGCAGTGGAAGCGACGATTACGTCGAGGGCGCCGAGGGCCGTTTCCGATAGAGTCTCGACGTCGCCTACGATCGCGCGGCCGCGTTCCATCTGCTCGGCGACGCGGCGCATCTGTTCTTCGAAGCCGAGAATAATTTCGCCTGCTTCGGCCGAGGCGCGGGCGCTGCGCTCGGCGAGTTTGCGCACCTCGTCGGCGACGACCGCGAAGCCGCGGCCGCGTTCGCCCGCGCGCGCCGCTTCGATCGCGGCGTTGAGGGCGAGTAGGTCCGTTTGCTCGGCGACGTCGCGGATCAATGCGATGCAATCGGTGACGCTTCGCGTGGTCTTGGCCAATTCGTCGATCCGATTACTGCTTTCGCCGACGAAACCCTTCGCGTCGACGAGGCGCTCGATCGCGCCGGCAATCGTGCCGCGGTGCTTGCCCGCGACCTCGGTGGCGTGACGGCTCGCCTCGGCAGCCGCGCTGCCATCGCGGGCGACGCCGGTCGTGGCTTCGTGCAGCGCGCGCGTGACTACGAGCGAGCGCTCGAGCTCCTCGTTCTCGGAGACGATCCCGCGGGAGATCTCGGCGATCGTGCGCGCGACCCCCTCGCCGCCGCCGCGGAGCGTTCGGGCGGAGTCGCCGAGCGTGCGGATCTGGCTGCCGACGCTGGTGACGGCGTCTAGCAGTGGCTGGCGGAGGTCGTTGATGTGCAGCGTCGTCGCCAGCTGGTTCGCGAAGCGCTGGACCAGGGCGACTTCCTTTTTGCCGTAGGCGCTGCGCTTGTGGTGCTCGAGCTCCACGAGGCCGACGTTGCGGTCGCCGAATCTGAGCGGGAGCACGATACCGCTTCGCGCTTCGGGACGGGGGTTCTCGACACGGCGATCGCGCAACGCGTCGATGACGACGCACGGTTTACCGCTGTCGAGCGCGAGCCGGCGGAGTATGGCGCCATCGGATCCCGGTTTTTCGGGTTCCGAAATGAGGCCCTGCCCACTCTGCCAGACGAGACGCAGGCCGTCGGCGCCGAGACGAAAGATCCGCATGGTGCCCCAGTCGACCAGCCGGTGACCCAGGCGCTCGATCCAGGCGAAGCCCTCGGCGAGACCGACATCGGCCATGACGACCTCGTCGACCGCATGGATATTGCTCAACTCCTCGGCGGCGATGGATTCCTCGAGCACCCGCTTGAGGACCCAGCCCGAGACGCCGAGCACGAGGAGCATCGGCCAGGCGCCGAAGCCGTAGAACGCGATCGAGATGAGCGCGGCGGCGGCGCCACCGACGCCCGCGCCGAACACGATCAACTCGTAGCGAATGATGAGCGACAACTCATCCGGGAGCAGCTTGTCGCGGAGCAGCAGCGTGAAGTACAGGAGCGCGCGGCTGAGTGTGAAATAGAGCACGGCGAAGAGGGCTGCCGCCGGGACCGTGTCGGGCGAGAGCGTGCGCGCGCCCATCCACTTCATGACCCACGCGTAGAAGCCATAGGCCGCGATCAAGGCGACGACCTCGCGGCCCGCGTTGATCCAGGCGAACTCGCCGGTTTTTCTGAGGACGACCAGGTCGGCGATGAGCACGCCGGTGAAGAGCGCCAGCGCGGTCGCCGGCGCGCCGACGAGCAAGGCACCGCCGACGGCGACGGCGCTCAGCAGGTTGACCGCCGAGTATTTCGTGAGCGGGATCTGGCCGATGCGCAGCACGACGGAAAGCCCGGCGAGCAGCAGCATCGAGACCCCGCGCGATTCCCACGAGCGGTCCCAAATCAGGGCCGCGATGAGCAGGAGCGAGCCAGCGAATCCGACTGCGCGGGTATAGCGTCTGAGAAATGTTCCCACGCTACAACACGCATGGGACAGTCACCCCGTAACGGCGTCGAGACCCTTACGCAGCCCCTCCACCAAGACCAGCGCCTCCTTCACGCTGCGGCCCGCGGCGGAGACCAGCGCGCTGCCGACCACGATGCCGTCTGCCTGTCGGCCAACTGCCGAGGCGTGCTCGGGACGACTGATCCCGAAGCCGACGCAAATCGGCAGCTTCGTCGCTGACCGCAGGCGCGCGATGGTCTCCGGGAGGTCCGCCGGTAGCTCGGCTCGGGCACCGGTCACGCCAAGGCGACTGATCAGGTACACGAAGCCACGGCCGTGGCGGGCGATTTCGGCCATCCGTTCTTTCGGCGTCGTTGGCGCGACCAGGCGCACGAAGTCCAGGCCACTTTCTCCCAGCCATTTCTCTCGGGCTGGATCGGCTCCTACGGGCAGATCGGTGATCAGAATTCCGGCGGCGCCTGCGGCGCGCGCTCTACTCAGCGCATCGGGGCCGGCTGCCAGGATCGGGTTCAGGTACGAGAACAGCACAACCGGAATCGACGGTTGTGACGACGCGACGAGATCTAGAACGCGAGCGTATGTGACACCGAGCGATAGGGCTTGCTGGCTGCTCGCTTGGATGACCGGGCCGTCGGCTAATGGATCTGAGAACGGGACACCGACTTCGACGACATCAGCGCCGGCATCAGCCAGCGAACCGAGGAGCTCGGCCGAGGCGGCCAAGGTCGGGTGACCCGCCGTTATATAACAAACCAGCGCGCGTTTGCCCTGGGCGCGAAGCGCCTCAAACGAAATAGTCACCGATCCGGATGCCATATCGATCCGGGTCGGCAGTCTTGATGATCGTCCGAACGAAGACGCCACTGGCGTTCTGCTCGGCCATGTCCACGAGCGTACCAGGGTGGAGAATATTGCCCTGCGGGTCGCTGACGACACGCACGATCGGGCGCGACATGACCTCGGGGTTGGGATTCGCCGAATGGACGATCCCCAGCTCGAAGGTGTCGAGGACGACCAGCGTGCCCACCGGGTACAACCCGAGCAGGTTGATAAAGGCCTTCACCACGACCGGATCCATGCCGCGCTTGGGATTGTCCCGCATCTCCTGCAGAACGGCCGCGGGCGACAAGGGGTCGGTCTGATACGCGCGCCGGGAGGTCGCGGCGTCGAACCCGTCGGCGACCGCGACGATCTTGCTGAAGATGGACATCTGGCGCGGGCGGACGACCTTGGGATAGCCCGAGAGATCGGTCTTCATGTGGTGCTCGTAGGCGACCACCATCGACCGATACGGGAGATCCTGCGAGCCCCGCATGCGGAACAGCGAGAGCACGCCGAGCCAGGGATGATTCGTGATTTGCCGCCACTCTTCCTCGGTCAGTCCGTCGGCCTTGTTCAGCACGTCCGAGGGGACGCGCGCTTTGCCGATGTCGTGAAACAACGCCGCCAGCCCCAAATCGTACAACTGGAGCTTCCCAAGGCCGAGGCGTCGGCCGAGGGCGACCGAGAAGATACACACGTTGACGCTGTGCGTGAACGTGTACTCGTCGTAATCGCGGATTGTCGTCAGGCCGAAGAGCGATGTCTCGTCGTTCAGGATCGCGTCAACGATCCCCTGCACCACGCGTTTCAGCTTCTTGACGTTCGGGGCTTTGCCGAGGCGAACCGAGTTGATGCACTCTTTCGTGACGGCGACCGACTGGCGATAGGTCCGCTTGGCCGCCTCCTTCACCTGCTCCTTGACTTCGGCGTCGAGACCGGCGTCGACCGGCGGGCCGAACTCGAACGACAGCACCTTCGCTTGCTCCAGCTTGCCGGCGATCTGGAAGTAGCGCTCCTCGGGGCCCTCGTTGCCTGGCGCTTGCAGGAGCGACAGGAGGACCAGCCACTCGCGGGCGGTGACGCCCTCCATCACGCGGAGCGAGCCGACCCCGTTGGCGCGGAACAGCGACAACAGGTTGCTGAAGCTCGTGTAGTTGTCGACGTCCAGGCGCAAGCGCGTCTGGTTGATGAAAATAAATTCGCCGCTGGCGCGAAACTCGAGCTCTTTCTCCTGGTGCAACAGCAAGCGGCTCGATTGCGTGAGGTCGTCGAGCGACTTTTGCACGGCCGCGTTTTCGACCGGGTAGAGCTTGATCGCTCGCAGCGCGCCGTAGAACGTGATGATGAACGCGCGACCGACTTTGCGGACCGCCGCATCGCTGCCCGACTCGTTTTTGTGAGGGTTCGAGACGCCCTCGCGCGGCGGCTTGGCCGGCGCCTTGGCAGCTGGCTTGGCTGGCGGCTTGGCGGGCGCGGTCATGCCTGATTACCCCCGCGCAGCGCTTTGCTCACGGCATTGCGCACGATGACCTCTTTCTCATTGACCGACTTGCGGAGCGACTCGGTCGCCTTGTCGGTGCCGATGCGACCCAAGGCCATCGCCGCGCACGCGCGCATCTCGGGCTCCTCGCGTTTGCCGAGGAACGTGCGCTCGTTCAGGATCTTGTCGAGCAGCGGCACGCCGGCGTCGCCGGAGAGCGCGCCGAAGGCCTCGAACATCGCCATGCGCTCGGTCAGATCCGCGTCGCGGATCGCCTTGCCCTTTACGATCGCCTCGACCTTCGGCAGCGCCGGGCGATAGGCGCGGGCCGTGAGCGCGCGGGCGACGGCGACGCGGACATCGCGGTCATCGTCCTCGACCGCCCGCTCCAACCATTGGAGCGCGCCGGCCGAGCCGATGTCGGCGAGCGCCTGGACCGCGGCGAGGCGTGTGCCCGGGTCGCGGTCCGACGTCCGCTTGCCCAGCGGCGCGACCGCCGCGGCGCTCTTCATGGCGCCCGCGCGCCGGATCGCCTCGACCGCGACCACGCGGTCGCTGTTCCCGATCAGCTTCATGAGCTCGGACGTGTGGTTCGCGGCGATGCGCGTCCCCGCGGTCTGCAGCAGCGTGCGGACGGCGGGATTGTTGACGCGACCCACCCAGTCGAAGATCGTCGCCAGCGCCGACGGACGGAGCTGATCGAAGAGCGCATTGAGATCTTCTTGCGGCGGCAGCTCGTGGCCCTCGTCGAGCGACTGCAGCACTTGAGCGAGCGCCATCGGATCGCTCAAGCGATCGGGAATCTTCGCCAACAGCGCCCGGTGCGGTGGTTCGAGCCCCTTGGTCCGCTCGGCCGCGTCGCGCGTTTCCTTGATCAGGTAAGCGACGGATTGGAACTGCGCCGCGCTCAGGAGCAGGAGCATGAAGCCGTCGAGAATTTCGCCGATCTCGGTGCGCACGGCGCCGTCGGCCTGGAGCTCGAAGATGTCGAGCAGGATGGCCAGCACGTTCGCCCTGAGATCGCTCGCGTACTCCTTCTCGACCTCGCCCTTGAGATACTCGACCTCGTGCTGGTCGAGGAAGTAGAGCGTCGCGTCGAAGTCTTCGAGATTGACGGTGCCCGGGCGCGACTGGAGCAAGGTCTCGTCCGGCGTCGGCGCATCGTCCGGCCCCGGCGGCTCGATCACGCGCGGCTCGGGCGCCTCCGGCGAAAAGTCCGGAACACCCGACGTGTCGTTCCCGATATCGATATAGCGATAGCGCAAGTGGGCCAGGTCATTCTCCCACAGCATCACGAGGAGGTCGTCATCCTCGGCGGCGCGCCGCGCGCGCTGGATCACATCGAGGAACGCGACGAGGTCGTCGGCTTCGAAACCCTTCTCGAAGCGGAGCTCGCGGACGCCGTCTTTGTAGAAGGTCCAGGCGAGGCTCTCGGACGATTTGCTGGATTCGTCGAGGACCGTCACGCCTTCCCAGACGAGCGTACTCTCGGTGATCGTGAACGTGACGCTATCGGTGTGCTCCCAGACCGGAGCGAACCCACCTCTCAAGAGCTCCAGTGCTTTGAGATAGGTGGGATTGTTGTGCATGTAGAGCTGGTGCGCGCGGACGCCCTTGGTGAACAGCTTGAAGAGCTCGATGACCGGCGCCGGCGGAAACGGGGTTTCCGGAGCGTCGTCGTCCTGCTCGGCGACCTGCGCGGATGCCGCGGTCATTTCATGCTGCTGAGTTGGGCCACGTCTTTGTCACCTCGCCCGCTGACACACAGGAGCACGGCCTCATCGGCCTTCCACCGCCCGGCGGACTTCGCGATCCACGCCACGGCATGGGCCGTTTCCAGCGCGGGGATGACGCCTTCGGTCTTGCTCAACAGTTCGAATCCCTTGATGGCCTCGTCATCGGTTATCGACACGTACTCGGCCCGACCGCTGTCCTTGAGATACGAGTGCTCGGGACCCACGCCCGGGTAATCGAGGCCCGCGGAAATCGAGTGCGCCGGGTGCACCTGGCCGGCAGCGTCTTGCAGCAAGTAGGAGAGCGAGCCGTGGAGGACGCCTGGCGTTCCACACGAGAGGGAGGCCGAATGATGGCCCGTGTCGAGGCCCAGGCCTGCCGCTTCTACACCAACGAGATCGACTTCGGCATCATCGACGAAGCCTGAGAAAATCCCAATCGCGTTCGAGCCCCCGCCGACGCAGGCGACGACCGTCTTCGGCAGACGCGTCGTACGCGCGAGCATTTGCTCGCGCGCTTCGCGGCCGATCACCGATTGGAAGTGACGTACCATACGAGGATAGGGGGCCGGGCCGACCACAGATCCGATTATGTAGTGGCTGTCGGTGACGTTGGTGACCCAGTCGCGGATGGCTTCGGTAGTTGCATCCTTGAGCGTTCGCGTACCACTCTCGACCGGGACGACCGACGCTCCCATCAGCCGCATCCGATAGACGTTGAGTTCCTGGCGCCGCATGTCTTCTGCGCCCATGTACACGACGCATTGCAACCCAAAACGGGCACAAATCGTCGCCGTCGCGACGCCATGTTGTCCGGCTCCCGTCTCGGCGATGATCCGGGTCTTTCCCATCCGGCGGGCGATCAGCGCTTGGCCGACCGTGTTGTTGATCTTGTGGGCGCCCGTGTGATTCAGGTCTTCGCGTTTGAGGTACACGCTCGCGCCGATGAGCTCGGAAAAACGCGGCGCGCTACTCAAAGGCGACGGGCGGCCGACGTAGTTCGTGAGGAGGTCGTTCCACTCGGCGAGGAACCCGGGATCGACAAGGGACGCCTGGAACGCGCAATCCAGCTCCTCGAGCGCCGGGATCAGGGTTTCCGGAACGTAGCGTCCGCCGAAAGCACCAAAACGATCGTCCATTTGATTTGATTTTTCTTAGGAGTGGATGGCTGCTACGAACGCCCGCATGCGCTCGTGATCTTTGATCCCTGGCGCGGTTTCTACGCCGGAAGACACATCGACTACATCTGGCTGGAGCACGGCTATCGCCTGTGCGACATTCTCTGGCGTCAGACCACCCGCGAGGACAAAGCATTGGCCCGCTCTCATCGCAGAGATAGACGGAGCTATGGCCTCCCACGGCAGCGTCTGTCCGGTCCCGCCGAGCTTTCCATCGACTTTCGCGTCAATAAGCACGGCATCCGCGTGAGCGAAGAGCGCCGAGGCCGATAGCGGAAATTCAGTCGTGCAACGGACCGCGGCCCAGACCTCCACCCCGGTGGCCCCGCGGACCGCGTCGACCGTCTCGGCGTCCGGATCTGCCGATAGCTGGACAACGTCGAGCCCGACCTCGGCGACGACCCGGGCGATCGCGGCCGGCGTGTCGGCGCCAAAGACCCCGACCCGCCGCACGTGATCGGAGTCACGCGTCGCCGCGAGCACCGTACGGGCTTGGTCGATCGTGACCAGGCGCGGGCCGCCGGCGAAGATCACGCCCACGTAGCCGGCGCCAAGCCGCACTGCCTCCGCCGCGTCTTCCGCACGGCGGAGACCGCAAAATTTTACGGCCGGCACACGCGCGGAACGCCGACGAGCGCGCGCACGGCGGCGGCTGGGTCTGGGGCGGCCGAGACCGCCGAGCCGCACAAGACGGCGTCAGCGCCAGCGGCGGCCTGCAGCTCGACACCGGAGCGGTCGGCGATGCCGCTCTCGGCGATCGCGATCACCCAACCGGGAATCTTCGGCGTCAAGCGAATGGACGTCTGCGGGTCGACCGCCAACGTCTCGAGATCGCGATTGTTGACGCCGATCACTTTCGCATCGTGGGCCAGCGCGACATCGAGCTCCCACTGGTCGTGGATCTCGACCAGCGGCGTCAGGTTGAACGTGCTGGCTTCCTCCATCAGATCGGCGAGCTCGAGCGGGTCGAGCGCTCGGACGATCAACAACACGGCAGACGCTCCGTGCGCCCGGGCTTCGACGATCTGGTTGTAGTCGACTATGAAATCTTTACGGAGCAGCGGAACCGATACTGCCGCGCGCACCTCGGTGAGATCAGCCAACGATCCACCGAACTGATCCGGCTCGGTGAGTACGGACAACGCCGCGGCGCCGCCTTGGACGTACGCGGCGGCCTGCACGCCAGCACGAAGCGCGGCGTTGATTTCCCCCTGCGACGGGGAGCGTCGTTTGATCTCCGCTATGACGCCGACATCATCGCGACGCAGCGCCTCGGTGAACGAGGGCGGAATTGGCGTGGCGGAAGCGGCAGCTTTGAGGGCCTCGATGTCGAGCTGTCGGGCCCGGTCGTATGCGCGATCTACCAGGGTGCCAAGTGTCCCGGTGGGCGGCTGCCAATGACGAGAATCTTGCACTTCGGGCGATATTCGGCTAAAGTGTTGGTTCGGAAGCTGTTCGGGAACGATACTTCATGCGAGGATAGCTATGCCGCTCACGAAACGGCAGCGCGAGATTCTGACCTTTCTAACGGGCTATACCGAGGCCAACGGATACGCGCCGAGCTTCGAGGAGATCGCCTCGCAGTTCAACTATAACTCGTTGGCCACGGTGCACGAGCACCTGAGCAATCTGGAGCGCAAAGGCTACATCAAGCGCAACTACAACGAGAGCCGGGCGATCGAGATTCTGCCATCAGAGGCGTTCCCTCGGGCGATCGAGCTGCCGCTTCTCGGCCAGGTCGCGGCCGGCGCGCCGATCGAGTCCATCGCCGTGGATGAGCACGTATCGGTGCCCGAGGACTTCGTGCGGCGCAACGGGCAGCACTATGTGCTGCGCGTTCGTGGAAACTCGATGATCGACGAGCAGATCCGCGACGGCGATTTCGTTGTCGTCAACGAGCGGCAGAGTGCCGACAACGGCGAGATGGTCATCGCCATGCTCAGCGGAGCCTCGGCGACCGTCAAGAAGTTCTATCGCGAGCGTGACGGGCGCATTCGGCTGCAGCCGGCGAATGAGACCATGTCGCCAATCTATGTCCACGAGAACGACATCTCGATTCAGGGCGTCGTCGTCGGGGTGCTGCGGCGCTACTAGCGGCGCTTACCCCATAGCAGGATGAGCACGCCGATCACGACCGAGAGCAGGCCGAGCGCGACGGATTGAAGGCCGAAGACGAGCCCATACTCGTCGCCGTTCGGTTCGCGCGCTATGCTGACCTCGAGCCCGATCGTAGCCAGGCCGGCGATGATCGCTAGGCTCCCGATGGCTATCTTAGCGGGCCGCATAGGCCGCGAGCATTCGGTCGAGGGCGGCGAGTCCCGCGCCCGAGTCCAGCGTCGTTGTCGCGCGTGAGACGCTCTCGGCGTACGTGTCGGCCAGGCCGGCCACATACATCGCGGCCCCGGCATTCAGGGCAACGGCGGCGCGCGCGCCCTCGGGGCCCCGGCCGCTCAATACCTCGCGGATGATCAGCGCGTTGTCCTCGGGATCGCCGCACGCCAGGTGGGAAGCCGGGCCGGTCAGATCATGATCCGCCGGACGAATCTCCCAGTCGCGCAGCTCGCCATCGCGAACTTCCAGCACGCGGGTGACGCCAAGCGGCGAGATCTCATCGAGGCCTGGAGCGCCGTGGACGACGAGCGCGCGGGAGAAGCCGAGCGCGAGGGCGGCTTTGGCGACGAGGGGCAGGCGCTCGGGGTCGCCGACGCCGATCACTTGTCGGGTCGCGCCGGCGGGATTTGCGAGCGGCCCGACGAGGTTCATGATCGTCGGAACCCCAAGCTCGCGGCGTACGGGACCGACGTGTCGCATCGCGGGATGCATCCGCGGCGCGAACATGAACACAATGCCCGATTCGGCGAGCACGGACGCCATCGTCTCGATGGGCGCTTCGAGCGGAACGCCGAGCGCTTCGAGCACGTCGGCGCTGCCACAGCGCGAGGTGTACGAGCGATTGCCGTGCTTGGCAACGCGGACCCCGGCAGCGGCGGCCACGAATGCCGCGGCGGTCGAGATGTTGAAGGTCGACACGACGCCACCGCCCGTCCCACAGGTGTCGACGAGTGTGTCGGGGGCCGCGTGCGGCAACTGGATCATCGCGTCGCGCAGCGCTTGCACGGCGCCCGCCAGCTCGTCCGGTGTTTCGCCACGGACGCGGAGTCCCATCAATAGGGCAGCCGTCTGCGCCGGCGTGGACTCGCCGCGCATGATCACGCCGAACGCTTCCCGGACCGAGGGAGCGGAGAGCGATCGGCCGTGCGCGAGCGCTCGGAGCGCGTCGCGCAGGGCCTCAGTTGGCAACCAGTGCTCCGGGGGCCGGGGCCGGTCGTTCAACGAAGCGCGCGTGCGAGACGACCAAGGAGATCACGAGGCCGAGGAGGCGCACGCGCTCCACGTCCTCTTCGATGAACACGCCGCGTTGTGCGCGATTCGTCAGGTTCACGACGCCGACCAGGGTATCGTGGTAGATCAATGGAAAGGAGATGAAGGACCCGGTCGTAAAGTACTGGTCGCGCAAGAGCGGGTGGGCCTGGGCGGCTTCGACATCCTGAACGAGGATCGGCTCGCGGGACGCCGCCACGCGGCCGGCCACGCCTTCGCCGATCGCGATCCTGGATCCCTCGACGATATGGGGAGCCAGTCCGCGCGCGGCGGCCAGGTACAGGTAGCCCGGCTCCGGGGCCAGCAGCATCAGGGAGCAGCGCTGGGCCGCCATGTCATCGCCGACGAGCGCCAGGAGGCCGTCGATCAGCTTCCGCGGGTCGGTCGCCATGTTGTCGAGCGTCAGCACCTTGTCGATCAGGTACAGCGTGCGAGTCTTTTGACGGAGTAGCTCGCTCCGCCGATGGAGCTCGCCCTGCATCTGCTCGAACTTCGGGGTGGCACTAGCGACTTGCTGCTCCAGCTCCTCGGCGCGCTTCCCCGCGAGGCGCGTTTCCTCGTTCGCCCGCGCGATTGCGGCTTCCAGCTCGATCAACCGGCTTGCCGTTTGTTCCGAGCTCGGCCCCTGCTTCGCGAGCCGGCGCTCGAGGGCGGCCAGCTTCTTGACGTACTCGCCGTGCACGCGGTGCGTCACGTCTTCGACGTGGCGGACGGCCTCGTCGCGCGCTTCCCGTTCGGCGAACCGCGCGAACCCGAGCTCGAAGAGCGCGACGAATGGCGCGAAGCGCTCGGACGCGCGGGTGCCGAAGATTTTCTTGGACTCGTAGAGGGCGACGACCGCGGCCAGGTACCCATCGAACCGGATGCCGCGCAGGGCGAGCATTCCGCCGTCGGCGAACGGCATCATCCCGAAGAGCCGCGCGTACTCTTGCGACTGGTCGCCGAGGTCGACGAATTCGGCCCCTTGGGAGACACCGTGGCGGACCGGCGCCGAGAGGTGATCGAACGTGGTCTCGACCATGGTCCGGCCAACCGTCCCGCCGGTCGGGGTCAGGCGGTCGACGATCATTTCCCTGCGGCCATCGTAGCGCAGCAGCGCTACGTACGCCGTCCGGTCGACCTCTGCCAAGCCCTCGCCGAGCGCGACGAGGGCCGCGTCGAGGTCTGGCGCGCTCGCCAGGGCGTGCGCCAGGGATTGGAGCGTTCGAGGGGCCATTCTACAAGCGACGAGTGGGGGCGAGCACCGTTTCGGGCTTAAGCACCGTTCGGGCTTAACTTGGGGCTCCTCTTAAACGAGTGAGCCAAATGCGTGGAGCTGTCGTTGGCTGCGTGGTAGCCGTCGCCCTCCTAGCCGCGTGCGGATCGACGGCTCCACAGAATCGATCCGTTACCGGCCTTTGGCAGGGAACGTTCGCCCCGGAAGTGGACTGCCAAGTCTTCGTCTTGAGCCTCCAGCAGTCCGGTCAGAGCATTGGCGGCAGCTGGAGTCAGTCGGAATGTGCCTCCGGCGGCGGCATCGGCAGCCCCTTAGCGTCCGGAACGAATCTCTCCGGGACCGATGTCAACGACAGCGTGAACATCGTCTTTGGCGGCACCGGCGTTTTCATCGCGCGGTTGGATGCGAGCGGTAACACGCTGAACGGGGATCTCAATAGCGTCTCGTTCTCCATGACCCGCCAATGAACCGCTGGGCTAACGCCCAGAGTGTCAAGTATTTGCGGTGCTTCACCAGGTCGCGTAGGTTTCGCCATGGCGGAGCACTCGGTCCAGCTCGTGTTGCACTACGACGGAGCCGGCTTCGCGGGGTGGCAGCGGCAGCCTGAGACGCGCACCGTGCAAGGCGTGCTCGAGGCAGCGCTCACCCGGTTGTGTAACCGAGAGACAAAGGCAATCGGCGCAGGCCGCACCGACGCGGGCGTGCACGCTCGCGGACAGGCGGTCGGCGCGGTCGTTCCTGAGGCCTGGCCGGCTGGGCGTCTCCGACGCGCACTCAACGCGATCCTCCCCCAGGAGATTTGGGTGGCCGCGGCATATGACATGGCGCCCGAGTTCCACGCCCGGTACAGCGCGCTGGCGAGACGATACTCGTATCGTATCGGGATAGCGGAGACATCGCGGTCGCCGTTCCGACAGCGCTATGAGTGGTACGTTGAGGATCGGCTCGACGGGACCGTTCTGCGAGACGCCGCGGACGCGATACGCGGCGAGCATTGCTTCAGGGCGTATGCTGTGCGGGGGACGGCGCCCGACACCGACGACCATCGATGCGAGATCGCCGAGGCGCACTGGTGTGACGCTCTCGACGGCGGCGCCGTAATTTTCGAGATCGAGGCCAATCGCTTTCTGCACCACATGGTGCGCTTTCTCGTGGGAACGATGGTCGATGCGGCGAGAGGACGACGAGACCCGGGAGACGTGGCGCGGCTGCTTACGGCCCAGGACAACAGCGACACCTCGGCGCCGGCGCCTGCGCACGCACTCGTGCTGGAGCGCGTGACGTATCCGGCTGACCTTTACGTGAACCTATGAAGATCTATCTGGCGACCGCGGACGCCCAGGAAATCGGCTGGGCGAGCGAGTGTGGATTTCTCGATGGCGTCGTCGCATCGCCCGCGATTCTTTCGCGCGAGAGCGAGGCGTCGGGGCGCGATCCGAAAGACATCTTGACGTCGATTTGCGACGCCGTCCGCGTGCCCGTGTGCGCCGCCGTGGAATCCGTCAACGCCGCCGAGGCGTATCGACTGGGGCGCGATCTGGCGAAGCTCAGCGATCAGATCGTCGTGGCGGTGCCGCTCGTCGAGGACACGCTCGGCGCCTTGCGGCGTCTCCGTGCGGAGGGCATCAAGGTCACTGCTACCCTCGTGTATACGACCGCACAAGCCGCGCTGGCCGCAAAGGCCGGTGCTTCGGTGGTCAGCATCGGGATCGATCATCTCGATCTCTATGGCATCGACGGCGCGGACGTCGTTCGCGAAACGACCTCGCTGTTGCTTCAGCACGGGTTCGAGTGCGACGTCATGGCCTGGTGTCCGCGAGGGCCCGCTCAGTTTGGGCGCTGCGCGCGCGCTGGAGCGGACATCCTGGCGGTCGAGCCGCAGCTCCTGCACGCCCTGTTGATCAATCCACTCACGGATCGCGGCGTGGACCGGTTCTTGGCGGAGATCGGCGCCGAGACATGACGCGCCTCTTTCTTTTGATCCCGCTCGCTACGCTCGCGGGGTGTACTGGCGGCGACGCGCAGACTGTGCGCGACGCAGCGCCACCTGCCCGGCCGGTGCGAGCACCGACGGCGGCATTGCGAAAGACACCGATTACCGACGCTGTTGCCCGGGTCTCGCCTTCGGTCGTGACGATTCAGACCGAGGTCGTCGAGCGGTCGAACGATCCGTTTGATGCGTTTTTTGGCGGGAATGCCCAACAAAAGGTCCCGGGCCTGGGAACCGGGTTTGTCATTCGGAGCGATGGGGTCATCGTCACGAACGCCCATGTGGTCGCTGGTGCGTCACAGGTATCCGTCGCGTTGAGGGATGGGACGAGCTATGTCGCGAAGGTGCTCGGGGTGGACGAGGTCAATGATCTCGCGGTGGTCAAGATCCCCGCGACCGGCCTTCCGGTTGCGCCGCTCGGGTCGTCGGACGACCTGCTCATCGGCGAGTGGGCGATCGCGATCGGGAACCCCTACGGGTTCTACCTTGGGAATCCGGAGCCGAGCGTCACCGTCGGCGTCGTGAGCGGCGTGGGACGAAATCTCGTCGGGCAGGCCGAAGGTAATGGCGTCTACGTCGACATGATCCAGACGGACGCCGCGATCAACCCCGGGAATTCCGGGGGGCCGTTGGTCGATGCCGTCGGCGAAGTCATTGGGGTGAATAGCTCGATCTATTCGCCCAGCGGCGGGTCTGTCGGGCTCGGGTTCGCGATCCCGATCAACCGGGTCAAGCGAGTCGCCGACGATCTCCTGGCTCACGGCAGCGTGCGGCGCCCGTGGGTCGGGATCAAGTTGAAGTTGCCCGAGACGAACAACCCCAGGGACGCGCTCAATTCCGGTGTCGTCGTCCGGACGGTCGTCCCCGGGTCTCCGGCCGCGTCCGCGGGGATCCAACCTGGCGATGTCGTCGAGAAGGCCGGTTCGCGGTCGTTGCGGAATCCGTACGACTGGGAAGCGCTCCTCCTCGACCTCCGGGTTGGCCAGGCGGTCGTGCTGACAGTCAAGCGTAGTGGCCGCGAACTACCGGTCACGGTGACCGTTGGCGACCTGCCAGAGGTGAGCGCGCAGAAGGTCGAGGTTCTGCGGGAGCTGGAGCTGGTGACGCTGACGCCCGCCATTCGATCGGAGCGCGGCATTCGCAGCGAGCATGGCGCGGTCATCTACAAACTGAGCGACCGTGTGGCCGAGGATCTCGGCATCCAGACCGGCGACGTGATCGTACAAATCAACCGAACACCGATTACCAGCGCGGATGAGGCGGCGAAGGCGTTAAATTACTATGGTGGCCGTGGGCCCATTCGCATGTTCTTCGAGAGAAGCGGCCAGGTGTTCTCGACTGATTTCAGCATCCAATAACGCGACATGACCGAGCGCGATTTCTATAGCTCCCCATTGGCCGAGCGGTATGCCTCCGGGGAGATGCTCGCGCTCTGGTCGCCGCAACGCCGACACGCCACGTGGCGACGCATCTGGCATGCGTTGGCCGAGGCGGAGTACGAGCTGGGCGCGGATGTCCCGCTCGCCGCCGTGAAAGAGATGTCGCAGCATCTCGACGACATCGATTTCGCGCGGGTGGCCGAGTATGAGCGCCTGACGCGGCACGACGTCATGGCTCACGTTCGGGCTTTTGGCGATGTCGCACCGGTCGCCCGCCCGTACATCCATCTTGGCGCAACGAGCGCCGACATCACGGACAACGCCGATCTCATCTTGATGCGCGACGGGCTGCGCATCTTGCGGGACAAGTTGGTGCATGTACTCGGCGTTCTGGCCCGCTTCGCCCGCGAGTGGAGAGACGAGCCGACCCTCGGCTACACGCATCTCCAGCCCGCGCAGCCGACGACCGTCGGGAAACGGGCGACCTTGTGGATGGAAGATTTGGTGCTCGACTTCCGCGACCTCGAGTACCTGGACGAGACGCTCCCGTTTCGCGGCATCAAGGGCACCACGGGCACTCAGGCGAGCTTTCTTCGCCTGTTCGATGGCGACCAGGACAAGGTCAAGGAATTGGACCGGCGCGTCTCGGAGTGCATGGGATTCAGCGGGCGGTCGCTGCCGGTCACCGGTCAGACCTACACGCGGAAGCTCGACGCCAAGGTCCTCGGGGTCCTGGCGGGTATTGTGGCCAGCGCCGCGAAATTCTCGAGCGATATTCGGATGCTCCAGGCGTTCGGCGAGATCGAGGAGCCGTTCGAGCGCGAGCAGGTGGGCTCGTCCGCCATGGCGTACAAGCGCAACCCGATGCGATCCGAGCGGATCGCGTCACTCGCGCGCTTCGTGCTGTCGCTCGAGCCGAACGCGAACCAGACGCACAGCGTGCAGTACTTCGAGCGCACGCTCGATGACAGCGCCAATCGCCGGCTGGTCATCCCGGAAGCGTTCCTGGCGACGGACGCGATTCTCATCTTGATGCGCAATGTCGCCCGGGGATTGCAGGTGCATCCGGCCCGCATTCGGCGGCGGCTCGAGGACGAGATTCCGTTCATGGCGACCGAGGAGATCATCGTCGCGGCCGTCAGAGCCGGTGGCGACCGGCAAGATGTGCACGAGACGATCCGCAAGCACAGTATGGACGCGCGGGCGCAGGTGGCGAATGGCGCGCCGAACGATCTGTTCGAGCGCCTGGCCGGCGACAAGGCGTCGGGCGTGACGCGGCAGATGGCCGCGGACCTCGGCGATCCGCGCCGGTTCATCGGGCGGGCGCCCGAGCAAGTCGACGAGTTCCTGGCGCACGTCGTGCAGCCGCTCTTGGTCGGCGTCGACGACGAGGTCTTCCACGAGGAGCAGGATCTCCGCGTATGAGCACAATCGCGCTGCGCTCGACAGATCTTCCCCTCGAACTGGTTCGACGCGGGAAGGTGCGCGATGTCTATGCGGTCGATGCCGATCGCCTGTTGATCGTCGCCACGGATCGCGTCAGCGCTTTTGACGTCGTGATGCGTGAGGCCATCCCACGCAAAGGGGCGGTGCTGACGCAACTCACCGCGTGGTGGCTCCGGCAACTCGGCGACATTGTCGAGCATCACATGATCGCCTCGGATGTCGATAGCATTTCGGCGGCCGCTCCGCGGCTCGCCGGATATCGGGAGTTGCTGCATCAACGCGCAATGTTAGTCTGGCGCACGACGGTCTTTCCTATTGAGTGCGTCGTGCGCGGCTACCTCGCCGGTTCGGCTTGGAAGGAGTACCGGCAGCATGGGACATTGGCTGGGGAGCCGCTGCCCGCGGGTCTTACCGAGAGTGCGCGCTTGGACCCGTCAATCTTTAGTCCCGCCAGCAAGGCCGAGACCGGGCACGACGAGAACATCACGAAGCGAGATGTGGCGGCGACGGTTGGGGACGAAGTCGCCGGTGAGCTGGAGCACCTGTCGCAGCGGATCTACGCGCGGGGCCGGGATCGGGCGGCGGAGCGAGGGATCATCGTCGCCGACACGAAATTCGAATTTGGCGAGCGAGACGGGCGCATTCTATTGATCGACGAGGTGCTGACGCCTGACAGCTCGCGCTTCTGGCCCGCGGATCGGTATCAGGCCGGACGGGCGCAGGAGAGTTTCGACAAGCAGCCGCTCAGGGATTATCTCGAGCGAGAGAAAAAGGCTGGGGACTCACCGCCGCCGACGCTGCCTCCGGAGGTGGTCACGGCGACGAGCGAGCGGTATCTCGACGCCTTCCGTCGCATTACCGGGACGGCGCTCCCGTGAGTTTCGCGCGAGAGGGCTACGTGTTCATCGCCGTAGCGGCCATTGTCGCCGTGGCGGCGTTCGGGACGGCGCTGGCGCTCCGTTCGTGGGTGCTCTGGCTCGTCGCCTTCGCGCTCGCGATACTCGCCTTGTGGGTGCCCTACTTTTTTCGGGACCCCGAGCGCGCGGGCGAACGCGGCGAGAAGGTCGTGGTGGCGCCGGCCGATGGGCGGCTGCAGGCGATCGCCGATGTCGATGAGCCGACATTCGTGCATGGGCGCGCCACGCGGATCTCGATTTTCATGAACGTGTTCGACGTGCATGTCAATCGGTATCCGATCAGCGGGACGGTCGTCTATCGCCACTACAATCCGGGGAAATTCTTGAACGCGGCGATGGAGAAAGCGAGCTTGGAGAACGAGCAGTCGTCGATCGGCATCGAGTCGGCCGGAGGACGCTACCGGCTGCTCGTGCGCCAGATCGCGGGGCTGATCGCGCGGCGCATCGTCACGTACGGCGCCGTGGGCGACCAGGTCGAGCAGGGCGCCCGCCTGGGGATCATTCGGTTCGGATCCCGCGTCGATGTGTTCGTCCCACCAGGGAGCACCATCAAAGTCAAAACCGGCCAATCGATCATCGCGGGGACGACCGTGTTGGCGGAGCTTCCGTGATGGTGATCCGCCCGCCGAAGATTCGACGGCTCCGGCGATCGGACATGCGTCGGGCCGCACCCGTTTTGCCGAACGGGTTCACGATCGGGAATCTGTTCTTTGGCATCTTCGCCATCGTCGATGCCTCGCGCGGCGAGTACTCGCGCGCCGTTTTGTGGATCGTGCTGGGCGGGATCTGCGACGGGTTTGATGGGCGCGTGGCGCGGGCGACCGGAACGGGGAGTCGCTTTGGCGAGGAGTTGGATTCGCTGGTCGACGCGATCTCGTTCGGGTTGGCGCCGGCGATGATTATTTATTTTTCGGTGCTGCAGCAGGAAGGCGGGGCGCTGTGGCTCCTCGTCTTTATTTTTACCGCGTGCGCCGTCATTCGGCTTGCCCGATTCAATGTGACCCAAGCCGGGACGAAGAAGACCCACTTTATCGGGTTGCCCAGCCCTGCGGCGGGGTGCACGCTGGCGACGTATTATTGGTTTAGCCAGTCGAAGCTCTACGACGCGCGGCTCTTCGGGATGCCGTGGAACGAGATGGTGACGTGGGTCATGGGCGGACTCGCGATCCTCATGGTGACGCACGTGCCCTACCCCGCGATGCCCAAGATCGGTGTCCGGAACTGGCGTGGCATCGGTGGGCTGTTGCTGGTGATCATCTGTGTCACCGGCATCATGGAATTTGGCCGGCAGTTTTTCTTTCCCGCCGGCATGGTGTACGTGCTCTATGGCCTGGTCAAGACGCTGATCCTGGGGCTCATCGATCGCATCCCCACCGGGTCGGAGTATGCTGACGAGGACGGGGACGACGACTTGACGGCGCGCGAGCGGCGTGAGCGGCGCCGGCGCCAGCGACTGAGTGGCGCGACCGGGGGGTCGGCTGGGCAGCCAACGCCGACCGTGGCGCGAACGATCGATTACGAGGGAGAATGACGCGATATCGGGTGTCGGTAGAGATCAAGCCGCGCGAAGGTATTCTCGATCCGCAAGGCAAAGCGGTCGCGGATGCGTTGCGCACGCTCGGCTTCGCCGGCGTGCAAGATGTGCACGTTGGACGGTACGTCGTCGTGGACGCTGACGCACCGAACGAGAATGACGCGCGCGAGTCGGTGGGAGCGATGTGCAAGAAGCTCTTGGCGAACCCGGTCATCGAGGACTTTGCGATAACGAGAGTGGAGACGCCAAAGCCGGTCGTCGAGAACCTCGCGACAACGAGAGCGGAGACGCGATGAAGTTCGGTATCGTTCGGTTCCCCGGGTCCAACTGCGACACCGATGCCTATCACGCGGTCGTCGACACCATTGGCGAAGAAGCGGTATATCTCTGGCACAAAGACCACGACCTGCAGGACGTCGACGTCGTGATCCTGCCAGGCGGCTTCGCGTACGGTGATTATCTCCGGGCCGGGGCGATCGCGCGGTTCAGTCCGATCATGACCGATGTCATTGCCCATGCGAAGCGTGGGGGGCCGGTCCTCGCAATCTGCAATGGGTTTCAGGTCGCGTGCGAGGCTGGGCTGCTCCCCGGAGCGCTCATGCGCAACGCCGGGCTGCAGTACATCTGCGAGCCCGTGCGACTGCGCGTCGAGACGACGGAGAGTCTCTTCTCATCGAATTACACGACCGGCCAGATCGTACGATTCCCGATTGCCCATGGCGAAGGGCGCTACACGGCCGACGACGCTACGCTCGACGAGCTCGAGTCCAAGAATCGGGTGATCTTTCGCTATCACGGGGTGAATCCGAATGGCTCGGCGCGGGATATCGCCGGGATCGTGAACGAAGCTGGCAATGTGCTCGGCGTAATGCCGCATCCTGAGCGGGTCGTCGATCCCCTGGTGGGAGGGGACGACGGGCTCGCGATATTCTCATCCCTCCTCGCACGGGTGCCCGCATGAGAGCTGCCCTTCTCCTTCTGTTGGTGAGCGCACCTCTCGCCGCGCAGACATCGATCGCACCAGGCATGACGCGCCAACAGGTCATCGACATCCTCGGGCGGCCGGCCTCCGCGCGACATTTCGGCGCGCATGATTACCTGTTGTTCGATGCCGGATGCTCGCGGAAATGCGGCGATGATCTGGTGATTCTCGATCATGATCTGGTCGTCGATGCGGTGATCCGGTCCGCGGGACACAGCTACTCCGGGACTGATGCGCCGACGACGTTGACCGGCAACGCCTCCCAACGGCCGGCGCCACCGCCGATCACCCCCGCGACGGCCGGGGATAGCACGCACCGGAGCGGTATGGTCTTCGAAGGTCCGCGGCCACCCGCGGCGCCGCCCCAATACCAGTACATCGTGCCGAAGAAGGACTCGGCCGCTGCTCCGCACTGATGCCAGCCCAGCCTCGTCCCGGTGATCCGATCATCACGCCGGCGCTCGTCGCCGAGCATGGACTCACGCCGGACGAGTACCAGCGCATCATTCGCCTGCTCGGCCGTGAGCCGACCTTTACGGAGCTCGGCATCGTCTCGGCGCTCTGGAGCGAGCACTGCTCGTACAAACACTCGCGCCCCTTGCTGCGCGGACTCCCCACGACCGCCCCATACGTCCTGCAAGGCCCTGGCGAGAACGCGGGCGTCATCTCCGTGGGCGATGGCTGGGCAGTGGCGTTCAAGATCGAGTCGCACAATCATCCCTCGGCCGTAGAGCCGTACCAAGGGGCCGCGACTGGTGTCGGCGGCATCCTGCGCGACGTGTTCACGATGGGTGCGCGGCCGATTGCGGTACTGAACTCGCTGCGCTTCGGCTCCCTTGACTCGCCACGGGTGCGCTATCTGTTCGCCGGCGTGGTGCGCGGGATCGGCGACTACGGGAATTGCGTCGGGATTCCCACGGTCGCAGGCGAGGTCGTGTTTGATCCATCGTACGCCGGCAACCCGTTGGTGAACGCCATGTGCGTCGGCCTCATGCGCGAAGAGGAGTTGATCCGCGCGAAGGCCGAAGGCGTCGGCAACCCGGTCATTGCGGTCGGGGCCCGGACGGGACGGGATGGCATCCACGGAGCGTCGTTTGCTTCTGAAGACTTGACGGCGGCCAGCGACGCCAAGCGGCCGCGTGTGCAAGTCGGCGATCCGTTCACGGAAAAGCTCTTGCTCGAGGCCAGCCTCGAGCTCATCGGGTCCGGGCTCATTGTCGCGATCCAGGACATGGGCGCGGCCGGGCTGACGTCGTCCTTGGCCGAGATGGCGGCGCGCGGGGGCGTGGGCGTCGAGATCGATCTCGCCCGCGTGCCGACCCGC
>DATMLM010000021.1:0-25730 GCA_035570055.1 Gemmatimonadaceae bacterium
GGAGCAGGCGCTGCCGGACGGGGCGACGGCGGAACCGCGGCGCGAGTCGACGCGCGCCGATGTCGCGATCATTGGCGGCGGGTACGTCGGGCTGTGGACCGCCATTCATATCAAGCAGCTCCAGCCGGCGTGCGACGTCGCGATCATCGAGCAAGCCATCTGCGGCGGCGGTGCCTCGGGGCGGAACGGCGGGTTCGTCCTGACGTGGTGGCCGAAGATCGATACGCTCGTGGCGTTGTGTGGCGACGCCGAGGCCGTGCGTCTCGCGGCGGCGTCCGAGCGCGCTATCGAGAGCATCGCGGCATTTTGCGCGGCCGAGCAGATCGACGCGCATTTCGTGCGCGGGGGCTGGGTCTGGTCGGCGACGAACCGGGCGCAGGAGGGCGCGTGGGACGCGGTCCTGCGCACGTGTGACCGCCTCGGTGTCGCGCCCTTCGCGCGGGCGGACATGGCTCGCACGGGGTCGACCGTGCATCGCTCTGGCATCATCGAGGCAAGTAACGCCACCGTGCACCCCGCGGCGCTCGCCAGAGGGCTCATGCGGGCGGCGCTGGCGCGCGGTGTTCGCATATACGAGCGCACGCGCGTGGCGACGTTTACCCGGGACGCGCCCGTGCTGATGCGGACGGACGGCGGGTTCCTGTTGCGAGCGGATCGCGTGGTCTTGGCGACCGGCGCGTGGGCGAGCGGCGTGCGCGAGCTCTCGCGGCGCATGGTCGTCGTGTCGAGCGACATCGTCGCCACCGAGCCGATCCCTGAGCGGCTCGCGGCCATCGGCTGGACTGATGGCTCAGCGATCACCGACTCGCAGTTACGCGTGCACTACTATCGGACCACGCGCGAAGGGCGGATCGTGTTCGGCAAGGGCGGCGGCGCGCTCGCCTTTGGCGCCACGATCGGTCGAGCGTTCGATCGCGACCCGTGGCGTGCAATGGAGGTGGCCCGCGACTTCGCTCGGACGTATCCCGCGCTGAGCGGTGTCCGGATCACGCATGATTGGTCCGGCGCCGTCGAGCGCACGCCCACGGCGCTCCCGCTCATCGGCCGACTCGGCGGCCGGCCGCACATCGTGCACGGCGTCGGCTGGAGCGGCCACGGTGTCGGGCCCAGCTACCTCGGAGGGCGAATCCTCGCCAGCCTGGCGCTCGGACTCCACGACGAGTGGAGCGAGTCGGGTATCGTCGACCAATCAATGGGCGGATTTCCGCCCGAGCCCGTGCGCTACCTGGGCGGGACGCTCGTGCGCGCGGCCGTGACGCGCAAGGAATACGCGGAATGGGACGACCGGAAACCCGGTATCCTCGACGCGGCACTCGCGCGCCTGGCGCCGAACCACTGAGTTATCGTACTCCGAGTCCGGCGAACCCGGCGAGATCGTCGCTGATCGACTGCCACGGACTGAAGTAGTACTGGCGTCCGGACACGCCGTCGGGCCCATTGTCGGTAAGCCCGAACACCATGCCCTCGACGTAGTACCGCTGGCGTGCGTTCTTGTACATGACCGGCGCGCCGCTGTCGCCGAGCCCCGCGCCGCCGCTGACGACGCCGCTACAGGTTCTGATGTAGCCACCGATGTTGACGTCCGCGCAGACGGCGGTCACCACGCCCCCGGTCCAGCCGGTGGCGCTGCCGACCTTGTCGACCGTGTCGCCGACGAGCGCCTCACTGTAGCCGGCGACCTGAAAGGTCGGCTGACTCGGATCGATGGTCGTCGGACCATAGATCTGCGGGAGGAACGCGCGGCTCGAGGGTCGGGCGACGGCGCCGAGCGTCGTCGTCACCCCTGGAGCGATTCGCACCAGCGCCGCGTCGCTCGCCCGGCAGTACGCGCCCGAGGGACAGGCGCCACCGCTCAGGAATAAGGGATTCGTGAAGACGGCGCCGATGAGATTTGCGTGGAGCGCGGTCGTATCCGGCTGATACACGTTCGCCCCGATATATCCTCCGACCGGCGGCGAGTGTTGCACGCAGTGCGATGCAACCACCATATAGTGGTGAACCGTATCAGCGAAGTCGCGCGCATTCAGTCCATAGGAGCAGATGATCGTATACGTGATGCCCGTCTGCTCGAAGAACCCGGCGATGCGAAGCCCTCCGATGGCGGGCCGCTGACCTCCGTCGACGGAACCGGCTTGGACGATGCGCGCCGTCGCCACGACTTCGACGGCGGCGAGGGGCACGCCGAGTCGCTGGACCCATCTCGTGGCGAGCGCGACCGTGTTGTCACTGGTCTCGATGCGCACGCGGTTCGCTCGCTCGTCGACGGCGAGCATGGCGACACCGGCGCTGGTGAGGAGCGGCCGCAGCGCGTTCTTCCATCGCCACAGATCGGCGTAGGTGTATCGGGCGGCGCGGATACGCATGCCCGGGGCCTCGCGTCCGCTCGCCAACAGCTCGTTGGTCAACGCCCGTTTGGCCGACGGCTCGCTCGACGGGTCGGTCAGATACACGGTGAGAGCGCCGTGCCCGTCGATGTAGGCGCCGCCGAACGCGTGAACGTGCGTCGCGACGCGCGCCGAGATCGAGCGAGGCACATCCGCTACGCTCAGCCCTGGCGTGCCCCCGGCGGGCACGACACGAGCGACTCCGTCGGTAGGAGCCGACGGATGCACCGCGCCCCTGCTGCAAGCGAGACATACGGTGCAGGCGATCAGGGTCAGCGCTACGCGTTCCACTCCCGGGAACGTATGGTCGAAAGCGTCCCCTTGCCACTCCTTGACCGATCGTTAAAGCCGGGCATTAATACCGGCTATTGACGATACACTGTCCCACCACGCATGTAGCCAACTCTCACCGAGGAGTGGCCATGAATTGTCGTATTGTCTGGATGGCGGTGGCATTCACCGCTCTCGCAGCGCAGGTCCAAGCGCAGGAGCGGCACATCAACGGTACGGTCGTCCGAGAAACCGACCGACAACCGATCTCGTTCGCGCAGGTCGTCGTGCAGGGCGGTACCGCGCGGGCGCAGGCCGATGCCGGCGGCAGATTCCGGATCACGGCGCCCGCTGGTCCGCAGACGCTCGTGATCCGCGCGATCGGCTTCCAGCCCAAGGCAGTCGATGTGGCTGCCGGCGATAGCACCGTCGCCGTCTCGATGATCGAGGAGGCGACCAAGCTGAGCGAAGTCGTCGTGACCGGTCAGGCGACGACGACAACGAAGGCGACCGCGACGATGCCGACCGATCTCGTGTCCGCGTCCGAGCTCACGCGCGCGCCGGCGCAGACCGTGGATGAGGCGCTCCAGGGGAAAGTGCCCGGCGCGAGCATCCAGTCGAACTCGGGAGCGCCGGGCGGCGGGCTGCAAGTGCAAATCCGCGGCGTGACCACGGCGACCGGCAGCACCGATCCGTTGTTCGTCGTCGACGGCGTCATCTACAGCAACGAGACCATCCCCACGGGTTTGTTCCAGGCGACGCAGAGCGGTGGCCTAGGCGGGACAGGCCCGATTCAGGACGACGCGGCAAACCGTATGGCCGATTTGAACCCGGCCGACATCGAGTCGATCGAGGTGCTCAAGAGCGCCGCCGCGTCCTCGATCTATGGATCGAAGGCGTCGAACGGCGTCGTGGTCATCACGACGAAGCGCGGCAAGGCCGGGAAGCTCCGGATCAACGTCTCACAACAGACCGGTTTCGCGCATCTGCTACGCGGTCCGGCCAATGAACCGTTCACGCTGCCCCAGGCATTGAGTCAGTTCGCGTCGACTCCCGCGGACACCGTGGCGATCAAGGCCTATGATCCGAGCGGCAGCCTCAATATGCCGGTCTACGACCATCTGAATGACATCGCCGGCCGGACGCCGCTGCAGAGCACGACGCTGCTCGATTTGAGTGGCGGCAATGACAACACGCAGTATTACGCGTCCGGCTCGCTCGCGCAGGAGGGTGGTATCGAGCAGAACACGGCCGCGGACCGGCAGTCCCTGCGCGTCAACCTCAATCAGCATCTCGGCAAAGGGCTCGAGGGCTCGCTCTCGACGACGTTCACGCACACGCGCGAAGACCGCGGGTTCAACAACAACGACAACAGCGGCGCCAGCGTTCCGTATTCCATCTCCTACATCCCGAGCTTCGAGCCGCTCAACTTCTCCAACAGCGCGTGGCCAACGCCCTACGTGACCTACAAGGGCTCGAATCCACTCCAGACCATGTCGTTGGGGACCAACACCGCCCTCACGAACCGCTTCGTCGGATCGGCCAGGACCAGCTACCAGGCGCTCAAGACCGAGAGCCAATCCGTCCAGCTGGTCGCCCAGGGAGGCATGGACTTCTTCGACCAGGGGACGAGCGTCACGCTGCCGGCCGATGTGTATCTCGAGGCGGCGCAACCGACGCCGGGCGTCGCCGTGCAGGGACAGGCCCAGAGCCGTCAATACAACTGGAATCTGAACGCGATCCACACCTACAACACGTCGTCGAGTCTGCTCAAGGCGACGACCGCGTTGGGGATGACCTACGAGGATCGCCAGCTCGACCGCGCGCAGACCTTCACCTCGAACCTCGTCGGAACGCAGACGAACATCGATGCGGGATCGGTCGTCGTCCCATTCCAGCTCAACACGGTCGAGCGCACGCTCTCGTTCTACGGACAGGAGGACCTCAACCTGTTCGACGAACGGCTGAACATCGAAGGTGGCCTCCGCGCCGAACGCACCTCGGCGAACGATTTGATCAACAAGTACTACATCTACCCGAAGGTCGCCGCCGCCTATCGGTTCCGCGAGCTGCTCGGCCGTGGCACCGAGCTCAAGCTGCGCGGCGACTACGGCGAGACGGGAAACCAGCCGATCTTCGGCGAGAAGTTCACGACGCTCGTCGATAACCGGTCGTACGGGGGCTTCCCTGGCGTCGGCCTCGGAGGGGCGACATTCGCCGCGCCTGACCTTCGGCCCGAGCGGACGCGCGAATTCGAGGGCGGCTTCGATCTCACCGGGTGGTCGTCGCGCGTAGACCTCGAGGTCACGTACTTCCATCGTCGCACGTACGATCTCTTCCTGCCGCGGACGCCGGCGCCCTCGACCGGGTACAGTGAGATCATCGCCAACGGCGGCACGTTCCAGAACGAAGGGGTCGAGATCGGTACCACGTTGATCCCGATTCAGACGCGGAACTTCACGTGGACATTCAACTCGGCATTCCGCACCCTCCACAACACCGTCCTCGCTCTCCCGCCTGGCGTGACGAGCTTTACGCCCACCGGGTCCGGTTTCGGTCTCGCCTACGGCGAGTTGCTCGTGCAGCAGGGCCGGCCGATCACGCAGATCGTCGGTCAGACCGGCATCGACAAGAACGGCAACTTCATCGTCTCGTCGATGGGCCAGGTGAACCCGGATTACGACTGGTCGTTCGGCAGCACGTTCACGCTGTCGCGCTTCACGCTGACCGGTCTCTGGGATTGGCAGAAGGGCGGCATCATCGAGAACCAGACGCTGTCACTCTACGGCTGCAATAATCTGGTGGACCACGGCAGCTACGGCGCCGCGCTGGTCACGGCGTGCGACAACGGTATCGCCACGCCCTACGTGCAGAGCACGACCTTCCTCAAGCTGCGCGAGGTCAAGATCGCGTACGACGTGCCGCTCCGATACAGCCGCTATCTCTTCGGCTCGCACGGCGTGCAGTTGAGCGCATCCGGCCGCAACTTGATCCTGATCACGAAGTACTACGGTTACGACCCGGAGGTCAGCAACTTCGGCCAGTCGCCGTTCCGGGGTGTCGATCTCGCCCCGTACCCGCCGTCCCGTACGTTCTTCTTCACGATCTCGGCGGGGTTCTGACCATGAAGACCATTACGCTGCTGACGCTGTCGGCCACGGCCCTGGCGAGCATCGCCTGCTACGACTTCAACGTCACCGATCCCAACGCGCCGAACACGGCGTCCATTTACGGGAACCCGACGAGGGCGAACATGTCGGCCGCCGCCATCGGGATGTTCGACCAGGCCCGCCAGGATATCGAATCGTACGTCTGGCGCTTGGGTTCGATGGGTCGCGAAGGCGTCAACCTCTCCGGCAACAACCAGCCCGATTACGCGGAACCGTACTTCGGCCCGCTCTCGAACACGCAGTTTGGTGGCTCGCAATGGGCCAATCCGTACATCGAGATCCGGCTCGACAACCTGTACGACGATGCGATACCGCACTCACCGGACCTCTCCGCCGGCGAGAAGAATTCGTCCATTGCATTCGGCGAGACGCAGCAGGCGCTGGCGCTCTTCTACGTCATACAAACGCGGGCGCAGCTCGGCGCGCCGGTGAATGTCGACCTCGACCCATCGGGCCCGCCGGGACCTTGGGTCGGTGAGGACAGCGTGTACCGGGCGATCATCGATCTCCTGGCCGATGCCCGCACCAAGTTGGCGACGGGCGCCCCATTCCCGTTCCCGATGCCTCCGGGCTACGCGAACGCCAACACGCCGCAGACGTTCGCGCAGTTCGACCAGGCGCTGGCGGCCAAGGCCTGGGTATTCCGGGCGACGGACGTGAATGGGTGCAAGGGCTCGAAGGCGACCTGCTACAATGCCGCGATGGGGTTGCTCGACTCCCTGTTCGCCAGTGGATTCGCGTCGACCAGCGCGGCGAGCTTCCAAAGCGGCGTCTTCTTCGACTTTTCTTCCAACCCGGGCGACACGCCGAACGGTCTCTCCGACCCGCTCAACGGCGTGATTTATTTCGCGCTGCCGGAACAGCAGACGGATGCCCAGCCGCAGACGGGTAGCTCGACGCCCGACGCGCGCGTGGGAGCGAAGATCGCCAACGCCACGGTCCCGCACGTTCTGTCGGGGTTCCCGATTGAAGGGACGCTCAAGTACTCGATCTACCTCTCGAACGGAGCCGCGAACCCGGCGGCCGAGGTCCCGATCATCCGTGACGAAGAGTTGGTGCTGCTGAGAGCCGAGGCGGAGTTGGGATTGGGTCAGACCGGTCCGGCGACGGCGGACATCAATGCGACGCGGCAGGGATCCGGCAATCTGTCCGCGCTCAGTGGTGGTCTGTCGGCGGATTCGTTGCTGACGGATCTGCTCTACGAGCGCCGCTATTCGCTCATGTGGGAGCAAGGCACGCGGTGGATCGACGCGCGGCGGTATGGGCGCCTCGGCGCTATTCCGGCCGACGTCCCACAAGGGGCCGTGCCGGGCGTCATGCCGGTTCCAAGTACCGAATGTCAGGCCCGGGGATTGGGCACGGTATGTACGCCAACGCCCGTGGCCCAGTAGTGACGTGACATCGCGGACGGCTGCGGTACTGGGTCGCATCGGGCTCTCTGAGCCCGTTGCGACCCTGGCGAAAAAAAGCTGGGATGTGATCGTGGTGGGAGCAGGACACAACGGGCTGGCGTGCGCGGCGTATCTGGCGCGCGCCGGCCGTCGTGTTTTGGTGCTCGAAGCGCGCGAGCGCGTCGGTGGGGCGGCGACGATGGACGAGCCGTTCCCCGGCGTGCGGTTCTCGCCCTGCGCATACGTCTGCGGGCTCCTGCACCAACTCGTGATCGACGAGCTCCAACTCGTCGAGCACGGCTTTACCTGGCAGCCGGCAGTCGGTGGGATGTTCGTGCCGTTCGAGGACGGCTCGAGCGTGCAGCTCTGGAACGACGATGATCGGTGCGAGGCCGAAGTGCGCCGGTTCGCGCCGCGAGATGTCGATGGCTGGCGGGCTATGATCGACGTCAAGTCCCGCTTGCGCGATGCCTTGCGTCCTGCCGGGCCTGGAGATCTCTGGATCGGCCCTGCTCCCTCGCGCGACATCATCGAGGGTCGTCTCGGCGACGACAACGAGGCTCGTGGGCTGTTGTTCGACTGGTCGATGTGCGAGTACGTCGAGCGGTACCTGACCGACGAGCGTCTGCAGATGGCCTACCTCGGCCAGGGTGTGATCGGGACGAACGCCAGTCCGACTGATCCCGGGACCGCTTCGGTGCTGTATCACCACGCGTCGGGGAGTATGTTCGGCGACCCGGGCACCTGGGGCTACGTGACCGGTGGCATGGGCACGGTCTCGTTTCTGCTCTGCGATGTCGCGCAACAACTCGGAGCGACCGTTACCACGGGCACACCGGTGGCGCGCATCATCCCGGGCGAAGGCGTGGAGCTCGATTCGGGTGATCGTATCTTCGCGCCGTTCATCGTATCGAACGCCGACCCGCGCACGACGTTGCGTTTGCTCGGCTCGGTCGCTGACCCTCTATGGCGCCGGGATGTTGAACGCGTGCCAGTCAAAGGGGTAACGGTCAAGGTCAACATGACGCTGACCGAACTGCCCAATTTCCGCGCGCGTCCCGGTACTCGCGAGCCGCACCACACCGGGCAGATCAACACGCCGCTCACCAAACAAGAATGGATCGATAGCCATCGTCAGGCCAACGCTGGTATTCTGCCCCAGCGTCTGTGGACCGAGCTGTATCTCCACACGGTGTATGATCACAGCGTTGCGCCGGAAGGGGTCGAGACGTTGAGCGTGTTCTCCCAGTTCGTGCCGCACGAGTTCGCTGAAGGCACGTGGGAATCGCGGCGCTGCCAGGTCGGCGACAGGGTGGTGGAGTCGATAGCGCGATACACCTCGAATCTCCCAGAGGCCATAATTGATATGGAAGTTCTCGGGCCGCCGGATATCGAAAAGCGTGTGGGGCTCACGGGCGGCCACATTTTCCAGGGCGAGATTCTCCCGGAGTACATGTGGGACCGCCGCCTCTCCGCGCGGACCCCGATGCCCGGCGTGTTCTTGTGCGGCGCCGGCACGTATCCCGGCGGAAGCGTGATGGGTATCAACGGCCGCAACGCGGCCTTCGAGTTGCTCGCTGACAGCGCCGACTAAGCCGACCGCCCCCAAGCTGCGTCGCGCCATGGGCTGGCGCGACCTCATGTTGTTCTACGTCGTCGTCAGCCTCAACGTCCAATGGGTCCAAAAGGCCGCGGTCGCGGGTCCGAGCGCCGTCGTCATCTGGGTCGGCGCGTGTCTCCTGTTCTATGTCCCGCTGTGCTACGCGGTGCTGCAGTTGTCGGCCCGCTATCCGGATCAAGGCGGGATCTACGTCTGGACATGCCGGGCGTTCGGCCGGTTCCCAGGGTTCTTGACTGGCTGGTGCTATTGGTGCTGCAACATCCCGTACTATCCGCTGCTGCTCTATTTCGTCGCCGGCCTCCTCCCGTTCCTGATCGGTCCGAGCGCGCAGCATCTGGCGAGTGACCCCCGCTATACGATCGCGGTCTCGCTCGTCGGACTCACGCTGTGCGTGGCGCTCAACATCGTGGGACTCAACATCGGCAAGTGGCTGCAGAACGTCGGTGCGGTCGGGATGTGGGTGCCACTGCTCATCCTGCTCGTGGTGGCCGCCATCGCGTATTCGCGGTTCGGGTCAGCTACGTCGTTCACTCCGCGTGCGTTCGTGCCGAGCACGCATCTCCGCGACATGATCTTCTGGTCGACGATCGCGTTCGGATTTGCGGGGGTCGAGAGCGCATCGATCATGGGTGAGGAACTCGATGACCATCCACGCACGATCCCGCGCGCGCTGTTCGGCGCGGGCGCGAGCATCACGGCACTGTTCATCGCCGGCACGGTCGCCGTACTGGTCGCGCTCCCGGTCGGAGAGATCACGGCGCTTCAGGGTGTTCCCCAAGCGATCGCGAGCGTGACCGAGCGGATCCACGCGATGTGGATCGTGCCGATTGCCGTCGGCTTTCTGATCGTGGGCACGCTCGGTCAGATCGGCGGATGGTTCGCGGCGAGCGCCCGGCTGCCGTACGCGGCGGCGGTCGATGGCGTCCTGCCGCCCATGTTCGGTCGCCTGCATCCCAAGTGGCGCACACCCCACATCGCTATGCTGATCCAGGCCGGGGTCGCCGTGTTGGTCGTTTTTGCGGGACAGGCGGGGACCACCGTCACCGGCGCATACAATCTCTTCTTGAACGCCTCGATCATCATCTACTTTATCCCTTACCTCTACCTCTTCGCCTCCCTCATCCGAATCCAACACCACAAACCCCTGGCGGTGGTGTGCGGCATTCTCGGATTTACGACCACGGCGATCTCGCTGTTTCTGGCCGGTGTGCCGGGCCCGGAAGAAAAGAACCCGACGCTCTATCTCACGAAGCTCATCGGGTTCTCGGTACTCGTCGTTCTGATCGGCGCGGGGATCTACGGCGTGTCAGCGCTCCGGCGCGTGGCCCAGCGCCCGCAGGACCTCGGCGTCGAAGGCCGCTGAGCAGTTCTCGCGCTTCGAGTACGGGCCGGGTTGATAGACGCGCGACACGACACCCAGCTGGCTCTGCTCGCAGATGTGCCAGTCTTCTTTGTTGGTCATGTCCCAGAATCTGATCCCGTCCATCGGATCAAATTGGGAGTTGTTCAACGACTTCTCGTTGAATAGCCAGTAGCAATGGATCAGTGTGCGGTCCACCGCTTGCGGCCACAACGTATGCAGCATGACGTAATCATGGTGCAGGCTGAGCAGCGCATTCGGGAACAGCGAGTAGTAATAAATCCGTGGATACTCGATCGCTGGCAGGTCCTCGGCGACTGGCACGCCACACGCCCGTCCGGTCATTGACATGGTCTCGTGCTCTTCATTGAGCACCATGTATCCGCCAATAAACGGCCCTTCGTACAGATCAATCTCGCCACTCGTCGGCGGGGTGAGCTTGGCCAAAGCCGGGTGGATCGGCGCGCAGTGATAGCACTCCTGATAATTCTCGACGATCAGCTTCCAGTTCGCCTTCACTTCGTAATCGATCTGCTGCGCGACCTTGAGGTTTGGCAGGTTGAAGCTGGCGAACCGGCCGAGCATTGGCGCGTACGCTTCGCCAAACGGCTCGGGATCGCGCGACAGGTTGATAAACAAGAACCCTTCCCACACATGCGTCGCGACGCCGTGCAGGGGATAGTCAGATTTGCGAAACCCGTCGATGGCATCGGCCGAGGGGCAGCCGATGAGTCGACCGTCCAAGGCGTAGGTCCACGCGTGGTAAGGGCACTGGATGGTCTCGCCCAGACGGCCATGCTCGGCCTCGATCATGTGCGTCCCGCGATGGCGGCACACGTTATAGTGCGCGTGGATCTCGCCCGCGCGATCCCGGACGACGATGATGCTCTCCTGCCCGACGGGCTGGAGGAAGTACTCACCGGGGTTGGCGATCCGATCCGCTCGTCCCACGCAAAGCCACCGTTGCGTGAAGATCTTGTCGAACTCCTCGGCTAGAATTGCCGGCGAGGAGAAGTACCGCCCCGGCAACGTCCTCGTCGCCCGGACAGGTAACAGTTCGGTGTTGAGGAAGCTGGTCCCCATGTCACTAATATAGGGTTTAGGCGTGGAACCGAAAAACTTTCTCTTCGTCTCGATCGGCGGCCTAATCGGCGACATCGCGTGGCAAGTCCAGAAAGAGGGCCACGCGGTCAAGTTCTTCATCGAAGCCGAGAACGAGCGGGACATCGCTGACGGGTTCGTGCCCAAGACGCTCGACTGGCGGGCCGATGTCGACTGGGCCGACGTCATTGTGTTCGACGATACGCTTGGCCAGGGCGCCAAGGCCGAGGAGCTGCGCAAGCAAGGGAAGCTCGTCGTGGGCGGGACCGCCTACACGGATCGCTTGGAGGATGACCGGTCGTTCGGCCAGGAGGAGCTTCGCAAGGCCGGCGTGAATATCCTGCGGTATCAGGAATTCGACGACTTCGACAAGGCGATCGAGTTCGTCCGGCAGAATCCGGATGAGTACGTGATCAAGCCGAGTGGAGAGGCGCAGAATGTGAAGCGCCGGCTGTTCGTGGGCGAGGAAGAGGACGGCGGCGACGTCATTCGCGTGCTCGAGGCGTATAAGCGCGCGTTCTCGGCCGAGATCAAAGTGTTTCAGCTGCAGCGCCGTGTGGTCGGCGTGGAAGTCGCGGTCGGCGCGTTTTTCAATGGCAAGCAGTTCGTCACGCCGATCAACGTCAATTTCGAGCACAAGAAGCTGTTTCCGGGCAACATCGGGCCGTCCACGGGCGAGATGGGCACCGCGATGTTCTGGAGTGGGCCGAACCGGATCTTCACGTCGACCTTGGCGCGCATGGAGCGCCGGCTGGCCGAGGAGAATTACGTCGGGTACATCGATCTGAATTGCATCGTGAATGGCAACGGGATCTATCCCTTGGAATTCACGTCGCGGTTCGGGTACCCGACGATTCAGATTCAGGAAGAGGCGATGAACACGCCCATCAGCCAGTTCCTGTACGAGTTGGCCGCTGGCACCGCCACGAAACTTCGGGTGAAATCCGGATTTCAGGTCGGCGTGCGCATTGTCGTCTCGCCATTCCCATTCGATGATGTCGGCACATTCCAGGCAGTCTCCAAGGACGCCGTCATCGTGTTCAAGAAGTCGACGCCCGAGGAAGTGCACATCGAGGACGTCAAGCAGGTGAACGGCCAGTGGCTCGTCGCCGGCACGTCCGGTGTTGTCCTCGTGGTCGTCGGCTTGGGACCGACCATGCGGCAAGCGCAGCAGCAGGCGTACAATCGGATCAAGAACATCCTCATCCCCGATATGTACTATCGGATGGATATCGGGGATCGATGGGCCGAGGATCACGACAAGCTGTTGTCGTGGGGGTATCTCCGGGAGACGTAATGCGCTTGTCTCACCACAAGACAGCCCGATCCACGCTCCTGACCGACGCGCGACCAAGCAGCGCGAACGCGCTCTCGAGCTCCGTGTGGAGAATGCGCACGACCTGCTCCACCCCTTCGGCGCCGCCGAGCGCGAGGGCATAGAGATAGGGCCGGCCGATCATTGTGGCGGTCGCGCCGATGGCGAGCGCTTTGACGATGTCAGTGCCGCGTCGGACACCGCCGTCGAGGAGTATCGGGACTCGCCCTCGCACGGCTTCGACGACCTCGGGCAACGCATCGATCGACGCCGGCACGGTGTCGAGATTGCGCGCGCCGTGATTCGACACGACGATGCCCGAGGCCCCGCTGTCGACGCCCTGGGCCGCGTCCTCGCCGGTCAGGATGCCCTTGAGCAGCACTGGCAGGCGTGTCTGACCGCGCAGCCACCGCACATCGCGCCACGTGATCGCGACGAAGGGCAAGCCTGGACCGTCGGGACCCGCGACGTGGCGCATATACGGCGTGACGCACGTGGCGGGCAGCGCGAACCCCGTCCGTTGCTCGCGATTGCGCGTGCCCGCGACCGGCGTGTCGACCGTGAGGCAGAGCGCGCGCACACCCGTCGCCTCGGCGGTCTGCACCAGATCGCGCGTGCGCCCGCGGTCGGCGCTGACATACACTTGCAGCCACCGCACGCCGTCGGGCGCGGCCGACGCAATGTCCTCGAGCGTCGTCGTCGTGCAGGTGCTCACGATGTAGGGGACTTTCGCGGCGGCCGCGCCGCGCGCCGTGGCCAGCTCGCCCTCCGGATGATAGAGGCGGTGGTACGCCGCGGGCGCCAACAGCAGCGGCAGCGGCAACGTGTCGCCGAAGAGGCGGATCGATGTGTCGAGCGTGGAGATGTCGGTGAGCACGCGCGGGCGCAGCCGTATGCGCGTGAATGCCTCGGTATTCCAGGCGAGCGTGCGCTCGTCCCCGGCGCCGCCGGAAACGTACTCGAAGGCCATCGGCGTCATCACGCGCCGGGCGAGGGGCTCGAGGTCGGCGAGGCAGACTGCGTCGTTCAGCATGTCAAGAAAATATTCGAGTCTTGCGGTCGCGTCACAGGCGCGCCAATGTCATCGTATGAGAATACTGGCGGGCGCGGCACTCGTGGCTCTCGCGACGGGCGCCGGCGCGCAGGATGGCCCCGAGCGTGGCGGGTTCGTCACGCGCCTCGGCAGCGACACGATCGCGGTCGAGCGCTTCGTCCGGACCCGCGATTCGATAACGGGCGAGATGATCGGCCGCAGCCCGAAGACGACGCGCTATGCCTATGTCGCGCGCCTGGGGCGCGATGGCAACGTCGCGACGTATACCGCCGTGGTCTACGCGGCCGGAGGCGCGGATGCGCCCGTGCGCGTCCGGTACGATGCCGAGCTGCGCGGCGACTCGGTGCACGTGACGGTCAAGCGCGGCGACGCGACGCGGACGCAGGCTACCGCGGTGCGCCGGGGGGCCGTGCCGCTCCTCGAGCCGGCGTACGGATTGCACGAGATCCTGGTGAGCCGCGCGTTCGCGGCCGCGGGAAAGCCGGTCGACTTCTCGTGGTGGTTCGTCGGCGACGGGCCAGACACCGGCACCGTGATCCGCGCCAAGCCCGGACTCGTGTTGATCCGGACGCCCACCGATACGATCCGCGTCGAGACAGACGCGACTGGCGAGATCATGTACGCGACGGACCCTGGCGGGACGTTGCAGGCGACGGTCACGCGAATTCCGTATCCCGATCTCGACAAATGGGCGCTGTTCTTCGCCACACGCGATGCGCAAGGCAAGTCACTCGGCTCGCTGTCGCCGCGCGACACGGTCCGGGCAACAGTGGCCGGCGCGCAACTGCTCGTGGACTATGGGCGGCCATCGAAGCGCGGACGGACGATATTCGGCGGTGTCATTCCCTATAACACCGTCTGGCGGACCGGCGCGAACGAGGCGACGACATTCGTCACCGACCACGATATCATGCTCGTCGACACGAAAGTGCCCGCGGGCACGTACACGCTTTTCTCGTTGCCAACCGCCGACGGGTGGACGCTGATCATCAGTAAGAAGACCAAGGAATGGGGCACCGACTACGATCCGACCGCTGATCTCGCGCGCATCCCCATGACGGTGAGCGAGGGAGCCCCCGTCGAGCAGTTCACGATTGGGATCGATGCCGACGGTCTCTCGTTTGCTTGGGACACACGCATCGGGCGTGTCCATGTGGCGACGCAGTAGCCTGCTGGTCTTGGCCGCGATCGGGTGCGCGCGGCCCGACCCGCCGGAGCACGGCGGATTCGTCACACGCCTCGGCAACGACACGATCGGCGTCGAGCGTTTCACGCGCACGCGGGACTCGATTGTCGGGGAATTTTTGTTTCGGACTCCGCAGACATCCCGACAGCGTTACGTGGTGCATACGACGCCCGATGGCGCCGTCACGCTGTACTCGATCCAGCTCTATGAGTCCGCGAAGCCCGGCGCGAAGAAGACGTATCGCTACGACGCCGACTTCCGCGGCGACTCGGTCCACATCATGCGCTTCGGCGGCGGGCCGTCGCGCCGTATGCGCACCATGCCGAACCTGCCCGGCAGCGTGCCGGTCTATGAGCCGGCGTTCGCCGAGTACGAATCGCCGATCCAGCGCGCGCTCGCGGCGCACGGCCAGTCCGTTCCGGTCGCCGCGTTCTATCTGGACCTCACGTTCGGCGGCACCGCCAAGCAGACGGCTCCGGACACTGTGCTGATCTCCACCTCGGTGGGCACCATTCGCGCGCACATCGACTCGGCGGGCGAGTTGCTCGACGCCAGGTCGCCCGGTGCGACGTTGCAGGCCATCGCGACGCGCGTGCCGCCGCCCGACATCGATGCCTACGCGATCGCGTTCGTCGCCCGCGACAGTGCCGGCAAGGGACTCGGCTACATGTCACCGCGTGACGAGGTCGACGCGACGGTTGGGCCCATGCACGTCGTCGTCGACTACGGGCGTCCGTCGAAACGCGGACGCACGATCTTCGGGGGCGTGGTGCCCTACAACACCATCTGGCGCACCGGCGCCAATGCAGCGACCGGGTTCAAGATCGATCGCGACGCGATGATCGGGGCGACGAAGGTTCCCGCCGGCGAGTACACCCTATTCTCTTTGCCAACGGCCGATACGTGGACGCTCGTGGTCAGCAAGAAAACCCACGAGTGGGGGACCGAGTACGACTCGACGGCCGATCTCGCGCGCATCCCGATGACGATGAGCGCCGGCGCTCCCGTCGAACAATTTACGATCAACGTCGACTCACAGGGCGTGATGTCATTCGCGTGGGATACTCGCGTGGGCGCCGTTCGCCTCGCTCCCACTCGGCTTCAATAAACGCATTGAAGTCGATCGTGCCCGCGGATCGTTCGAGGCGCCGCACCTCGGCGTCCAATCGTTGGATCGCGAACAGGCGATCGGAGACGCCGAGCTTGGCCTTCGTGACGGCGTCTTTCATCACGCGAATCGTCTCGTCGTAGATCCGGAGCGGCACGGGGTACGGATGTCCGTCCTTGCCGCCATGCGCCAGAGAGTATCGCGCCGGGTCTGAGAATCGAGACGGAGCGCCGTGGACCACCTCCGCCACCAAAGCGAGCGAGAACACCGTCCGCGGGCCGACGCCGGGCGTGAGTAGCAGGTCAGCGAAATCTTTCGGACCCCTCTCATGCGCCGCGGTGATTGCCCCTCGCAAGCGCCGGAGCACGACGTCCTCGGCTCTCACGTCATGATGGAATGGCAACTCCAGTGTCGGCGTGCTCGGCCGCAATCGAGCCATCTCGCGAACCACGCGATCGGGGCCGTCCAGTACGAGGGCGATTTGTGCGTTGCGCGCAGCGCACGCGCGATTGTCGGTGAGATTGACGATGGGAGTCGACGCAGGAAGCCCGTCAATGGCCGCGTGAGGCGAATCCACAAAATCCGTGAGACGCTCGCTCAACCAGTGGTAGCGGCGCGCTTCCTTGCGAGCACCGCACATGCCTTGCTGCACGACCGCCCACTTCCCATCGTCCGCGACGATGAACCCGTGGAGATAGATGTCATACCCGTCTTGAATCGCCGCGCTATCGACCTTGGCGACGAGTCGGCTCGTCCGAACGAGCGAATCCCCGTCGAGCCCGAGGCGATCGGAGAGCGCCAGGAGCTCGGCCGGCGTTTTCCGGGACTCGTTCCCACGCCCGCCGCACACGTGCAGCCCGAGCTCGCCCTCGACTGGCGCGAGACCGCGCTTGAGGGCGCCGAGCACGGACGTCGTGATGCCCGACGAGTGCCAGTCCATACCCATGACGGCTCCGAACGCCTGGAACCATCCCGGATGGGCAAGCCGGCGCAGATACTCATCGCGCCCATAGTGCAGGATGACCGCCTGCGTGATGATACGGCCGAGGCTGGCCATGCGACTGGAGAGCCAGGCGGGTACCCGCCCGTAGTGCAGAGGAAGCGTTGCGGTGCCGGTCTGACCCATCGGTATCCATTCGGGCGAAACTTTGTAATGCTCGCCGACGTACCTGATGGCGTCAAGGAGGCTGTGTCATGGGTGGGCTCTTGAGGATGTTCCTGTGGGGCGTGTTCGCCATCGTGGTGCTCGTCCCGCTCGGCGCAATCTTGGTTCTCGGGTTCGGTCTTCCCATCGCGATCGTCGCGGCAGTGCTCGGCGTGCCGCTCTTACTCATACTCCTCGCGGTGGTCGGGATTCCGCTGTTGCTGCTCGTCGTCTTCGCCGTCGTGTGCGCGCTGGTGCTCGCGTTCCTGAAAATCGCGCTGCTGCTGGTGCTGCCGATTGTCGTCCTCGGCATGATCGTGAGCTGGATCTTCCGCGGAGCCTGTTGCCGTCCCCGGTTGACGACGTGGTGAGGAGCTGGTACTGTTCATAGGTGGACTATAAGGAAGAGGCGGGACCCTGCGACCGTCGGCAGGGTCTGACGCCGGCGCTCTTCCGCGCGGCGGATGCGTGCGAGGCAAAGCTCGAATCCGTGCTGGCGACCCTCGGGCTCTCGCTGCCCAAGTTCTATGTGCTGGACCACTTGGTGCAGGCGGGAGCTCCTCTGCCGCTCGGCGAGCTTGCGGCGCGCAATGCGTGTGTCAAATCCAATATGACGGCGCTCATTGATCGCCTCGAAGCCGACGGCCTCGTCGTTCGGTCACAGGACCCCAGCGATCGTCGGAGCGTGCGGGCGCAGTTGACGCATTTAGGTGTCGAGCGCCACGCCGACGCAGCACGACTCCTCGACGCCGAGGAGCGCGCGGTCGTCGACGCGTTCAACGCCCAAGAGCGCCAGGATCTCGGGTCACTCCTCGAGCGCCTCGCCGCCACGAAGTAAACAGGGCGCGAGCTTTAAGCAGTCGCGAAGCGCTGCGTAGGGAGCTTTTGCCGTGACCCGGACGGCGACGGTCACGTCTTACGATAGATGTCCGGCCCTTCAACGCGCGAGCCAACGTCGCAGCCTTTCGCGCCACTCGACGGCACGCTCGCGGCTTCGCTGGAGCGCGCGGCGCGGCTCGCGGCGACCGCCCTCAGAGCCCCTGCAGCAGTACTGGCGCTGGTAGGCGATGACCGCCGGTGCTTTGTTGGTGGCGTCGAGCCCCCTGACTGGCTGGCCCACGATCCCGGCCTCCTGTTTCGCTCAGGCGTCTGCGATCGCGCGCTCGACGATGGCACGCCGGTCATCGTCGACGACACCAAGGAAGGCAAACAGCTCGGCCCAAACGTGGGCGCGTTCGCCGTCGTGCCGCTCGCGGCCGACGACGGGCACCCCATTGGCATCTTCTGCGTCGTCGACGCCGTCCCGCGCGAGTGGAGCGCGTCGGACATCGCGGTGCTCACCGAGCACGCGGCGGCCGCCGCCACGGACCTGGCCCTGCGCCGCCGACTCGCGCGCCGGGAGCGCGTCGAGCGTCGCCAACGCCACGAGGCGCTGCACGATGCGCTGACCGGCCTGCCCAACCGCCTGCTCTTCATGGAGCGACTCGACCGCGCCGCTCGCCGGTCTGAACGTCGCACCGGCTCATTCGCGGTCGTGCTGCTCGATCTCGACAACTTCCGCGTCGTCAACGACAGCCTCGGTCACACGGCTGGCGATGAGCTCCTGGTCGCCGTCGCCCGCCGGCTCTCGGCGTGCTCGCGCGCCGAGGACACCGTCGCGCGACTCGGCGGCGACGAGTTCGCGTTCTTGCTGGAGCGCATCGACTCCCCCGCCGACGCCGCGCGCGTGGCCGAGCGCGCGCTGGAGTCGCTGGCCTCCGCGATCGACATCAGTGGGTACGAGGTCTTTACCTCGGCCAGCTTCGGCATCGCGCTGAGCGATAACGGTAGCACGCGCCCCGAGTTTCTGTTGCGCAGCGCCGACCTCGCGATGGGGCGCGCCAAGGCCGCTGGCCGGGCACGATTTGCCGTGTTCGATCCCGCCATGCACGCCGACGCGCTCGAGCGCTTGCGCTTGGAGACCGATCTTCGGCGGGCCGTCGAGAAGCAATCGTTCGAGCTGCACTACCAGCCGATCATCGCACTGGCCGACGGGCGCATCGTGGGATTTGAAGCGCTGGTCCGATGGCGACACGCGGATCGAGGTCTGATCGCGCCGGCGACGTTCATCGGCGTCGCCGAGTCAACGGGCCTGATCGTCAGCCTCGGCGCATGGGTGCTGACCGAAGCGTGCCGCCAGCTTCGCATGTGGCATGAGATGTTCCCCGAGCGTCCGCCACTCACGATGGCGGTCAACGTATCGGTGCGCCAACTCGTGCGAGCGGACTTCGTTCAGGTCGTCGCCGGCGCGCTCCAGCAGCACAAGGTCGATCCGGCCTGGCTCCATCTGGAGCTCACGGAGAGCGTCCTCATTGAACAGCCGGAGGTGGCGATCGAGCGGCTCCGCTCATTGAAATCGCTTGGGGTACAAGTACACCTGGACGATTTCGGGATGGGCTACTCGTCGCTCGGTGTGCTCGACCGCCTCCCTCTCAACGCCGTCAAAATCGACCGCACCTTCGTCTCGGCCATGGACCGCGAACAGCGCTTCGCGCAGCTCGTCCGCACGATTCACGCACTGGCCGAACACATTGGGTTACAGGTGATCGCCGAGGGTGTTTCGACCGAGGCGCACCTCACCGCATTGCGTGCCCTCGGCTGCACCTACGGTCAGGGATATCTGTTCTCCCCGGCGGTCGATGCATCGGCCGTCCGCACCATGCTGGAAACCGATCGCCGCTGGTAAAGCTTCGGGTCGATCACGCTCCGTAAGAGATCGCCGAGATCTTCGTGATCCCGAATGGCGATGGCTGAGACGCCCGCCGCCGCCATCGTGACGATCTCCCGCGCCGTGCGCGGCGTGAGCCGACAAAACGCGATCACCGGCAACGTCGCGCGCCAATGACGCAGCCGCCGCACCGCCGGCGCCATTGGATTGCCATCGACGTCCCACAACTCGGTGATCACGGCGACGACGTTCGGCGTACTCGTCACCGACTCCACGAGCTCATCGACGCGCGAGCACGCGGTGAGCTCACCCGACAGTACCGCCGCATCTTCGATCTGGCCGGCTGCCCGCTCATCGGCGGCCAGCCCAATGATGATCCGAGCGCTCATGATTGCCTGTCTCCGTTGGAGATCCGGCGGCGGACTCCACGACCGCCCCCGAGAAACTCAGGTGCTTCTCTCTTTGGCCAGTACGGCGTTGGCACGAGACACTTCGTTGTCGGCACGACATCACCAGTGCTTTCAGCGGAGCGTTGTTGGCCGGTCCGGCGGGGACCAGACGAGCGCCAGCGCCCAGTCACCGTGACGTCCAACCGCGTTCGGCTCCCCGTGAGCCACCGTGAGCCTTCGCGCACGACTTGCAGCAGCTCGCCACGGCGATTCAGGACAACGACGTACAAGTCGAACGCCCGGGTCCAATGCATCTCAGCCTTCATCCAGTACTCGCCGTTCTCATTGGCCTCGGCGCGGCCAACCAGTCCGGCGGGAATGAGCGTGTAGATAGAGAGGATGGCGCCCGGAACGCCTGATTCGTCCGTGGCCCATACCACTTTCCCAGTGATGACCGTTTCGTCTGACATGTGATGACTTTAGGATTAGCAGCCCAAAGGCTGCTCAAACGGTTCTGAATTCAACCTGAATTCACGTTAGGTGCGTCTAATCACGTTCGGAGGCCTGGCGCTCTGGCGAGACGGAGCTCCGGTCCAAGACACCCCGATCCAGCGCCGCCAACTGGCGCTGCTCGTGTTTCTCGGTGCCCAAGGCCCTGCCGGGACGAGCCGGGAGCGCCTGATCGAGAACTTCTGGCCCGACCGGCAAGGCGGGCGGAACTCGCTCGATCAGGCGTTGTCGGCTGCCAGGAGGACACTTGGGCCGGACGCCATCGTGGCCACGGCGACGACCCTGTCCCTCAACGCCGCCTGCCTCAGCCTGGACCTCCCGGAGTTCGATCGGTCCGTCGAGGCTAAGGCCTGGCGGGACGCCATCGCCCTGTATAACGGACCATTCCTGCACGGACTGACAGTCGACCGGGCGCCCGCCTTCGTCCGATGGGTCGAGGATGAACGGGCCCGGTGCGCGCGGATCTATGCCGAAGTCCTGGAACAGTTGGCTATCGAGGCCGAGACTCAGGGGAAGCCGGCGGAGTCCATCGCCTGGTGGCAGCGGCTCGTCGAGGTAGATCCGCTGAGCGCGCGGGCAACGACCGGGCTCATGCTTGCCCTTGCGGGGACCGGGGAGCGGGCCGCGGCTATCGACCTCGCCAACTCGTACGACGGCCGCGTCGCCGATGCCCTCGGGGCCGCCCCGGATCCTGGGATCGGGATGCTCGCGGACTCGCTGCGCCGCGGCAGCCTGCCATATGGTGTCCACTCGGCGCCCGTCCCACCTCGATCCTCCAGGCGCTGGCTTATTACCATCGGGGCCATCGTTCTGTTACTTACTGCCATCGCTCTTCTGGTGATTGTGAGATGACAGATCTGCGCACAGATGGGATCTCATGGGCGGACCTGGCCGACGGAGCCTCCGTCCTCGGCAAGGCCGACGGCGACGACGTCCTCGTCGTGCGGGTGGGCAACGAAGCGTTCGCCGTTGGCGCGGCATGCACGCACTACAGCGGCCCGCTCGCCGAGGGTCTCGTCGTCGGCAGTACGGTGCGCTGTCCATGGCATCACGCGTGCTTCGACCTCGAGACCGGTGAGGCGCTCCGCGCGCCCGCGCTCAATCCTCTCCCATGCTGGTCCGTCGAGCGCCGAGGCGATCGGGTCTACGTGGGCGCCAAGAAGAACGACCCGGACCCGCTTGCCCCCACTAGTCGCGGTCCGGTCGCGCCCCGAAGTGTGGCAATCATCGGCGCGGGCGCCGCAGGCGCCGCGGCGGCCGAGATGCTGCGCCGTCGCGGCTATGTCGGCCCGATCACGATGATCGATGAAGATCCATCGGCGCCGGTCGACCGTCCGAACTTATCAAAAGACTATCTGGCCGGCAGCGCGCAGCCCGAGTGGATTCCCTTAAGGCCGGAGGGATTCTACGAAGAGCATGGCATCGTTATCCGCCGGACCCGCGCGAAGAGTCTCGATCTGAACAGCAAGCACGTGGTGCTGGACGACGGCAATACCGTGCCATACGACGCGCTGATTCTGGCGATGGGCTCCGAGCCGAATCACCTCAACGTACCGGGCGCGCTCGTGCTGCGTTCGTTCGCCGATGCCAACGCCATTATTGCCAGAGCCGAGCATTCGAAGGGCGCGGTGGTGATTGGGTCGAGCTTCATCGGTCTCGAAGTTGCCGCATCGCTTCGCACGAGAGGGTTGGCGGTCGACGTGGTATCGATGGAAAACCGCCCACTCGAGCGTGTGCTCGACCCACGCGTCTCCGGCATGATCCGCTCGCTGCACGAGCAGCACGGCGTGCGCTTCCATATGGGCGCCGAGGTCGCGCGTATCGATCCGGGCACGGTGACGCTGCGTGACGGCTCGACGATCGACGCGGATCTCGTGATCGCCGGCATCGGCGTCAAGCCGCGCGTCGCGCTCGCGCAAGCCGCGGGTCTCGCCGTCGACAACGGCGTCCTGGTGAACGAGTACCTGGAGACGAGCCGCGCGGGTGTCTGGGCGGCTGGCGACATTGCGCGGTGGCCCGATCCGCACACGGGCCATCGGCTTCGCATCGAGCACTGGGTCGTCGCGGAGCGACACGGTCAGATCGCCGCGGAGAACGTGCTGGGCTTGGCGCAACGATGCGATATGGTGCCGTACTTCTGGAGCCAGCACTACGACATGACGATCCGCTATCTCGGCTTCTCGCTGCCCTGGCAGCACGTCACGATCGCCGGCGACCTCGCGGCGCATCACGCGGCGGTGGTCTATCGGGCTGGCAAGACCGTCGGGTTCGCGACACTCGACGAGGACCGTATCAATCTCGACGCCGAGGTCGCGATGGAGCGCAATGACGAGAAGGCGCTCGACGCCCTGGTCCCTCCGACGAACAGCATTTAAGAGCCAACGCCGCAAGACTTTCCGGCGTTTCAATCGTCATAGTGATGTCAGTCACGGCCTACGACTTTCTGACTGACTAAGTTGTGGCACGATCTGGGAGGATCAGTGTCGTTACGGGTTGTCGTCGCGCAGTCCGCCGTGATTCGTACGCGTGCCATGTCCCAGCGCCTCGCCGCGCTGGGCTATGACGTCGTCGCGCAGGTCACGACGATTCGCGAGGCGGTCGACGCCGTGTCGACGACCGAGCCCGATGCCGTCCTCTTCGATGTGCACTTGAGCGACGGCGCGGGTGTGCACGGCGCGATCAGCGTGACGCGCGCGCGTGCCGGAACCGCTGCCCTCGTGCTCTCGACGCATCCGTCGCTGAGTGACCGCGCCGCGCGGCCCAACTGGGGACCGGTCGCGCTCATCTCCGCCAATACGCTCGATGGCGATCTCGATGCGGATGTCCAAGAGATCGTCGCGACCGCGCGAGCGATAGCCGATGAGGTGGCGGTCGACACCGTCCGGGAAATCCCGGACAACGATCTCCCGCTCGTCGATGTCGACGTCGAGCCAACGGAGCCCGAAGTCGAGCTGAGCGAGTCCCGTGAGATAGTCGTCGAGCGCGCCGTGGCCCAGATCGTCGCGCGCACGCGTCTCACGCCGGCCGATGCCCTGAAGTTGATGGAAGAAGAAGCCGACGAAGACGGCCGGGATATTCTCGAAATCGCCGCGGCAATTCTGGCCGAGGCTGACCAGGCAGCCTAGGTCCTAGGCCACCGCCACCGCGGCTGGTGCGCTGCCGCTCAAGCGGGCGTAATCGGCAAAGAGCTCATCGAAAATCGCGTCCCACGTCCGTGTGCGCGCGAACGCGAGCGCCTCGCGCGCGAGCACCACGCGCCGTGCGCGATCGAGGACCAACGACAGGACCTGGTCGCCGAACATCTCGGCGTTGCCCTGCGGGAAGGTCAGTCCGCGGGTGTTGGACAACAGCTCGCGGGTGGGCCCCACATCGGCACCAACCACGGGCAACCCGGACGCCATCGCTTCGAGGATGACGTTGCCGAACGTGTCGGTCGCCGACGGGAAGATGAACACGTCCGCCGACGCATAAAATTCACTCAATTCCGGACCTGATAGGCGGCCCATAAAGATCGTCCCCGGTGGCGCGAGCCGACGACACTCGGCCTCGTAGGGTCCATCGCCCGCGATGGCGCAGACGACATTCGCGCCCGCGCGCGCGACCACGCGGTGCATGCCTTCCATGGCAATCGCCAGGCCCTTCTCGGCGCCGAGCCGGCCGACGTAGGCACACACGACCGTATTGTCGCTCGCGCCGAGCCGCGCACGCAGGGCGGCTGAACGGGCGGACGGAGTGAAGCGCGCGGTGTCGACGCCGCGCGACCAGATCGCCGTGCGGCGCACGCCGTGGAGCTCGAGCTCCTGGCGAGTGGCTTCGGTCGGCGCGTACGTCCGATCCCCGCTGTTGTGGAACCAGCGGAGATACCGCCACGCGAAGTTACTCAGGAATCCGAGCCCGTAGAACTTGGTGTACGCGCTCCAGCTGGTGTGATACGATGACACGAACGGAATGCCCAGCGAGCGCGCTCCACGGCGGGCGGCGAGGCCGAGTCCGAACGGGCTCGCGGCATGCACGATCGTCGGCCGCCACGCATCGAGCTCGCGCTTGATGCTCGCGGGTGTCGGCAACGAGAGCCGATGCTCCGGATAGAGCCACAGCGGTACGCTCGGCCACCGGCGAATCTCGGGATCGTAGGTCGCGTGCGGATCCGTCGTCGTGAAGACGCGGACCGCGCCGCCGCGATCGCGGACGGCATCGACGAGCCGCTCGAGCAGCAGCGACACGCCATTGAGCTGCGGCAGATAGCTGTCGCAAAACAGCGCGAGCCTCAGATCTATCTCTATCATTTCGTATGTAAGATATTGAGCGCCCCGAGGCCGGTCACGACCTGCCAGGCCGAGAGGAGCGCGATAGGGGCGAGGATGAAGAGGCTCGATTCGGGACAGGCCACCCCGATGAGCCCACCGGCCGCGGCGACCAAGGCAAGCGCCGCGGATATCCTGCGTGTCTGCCATTCGGCAACGCCTAGCACGAGCGCTCCCAAGGCAACGATCACGTTACCGAACAGTGCATAAGTCAAACCAACGTCGTGCATGGCGTCGAAGAGGGGAGCCGCCGTCCCACTGCCTGTGGTGTACGCTGCCGCCAGTCGCGTCCCCGCCCTTGCCATAAATGAGATGTCGTACGCGTTGAGGGCGAGCCCCAGATCGATGAGGCCGAACGCGATCCCAAATCGAACGGCGTCGCCTGGACCCGAGGCAAGGGCGCGGACCCACACCCCGGCGATGATCAGTGCCGATCCGGAGAGCATCGCCAGGTGAATGGCCCGGAAGTGGGGCGAAGCGGCGATCGTCGTCAGCTGGGCCCCGGCATCCCCGCTCAGCATTGGATGTAACAGCGCGCCCACGCCGAGTAGCGCGGTTCCGGCCAGCAGGAACACCCCCAGGGTCTTCTGCACCGACTTACTAGGCCGAGCGAGCCCAAGCGAGTTCCTTTCTTTATAGTGACCTCTATAAGGATGGTGCCGTCCTTCGGGCATGCCAGCACGGCCGCTCGGGGTCGTTCTCCTGACAACAGTATT
>DATMLM010000022.1:0-5860 GCA_035570055.1 Gemmatimonadaceae bacterium
AGCGCCCAATTCGTGGCGAGCTCGTAGCCAAGTGTCGTCGATGGCATCGCGCCCAGGGCTTTGCCGCAGGCTGATCCAGCGCCGTGTCCAGGCCAGATCTGCAGGTCAGCCGGTAGCTCCCGGAACCGTTGCAATGACGCAAACAGGTCTCGCGCGCTGCTCTCGGCTGTTCCCTGTACTTTGACTGCTCGCTCGAGGAGATCGGGCCGGCCCACATCGCCCACGAACACAAAATCCCCTGTCAGCACGCCCCATGGCCGGGACGCGCCAGCATCGGTCACAATAAAGACCACGTGTTCTGGCGTGTGACCAGGCGTGTGCATGACGTCCAGTCGGACGTTCCCCAGCATGATGCGGTCGCCATCGGCCAATGGCAGCAGGACCTGTGCTCCGGTGCGGGCCGCGAGCGACCGAGTGCCAGAGACGAAGTCGGCGTGAATATGGGTTTCGGTCGTATACGCGATGGTCAGCCCGACGGCGGCCGCGGCGTCGACGTACTGATCGATGTCGCGGTTGGCGTCGATGACGATGGCCTCACCGGACTTCTGACAGCCGACGAGATAGCTCGCGCTGGCGAGCTTGGGTTCGAAAAATCGTTGGAAATACACTAGCCCGTTGCGTCCTCGAATAGCATGCCCGCCTTCTCGTGGCCCAAGCCCATCTCCGTAACGAGCCGTGTGAGTCCCCGCGCCAGGGCGCGCCGGTCGCGCATGGACAGGCGCGACAGCGCGGCGATCATGGCGCTCTGCGGCGCCTCGGGAGAGCGCTCGATGGCCGTCCGGCCGGCCGGCGTCAGCGCGATCACGACGCGGCGCGCGTCCTCGGCCGACCGTTCGCGTCGCAGCAGTCCCCGGCGCCGCATCCGTTCAACGACCGGCGACGCGGTACTCTGATCAGTATAGGTGCGTGAGGCGAGCTCATTCAGCGAGTGGGCCGGCGCGTCGCGCAACGCGTGCAGAACGAAGAGCTCGGCGGCCGTGAGCCCGGCCGCGGCCGCATCCCGCCGGGATGGCGACCGGATGCCCTGCACGAGACGGCGGATGGCATCGAGCGTCGCCCGGACCTCGGCTCCACTCGTCCGGTTCATGAGCAGAAGATACATCGGTACCGATACATTTTCCGTAGATGCGTCGCTTCGTCGACTGGTTCAATAAGCGCGAGCTGAGCGAACACACGATCCTGCTCGGTTTCGCCGTGATCATCGGCGTGCTGTCGGCGCTGGGGGTCGTCGCGTTCTACCGGGCGATCGACCTCTCGTACTTCGTGTTCCACCGGTGGTCAGTCTATCGGCCGCTGATCACGGGCGCGGGTCTCTTTGTCGCGTGGTCCATCATGCGGCGCCTCGGGCAGTCGCACGACGGTGTGAACGTGCCCGACGTGCAGATCGCCGTGGCGAAACGCGGCGGCATCGTGCCCGGACGACCCGCCATCGCACGGACCCTGGCCAGCGCCGCGACGATCGGCTCCGGCGCCTCGGCCGGCAGCGAGGGCCCCGTCGTGGTGCTCGGCGCGGCCATCGGCTCCGTGATCGGTCGAGCGTTCGAGTTCACGTCGGATCGCGTGCGCGTGTTCGTGGCGTGTGGCTGCGGAGCGGCTATCAGCGCCGCGTTCAATGCGCCGCTGGCGGGCGCGTTCTTCGCGCTCGAGGAGATCCTGGGCTCGCTCAGTGTCGGGTCGTTCTCGCCCGTCGTCGTAGCCAGCGTCGTGGCGGCCGTCGTCTCGCGCGCGGTCTTTGGCAATCATCCCGCGTTTCCGGTTCCGACCCAGTACGGATACGAATCACCCCTCGAAGTGGTCGCGTTCTTTCCGCTGCTCGGCGTGGTGATCGCGCTCGCCGCGGTCGCGTTCGTCAGGGTGTACTTCGGCGCCGATGCGCTGTTTACGATGCTCCGCCGGCGCATTCCCGTATGGCTCGTACCCTGGATCGCCGGCATCATCGTCGGCGCGCTCGTGTGGTTGTCGGGCGGATTGCTCGTGGGGTATGGCCACCTCGCGATCCACGTCGAAATGTTCGGCCGGCTCCCGTGGTACACGCTGCTCGCCCTAGGCGCCGGCGGGATCGTCGCGACGTCCATCACGCTCAACGGCGGTGGCTCCGGCGGCGTGTTCACGCCGTCACTCTACGTCGGCGCGGCAACCGGTGGCGCGGTGGGCGTGGTGCTCGCGCAGCTGTTTCCAGGGCTGGGGCTGCACCCCGAGGCGTACGCCGTCGTGGGGATGGGCGCCATGATCGCCGGCGCGACCGACGCGCCGATCACCGGCATCCTGCTCGTGTTCGAGATGACGAACGATACCGCGATCGTGCTCCCGCTCATGTTGACCGTGGTCGTCACGCACTTCGTCGCGCGACGACTCGAGCCGGACTCGCTCTATAGCGGGTGGCTCCGCCGGCGCGGCGAGTCCCTCGAGCACGATGTCGAGTCCCTCGTGGTTCGCGACGTGTACGATGCCGATCCCACGGTGATCGAGGAGCAGGAGCCGCTGAGCGATGTGATCGCGCATCTCGACAATCGAACGCAATCCGTCTTTCCCGTGGTCGATGCCGAGCGACACGTGGTGGGCGTCGTGACGATCGGGGACCTCGGCAGACTCGCGACCACCGCGAGCGTCCTCGGGACGCTCGTGCGCGCCGTGGACATCGCGCAAGATACGGAGACCGTCGCGCCGAACGACTCGCTCCGGAGCGCGATGCGGCGGATGGGCGTGCGTGGCGCGGCGGCGGTCCCGGTCGTGCAGGACGCGCGACTCGTTGGATTGATCAGCCGCGCCCAAATTCTTCAACGGTTGTGAGTGTAGATCAGGTCCATGAGCTCGTCGTACATCGCCGACGCCTCATCGGGCGTTCCGCGAATCGCCTTCGTGGCGCAATGCTCGAGATGATTGCGCATCAGCTCGCGGCCCACGGCGCGGAGGGCCTCCTGCACCGACGAGATCTGCGTCATGATCTCGGCGCAGTAGCGTTCATCGGCGACCATCTTCTGGAGCCCGCGGACCTGGCCCTCGATCCGCCGGAGGCGTTTGAGCGTGCGTTCGGTGGTGCCCGGCGTTACGGCGATGGCCTTCTTTGGCGGCATCAGTCGACCCTCACGCGGCGGAGCCGCAGGCTGTTGGAGACCACGCTGATCGAGCTGGCCGCCATCGCCGCGCTGGCCAGCATTGGGTTGAGCAAACCGCTCGCGGCGATCGGGATCCCGATGGCGTTGTAGACGAATGCCCAGAACAAGTTCTGCTTCATCACGCGCATCGTCGCACGGGCGAGCCGTATGGCCTGCGCGACTGCCCGCGGGTCGCCGCGCATCAGCACGACATCGGCCGCGTCAGCGGCGACATCGGTGCCGGTGCCCATCGCCACGCCGACGTCCGCGCGGGCCAGCGCCGGGGCATCGTTGATCCCGTCGCCGACCATCGCGACGACACGACCCTCGGCTTGGATCGTCTCGATCGTGCGCACCTTGCCCTCGGGCAAGACTCCCGCGATGACCCGGTCTATCCCCACGTTCTCGGCCACGGCGTTCGCGGTCGCCTCGGTGTCGCCGGTGAGCAGCACGACCTCCGTGCCGAGTCCCCGCAGCGCGGTCACCGCTGCTTTCGCCGTCGACTTGACGGGGTCCTCGATCGCGATGTGCCCGGCGAGCGCGCCGTCAATGGCGACATACATGACGGCTCGGCGTTCGACCGCAATGCCGAGATCGGCCATCAGTGCCGAGTTCCCGACGGCGACGGCGTGACCGTCGACGACTCCAGTCACACCACGCCCTGGATGTGATTGAAACTCGGAGGGCGTGCTGGTGGCATATCCAGTGAAGGCCGCCGCGAGCGGATGCTCACTGGCCGACTCGAGAGAGGCGGCGAGCGCCAGCGCGGTCGCATCGAGGCCGACGCTGCCGGTGACGGTCACGTGCCCAGAAGTGATCGTCCCGGTCTTGTCGAAGACGACGGTGTCGACATCGGCTGCTCGCTGCAGCGCTTCACCGCCCTTGATCAGGATGCCGAGCTCGGCGCCGCGCCCGGTCGACACCATCATGGCCGCCGGCACCGCGAGCCCCATGGCGCAGGGACACGCGATGATCAAGACGGCGACGGCCGCCGTCAATGCGTGGGTCATCGGGCCAACCAGAGCCCAGATGATGAACGTGACGAGCGCGATGCCGATTACGGTCGGCACGAAGATGGCGCTGACGCGATCCGCCAGCCGCTGCATGGGCGCGCGGCTCGACTGCGCGGACTTGACGAGCGCAATGATGCGCGCGAGCACGCTGTCGGCGCCCAGCGTGGACGCCCGGTACCGGATGGATCCGGTGCCGTTCAGAGTGCCGCCGATGACGCGGTCGCCGGTTGCTTTGGACACCGGCATCGACTCACCCGTCATCATCGACTCGTCGATGGCGGTCCGCCCGCTCACGATCTCGCCATCGACCGGCAATCGCTCACCGGGCCGCACCAGGATGGTGTCGCCGGAGCGCACGTCGTCGATGGGCACATCGATCGCCTCCGCGCCGCGGAGGATGCGGGCGGTCTTGGGCGCCAGGTCGGCCAGTGCCCGGAGGGCGGAGGTCGTCCGTGCTTTCGCCCGCGCCTCGATGGCGTTCCCCGTGAGCACGAACGCGATGATGACGATGACGGCCTCATAGTACATATCGGGGCCAAACAGCGAATACAGGAACGCCGCGCCGGTCCCGATGGCAATCAGCGTGTTCATGTCCGCCGATCCATGGCGTGCCGCGCTCCAGGCGCGCACGTAGATGTCGCGGCCGGCCCAGAGCATGGTAATGAGCGCCATCGCCAGTAAGCCGGGGCGCCAATGGATCAGCATGGCGGCCGCCGCGAGCGCGAGGCTGACGGCAGCCTTGCGTGTGACCGCGGCCTGGTCGTCGACCGGCAGCGCGGCGCCGTAGCCGGTCTTCCGGACGGCGTCGAGCAACCGCTTCGGGTCCGTGCTCGCGGGGTCGTACTCGACGGTCGCGTTCTCCAGGAGCAGATTGACGTGGGCCGTATCGACGCCCTGCTCGCGTTGCAGCGCGCGCTGCACGCGCGCCGAGCAGGCCGCGCACGTCATCCCGGAGACCGGAAACGTCACTGTCACCACGGTACGGGTTCCAGCACTTCGTAGCCGACGTCGTCGATCGCCGCGACGAGCTGGTCAACGCTCGTCTTGGCCGGGTCGAATCGCACGGTGGCCGAGCCGATGGTGACGGTGTCGACCTGGACCCCGGGGAGGTCCGCCAGCGCGCCCCGTACCGCCTGCTGGCAATGACTGCAGCTCATGCCGCCGATTCGTAGGGTGATCTCTCGCATGTCTCAATATACCCCTACCCCCTAGCCCTATGTCAATCTTGTGGCTGGAGCAGGCGCTGCCCGACGGGTCGACGGCGGAGCCGCTACGCGAGTCGACGCGCGCCGACGTCGCGATCATTGGCGGCGGGTACGTCGGACTGTGGACCGCCATCCACATCAAGCAGCTCCAGCCGGCGTGCGACGTCGCTATCGTCGAGCAAGGCGTCTGCGGCGGCGGCGCCTCGGGGCGGAACGGCGGGTTTGTCCTGACGTGGTGGCCAAAGATCGACACGCTCGTGGCGTTGTGCGGCGACGCCGAGGCCGTTCGTCTGGCGACGGCGTCCGAGCGCGCCATCGAGAGTATCGCGGCATTTTGCGCGGCGGACGAGATCGACGCGCATTTCGTGCGCGGTGGGTGGGTCTGGTCGGCGACGAACCGTGCGCAGGAGGGCGCGTGGGACACGGTCCTGCGCACGTGTGACCGCCTCGGTGTCGCGCCCTTCGCGCGGGCGGACATGGCTCGCACGGGTTCGAGCGTCCATCGCTCCGGCATCATCGAGGCGAGTAACGCCACGGTGCACCCCGC